>CAWFKD010000017.1:0-72660 GCA_963816235.1 uncultured Alphaproteobacteria bacterium | reverse complement strand
GATATAGGCGATGACCGGCTTGGTCATATGCTCGCGGACGAACTCGGCGGCCTCGGCCTCCTGCGGCCCGCCGATCTCGCCGATCATCATGATGGCTGTCGTCTCGGGATCGGCCTCGAACAGCTCGAGGATATCGCGGAACGAGCTGCCATTGATGGGATCGCCGCCGATGCCGACGCTGGTGGAGACGCCGATGCCCAGCTCCAGCATCTGCGACGCGGCTTCATAGCCGAGCGTGCCCGAGCGGCCGACGATGCCGACCGAGCCGCGCTTGTAGATATGGCCGGGCATGATGCCGAGCATCGACCGGCCCGGGCTGATGACGCCGGCGCAGTTCGGCCCGATCAGCCGCATGCGGTCTTCCCGCTTGTAGCGCTTCATGAAGCGCTTCACCCGGATCATGTCCTGGGCGGGAATGCCGTCGGTGATGGCGACGCAGGTCTTGATGCCGGAATCGGCCGCTTCCATGATCGAGTCCGCGGCGAAGGGCGGCGGCACGAAGACGATGCTGGCCTCGGCGCCGGTCCTGTCGACCGCTTCCTTCACGGTGTTGAACACCGGGCGGTCCAGATGGGTGGTGCCGCCCTTGCCTGGCGTCACGCCGCCGACGATGTTGGTGCCGTAGGCGATCATCTCCTTGGCGTGAAAGCTGCCGATATTGCCGGTGAAGCCCTGGACGATGACGGGCGTCTTCTCGTCGATGAGGATGCTCATGGTTGTCTCCCCTAGGCGGCTTTGGCGTTCTTGGACGAACGCCAGGCGGACACGACACGGTCGGCAGCCTCGGCCAACGTATTGGCGGTGATGATTGGCAGACCGCTCTCCTTCAGGATGCGGCGTCCCGCTTCCACGTTCGTGCCGGCGAGGCGCACCACCAGCGGCAGGTTGATGCCGACTTTCTGCACCGCCTGCACCACGCCCTCGGCGACCCAGTCGCAGCGATTGATGCCGGCGAAGATGTTGACGAGGATCGCCTCGACCTTTTCGTCGGACAGCACCAGGCGGAAGGCCTTGGCTACACGGTCCGGCGTGGCGCCGCCGCCGATATCCAGGAAGTTCGCGGGCTCGCCGCCGGCATGCTTGATCATGTCCATGGTCGCCATGGCGAGGCCGGCGCCGTTGATGATGCAGCCGATATTGCCGTCGAGGCCGACATAGCTCAGGCCGCGATCCGCCGCCTTGGTCTCGCGCGCATCTTCCTGGGACTTGTCGCGCAGCTCGGCGATCTTCGGATTGCGGAACAGCGCGTTGTCGTCGAAGGTCATCTTGGCGTCCAGCGCGATCAGACGGCCGTCTTCGGTCACCACCAGCGGATTGATCTCCACCATCGTCGCATCGAGATCGCGGAAGGCGCGGTAGCAGCCGAGGATCGTGCTGACCGCCTGGCTGATGAGGCCGGACTCCAGGCCGAGCGCGAAGGCGATCTCCCGCGCCTGGAACGAGGTCATGCCGACGGCAGGATCGACGCTGGCTCGGATGATCGACTGCGGATGGGTCTGGGCGATCTCCTCGATCTCCATGCCGCCTGCCGACGACGCCGCGATCATCACCCGCTCCGACTGCCGATCCAGCACCAGGCCCAGATACAGCTCGCGCTTGATCGGCACGGCGCCTTCGACATAGAGGCGATAGACCACCTTGCCCCGCGGGCCGGTCTGGTGCGTCACCAGCCGCTTGCCCGAGCAAGCTCGTCGGCGGCGTCCCACACCTCATGGTCGTTGCCGCAGACCTTGATGCCGCCGGCCTTGCCGCGGCCGCCGGAATGGATCTGTGCCTTCACCACCCATTTGTCGCCGCCGAGCTCGGTCGTGCGATAGGCCGCCTGCTCCGGGCTGTAGGCCAGGCCGCCGCGGGGGATCTGCACCCCGAAATTCGCCAGCAGTTCCTTGGCCTGATACTCATGGATGTCCATGGGCGTCTCTCCCTAGTTCAGATTTTCGACAAGCCTTAGGCGGCGACGGACCGCGGCAGCGCCGCCGCTGCGGTGGCTGTGGCGGAAATGCTCCTGCGCCGCGCCGACGCCGCTGCCCGGCGCGACATCGATGCCGACGTCGCGCATGGCCATCTCGGCGCCGGCCAGCGCCGTCAGCATCATCAGCTCGTTCAGGCTGCCCAGATGGCCGATGCGGAACACCTTGCCCGCGACCTTCGACAGGCCGACGCCCAGCGACAGGTTGTAGCGGTCATAGGCGACGCGCACGACCTCGTTGCCGTCGAAGCCCTCGGGCACGCGGATCGCCGTCACCGTGTCGGAGTACCAGCGCGGATGCTTGGCGCAGACCGTGAGGCCCCAGGCCGCCACCGCCTTGCGCACGCCCTCGGCCATGCGGTGATGCCTGCGCGAAGACATTCTCCAGGCCTTCCGTCCAGCAGCAGATCGATGGAGGCGCGCAGGCCGCGCAGCAGCGTGGTCGCCGGCGTGTAGGGGAAATAGCCGTCCTTGTTGGTGCGGATCATGTCGTTGAAATCGAAGAAGCAGCGGTAGCTCTTCGCGGTCTTCGAAGCCTCCAGCGCCTTCTGGCTGGCGGCGACCAGCGCGAGGCCGGTCGGCATCATGAAGCCCTTCTGCGAACCGGCGACGGCGAGATCCACGCCCCACTCATCCATGCGGAACTCGATGCAGGCGATGGAGCTGACGCCGTCGACGAACAGCAGCGCCGGATGGCCGATGGCGTCCAGCACCTTGCGCACACCGGCCACATCGCTGGTGACGCCGGTCGCGGTCTCGTTATGGCAGACCAGCACCGCCTTGATGGCGTGGCTCTTGTCGGCGGCGAGACGGTCGGCAAAGCGCTCCACCGGCGCGCCCTCGCCCCACTCCACATCCACCACCTCCACATCAAGGCCATGGCGCTGGCAGAGATCGATCCACAGATGGGAGAACTGGCCGAAGCGCGCGGCGAGAACCTTGTCGCCCGGCGACAGCGTGTTGGTGATCGCCGCTTCCCAGCCGCCGGTGCCGGAGGCCGGGAACAGGAACACCTGGCCGTTCCGCGTCTTGAAGATCTTCTTCACATCCTGGAACAGGCCGAGGGTGAAGGCCGGAAAATCCGGGGCGCGCTGGTCCTCCAGCGGAATGTCCATGGCGAGGCGGACCTCGTCGGGCATGTTGGTCGGGCCGGGAATGAAAAGCATGTTGCGTCCGGGCATCCTGCGTCTCCTGTAGTCTTGCGAGGGAGAGAGGGAATCGAGATCGGAAGCCGCGCTCAGGCGGCGTCGTAATACTCGGCTTCGACGCGGCGCATGGCCGCGGTGAAATCCAGCGGCGGCACGGCGACGGCGATCGCCGGACGCACGGCCGGCGCTTTTGCGGCCGGGGCCGGTGCGACCGTGTTTTTGGCGGAAGCCTCGCCCGCCACATGGGTGCCGGCGGCCCAGCGGCCGGCGGCGGCGCGTTCGCCAAAGAGTTCGGGTTTGCTGGTCATGGTCTGAACCTCCTTGCGGCCGCCGCCCGTTCTCGCCGCGGGCTTTGCGGGGCTTTTGCATCTATGAGCTTGACTATTGGAACACCTCTCATAGGCTATGTGAATTGCAGTAATTCTCATTGGATGCATAACATTTCCTGATGGCTTCCCTCCGCTCCAAACTGCCGCCGGTGAACAGCCTGGTCGTTTTCGAGGCGGCGGCGCGGCTGATGAATTTCACCCGGGCGGCGCAGGAATTGAGCGTCACCCAGGCAGCCGTGAGCCGGCAGATCCAGCTTTTGGAGGAGCATCTGGGCACCCAGCTGTTCCAGCGGCAGCCGCGGGCGCTGAAGCTGACCCTGCCCGGCGTCCGCCTGCATAAGGCGGTGACCATGAGCCTGGAGCATATCGCCAACACCGTGGTCGACCTCCGTCGCATCGGACCGCGGGCCGATATCACGGTGGCCACCAGCGTCACCTTCGCCTCCTACTGGCTGATGGCCCATATCGCCAAGTTCCGCGCCGCCCATTCGGATGTGGAATTGAAGGTGGTGGCCTCGGCGCCGGTCAGCGATCTGGCGGCGGCGGGCATCGACCTGGCGATCCGCTACGGCTCCGGCAAATGGCCCGATGTCCAGGCGATCCATCTCATGGACAATGAGGTGTTCCCGGTCTGCTCGCCGGGTTATCTCGAAGGCCGCAAGCCGCCGCGAAAGCCCCACGACCTGCTCGACGAGTTGCTGCTGCATCTCGTGGAGTACGACCGCAACTGGGTCACCTGGCAGGCCTGGCTGCAGCAGTTCGACGTGCCGTGGAAGCCGACCAAGCGCGGCCTGGAGTTCGACAACTATCTCGTCCTGGTGCAGGCGGCGCTCGACGGCCAGGGCATCGCGCTTGGCGGCGGGCGGCTTGCCGAGGATTTCATCGCTCGTCGCACCCTGGTGCGGCCGATCTCCTCCACCTTGCGTTCCAGCCGCGGCTTCTATCTCCTGGTGCCGCAGGATGTGCCGCTGAGCCAGCCGGCCAAGCTGTTCCGGGACTGGATCGTCAGCGAGGCCAAGGGCAGCCGGAAGACAGCCTCGAAGACGGTCGCATAAGGAAAAACACCTGAGATGAACACCAGCCCAAGCCTGCCGGGTTTGCGCTATCTGCCGATTCGCGGCGCGCTCTATATGCTGGGCGCGGTCACCAGCCTGTCGATTCTCGACGTGGCGGTGAAGATCCTCGTCGACGATCACGCCTATGCGGTCGCCCAGGTCGGATTCATCCGTTACTGCATCGGCGTATTTGTCGCCGCCGGCATCGCCTGGCGCGCGGGCGGCTTCCAGACCCTGCGCACCAGCCGGCCGCTTGGGCCACGGCCTGCGCGCGGTGCTCAATCTCGGCACCATGATCACGTTCTACTATGCGCTGAAGCTGCTGCCCCTGGCCGATTGCTTCGCCGTCGCCTATGCGGCGCCGCTGTTCGTCACCGCGCTCTCCGTGCCGCTGCTGAAGGAGAAGGTCGGGCCGCGGCGCTGGGCCGCCGTGCTGATCGGCTTCGCCGGCGTGATGTTCATGCTGCAGCCCTCGGGCGCCGGCGTGAGCGCGGGATCGCTGCTGGCGCTGAGCTCGGCCTTCCTCTACGCGCTGACGCTGATCACCTCGCGCCAGCTCAGCAGCACCGAGCGCAGCCACACGATCCTCTTCTACTATTCCTGCGTGGTCATCGTCGTGCTCGGCTCCTTCATGCCCTGGCAGTGGGAGACGCCGACGCCGGAGCATTGGGTCCTGTTCATCGTCTCCGGCGTCGCCGGCAGCTTCGGCCAGTTCTTCCTCAACCAGGCCTTCCGCTATGCCGAGGCCTCGCTGATCGCGCCGCTGGATTACACCGGCATGGTCTGGGCGATACTCTTCGGCTACTGGGTCTGGGGCGATGTCCCGACCTGGGTCGTTCTGGCCGGCGCTGCCGTGGTGATCTGCAGCACACTCTACATCGTGCGGCGCGAAGCGCTGCTGCGGCGGCAAGGCGTGAGCCAATCGCCGAACCCGCCGCCGACGCCGCCCGAAGCCGCATGACCGAGCAGGTCGAGTGCATCGTCATCGGCGCCGGCGTGGTCGGGCTGGCCGTTGCCCGGGCGCTGGCGCTCGCGGGCCGCGAGGTCATCGTGCTCGAGCGCCACGGCCTGATCGGCAGCGAGATAAGCTCGCGCAACAGCGAGGTCATCCATGCCGGCATCTACTACCCGACCGGCAGCCTGAAGGCGCGCCTCTGCGTCGCCGGGCGGCAGCGGCTCTATGCTTATTGCGTGGAGCATGGCATCGCCCACAAGCAGCTCGGCAAGCTGATCGTCGCCTCCTCGCCGGCGCAATTGCCGGCGCTCGCGGCGCTGAAGGCGAAAGCAGAGGCCAACGACGTCACCGATTTGCAGGAGCTATCGGCAGCCGAGGCTAGCGCCCTGGAACCGGCGGTCCGCGTCGCCGGCGCGCTGTTCTCGCCATCGAGCGGCATCGTCGACAGCCATGGCTACATGCTGAGCCTGCAAGGCGAGCTGGAAGACCATGGCGGTGCCCTCGCACTGAACAGCTCGGTCACTGGCGGCGAAGTTCGCGACGGCGGATTTCTGATCGAAGTCGGCGGCGACGATCCGCTGACACTGCAATGCCGTCTGCTGATCAATGCCGGCGGTCTCGGCGCGCAAGGCATTGCAAGCAATCTGCGGGGTCTTGACCGGAAAACTCGTGCCGCCGCTCTACCTTGCCAAGGGCCACTACTTTGTCCTCACGGGCCGGACGCCCTTCACCCATCTCGTCTACCCGATGCCGGATGCCGCGAGCCTTGGCGTGCATGTGACGCTCGACCTGAATGGCCGCGCCAAATTCGGTCCCGACGTGGAATGGATCGACCGCATCGACTACGACGTCGATGCCAGCCGGTCCGCCAGCTTCTACGCCGCCATCCGCAGCTACTACCCCGACCTCGCCGACGGCGCGCTGGAACCGGGCTACACAGGCATCCGCCCGAAGCTGCAGGCGCCCGGCGGCCCGGCGGAGGACTTCGTCATTCAGGGGCCGGAGACACATGGCATCCGTGGGTTGGTCAATCTGTTCGGCATCGAGTCGCCGGGACTGACGAGTTCGCTGGCGATCGCCGACGAGGTGGCAAAGCGCCTGACTTAGTTTCAATGACTACTGTCCCCTCGCCCTCGAACGAGGGAGAGGGTGCGCAACATTCGCATCCAGCGAATGTTGCGCGGGTGAGGGTCAGCGCACCAAGCTTACAAAGCTCGCACGGGTGACGAAAGTGAGGATCACTCGCCGACGGAATACACCGGTGGTCCACAGATGATGGCGCGGACCCAGCGGCGCCGCCCCTCACCTGCAACATCCGCTGAACGCGGATGTTGCATGCCTCTCTCCACTTCGTGGGGCGAGGTCGACAGAGTCTTCGCTAACGCTTCGTTGTCTTCCGAGAGGCCGATTCTTCCACCTTCGCGCGCTTCGCCGCAATCGTACTGCGCAGGCACTTGAGTGCGGCGCGCTCCGCCGCGGGTTGCGCGGCAATATAGTCGGTCACGGATTTGATTTCGCTCTTGGCCATCGTGCTGCGGAAGCGAGACCCTAAGACTGATACCGCCGCTTGCGTGTTGGCAGCGCCCAATAGCGGCGCGGCTTCTCCGGCAAGGTGAAATCGGCATCCGCAAGGAGTTCGAGAACTGCCGCATGCTCCGGCGTTTTCAATGGCACCGAGACTCCGGCCCGGGCTCGCCAGCGATTCGATTGCGTCGATAAGCGATCCCGATCTTTTGTGGGCCGCCGCAAACTGTTCCGCCGTCACCCCAAGATGCTCGGCCAGGAGATCGTCGCGGATGCCGCGGATCGCCTGTTCCAGCCGCTCCCGATCCGGGGCCTCCGGATGGGCCTCGATCGCCAGATCGCACTCGGTGTCGAAATTCATGGAGCGGTTGTTCAGATTGCTGGAGCCGATGCGCAGCAATTGATCATCCACCACCATGATCTTGGCGTGAACATAAATCGGCTCGCCCGCTTCGGTGACCGGCACGTAGATACGGAAACGATCGTAGCGGTCCGAAGCGCGGATCACGTCGAGCAGCCGCAGGCGGGCGGAGCCCATGGCCGCCTCCTCCAGCCAGCCATCGGCGGACTCCGGATTCACCACCACGATCTCGGGCCCCTCAGGCTCCTGCAGTCGGGCGGCGATGGCCTCGGCGATCCGGCGCGAGGCCAGGTACTGGCTTTCGAGATAGACCGTGCGCCGCGCCGCGCCGATGCCCGCGAGATAGAGCGCCTCGATCTCGCGGACCTCGACTTCCCCACCATAGGCGGGTGCCGTACGCGCGATGGCGACGTCGACGTCGGTCAGGGTGGCCGGCAGGCTCTCCGGCCAGGGGTTTGCTCCCGGCGGCGGCACGGGCAGCCGCTTGCCGGTCGTCCGGAACCAGCGGTCGCGGGCGAACTCGCCCAGAGCCCGGGCGGCCGCGCCATCGACCGCGGTCGTGGCATCATGCCAGGCGCCGTAGGGCTGACCTCCAGGCAATCGGCGATGGCGATCATCAGGCTGATGCGCGCGCCTGTCCCAACGCGCGCCGGTGATATCAATCCCGCCGCAGAAGGCGATCGCATCATCGATCACGACGATCTTCTGATGATGGGAGGCGCCCGTCGGATGGTGCCCGTCCGGCTGAAAATGCACCCGGCGGTGGAAGATCCATTTCAGGATGAAGAACGCCGTCGTGCCGCGCACCAGGGTGCGCACCAAGCCGAGGCGCCAAGGCAGGATATAGACCTGCAGGCCGGGCCGCCGCCTGACGATCCAATTGATCAGCCTGCCGAGCCGGTTCGGCCCGGGCTGCGTGGCCCCGGCCGGCTCCAGCTGCGTGCGGGTGTCGAAATCCCAGCCGATGAGATAGATCGAATGGCGCGCCTGCAGCATCGCCGCCTTGAGCACGGCAAAGTAATCCGCCGCATCGACGATCTGGGCAAACCGCCCCGCCCGCTCGATGCGCCAGCAGGTCGTGCCGGGCTGGAGCAGCGATTTCGCCGGGATCAGGGGCGCCGAAATCGGCATCCAAGCTCGAGGCTTCAATCGTTTCCTGCATGGGTCCTGCAGCGTATTCCATGAAAGTTCGAGCTACCTGGCTCGACGCGGACGGAGCCCGCGCTCAGAAACGGCGCTAACCGTACAAACACATGACCGGTAACTTTGCTCCCGCAACCCAAAACATGTCACGGAGCAGCCAGACTAACGCAGATTGGGGCGGTCTACGGATCTCCCGGCACGCCGTAGGCCGGCGCCGCTGCGGGGTTGAGCGCCCGCGTCACATAATCCGCCATCTGCGGCTGATACCGGTCCCAGATGCGGCGGAGGGAGCTGACCGGACTCTGCTCGTCCCAGTCGACGCGCAGATCCACCAGCGGCCAGGGCTGGTCATGCACCACCAGCAGGCCGGCCGAGCGCACCGAGCCCATCTCGCCGCCGGCCGCCACACCGGCTTCCAGCGACAGCAGCAGCCTCTCGGCCAGATGCATCTCCGGATGCTTGGAGAAGGTGCGCGCCATTGCCGTGGGCACGTCCTGGTTGCTCAGCAGGTTGCCGGCGGCGATGCAGTCCTGGACGGGCGCGATCGCGTTGACGCCCAGGATCTTCGCGCCGGCATGGGAAGCCGTGGCGCCCTTGCCGTCGATCATCGTCACCTGCCGGTATTCCGGATGGGGCGCCTGGGCCATTATTTTGCGCAGCGCTTCCTCGGCACCCGCGCCCTTGGCCATCAGGTCCAGACCCTGCGGCCCGAGCCGGGGATCGGTGATGTTCTGAGTCGACACCGCGCCCGCGCCGGCCCGCGCCCAGGGGCAGCGGCTGGCGACGGCAATGCTGGAGGTGGTGATGGCGACGCCGAACATGCCCGTGCGGCCGCAACGGCCGATTACCGAAAATGTCATGGCGCCACTCCCCCTGCCAAATGCGCGCGTGCCGATTGGGATTGTTTAGCGCCGTTTGTCCCTGATGTCATCGCCGGGACGCGGGCTCGCGATCAGCCGCCGGCGGATTTTTGACCCTGGGTGGCGAAGAACGACGCCACCTTCGCCTGGGCCGGCAGTTCGACTACTGCATCCATCAGCCGCGCCTGACGGGATTTCTGGCCGCGGACGACCCTGCCCTCGTTGGGATTGGGGAGCGGATTGGCCGCCAGGGGAAATGCATCGGCGGCGCTGTAGACGCATATATAGAGGCCGCGATTGGCCTTCGACCGGTTGGCATCGGAGCCATGCACCAGCCGCGTGTGCATCAGGCAGACGCTGCCCGCCTTGCCGGTGACCGGTAGCTCTTGGGCCTTCAGCCTCGCCGTGGTCTTGGCATCGATGGAGCCGACGAAGACATCCTTCTCGAACAAACTGTAAAGCGGCCCGCGGTGGGAGCCCGGCACCACTGTCAGGCACCCGTTCTCCAACGTCATGTCGTCTAGCATGAGCAATGCAGTGACGATGTCGTCGTTCGTGTGGGGCGTATACGGGAAATCCTGGTGATAGCCGACCTCGGTGTTGCTGCCCGGAAGCTTCACATTGATCTTGCAGTGATGGAACTTCACGTTCGGGCCGATGAGATCGCTCACCATGTCGACGATGGCGGAATGCTCCATCACATCGCGGTAGGCGGGCGAGACGTCCGACGGGTTGTTCACCCGGCGCAGCGCCGGCCGCTCGGCGGTATGCTCGGCGCCCATGTCGAAGCGGGGGCGGCCGTCGATGGTCGGCGCGCCGAAGGGCTTGGTCTGCGCCCGGCTGGCATCGACCCAGCCCGCAAGCTCCCGGCGCAGGGCGGCAAGCTGATCGGGCGTAACGGCGTTTTCGATAGTCGCATAGCCGTCGCGCCAGAACTGCTCGATCTGCTCCTGGCTCAGGCGTGTCGAGGTTTTCTCAGCGGCGGCCACGGCGCTTTCCCTGGGGCATATTCTCTGACCATTCCGGCCCGGTCACCTTGCGCCGCCCTTCCTCGCCCGCGGGGATGACGGCCTCCACGTCAATTTCCATCACCCATTCCGGCCGCGCAAGACCCTGCACGATCAGGCCGGTGGAGCAGGGATAGACGCCCTTCAGCCACTTGCCGACCTCTTGATACACCGCCTCGCGATAGGCCCGGTCGGTGATGTAGATCGTGACCTTGCAGATATGCTCAAGCCGGCTGCCGGCTTCCTCCAGCAGCTGCTTCACATTGCGCATCGCCTGCTCCGTCTGCCTGCGCGGATCGCCGACGCCCACCATGTTGCCCTTGAGATCCTGCCCCACCTGCCCGCGCAGGAAGATGTGATTGCCGGCGCGCACGGCCATGCAGAGGTCGTTGTCCAGCTTCTGCTCGGGATAAGTGATCTTGGTGTTGAACTTGCGCAGCCTGATATGAGCCATTGTTTTCCCGTCCGCCCTTCTGCTACGCGCGCTTGGCCGTCTGCATGACGCGATCCGACAGGCCGGCCGACTTCTTGACGAAATTCAGCGGCTCCTTCCAGTCGAAATTCATGTAGACCGCGTTCAGATGGGCAAAGGGCGGCGACTGGGCGAACAGCTCGAAGGTCACGCGGTGGCCGGCGTAGTCGGAATTCATGAGATCGCGCGCGAAGGCCAGCAGTTTGCGGCGGTCCTCGGCCACCCAGTTCTCGTTGACGCTGTAATACTTCTCCAGCCAGCGCCTTGGTCTCCGGATGTTCGAACGCGGCGACATCGGGCGTGACGCAGATCTGGCCGCCGCAGAGCTCGCGGCGCCAGATGCACCATCGCCGGCAGCTGCGTGCAGGCCTGGACGCGGCCGGTATAGAGCAGCGACTGGTTCGGCATCAGCAGGCCGGCCGGGCTCTTCTGCGCCAGCGCGATCGAGGCCGTGAGGTGGGCGTTGATCGTCTCGCGATAGCACGGCGAGCTCCGCCAGCTTCTCGCGCACCGCCTGCTGCTGGTCGAGGCCGGTCTGCCGGGCGTTGAACAGCGCGGCGCCGATCAGCATGTCGGCGATCTTCTGGATGCGCTGCACGAAGGCGAAGGCGCTGTAGCGATGCAGCGTGCCGCGGATGAAACTGGCCGCGCGGGTGTGACGGTAGAACAGCACGTTCTCCCAGGGCACCAGCACGTCGTCGAACACCACCAGCGTATCGACTTCGTCGAAGCGGTTGGAGAGCGGATAGTCGTGGGCCGGCGCGCGGCCGGCGAAGCCGGTGCGGCAGATATGCTTCACGCCCGGCGCGCTCATGTCGCAGATGAAGCCCAGCGCGTAATCCGACAGCTTGTCGTCGCCCCAGTTGGCGATCGTCGGCTTGACGAAGGCCTGGTTGGCGTAGGCCGCGGCGGTCTCGTACTTGGCGCCGCGGACGATGATGCCCTTGTCGGTCTCCTTGACCAGATGCAGCAGCATGTCCGGATCCTGCTCCTGCGGCCGCTTCGAGCGGTCGCCCTTGGGATCGGTATTGGCCGAGACATGGAAGGTGTCGGATCGCAGGGCGCGGATAGATGTGGTTCTCGATGTTCTGGGAGAATTGCGGATCGACCTCGTCCAGCACGTCGCGGCCGTCATAGAGCGACCACATCTCGCCGATGGTCTCGTCGCCGACGCGGATGACCACGCCGCCGATATCGTCCATCACGGCATCGACCGCGCGGCGCTTCTCCTGCCAGTCCTCCTGGGTATGGGGCAGCTTGTAGCCGATGCAGCAGGGCTCGTTGCTGTCCTTGTCGACATAGGACATGACGTTCCTTGGTCTTGGCCTCGTGGGCCATGTCGTAGATGCGCGCCCGCACATCGACGATCGGCTTGAAGGCGGGATGGACCGTGACGTCCTTCACCTTCTCGCCGTTGATCCAGACCTGCCGGCCGTCGCGCAGCGACTTCCGGTACTGTTCGCCCGTCCTGATCATTCTCGCTGTCCCCGCTTTGGAACAATTCTCGACTAGCCATATTGACGCAGGACCGAGAAAAGGAAAAATATAATTCGGCGAGGAAGATGATCGGAAAAACCGATGCAATACACCCTGAAGCAGCTTCGCTATTTCGCCGCCGCCGCCGAGGAAGGCAGCGTCACCGGGCGGCCAAGGCGATCCGGGTGTCGCAGCCCTCGATCTCCGAGGCCATCGCCCATCTGGAAGATGCCTTCGACCTGCAGCTCTTCGTCCGCCACCATGCCCGCGGCCTGGCGCTGACACCGGCCGGGCAGCGGCTGCTGGTGGAGGCGCGCAGCCTGCTGGCCCATGCCGGCGATCTCAGCCAGAGCGTCGGCGGCCTGGCAGACAAGCTGGCCGGCGACCTGGAGGTCGGCTGCTTCATCACCTTCGCGCCGATGCTGATGCCGGCGCTGCTCGGCGCCTTCGCCGCGCGCTTCCCCGACATCCGTGTGCGGCTGCATGAGGATCACACGGCGGCGCTGCTCGACGGCCTGCGCGGCGGCCGCTTCGATCTCGCGCTCACCTACGATCTCAATCTCGGACCCGACATCGCCTTCGAGCCGCTGGCCGAGGTGCCGTTCCATGTCGTGCTGCCGGCGCGCCATCGGCTGGCGCGGCGAGCCGACCGTCTCATTGAAGGATCTGGCGGACGAACCGCTGGTGCTGCTCGGCTATCCGCAGAGCCGCGACTATTTCCTGTCGATCTTCTACGGCCTGGGCCTGAGGCCCCGTGTCGCCCATGAGACGCCATCCTTCGAGATGGTGCGCGGCCTGGTGGCCAACGGCCACGGCTATGCGGTCATGCATTCCCGGCCACTGAGCGAGCAGGCGCTGGACGGCATGCGCCTGGTCTATCGCCCGGTGACCGAGAAGATCCGCCCGACGCGCCTCGGCATCGCCCGCCGCCGCGACGTGCGCCCGCGGCGGATGGCGACGGCGTTCGGGGGCTTCTGCAGCGAATACCTGATCGCCGGAAGTCCGATGACGCTGAAGCCGCGGCGGTGAGGCGGCGAATTTGTAGGGGCGACCGGCGGTCGCCCTAATGCAGTGTGCGTCGCTGAAAGGGCGACCGCCAGGTCGCGACTGCGATGACAGATTCTTCTCGTCGTTCAGGCCTGCAACATTGGCCGCTTGTTGAACCACGGCCTCGCCTGTCTCCAACTGCGCCGCCAGCTTCAGCAGCGTCGCCTCATCGCCGAACTTCGCCGCGAAATGCACGCCGATCGGCAGGCCCGCTTTCGACCAATGCAAGCGGCATCGACATCGCCGGCTGGCCGCTGATGTTGAACAGCGACGTGAACGGCGAATAGCGGATCGTGCCCGTCGGGCCTAACCGGTAGTCGAGGAAATCCGGGTTGCTCATGGCAAAGCGCCCGACAGCCGCCGGCGGCTCGGCCAGCGTCGCGTTCAACAGCAGGTCGTACTTCTGCATGAAGCGCTCGAACAGCCGGCCCGTCGCATGAACCAGATTGATCGCCGCCAGATAGGCCGTGCCGCTGACCGACGGCGCGATCTCTCCGGCATTGAGGATCGCCGGCTCCAGATCGTCCCTGCCGGCCTTGCGGCCAAGCGCCTGGGCGCGCGTCTGCACCGAGAGCGCCGTGCCGCAGAGCACCACGTTGGTCCAGGCCCGCACCACCTTCTCGAAATCGAAGCTCGGCTTGTCCTCGACGATCTCATGCCCCAGCTCGGCGCAGAGCTTCGCGGTGCTGTCCACCGCCTCGGCGCAGTCGGCATGGATCGCCTCGCCGTCATAGCGCGTGCGGCAGACGGCGACGCGCAACCGCCGCGGCGGCGTCTTGATCTCCTCTATATAGGGCCGCACCACCGGCGGCGCCCAGGGCGCGCCGAGGTCGGCGCCATGGCAGGCATCCAGCGCCGCCGCGGTATCCCGCACGCTGCGCGACAGCAGGCCGTCGATCGCCATGCCGCCCCAGCCCTCGCCGGAAGCGGGACCGTCGGGCAGCCGCGCCCGCGTCGGCTTCAAGCCGAACAGGCCGCAGCTGGACGCGGGAATGCGCACGGAGCCGCCGCCGTCGCTGCCGTGGGCCAGCGGCACGATACCGGCCGCGCACTGCCGCGCCGCTGCCGCCGCTGGAGCCGCCGGATGTGTGATTCAAATTCCAGGGATTGCGCGTCGGGCCGCCATAGACAACCGCTTCGGTGACCGGGCTGACGCCGAGTTCCGGCGATGTCGTGCGCGCGAACGACACAAGCCCGGCATTCTTGAGCCGCAGATAGATCTCGGAGTTGAACGTCCATTGATAGTTCGCATAGAGCCGCGAGCCCATATGGGTCGGATAGCCGATCGCCTCGCAGCCCAGGTCCTTGAGCAGGAACGGCACACCGGTGAACGGCCCATCGGGCAACCCGTCGCGGATCAGCGCCCGCGCCTTGTCAGGCACGGCATGCACGACCGCATTGAGTTTCGGATTGAGCCGTTCGGTGCGCGCCAGCGCCTCGTCCAGCAATTCCTCCGGCTTCACCTCCTTGCGCCGGACCAGATCGGCCAGACCCAGCGCATCATATGACTCGTACCTCGGCGATCTTTCCCACTGTGCATGCCCTCTTCTCGATTGCCGCAATACAACAACGAACGACAGGCCGGCCAGGTCTTGTCAATGGCCGGCCGGTCCAAGCCTTTACAAACGCAGATCAATCAGAGCAGGATGGGCAATAAGCCCGCCAGCGAGAACATCAGGGAACCTGGCTCACTCGAGTCAAACTCCTGGCTCAAACCGATCTTCCCGATTCATAGGCCGCGGCGGCACGAGAATGACCCTCCCACAGTATGATGTCGCGATCATCGGCGCCGGCGTGGTCGGCTGCGCCCTCTTCCGCCGCTTCTGCCTCAGCGGCGCGCGCACCCTCCTGATCGAGAAGGGCGGCGATATCCTTTCCGGCGCCAGCAAGGGCAACAGCGCCATGTTCCATACCGGCTATGACGCGCCATCCGGCAGCTTGGAGCTGGCCTGCATCCGCGCCGGCTATGAGGAATACCTGGCGATTCGCGAGTCATTGAACCTCCCGCTGTTGCACACCGGCGGTCTTCTGGTGGCCTGGAATGAAGCCGAGCAGGCGAAGCTCCCCGCCATCGCCAAGCAGGCGCGGATCAATGGCGTTACCGATGCCGATCTGATCGATGGCGCGGAGCTGCGCCGCCGGGAGCCGAACCTGGGGCCGGAGGCGCGCGCCGCCGTCGTCATTCCCGGCGAGCACATCATGGATCCCTGGTCGCCGTCGCTGGCCTATGTGCTGCAGGGTATCGCCCAGGGCGGCGAGGTGCGCCGCGCCACCGAAGTGCAGGGTGGCGATCTTGCCAACGGAGCCTGGACATTGCGCACGAACAACGGGCCTGTGCAGGCGCGCCTCGTCATCAACGCCTCCGGCAACTATGGCGATCTCGTCGAGGCCATCGCCCGCCCCTCACCCTTCGCCGTCAAACCGCGCAAGGGACAGTTCGTCGTGTTCGACAAGCCGGCCTCGCGGCTCATCACCTCCTCGATCCTGCCGGTGCCGACCGAGCGCACCAAGGGCGTGATGATGTGCCGCACGATCTTCGGCAACCTGATCGTCGGGCCGACGGCGGAGGATCAGGATGACCGCGCCGACGCGAGCGTCACTCAGGAAATGCTGCGGCACCTGATCGAGCAAGGCCGCCGCCGCGTACCGCTTTTGGCCGATCAGACTGTTACTGCCGTTTATGCGGGCCTGCGCCCGGCGACACAGTTCAAGGACTATCAGGTCGAGGCGCTGCCGGACCGCAACTGGATCACCGCCAGCGGCATCCGTTCCACCGGACTCACGGGCGCCCTTGGCATCGCCCAGCATGTCGCCGGACTCTACAGCATGCATTTCGGTGCATTGCGCGAGCCTGCCGCTCAGGTGGCAATACGCATGCCCATTCTCGCCGAGCATCTGCCGCGGCCCTATCAGCAGTCGGGCTCGGGTGAAATCGTCTGTCATTGCGAACTGGTCACGCGCGGCGAGATCGACGCCGCGCTGCAGGGGGCCTTGCCCGCCGGCGATCTCGGCGGCCTAAGGCGCCGCACGCGCTGCATGATGGGCCGCTGCCAGGGCTTCTACTGCAGTGCGCGGGTGTTCGAGCTGGCGCAGGGCAAGTTGCCGGGCATTCCCGCCAGCGCAGATGCCGCATGACGATGCATGACGTCATCATCGTCGGCGGCGGGCCGGCGGGCCTGTCGGCGGCCCGGCGGCTGCTGGCCGCAGGCGTGCGCGACGTGGTCGTGCTCGAGCGCGAGATCGAGGCCGGCGGCATTCCCCGCCATTGCGGCCATGGCGGCTTCGGCATCGGTCAGTATCTCAGTCTGCCCATGAGCGGCCCGGCCTATGCGCGGCGCCTCGTCGAGTCGGCGGCGGGCGCCGATATCCGCACGCAGACAACCGTGACGTCGATCGAGCCCGGCGGCCGTGTCGACATCGTGCACCCCGATAAGGGCGCGCATTCCCTGGAGGGGCGCTGCGTCCTGCTGGCGACGGGCATCCGGGAGACGCCGCGCAGTGCGCGCCTGGTCACCGGCGCGCGGCCTGCCGGCATCACCACCACAGGCGCCTTGCAGCAGATGATCTATCTCAAGCATCTCCGGCCGTTTGCCCGCGCGGTTGTGATCGGCAGCGAGCTCGTCTCCTTCTCCGCGCTACTGACGGCGCGCCATGGCGGGATCAAGATCGCCGCCATGATCGAGGAAGGCGATCGCATCGTGGCGCGCAAGCCCGGCGACTGGATCGCCCGACATCTGCTCGGCGTGCCCGTGCTCACGCGCACGAGGCTCGCGGGCATCCGTGGGATCGAGCGCGTCGAGGGTGTTGAGATCGAGCGTGACGGTAGGCGGGAGATCATCGCCTGCGATGCCGTCATCTTCTCCGGCAAGTTCCAGCCGGAAACCGCGTTGTTGAAGGGCAGTCACATCCTTCTCAATCCCCACAGCCACGGCCCGGCGATCGATCAGTTCTTCCGCACCAGCGATCCGCAGGTCTTCGCCGCCGGCAATCTGCTGCGTCCGGTGGAGACGTCGGGCATGTGCTGGGCCGAAGGCCGCATTGCCGCGGCGAACATCGCCGCCGCTCTGGCCGGCAAGCTACCGCTACCGGGTTCCGGCGTTGCCGTGCGGATCTCGGAGCTCGTGAAATACGTCTACCCACAGATCATCGTGCCCAGCGCCGGAAGCCCCGTGCCTATGCCGATGATTCGCGCCCGGGTCGCCCGGGCCGCGCGCGGCAAGCTGCGCCTGACCGTCGATGGCCGGGAGATTTGGTCGCGCAGCGGCAAGTTCCTGCCGGAACGGCGGCTGACGATTCCCACGGCGCACATTCCGCGATCCGGCGTCACTGATATCGCCGTCGAGCTGATCGAAGACTGAGTGCGCCCCATGCCTGCCGTCATCGCCATCGATCAGGGCACCACCGGCAGCAAGGCTGTCCGCCTCGATACCGACGGCACGCTGAGGCCGCTCGGTAGCCTGCAGCACCGGCAGATCCTGCCACAGCCCGGCTGGGTCGAACACGATGCCAACGAACTGCTCGGACATGTGCAGCAGCTCGCGGCGCAGGCTGGAGATGCGGTGGCGCTCGGGCTCGACAATCAGGGCGAGACTGTCGTCGCCTGGGATGCCGACAGCGGCGAGCCCGTCTACAACGCCATCGTCTGGCAGGATGCACGCACCCTCGATGTCACGGAGAAGCTGAAGGCCGACGGCGCAGAGGCGTTGACGATTACCCGCGCCGGCTTGACGCTCGACCCCTATTTTTCCGCCAGCAAGCTGCGCTGGATCATCGATCACGTGCCGCGGGCGAAGGCGCTGCTGGATCGCGGCAGGCTGCGGCTCGGCACCAGCGATAGCTTCTTTCTCGACCGGCTCGCCGGTGTCTACGCAACCGATGTGACTACCGCCTCGCGCACCAGCCTGATGAATCTCGATACCGGCCAATGGGACCCGGAGCTGTGCCGCCTGTTCGGCGTGCCGCTGGAGGCGCTGCCGGAGATACGCTCCACGGTGGGATCGTTCGGCGCCGCCGGCAAGCTCGCCATCACCGCCAACATCTGCGATCAGCAGGCCGCTTTGTTCGGCCATGGCTGCCGCCGCGCCGGCCAGGCGAAGATCACCTTCGGCACCGGCGCTTTTGCGCTGGCCGTCGCGGATCGCAACATCGACGCCGACCGCGCCGGCGGCATGTCGCGCACCGTCGCCTGGAAAATCGGCAATGCGCCCATCGCCTATGCCATCGAGGGCGGCGTCTACGATGCCGCCTCCGCGATCAACTGGGCGCGCGGCCTCGGCCTGTTCCAGAGTTACGCCGACATCGACAAGTTTACCGCACCGCCGGCGATCGAACGCGGCATCGTCTTCGTCCCCGCATTGTCCGGACTTGCCGCGCCCTATTGGGACCGCAACGCCGCGGGCATGTGGCTCGGGCTCGGGCTCGACAGCACGAAGTCCGACATGATGCAGGCCATGCTCGAGGGCATTGCGTTGCTCGCCGCCGAAGTGATCGACAACTTGAACAAGGCGACGCCGCTGGACGGCGCGATCTCCATCGATGGCGGTCTCAGCAACAACAGCTATTTTTGTCAAATCCTGGCCCGCGCGCTGGGCGTCCTGTCGCCGTGCCCGGCAGCGCGGACCTCACCGCTCTCGGCACCGCCCAGCTCGCGATGATCGGCGCCGGGCTCTGCGAAATCGACTCGCTACCCGCCGCGCCAGCAGAAAGGCGCCGGGAATCGGGGGCGCCGCCGTTGTCGGCACAGGCGCGCGATCGCTTCCGCAGTGCAGTGGAACGTTGCAAAAACTGGCGATAGCCATCGGAGAAACATAAGAAATCGCCATCTGGTCCTGTTTCGCAGACGCGAACGAACCGGCGGCGGCCGATCCGGCCGGGAACGGACCCTTTGCCAGACCCCTTGGCCCCACTATCATTGGCCGCACTGGAAAGACTCAGGTCACAAAAATAGGGGGGCTAGAAGCCATGAGTGATCAGAAAACTCCTGTCTCATACGAAGGCGTCAGTTACGAAACCGTCGGCAAGGAATATTTCGAAAAGCGCACGCTGCGGCGCTATGCCGGCGTCGGGTCCCTGTGGGCCCTCGGCGTCGGCGCCGTGATCTCCGGCCATTTCTCCGGCTGGAATTTCGGCCTCGCACCCGGCGGCTTCGGCGGCTTCCTCGTCGCCGCCATTCTCATCGGTTTGATGTATGTGTGCATGTGCTATTGCCTGGCCGAAATGTCACCGGCGCTACCACACACCGGTGCTGCCTACTCTTTCGCGCGCAGTGCCCTCGGTCCGTGGGGCGGCTTCATCACCGGCCTGGCCGAGAACATCGAGTATGTCGTCACACCCGGAGTCATCACGTTCTTTGTCGGGGCGTATCTCGGCGGCATATTCGAAACAGGACCAGGATTCCAACCTGTCTGGTGGCTCCTGGCCTACGGCGTGTTCGTGGCCTTGAACCTGCTGGGCGTTGAGCTCTCGTTCCGCGTCTCTGTCATCGTGACCCTGTTGGCATTGCTCGTCCTCGCCATCTTCTGGGTCAGCGCCGTGCCGCATTTCGATCTCAGCCGCTGGGCCCTCAATATCGGCGCCGATCCCGTGACTGGTGAGAGGATTGAATTGCCGGAAGGCGGCGGCCCGTGGTTCCCGTTTGGCTTCACCGGGGTCCTCTTTGCGATGCCGTTCGCTGTCTGGCTGTTCCTCGCCATCGAGCAGCTTCCGCTTGCTGCCGAGGAAAGCCACGACCCCAAGAAGGACATGCCGCGCGGCTTACTACTGGGCATTCTCACGCTCTGCATTTCCGCGACGCTCATCACCTTCTTGAACTCCGGCATCGGCGTCACCAACGGCACGAACTCCGGCGCCTTCTATCTCGGTGGCTCCGGTGAACCGCTGCTGGATGGTTTCCGCGCCATCTATGGCGGTGCGGCGGCCAAGGTGCTGGCTCTGCTGGCGGTGATCGGCTTGATCGCCAGTCTGCACACGATCATCTATGCCTATGGCCGGCAGATCTACTCGCTGTCGCGAGCCGGCTACTTCCCGCGGGCGCTGTCGCTCACCCATGGCACGCACAAGGTGCCGCATGTGGCGTTGCTCGTGGGCGGTGCCGTCGGGTTCCTGCTCCTCGTCGCCGTCTATTTGATCCGCGGCGAAGATGCAGGCGCGGTGATCGGCGGAACGTTGCTGAACATGGCCGTGTTCGGCGCCATGATCTCCTATGCGATGCAGGGACTTTCCTTCATCGTATTGCGCATCAAGCTGCCGAACATTCCGCGGCCCTACCGCAGCCCGCTGGGCATTCCCGGCGGCGTGATCACCATGGTCATCGCCATCGTCACCTTGATCATGCAGATCCAGGATCCGGTGTATCGCTACGGTGTGTATGCCGCGGCAGCCTGGTACGTCATCGGCATCATCTACTTCGCGCTGATCGGCCGGCATAAGCTGGTCTATTCGCCGGAAGAAGAGTTTGCCGTGAAGGAGCGGCAGAAATCGATGGGTCACGCCTAACTTCGGACCCGGTACGGAAAGGACGCGGTCGCCTGCGGGCGGCCGCGCTCTTTTTCGGGTATTCCACTATTCTCTACTTTGCAGCCGGCGCGTCGCGCCTGCTGAAGAAACTCAGATAAGACAGGACAGTAATCATGTCAGCCACTCTGACCGCCGAAAGCCTCAAGAAACTCATCAAATCCGGCGAGATCGACACCGTGCTCGTTTGCATGGTCGACATGCAGGGCCGGCTGATGGGCAAGCGCTACACCGGGCATTTCTTCCTGGAGAGCGGCATCAACGAGGCCCACACCTGCGACTATCTGCTGGCCATCGACATGGAGATCGAGCCGGTGCCCGGCTACAAGGCCTCTTCCTGGGAGCGGGGCTATGGCGACTTCACGCTGAAGCCGGACCTGGCGACACTGCGCCGCGTGCCTTGGCTGCCGGGCACCGCCATGGTGATCTGCGACGTGGTCGACCATCACGGCGAAGAGGTGCCCCACTCGCCGCGGCAGATCCTGAAGCGCCAGGTGGCGCGGGCCAAGAAGCTGGGCTTCGACGTGATGATGGCCGCGGAGCTGGAGCTGTTCGTGTTCGACGAGTCCTATGAGGCGCTGCGCGCCAAGGACTACAAGAACATGAAGCATGCCGGCTGGTATATCGAAGACTACGTCATCCTGCAGACCACCAAGGAAGAGCCGCTGATCCGCGCCATCCGCAACCACATGGATGCCGCCGGCGTGCCGGTGGAGTGCTCCAAGGGCGAATGGGGGCCGGGCCAGGAGGAGATCAACCTGAAATATGCCGACGCGGTGGAGATGGCCGACCGCATCGCCATCTACAAGAACGGCGCCAAGGAGATCGCGCATCTGCAGGGCAAGGCCGTGTCCTTCATGGCCAAGATCGACCACAGCCTGGCGGGCAACAGCTTTCACCTCCATTCGTCGCTATGGGGTGTGAAGTCGAAGAAGCCGCTGTTTTATGACAAGGCGGCGCCGAACCATATGTCGGAGCTGTTCTGCCACTATCTTGCGGGCCAGCTCGCGGGCTTGCGCGAATCCGCCTATTTCTTCGCGCCCTTCGTGAATTCCTATAAGCAATTCTCCGCCGGCACCTTTGCGCCCACCAAGGCCGTCTGGTCGTTCGACAACCGCACCGCCGGCTTCCGCATCTTGGGCGAAGGCGGCGGCATGCGTTCGGAATGCCGTGTGCCCGGCGCCGACGTGAACCCCTATCTCGCCTTCGCCGCGGCGCTGGCCTGCGGCCTGCACGGCATCGAGAACAAGCTGAAGCTCGAGCCGGCCTTCAAGGGCAATGCCTATGAGGGCAAGAACATCCGCGAGGTGCCGAAGTCCCTGCGCGATGCGCTGGCGCTGCTGGACAAATCCAAGATCCTGCGCGGCGCCTTTGGCGATGATGTCATCGACCACTACCTCCATGCCGGCGAATGGGAGCAACAGGAATTCGACCGCCGCGTCACCGACTACGAACGCATCCGCATGTTCGAGCGCGGCTGATGGCCTTCACCAACAAAACGGCGATCGTCACCGGCGCCGGCGGGGGCATGGGGCTCAATATCGCCCGCGACCTCCTGGCCGCGGGCGCCCATGTGACGATGATCGATCTGAAGCCGGAGCCGCCGGCCGATCTGCCCGATGGACGCGCGCGCTATCTGATCGGCGACGTGACCGAGGACACCTTCGTCTTCAAGGCGATCGCCCAGGCATTCCAGGAGACAGGCAGGCTCGACTACCTGGTCAATGCCGCGGGCGTTCTCTGGTTCGGCCGCGACAAGTCGCTGGTGGAGATCGATCTCGACCTCTGGGACAAGATTCTCGCCATCGATTTGAAGTCCATGGTCATCACCGCGCGCCACGCCGTGCCGTTCATGCAGAAGACCGGCGGCGGCGCTATGGTGCATATCTCCTCGATCCAATGCCTGCGGGGCGATGACAAGCCTCAGGATGCCTATCAGGCGTCGAAGGCCGGCATGCTGGCGCTGTCGAAATCCCTGGCGATCCAGTTCGCCGCCGACAAAATCCGCTCGAACTGCATCCTGCCCGGACCGGTCGAGTCGCCAATGCAGAACCGCTGGCGGGAAAATCCGGCGCAGAAGAATGCGGTTGCGGGTGCGGTGCCGCTTGGCCGGGTCGGCACGACGCAGGACATGACCAATGCCGTGCTGTTCCTGCTCTCCGACAAGGCCAGCTACATCACCGGCACGGAACTCATCGTCGATGGCGGCCTGACAGCGCGGCCATAGCCCCGTCACCGCTCTTGTTCCCTATTTGTTCTTGACAATCTCCAACTCCGGAATTGTAGTTCCGGCATGCAGTTCGACCCCGGAGGTTCGCCATGGATGAGTTTCCCCGATTTGGCCAAGAGCTCGCCGATGCGCAGGCGCAGCTCGATGAAGTGTTGGCCCGTTGCGCAATTCGTCTGAAGGCTTTCGACGGCGTTGCCGCCGCCAACGACAACGCGCTCTTCCCGGTCGGAGTGCGCCATCAGATAATTCGACAGTCGCAACTCAGCGTCCTGAGGGTTGTGAGATAGCGGGTTAGCAACAGGACGCATCGTTCAACCTTGTCGGCGGCGCGGCATTGCCTCGCCGTATGCGCCCTCCTACAGTCGCGCCGGTTCGCCGCCATAGCGCGGCCAAGAAATTCGTCAGGGAGGATCCGCCGCCATGGCTGAGCAGAAAACCATCACCCCGATCGACGGCAGTGTGCTCGTTACGCGCAAGCTCGCGAGCAAGAAGCAGATCGGCGACGCGCTGGCCACGGCGCGCAAGGCGCAGGCGGCGTGGAAGCATGTGCCTGTCGCTGAGCGCGGCCGGATCATCGCCAAGGCAGTGGACTACTTCGTCGCCAACAAACAGGAGATCGCCGAAGAGCTGACCCGTCAGATCGGCCGTCCCATTGGGCAATCGCCGGGCGAGATGCGCGGCTTCGAGGAGCGCGCGCGATACATGATCGAGATCGCGCCCAGCGCCCTCGGCGACGTTCCCGTCGAGCCCAAACCCGGCTTCACCCGCTTCATCCGCCGCGAGCCCCTCGGCGTAGTCTTTATCGTTGCCCCCTGGAACTTCCCCTATCTCACCTCGGTCAACGGCGTGGTGCCGGCGCTGATGGCCGGCAATGCGGTCATCCTCAAGCATTCCGCGCAGACGCCGCTCTGCGCCGAACAATTCGCAGCCGCCTTCAAGCAGGCCGGGCTGCCCAAAGGCCTGTTCCAGCATCTGCATATGTCCCATGACGACACGCTCAGGCTGATCAGCACCGATGGGATCGATTATGTGAACTTCACCGGCAGCGTGTCCGCCGGCCACGCCATCGTGCAGGCGGCGTCCGACCGCTTCATCGGCCTGGGGCTGGAACTCGGCGGCTGCGACCCCGCCTATGTGCGCGCCGATGCCAACCTGGCCCATGCGGTTGAGAATCTGGTCGATGGCGCGATGTTCAATTCCGGCCAGTCCTGCTGCGGCATCCAGCGCGTCTATGTGCATCAGGATCTCTACAAGCCGTTTCTCGAGGGCTTCGTCGAGCTGACCAAGAAGTACAATCTGGGCAATCCGCTGGAGAGCGGCGTCAATCTCGGCCCCGTGGTGCGTGCCCGCGCCGCCGACGAAATCCGCAAGCAGGTGGCCAAGGCGTCGCGCCAGGGCGCCAAGCCGCTCATCGATCCCAAGCATTTCAAGGCCGACAAGAAGGGCACCGCCTATGTCGCGCCCCAGGTGTTCAAGGTCGATAGCAACAGCAACTCGGTGATGCAGGAGGAATGCTTCGGTCCCGTCGCCGGGATCATGAAAGTACGGAACGACGATGAAGCGATCCGCCACATGAACGACAGCGACTTCGGACTGACCGCCGCCATCTGGACCTCGGATGAGAAAGCGGCACTCGACATCGGCAACCGCATCGACACCGGAACCTGGTTCATGAACCGCTGCGACTATCTGGACCCGGCGCTCGGCTGGACCGGCGTCAAGGATTCCGGCCGCGGCTGCACTCTGTCACGTGTCGGCTATGAATATCTGACCCGGCCGAAATCGTTCCACCTGCGCACGCAGGTCTAGGATTACCGTCACACCGAGCGCATACCGTCATACAAATAGCGAAGCAAACGGCATCGCATTCTGAGGCTGTTACGCCTAAGGCCTTGTTGTATCGAGTTCCGTATCGGTTCGCTCGTAGAAATTTACCATCTTTGTGACCTTGCTCACATTCCGCACCTCGGCGCGGTGCAATCACTCTGCCGCCTAGCGTAGGGATTCGATCTCCCGTCCGTGACATCTTCTTGGCCCTTGGCGAAGAATGATCGACAAATCACACTCTGAGATCTTGGAAATCCCCATGGACATGTTACCCGACGCCAACACCCGGCCCGCTTTCCGGCTCAAGCTGCTGGGAGGCTTTTCCGCGCATGGCCCGCGCGGCGAGCTTCTGGAGATCGTCGGCCAGAAAGATCGCGCCCTGCTCGCCTATCTTGCCTTGTCGCCCGGCGTGGCCCACGGCCGCGACAAGCTGGCGGCGCTGCTCTGGAGCGACCATGGCGAGCGGCAGGCGCGCGACAGCCTGAAGCAATGCCTGCTCCGGCTCCGGCGCGCCCTGGCCGCCATCCAGCCGGACGCCGTCGCCGGCGACCGCCAGACCGTCGCCTTCCAGCCTGATGACATCGAGGTCGACGCCGTCAGGTTCGCGCAGCTCGCCACGACATCGGACGGGCTGGATCAGGCGGTCGATCTGTTTCAGGGCGATCTGTTGGATGGGCTCAGCGTCCGCGCCGCCGCCTTCGAAGACTGGCTGCTGGTGGAACGGCAGCGGTTGCGCCAGCTCGCCATCGACGCGCTCTCGCAATCTCTCGCCCAGGCCCAGGTCGCCGGGCTGCGCGACAATGTTGCCGCAAGGGCCAGGCGCCTGCTGTCGCTCGACCCCCTGCAGGAAGGTGCCTGCCGGGCGCTGATGCAGCTCCATGCCGACCGGGCTGAACGCGCCCAGGCGCTGAAGCTGTTCGAAAGCTTCCGCGACCGGCTGCAACAGGAACTCGGCGTCAAGCCGGAGTTGGATACGTTGCGCCTCTACGATGCGATCCGCCTGCAGCGCGCGGGCGCATCGCTTTCGCCGCCCGTTCCCGAGACGCCCGTTCCCGAGACGCCCGTCGCAGCGGCGCCCACGGAGCAATCCGTCAAGCCGTCGATCGCCGTCCTGCCCTTCCAGGCCGCGAGCGATGATCCCGAGCCCGAGCAATTTGCCGACGGCCTGACGGAAGCCATCATCATCGACCTGTCTCAGGTGTCCGGCCTGTTCACCGCCGCTCGCCACAGCGTCTTCGCCCTGAAGGGCCAGCCGCTTGATATCGCGCGCATCGCCCGCGAGTTGAATGTCCGCTATGTGATCAGCGGCAGCGTGCGGCAGGCCGGAGACCGCCTGCGCATCACTGCCCAGCTCATCGACAGCGGCACCAGCGGCCATGTCTGGGGCATGCGCTATGACCGCAGCCTCAGCGATATCTTCGCGCTGCAGGACGAGATTTCCAAGACCATCGCCGACGTGCTGAAGGTACAGCTATTGCCGTCGGAGATGGAGAGTATCGCCAGCCGCTCCACCAGCAGCAGCGCCGCCTACGAATATTTCCTGCGCGGCCGCTCCTTCTATCTGCGCGGCCTCGACAAGCGCTGCCTGCGCATCGCCCGCGACATGTATGCCAAGGCGGTTGAGATTGATCCCGGCTATGCCCGCGCCCATGCGGGCATCGCCATCTGCGACGGCTATCTCACCATGAGCGATCCCCGCATGTCCTGGGCCACGGCATTGCGGGAAAGCGAGCACGCGCTGGAGCTGGAGCCCAATCTGGCGGAGGCCCATGCGGCCCGCGGCCTGGCGCTGAACGGCGCCGGACGCCTCAAGGATGCCGCGCTTGCGTTCCAGCAGGCTCTTGAACTCAATCCCAACCTGTTCGAAGCCTGCTTCTTCTGGGGCGAAGTCTGCCAGGTTCAGAACCAGCGCGAGCAGGCGGTGGCCTTGTTCCAGCGCGCCGCGGAGTTGCGACCCAACGACTATCGCTCCCTCGGCTTTCTGGCGACAGCGTACAAGATCATCGGCGATCAGGAACAAGCCATGGCCGCGTCGCGCCGCTGCTTCGAGCGCGTGGAAGCCGCCGTCAAGCTGCATCCCGACAATGCCGGCGCGCTGGCCTTCGGCGCCATCGCCCTGGCGGAGATGGGTCAGACGCAACAGGCGGAGGATTGGGCCACCCGCGCCATCATGATCGGGCCCGACGATCACCTCGTGCAATACAATGTCGCCTGCGCCCAGGTCATGCTTGGCAATGCCGACGCCGCCGTCACCCATCTGGAAAGCGCCTTCGCCGCGTCGCCGGATTTCCGCCGCTGGCTGGCGGAATGGCTGGCCCATGACGCCGACTTCGATCCCTTGCGCAGCCACCCGCGCTTTCAGGCTCTGACCGAGCGGCTGACCCTGGAGCACCATGCGGATGCCGCCGGCGACCGTCCGGCCATTGCGGTATTGCCCTTCGTCAATATCGCCGGCGATCCCGAGCAGGAATACTTCGCCGACGGACTGACCGAGGACATCGTCACCGATCTCTCGCAGGTGTCGTCGCTGTTCGTCGCCGCGCGCCACAGCATGCAGGCCTTCAAGGGGCGGCAGCCCGACATGCGCAAGCTGGCCCATGATCTCAACGTGGACTATGTGCTCGAAGGCGCGGTGCGGAAGGAAGGGCGCTGCGTGCGCATCAATGCGCGCCTCGTCGACGGCGCCACCGGCGATCACCTCTGGGCTAACCGCTATGACCGGAGCGTCGACGACATCTTCGCCCTGCAGGACGAAGATCTCCAAGAGCATCGTCGACACGTTGCGCGTGAAGCTGCTGCCGGTGGAAATCGAGACCATCGCCAGCCGCTCCACCAAGAACCCGGCGGCCTATGAGCACTACCTCCTCGGCCGCTCGTTCTATCTGCGCGGCATGAATTCCCGCAGCCTGCGCATCGCCCGCGATCTCTATGCCAAGGCCTGTGAGATCGATTCCGGCTATGCCCGTGCCCGCGCCGGCATGGCCATCTGCAAATCCCATCTGTCGATGCGCGATCCCGGCGCGACCGAGGCGCCGCTTCGCAACAGCGAGCTGGCGCTGGAACTGGCGCCGAACTCCGCCGAGGCCCATGCGGCCAAGGGCCTCGCTCTCTACGTCACCGGATACTTCGCCGACGCCGCGGCCCTGTTCGATCACGCCATCACTCTCGATGCCAACTTGTTCGAAGCCTATTTCTTCGACGGCCGCTGCCGGCGCATCCAGGGACAGCGGGAGCTGGCCGCCGCCCGGTTCGCCCGCGCGGTGGAACTGCGGCCGAACGATTTCCGCTCCGTCGGCATGCTCGCCGAGGAATACCGCGCGCTGGGCCGCATCGAAGAAGCCCGCGCCGCCGAGCGCCGCTGCCTCGAGCGCCTCGCCGCGGAAGTGAAAGCCCATCCGGAAAATGCCGATGCCTGGGCCTTCGGCAGCGCCATCCTCGCCCGTCTGGACGAGCCGGAGCGCGCGGCGGTGTGGGCATCGCGAGCGCAGATCATGACGCCCGGCGACTATCTCGTGCTCTACAACGTGGCGCGCACCTATGCGATGCTGGGCGATATTCCGGGCGCGCTCGACCGCCTTGAGCAGGCCTTCGATGTCCAGCCAGCGATCCAGCGCCGGCTTGCCGCCTGGCTACCGCTTGACCAGGACCTCGACGCATTGCGCGGCGAGCCGCGATTTTGCGCGCTCAAGACAAGACTTAGCCGTAGCTTTCCCGACCCGGCTGATCATTTCGCAACTCCGGAGACGTTGAGTTCGCCTCTGCGCGCCAGGCGCATCGTTGCGCCGATCAACTCTATCTGAATGTGCAGTTCAGATGCATCGCCTTCGACGCGCCGGTGGTAAGATCACTGACTTCAAACAACCTGAACTCCCAGAGTTCCTGCTGCTCCGGCTGCCAGCTAAACAGATAGGTCTTATCCCGGTAGGTCAGGATGCCGTTCAAGCTCGATTGCGGCTGATTTGCCTGATAGTCATAGGGATCCTCCGGGCTGAGGACATCGGCTGCGAGGCAGGCGGGTCCGCGAACCATTTTGTAGTTGCTGCCCCAATATTTCGACATTGCCGGCACTTTCTCGGGCGGCAGAATGTCATTCCAATTCGCATCGACCGGCGGCAACGCCAACTTCGAGCCCGGGAGCTTTCAGGATCGCTTCCCAATAGCTGTAGGCTCGCTCTGAATAGAACACGACTTCGTCGCCATTCTTCGCGTTGTTGTCTATGTCCGTGACATACAGCTTGAAGTTTCTGGTGCCATATTCATATCCGTCCAGCAGCCTGCCATCGGACATGTGGTACGGCAGTTGCGGAAAGTCCTTGTACAAGAGCAGCGGAGCGGGACCGAGCTGCGAATTCATGGCCAAGGTGGGACACCTGTCTGCCACGGGCGGAAGGCGGGGTCGTCGTAGCGATCGGACCGGGCCACCGGTTCGACGATGCCGACGGCGGCGCCTGCTTCGAAGTCCGCGAGGAACTGCAGGCACCAGCCCCGCTGCTCTTCGGTCTGCGCCGGCGGCGCCAGAGAAACAGCCGGGTTCGCTCATCTCGCAGCATCTTTTCGAGCTGCGCCAGTTTGGCCAATTCCGGCGCGACCGGCGGTGGATAGTTGTCCTGCGCGGCGCCGGCCAGCGGGAGAAGGAGGAAGTAGCCGGCCAGTAAAGCCTTCGAGAGAATTCGCGCTGCCGCGACCATGTTGTTCACCCACCCGCTTCCTGCATCATTCGACTATAGGTTTATCGGCGCGCCATCAATACAACCGTTGAAATGGGGCTTGTCCATGGCAGTGCGCCCGCTGTTGCTCGTTCCGCTGGCATGCCGTATGAGCGAAAAGCTGACCGATTCACGGCCGGCAGACGATCGAACGGATTGCCGCCGTTCCGACGCTCTTCCAGAATCAATTCCAGATGGGCCTTGTTGGCCTTCGTCGCATACTTCGCGGCCAAGAGAACGCCGTTGGCAGCCGCGCCGGGAATGGTCACGCTTCTGGCAATATTCGCCGCGCCGGCGCCGACAAGGCCCAGTTCGCCGATGTCCTGCGCGTCGCCGGCATAGTCGAGAATGTTGAGGAAATCTTCTTGGCGCCGGATGTGATCGCTAGTCTCTTTATCGGACATCGACCATAGCGACTGGTACGGGCTGGCCTTTGCTGCCGCGACATGTTCCTGCAAGCGGCCTGCCAAAGGCCAGAGGTCGGGACGATATTCGCTCGTCGCCATTTTGTTGATCAGGCCAAGGACTTTCTCCTGCGATCGGGGATCCAGATGCCGATAGGCGTGGATGCCCGCGAGGATCGGCACGATGTCCGAGATCCGCATGCAGCGCGAGGTCCTTGCTCTCGCCCCCGAGGCCGACATACTCGGCCATGGCGGGCACCGCCCAGCGCCATTCCGAAATCGAGTCGTCTCTCTTGAATTGCAGAGAATCCAGATCATCCGCCGGGCCGCGGCCACTCTCCGCCGTCGCGGCCACCACCTGACGTTCCGCCTCGTCGCGGAGGGCGTCGGCGGCACCGAGACGCGCTTCGATAGCCTGAGCCGCATCACCGACAGTGCGGCCCCTGCGCCGGCCGCGCCGGCTTAGGGATCGACCAGCCATGGGCCTGCAGCCGGTCCATCATGCCGGCTATACGGCGCTTTCGCCGATCCTCCTCGCTCAACAAGCTGCGCACTCGCGAAACCGTGTCGCTGACGTCTTTGCCTGCCATGATGGCCTCCCACTGCAGGATACGCGATATACTGTATTATGCGTATTTCTGCCGAAATGTCAAGAACAAACAGGAAACAATGATCGGATTTCATCCTGTCAAAGCCACGCGCCGGCGCTAGATTGGCGCCTCTTCCATCACCAAGCTCCAAGCAAAAGCACATCGAGGACCCGTCATGACCGCCCCTGCCATCCGCGGAAACTGGAACTATCCCACCAAGGTGAAATTCGGCGCTGGCCGCATCGCCGAGCTGCCCGACGCCTGCAAGGAGCTCGGCATGAAGCGGCCGCTGATCGTCACCGATCCAGGCCTCGCCGCGCTGACGATGATCAAGGACGCGGTCGCCGCCTGCGAGAAGGCCGGCCTCGGCGTCGCCGTCTTCTCCGACATCAAGAGCAATCCCAACGGCAAGAATGTCGAAGACGGGCTGAAAGTGTTGCGCTCGGGCAAGCATGACGGCGTCGTCGCCTTCGGCGGCGGCAGCGCGCTCGACGCCGGCAAGGCCATCGCCCTGATGGCCGGACAGAAGCGGCCGATCTGGGATTTCGAGGATGTGGGCGACAACTGGCTGCGGGTCGATCCCGCAGGGGTCGCGCCGATCATCGCCGTGCCCACCACCTCCGGCACCGGCTCCGAAGTCGGCCGCGTCTCCGTCATCACCAAGGAAGACACGCACCAGAAAAAGCTGATCTTCCATCCGAAGGTGCAGCCCTCCATCGTCATCGACGATCCCGCGCTCACCATCGGCCTGCCGCCGAAGATCACCGCCGCGACGGGCATGGACGCGCTGGCCCATTGCTTCGAGGCCTATTGCGCGCCGGGCTATCACCCGATGGCCGACGGCGTGGCGCTCGAAGGCATGCGGCTGATCAAGGAATGGCTGCCGATCGCCGTGAAGGACGGCAAGAACCTGGAGGCGCGCTCCCACATGATGGCCGCCGCCACCATGGGCGCCACCGCGTTCCAGAAGGGACTCGGCGCGATCCACTCGCTCTCCCATCCCGTGGGCGCGGTCTATGACACCCATCACGGCCTGACCAATGCCGTGGTCATGCCCTATGTCATGCAGTTCAACCGCCAGGCGATCGAGGAGAAGATGACGCGGCTCGCCGCCTATCTCGGCCTGAAGAACCCCGGCTATCAGGCGGTGCTCGACTGGGTGCTGGCGCTGCGCAAAGAGATCGGCATCCCGCACACGCTGAAAGACATCGGCGTCGGCACCGACAAGCTGGACTCGCTGTCGCAGGAAGCCTTCAACGACCCCTCCACCGGCGGCAACCCCGTCCCCGCCGGCGTGCCGGAGATGAAGCAGATGTTCATCGCGAGTATCGAGGGGCGGCTGTAGGACATAACGGCACGGATCTTGTAGGGGCGGGTTTCAAACCCGCCCTTGCTGTGCGGAAACAATTTCCAGAAGCGATGCTGCCTCGACAGGGCGGGTTTGAAACCCGCCCCTACTGTTTGCAGGCATCCGATTTAGCAGGCTAGATGCGGATGTTGCAGACGTTCTGGGGTCAGCATGACGACATCATTTGACGAAATCGCCCGACAGCTCATGCGCGAACATGCAGATGGCGTGCAGTACCATCTCCTGCCGCCGGAAACCGGCGTCACGAACCTGGACGCCGCTTACGCCGTCCAACGCCGCTATGTCGACCTGATGATCCCCAAGGCCGGTGCATCCGCGGGCTACAAGATCGGCCTCACCTCCGCGCGCATGCAGAAGATGTGCAACATCGACCGGCCGCTGGCGGGCGTGGTGCTCGCCAGCCGCGTGATGCAGAGCGGCGTGGTGCTGCACACCGGCAATTACGGGCGCATGGGCCTGGAGTTCGAAGTCGGCGTCCGCATCGGCCGCGACCTGCCGCCGCGCGCGACGCCGTTCACGCTCGACGAGGTCTCGCTGGCCGTCGACGGCGTTTGCGCCGGCGTCGAAGTGGTCGACGACCGCAATGCCGACTACAAGGTGTTGGAAGCGCTGTCGCTGATCGCCGACAACGCCTGGAACGCCGGCATCGTGCTCGGCGATTTCACCAAGTCCTGGGGCGATCTCGAGAGCGCCTGCGGCGTCATGAAGCTCAACGGCGAGGAAGCCGACCGCGGCTTCGGCCGCGACGTGCTCGGCCATCCCTTCATTCCCCTGACCTGGCTGGCCAACCACCTCGCCGCCTCCGGCAGCGGCCTCAAGGCCGGCGACATCGTGATGACCGGCAGCCTGATCCCGACGCGTTTTCCCGAAGGAGGCGGGAAAGTTCCGGTTCGATCTGTCCGGCGTGGGCTCGGTCGAGTTGTCGGTGACGGTGTAGCGTTAACTCAACGCGGCACGTTTCAGGCGGCACTGCCCGCACTACCCCACCTCCACCACCAGCTCCGTCGGCCCGCCGGGCGCGTTGATGGTCCAGCCGGGGATCGGCAGGTCGAACGGGCAGGACGACACCACGCAGATCAGATCCATCCTCGCCCTGAGTTCCACATAGCCGCCCGGCGGCACGCTGTTGGGCGGCGACAGCAGCTTGCCGTCGGCCTCGACCACCGTGTTGGTGAAGAAGTTCACCGGCTGCGGGATCACGTCGATCGAATGGCCGTGCCGCGCCATGGCGCTGCGCAGATTCTCCGAGCAGCTCGCATGGGGTCCGACGAAGCCGAACTGCTCGTAGCGCGCCTGATCGCAGGCGGCGATCATCATGTCATGCATGCCGCCGGCGCCGTCCTCCACCAGATCCAGCATCGGCCGCCGGAAGCGCGACAGGAACGTGTCGCCCACCCGCGGCTTGATGGAGCGCGTGGTCACCCAGGTATGCATGGGCGACAGCCACTCCCGCACATTGTCGGCGGCATAGGCGAAGAAATCCGCCGCCTGCGCGCCCTTCGGCGTGATGAGCCGCAGCCGCTGCCCCTCGCGCACTGAGATCGCCAGCCCGCCCCGTGCGGGAACTGTTTCGCTCTTCACCGTTCTTTCCCCCTTGCAATCGAGCGGCGCCTACCCCGCCCCCTCCTCCAGGGACAACAGCGACGCGTTGCCGCCGGCCGCCGTGGTGTCGATGGTGAGCGTGCGCTCCGTGGCGAAGCGGTGGAGATAGCGCGGGCCGCCGGCCTTCGGCCCGGTGCCGGAGAGGCCTTCGCCGCCGAAGGGCTGCACGCCCACCACGGCGCCGATCATGTTGCGGTTGACATAGGCGTTGCCGACCCGCAGCCGCTCATGGATGTAGCGCACGCGGGAGTCGATGCGGCTGTGGATGCCCAGCGTCAGGCCGTAGCCGGTGGCGTTCACCGCGTCGAGCACCTGCGTCCAGCCGCTCGCCGTCATAGCGGATGACATGGAGGATCGGGCCGAACACCTCCTTCTCCAGCCGCGAGAGCTTGTCGATCCGATAGGCGCGCGGCGCCACATAGCTGCCATGGGCACAGTCGGCCGGCAGCTTCAGCTCGTGGATCAGCTCGCCCTCTTTCGCCATGCGCGCGCCGTGGGCTTCCAGCGTCGCCTTCGCCTCCTCGTCGATCACCGGCCCCACATCGGTGGAGAGCAGGCCGGGATCGCCGATGCGCAGCTCCGCCATGGCGCCCGCCAGCATCTCCTCGATCTTCGGCGCCACATCGTCCTGCAGGAACAGCACCCGCAGCGCCGAGCAGCGCTGGCCCGCGCTCTGGAAGCTGGAGATCAGCACGTCCCGCACCACCTGTTCCGGCAGCGCGGAGGAATCCACGATCATCGCGTTCTGCCCGCCGGTCTCCGCGATCAGCGGCACGATCGGTCCGGTCCGGGCGGCGAGCACCTTGTTGATGGCCGCGCGCCGTGTCGGTGGAGCCGGTGAAGGCAACGCCGGCGATATCGGGATGAGCCACCAGCGGCGCGCCCACATTGGGTCCGTCGCCCGGCAGCAGATGCAGCGCATCGGCCGGCACGCCCGCCTGGTGCAGCAGCTTCACCGCCGCGGCGGCGATCAGCGGCGTCTGCTCCGCCGGCTTGGCGATCACCGCATTGCCCGCGGCCAGCGCCGCGCTTACCTGCCCCGTGAAGATCGCCAGCGGAAAATTCCAGGGCGAGATGCAGGCGAACACGCCGCGGCCTTCCAGCGCGATCTGGTTGCGCTCGCCGGTCGGACCTGGCAGCGGCAGCGGTGCCGCGAAATCCGCCCGCGCCCGCTCGGCATAGTAGCGGCAGAAATCCACGGCCTCGCGCAGCTCCGCCAGCGCGTCGGGAATCGTCTTGCCCGCCTCGCGCACGCAGAGCGCCATCAGCAGGCCCCGGTCCCGCTCCATCAGGCCGGCGGCGCGGTCCAGGCAAGCGGCACGCTCGGTCGCCGGCGTGCCGTCCCAGGCCGGCGCCATGCGCAGCGCCCGCTGCATGGCCGACTTCACGTCGTCCTTGTTGGCTTCCGTCACCTGGCCGACGGTGCGGCGCCGGTCCGCAGGATCGGTGACCGGCCGGCTGGCGCCGCTCCGCGCCACGCCGCCCAGCAGCGGCGCCGCACTCCAGCTCTCCGCCGCCGCGCGCTCCATCTCCTGGCGCAGCGGCCCAAGCTCATTGAGATCGGTCAGGTCGATACCGCGGGAATTTCGCCGCGCCTCGCCGAACAGCTTGGCCGGCAGGGGAATGCGCGGATGGGGCTTGATCATATGCTTGCGCAGCCGCGCCACCGGATCGGCGATCAGCGCGTCGATCGGCGCCGACTCGTCGACGATGCGGTTGACGAAGGAGGTGTTGGCGCCGTTCTCCAGCAGCCGCCGCACCAGATAGGCCAGCAGATCCTCATGGCTGCCCACGGGCGCATAGATGCGCGCGGGAATGTTCAGCTTGTCGGCGCCGACTACCTCGTCATAGAGCGCGTCGCCCATGCCATGGAGCCGCTGGAACTCGAAATCCCTGACATTGCCCGCCATCTCCACGATCGCCGAGAGCGTGTGGGCATTGTGGGTGGCGAACATCGGGAAGATCGCCTCGCCATCCGCCAGCAGCTTGCGGGCGCAGGCCAGATACGACACATCGGTCGAAGTCTTGCGCGTGAACACGGGATAGCCATGCAGCCCGCGCTCCTGGCTCCATTTGATCTCGCTGTCCCAATAGGCGCCCTTCACCAGCCGCACCATCAGCCGCCGCTGGTGCCGCTGGGCCATCGCCTTCAGCCAGTCGATCAGCGGCAGGCAGCGTTTCTGATAGGCCTGGATTGCCAGGCCCAACCCCTTCCAGCCTTTCAGACTGATATCGCCGCTGACCGCCTCGATCACATCCAGCGAGATATCGAGCCGCTCCGCCTCCTCCGCATCGATGGTGAAGCTGATGTCGGCCGACTTCGCCGCCTGCGCCAGCTTCACCACCCGCGGCACCAGCTCGCGCATCACCCGGTCGGCTTGCGCGAATTCATAACGAGGATGCAGCGCCGACAGCTTCACCGAGATGCCCGGCCCGGCGAAGGGCCCGCGCCCGGCTGCCGCCTTGCCGATGGCGCCGATGGCGGCGTGGTAGGCGCGGTCATAGCGCTCGGCATCGCGCATGGTGCGCGCCGCCTCGCCCAGCATATCGTAGGAATAGCGGTAGCCGCGCTTCTCCATCGCCTCGGCCCGCTCCAGCGCCTCGCCGATATCGCGGCCCATGACGAACTGCCGGCCGAGGATGCGCATGGCCTGGGTCACCGCCTGGCGGATCACCGGCTCGCCGCTGCGCACCACCAGCCGCCGCAGCATGCCGCCGAGATCCCGCGCCTCCGGCGCCTCGAAGCGCATGATGCGGCCGGTCAGCATCAGCGCCCAGGTGGAGGCATTCACCAGCAGCGACTCGCTGGTGCCCAGGTGTTTCTCCCAGTCGGCATCGGCCAGCTTGTCCTTGATCAGCTCGTCGGCGGTCTCCGCATCGGGAATGCGCAGCAGCGCCTCCGCCAGGCACATCAGCACCACGCCTTCGCGGCTGGAGAGCTGGTATTCATGCATGAAGGCATCAATGCCGCCCTGGCCGACGCGCTGCTCCCGGACTTTTTGCACCAGCTCGCGGGCGCGCCGGGCGATGCGGTCCAGCAGTTCGGCGGGCATCTCCGCTTCGCGCAATAGCTGCTCGACGACGGCGGACTCGTCATCGCGGTACATGTCGCGCAGCCGCTGACGCAACGGGTCGGCGGCGGCGGGCGGCTCGGACAGGATCATGGGCGGCATGTCGATGCGACCGGAGGGTGGCGTTCCGCCGCCACCTCTACCACTCCCTTGGCCCCCGTCCAACGGCCCCGCTGTCCACGGCGGTTCTACGCCGCCGAAAACCGGTGGATCGTCGTGCTGGCGAAGGTCTCGCGAGGACGGAGAACGGTGGACGGAAAATGCGGCTTGTTCGGGGAATCCGGGAAATGCTGGGTCTCCAGGCAGAGGCCGCTATGCTTGCGGTAGGTGCCGCCCGATCCCGGCGGCGTGCCCTCGAGAAAGTTGCCGGCATAGAACTGGATGCCCGGCTGGTTGGTCAGCACCTCCATCGCCCGCCCGCTGGCCGGATCCTCAAGCCGCGCGGCCAGCACCGGCATTTTGCCGCCGCCGCCTTTCACCACCCAGTTGTGATCGTAGCCGCTGCCATTCAGCAGCTGCGGATGAGGTTCGCCGATGCGGTCGCCGATCCGCGTGGCGGTGCGGAAATCGAACGGCGTGCCGCCGACCCCGGCGATGTCGCCCCGGGGGATCGACGCGGCATCCACGGGCGTGAACTGGTCGGCGTTGAGCATCAGGCGGTGGTCCAGGATCGTGCCCGCGCCATTGCCCGCGAGATTGAAATAGGCGTGGTTGGTCAGGTTCACCACCGTCGGCTTGTCTGTCACCGCCCGGTAGTCGATGCGCCATTCGTTGCCGAAGCGCACGGTATAGACCACGGTGACGGTGAGGTTGCCGGGGAAACCCTCGGCGCCGTCGGGGCTGCGATGGGTCAGCTCCAGCCCGGCGCCGTCGGCGATCTCGATCTCCCGCGCCCGCCAGACCTGCTTATCGAGGGCGTTCGGGCCGCCATGGAGCGTGTTGGCGCCGTTGTTCGCCGGCAGCCGGTACAGAGTGCCGTCCAAGGTGAATTGTGCCTTGCCGATGCGGTTTGCGTAGCGGCCGGTGATGCAGCCGAAGTAAGGGCTGCGCGCGCGGTAGTCCTCGAGCCGGTCGAAGCCCAGTGTGACATTGCCCATCTTGCCGGCGCGGTCCGGCACCTCGATCCGCGTGACGACGCCGCCATAGGCGATGACGCCCAGGCGGAGCGTATCGCCGCTGCTCAGGAGGTATTCGTCGATCGGCATCCCGTTCGGCATGGTGCCGAAAGACTTCTTTTCGATGCGGCCGGCGTCGGGCATTGGAATGCTGCTCTGTGGTTGCGAACAATGCGCAATTTCCGCCGCCGATCCCGGCACTGTCAAGCAGCCGTCGGGGGTAGCGGGAACCGCGTTGCGGTATCACCTATCGGTAAGCATTGACTTACGTTTGACCGTATGACTATAGTAAGCCATGACTTACGGTTCTGCTCTTGTGGCCCTTGCCGATCCGACGCGCCGCGCGGTGTTCGACCGGCTGCGCCGCGGGCCGCGCAGCGTGGCGGAAATCGCCGGCGGCCTGCCGGTCAGCCGCCCGGCCGTGTCGCAGCATCTGCGCGCCCTGAAGGACGCGCGGCTGGTGCGGTTCGAGCGGCGCGGCACGCAGAATCTCTACGCGGTGAATCCGGCCGGGCTGGCGGCGCTGCGCGCCTATCTCGACTCGTTCTGGGACGATGTGCTGGCGCAGTTCGCTCTGGCGGCCGAAGACATGGAAGGAGGAGACGATGCCAAGAGAAAACGGCGGCGGCCTGGCGCCGGTGCGAAAGGCCGTCCGCGTCAAGGCAAGCGTTGAAGCCGCTTTCCGCCTGTTCACGGCGGGCATCAATGACTGGTGGCCGCTGGCGTCCCACTCTGTCTGCGAGAAGGACGCGGCCTCCTGCGCCGTGGAGAGCCGCGTCGGCGGCCGCTTCTTCGAGCGCGCCCGCGACGGCAAGGAACATGTCTGGGGCACGGTGACCGCCTGGGAGCCCCCTGTCCGCCTCGCCTTCACCTGGCATCCCGGCCGTGCTGCCGAGGGCGCGCAATCGGTGGAGGTGAGATTCAGCGACGCCGGCGGCGGGCTGACACTGGTGGAGCTGACCCACAGCGGCTGGGAGCGGCTGGGCGAGAGGGCGGCAATGGTGCGAGAGAGCTACGAGAAAGGCTGGGAGTTTGTGTTCGGCGAATGTTTTGCCAAGGCGGCTTAGTGAAAATCCCGCGACGGAAATGACGGATCGCGGCGCGGCAGCGGGGCGCGCTTCGCGGCCTTGACCCGGTGATCCTGACCGGGCCGCTTCACCTCGTCGGCGCGGGCCAGTGCGATTGGCATGACGGCATTGTTGTCGTTGCTGCGCGGCGGCGGCTCGTCAACTTCCGGAGCTTCCGTCATGGTCGCCATGTCCTGGAGCTGATCGGTGAGATCGACGATGCGGTCGGCGATGACATGGATGACGATGCCCTCGCGCTGCAGCTTGCCGGTGACGCCCATCAGGCTGCAGGTCAGCACCGTGCGGCGGAAGCGCTCGAACGCCTTCGGCCAGATGATGATGTTGGCGACGCCGGTCTCGTCCTCCAGGGTGGCGAAGATGACGCCGCTGGCGGTGCCCGGCCGCTGGCGCACCAGCACCAGGCCGGAGACTTTCACCGTCGTGTCGTTGGCGATGGTGGCCAGCCGCGACGACGGCACATAACCCTGCGCCTGCATCCGCGCCCGCAGCAGCGACAGCGGATGGCGCTTCAGCGAGAGATGCAGCGTGCGGTAATCCTCGGCCACATGCTCGCCGATGCCCATGGCCGGCAGCGCCGCCGCCGGCTCGCTGCCCTGCTCCTCCTCGCCCATGGCGGCGAACAGCGGCAGCGGCTCGGCCGGCAGGCCTTTCACCGCCCACAGCGCCTCGCGCCGGTCGAGGCCCATGGAGCGGAAGCCGTCGGCCCGCGCCAGCGCCTCCAGCGCGCGGGTGCCGACGGCGGCGCGGCGCCAGAGCTGCAGCGGATCGCCATAGCCGTTGCCCCGCGCGGCCACCAGCCGCAGCGCCTCGGCCTCCGCCAGGCCCATGATCTGCCGGAAGCCCAGGCGCAAGCGCGTAGCCGCCGGCCCCCGCCGGCTCCAGCGTGCAGTCCCACTCGCTGCAATTCACATCGACCGGCAGCACCGCGACGCCATGGTCCCGCGCATCGCGCACGATCTGCGCCGGGGCGTAGAAGCCCATGGGCTGGCTGTTGAGCAGCGCGCAGGCGAACACCGCCGGGATAGTGGCATTTCAGCCAGGCGGAGACGTAGACCAGCAGCGCGAAGCTGGCGGCGTGGCTTTCCGGGAAGCCGTACTCGCCGAAGCCTTCGATCTGGTGGAAGCAGCGCTCGGCGAACTCGCGGTCATAGCCGCGCGCCACCATGCCCTCGACCAGCTTGGTCTGGAAGGTGTGGATGGTGCCGACCTTGCGGAAGGTGGCCATGGCGCGGCGCAGCCGGTCGGCCTCGTCGGGCGTGAAGCCGGCGGCGACGATGGCGATGCGCATCGCCTGCTCCTGGAACAGCGGCACGCCCATGGTCTTGCTCAGCACGTCGGCCAGCTCGCGCGACGGATAGGTCACCTGCTCCTCGCCGTTCCGCCGCCGCAGATAGGGATGCACCATGTCGCCCTGGATCGGGCCGGGGCGCACGATCGCCACCTCGATCACCAGGTCGTAGAAGGTGCGCGGCTTCAGCCGCGGCAGCATGGTCATCTGCGCCCGGCTTTCGATCTGGAACACGCCGATGGTGTCGGCGTTGCAGATCATGTCGTAGACGGCGGGATCTTCCTCCGGCACGGTGGCGAGATCGAATTCCTTGCCGTAGTGCCGCTTGATCAGCTCGAAGCCCTTGGCCAGGCAGGTCAGCATGCCCAGCGCCAGCACATCGACCTTGAGAATGCCCAGCTCGTCCAGATCGTCCTTGTCCCACTCGACGACGGTGCGGTCCTCCATGGCGGCGTTCTCGATCGGCACCAGCTCGTCCAGCCGGCCGCGGGTCATGACGAAGCCGCCCACATGCTGGGACAGATGGCGCGGGAAGCCGATGAGCTGCCGCGTCAGCGCCAGGGTCAGCGCCAGCCGCGGCTCCGTGGGATCGAGGCCGAGCTCGCGCAGCTGCGCCTCGGCCACGCCCTCGTTGCTCCAGCCCCAGAGCTGGCCGGCCAGCGCGCCCACCGTGTCCAGCGGACAGGCCCATGGCCTTGCCCACCTCGCGCACCGCCGAGCGGCCGCGATAGCAGATCACCGTCGCCGCCAGGCCGGTGCGCTCGCGGCCATACTTGCCGTAGATGTACTGGATCACCTCCTCGCGCCGCTCATGCTCGAAATCGACGTCGATGTCGGGCGGCTCGTTGCGCTCGGCGCTGACGAAGCGCTCGAACAGCAGATCGACTCGCGTCGGATCGACGGCGGTGATGCCCAGGCAGAAGCAGACGGCGGAGTTGGCGGCCGATCCGCGCCCCTGGCAGAGGATGTCCTGGGAGCGGGCATAGCGCACGATATCGTGCACGGTGAGGAAGTACGGCGCGTAGCGGAGCTGCTCGATCAGCTTCAGCTCGTGCTCGATGGTGGTGCGGACCTTGTCGGGCAATCCGCCGGGAAAGCGCCAGCGCGCCCCTTCCCAGGCCAGCACCGCCAGCTCCTCCTGGGGCGTGCGGCCCTCATGAGTCAGCTCATCGGGATATTCGTAGCGCAGCTCCTCCAGGCTGAAGCGGCAGGCCTCGGCGATCTCCAGCGTGCGGGCGATGGCATCGGGATAATCGGCGAACAGCCGCGCCATCTCCTCCGGCGATTTCATGTGCCGTTCCGCATTGGCGGCGAGGCGCCAGCCGGCGTTGTCGATGGTGCAATGCTCGCGGATGCAGGTGAGCACATCCTGCAGCGGCCGCCGCGCCGGCTCGTGATACTGCACATCGTTGGTGGCCACCAGCGGCGCGCCGCAGCGCGATGCGATCCCGGCCAGTTGCGCCAGCCGCCGCCCGTCATCGCCACGATAGAGACAATGCGCCGCGAGATAGACGCGGCGCGGAAAGGCGGCGGCGAGAGCGGGAAGCGTGCCCTCGAGTTTCGCCGCATTTTCCTCCGGTGACAGCGCGATGAAGATCTGCCCCGCGCCATGGGCCATGACGTCGTCAAGCGTCAGATGGCACTCGCCCTTTGGCGCGCGGCGGCGGCCGATGGTGAGCAGCCGCGATAGCCGGCCATAGGCGGCGCGGTCAGTGGGATAGGCCAGCAGGCTGGGCGCATCCTGCAGATCCAGCCGCGCGCCGACGATGAAGCGCACGCCCAGCTCCTTCGCCGCCGCATGAGCACGCACCACACCGGCCAGCGTATTGCGGTCCGTGACGGCGAACGCGCTGATGCCCAGCGCCGCCGCCGCCATCGCCAGTTCCTGCGGATGCGACGCCCCCTGCAGGAAGGTGAAGTTGGTGAGCGTCTGCAGTTCGGCGTAGGCGGTCATGGGCGTGCCCGTCGATTCACGACGCAAACGCTTCCGGCGGGATGTGCACCAGTTCGAACTTCATGCCGTCGGGATCGGCGAAGTAGACGGCGTAGTAGCCGCGCACATATTCGTACTCGGCCGGCGTATCGATCACGGTGGCGCTGATCTTGCGCAGCAGCTTATGCAGATCGTCGACCTCCTTCCGGCTGTCGGCGTTGAAGGCGAAATGATGGAAGCCCGGCGCATAGCGTTGATGGGTCACGCCCGCGAGGTCCGGCTTTGCCTGCCAGAGATTGATCGAGCAGAAGCTGGCGTCGGAGAACCACAGCGTCATTTCCGGGCTGTCTTCCACCTTGGCGTAGCCGAGGAATTCCAGCACCGGCGCGTAGAATGCCGCTTCGGACACCCTGAGATTGCGCAAGGTAAGCGCCAGATGATTCATCGTGCCGAGCGCCATGAGTTCCTCCTCCATTGCAGCCAGCTATTCACGAAAACAATCCATGCAGGTACCAGCGGCCGTCCTCCGGCGGCAGGCCTTCGCGGAACAGCCAGAAGCGGCGGCCGTCCTCGCCCTCGACGCGGAAGTAATCGCGCCAGCGCCGCGACTCGTCTTCCGGCCGCCACCATTCCGGCTCCAGGCGTTCCGGCCCTTCGGCGCGGCGGATGCGGTGCAGCCGCGACTGCCAGCGGAACATGACCGGCGGATGGTCGGGCAGCAGCGCCATCGCCTCGACCGGATGGGGCCGCTGGAAGAGCCGCAGCGGCCGCGGCGGCAAGGGCGGCCAGGACGACGCCTGTCCCTCGGCGAACGGCGCGACGGCGGCCACTGCGCGCTCGGGGATGTGACTCTCCCGCGGCACGAGGCGGCGGACATTGGTGAAGCCCAGGCGGTTGGCGAGGGTGTCGATCAGCGGCGCGAGAGCAGGGCTCTGATCTATTCCCCCTCCCACAGCGCGATCGCGGGGCGATCGTCGCGGCGCGGGAGGAGGCAGGGGGAGGGCCTTGCTCTTCAGCACCATCTGCAGCGCGGTCAGCGGTTCCGTCTTCGCCGCTGCCAACGCCATCGCCTCGATGCCGAAGCCGGGATCGATCTTCTCGATCTGTTGCGCAAACAGCCGCTGCAGGGCCGCGGCGTCGCGGCTCGGTTGGCTGGTGCCGATGGCCAGCCGCTGCAGGCTGCCATCGACGCGGTAGAGGGCGAGCTCCAGCCGCCGCAGGCCCTGCTGCGCCTTCTCCAGCCGGCGGCAGAGATCGTGCAGCAGCCGCTGCAGCACCGTGGCGATGGACTCGGCGGTGGCGATCGGCTCGGCCAGCGGCTGGAAGCTGCGGAAGAGGGCGGCCGGCGGCGTGGGCGAGATCGGTTCGTCGATGCTGCCGAGGGCCTGCTCCAGGCGCCGCAGCGGCAGGCCGCCGAAGCGCCGCGCCAGCCCGGCCCGCGGCAGGCCCAGCAGATCGCCGATGGCATAGAGCCCCAGACGCTCCAGCTCCGCCGCCATCGCCGGCGGCAGCCGCAGCGCCGCCACCGGCAGCCGGTCCAGCGCCGGGCGCGACACATCCTCCGGCACGATCCAGCCGCGGCCGCCGAGAATTTTTTCCAGGGTCATGCTGGGGCGGCCGTCGATGAAGCGGGAAACCGCCCAGGCCGCACCCGGCGTATCGGCGATGGCGGCGCGGGCGCGATAGCCGAACCGCTCCAGCCGCAGCAGCAGATCGGACAAGAGCGCCGCTTCGCCGCCGAACAGATGAGCGCAGCCGGTGATATCGAGCCAGAGCCCCGCGCCGCCGCCGGCGTTCAGGCCTTCGCCGCCTGTCTCCGCCGCCGTCCAGGGCGTGTAGCGGGTCGCCCAGTCCGCCAGCCGCCGCAGCATCGCGCCATCGCCGGCCGGATCGGCCGGATGAACCTGCAATTGCGGCAGCAGCGCCCGCGCATCGGCCAGCGGCATGTCAGGCGCAGCACCGCCGGCCGCGGCCCGCTCGTCGACCGCCGCCAGGATGGCGCGGCCCGCCTCCTCCCGGATCGTCACCAGCGGCGAAGACGACCGGCGCGCGCCGGCCGCGTCACGCGCCAGCTTGTGCCGCAGCCGGTCCGTCGCAAACCGGGGCAGCCATAGCGAGATCACCCGCCGCATGGCGCCATGCTCCTTCCTGCCAAGAGAGGGTCCAGGTCCCCGGCCGGCCGCCGCGGCAACGCAGCAGTTCCGCCTGCCAGCAGGGGCCGTCCAGCCAGGGTTGAGAACCACCGTCCATCCCTTCGCCGCCGGGCACCGCGGTAATGCGCCAGCGGGTGGCGGCGACCGCCGCCGCGCCATCGGCGGGCACGCCGGTGCGCAGCAGGAAGACGGTCACGCCGCCGGTCTCGCTGGCCAGCTGCAGCCGCCGGGCCGCCGTCAGGGAGAGCCTGTCCACCTCGCCCACCACGGCGGCCAGGGCGCCGCTCCGCGCCCCTTCCTCCATCGCCCACAGGCCATCGGCGGCCCGTTCCGTGGTCGCCAGGATCAGCCGCGCCGGGTCCAGCCCGGCTGCCGCCAGGCCCGGGCCATAGAGATCGGGCCGGGACAGGCACCAGAGGATGGCGCCCTGTCCACCCGCGATCCCGGCGGCCAGGGCAGCCACGAAACCGGTGGCGGCGCCATCGCCGGCCGCGCCGATTACCTCATGGAGGCAGCCGGTGGCCAGACCGCCGCCCAAGGCGCGGTCCAGCGCCGGCAGGCCCAGGGAATAAGCCGGCCGCGCCTGTCCCCCGGCCCGTTCCAGGACCCGGAGCTGCTGGCGCAACCGGCTGATGTCGGCGTTCTTTCTGTCTTCCATCTGGTTTTCCGCGGGCAATTCCAACATGGCTTTCCGTCCCGGCTGGCAGGCGAAACCGCCGGCCTGATATCTGATGGTCTTATATGTTCTTGTTTTGTTCTATTAGACCCGGAGACGATATCGGAGTCAAGCGGCCGGGTTCCGAACCCAAGACAGAAAACCGCCATCCCCGCCTCCGCAGAGGCAGGCAACAGCCCAATCCTGAATTGCTGAACTACAAGCCGCTAATCGCGGACTGCCGGCGCCACATCGCCCTGCTGCTTATCGCCACGGACCTCCAGCACCACGCCCCGTCGCAGCGCCTCCGCCTCGAGCTGGCCGGTCAACGCCAGGTAGCACATGCGGATATCGGAAACCGCGCCCCAGAAGGGATTAACCAGGATCAGCGGCTGGTTGCCTTCGATGGTCCAATGGGACAGCACGGCGATCACGTAACCCATGGCGATGCCCAGGGGAAACAGCCAGAAAACCCCCGTCGCCAGGGCGGCGACGGCACCGGAAATGCCGACTGCGGTTGCGACATAATGCAGAGCACGCGTCGCCGCCCGCCGATGGGCGCGCAGATACATCGGCCAAAAACGATTAAACCCCACGACGACCTCCCCGACCCTTGTACGGCTTATATTGGCAATAACTCTAACGCCAACAAGCGCTTCATACCAAACATAAACTCATACGCAATCCTCCGCCTCCCGCATTACGCGCAGATTACGGCAGGGTATTTCAGCGGCCGCGAAACTGCGGGCGCGCCTTTGCCAGAAAGGCCTGCACGCCCGTCCGGTAATCCTCGCTGCCGCAGATGGCATAGCCTTCCCGCAGCTCCGCCACCGACAGCGGACGCGGGTCGAGCAGCCGGCGGACCGCCCGCTTGTGCCAGCGGTGGGAAAGCGGCGCGCCGTCGGCGATCCGCCGCGCCGCCGCCAGCGTCTCCTCCGCCAGGCGGTCGTCGGGAATGACACGGGTCACCAAGCCCTTTTCCCGCGCTTCCGCCGCGTCGAACATGCGGCCCTCCAGCAGGATCTCCAGCGCCGCCGCCGCGCCCACCAGTTCCGCCAGCGCCGCCAATTCCGGATAAGGCAGGCCGATGCCCATGCGCTGGATCGGGATGCCGAAGCGGCTGCCCGCCGCCGCCAGCCGGATATCGCAATGGATGGCGATCTCCAGCCCGGCGCCGGCGCAGGCGCCGTGGATCTGCGCCACCACCGGCAGGGCACAGGCGCGAATGGCCAACAGCGCATCGCCCATGATCCCGGCATAGGCCTCGGCAGCGGCCGGCGTATGGCGCTCCGCGGCGAACTCCGCCAGATCGGCCCCGGCGCCGAAGGCCGCGCCGTTCCCCTTGATGATGACGCAGCGCACATCGTCCTCGGCGGCTATCTCGTCCATCACGGCCGACAGCCGCCGCCACATCGCCTTGTCCAGCGCGTTCAATTTGTCGGGCCGGTTCAGCGCGACGAATGCCAGATCCCCGTCACGCGTCAGCTCGATGACATCGGCCATGAGGCCCCCTTCCGAATCAGTGATTTGTTCTCAAGTCTAGGCGCGGAACATCGTGGCGTCATGAGTTGCCGCAGCGGCAATCGCCGCGAAAGCCGCATTGCGGCCCGCGCCGATTGCCGTTAGGAAGATCGCGATTTTCCAGGGAGACGCCGTTGACCGCCGATTCGAGCTTCGCCGCCGATGCCGCCCGTACGACCGCGCGCATTCTGCTGGAGATCGCCGCCGTGCATTTCCGGCCGCAGCAGCCCTTCATCCTGACCTCCGGCCGCGCCAGCCCGGTCTATATCGACTGCCGCAAGATCATCTCCTTCCCCCGCGCGCGGCGGAAGATCATGGAACTGGCGGTCGGCATGATCGAGCGCGAGGTCGGCTTCGAATCGCTTGATGCCGTCGCCGGCGGCGAGACCGCGGGCATTCCCTTCGCCGCCTGGATCGCCGATCTGCTCGACCTGCCCATGCTCTATATCCGCAAGAAGCCGAAGGGCTTCGGCCGCGGCGCGCAGATCGAGGGCGACATGAAGGCCGGCGCGCGCTGCCTGCTGGTGGAAGACCTCGCCACCGACGGCGGCAGCAAGGTGAACTTCGTCAACGCCATCCGCGACGGCGACGGCCAGATCGCCCATGCCTTCGTGGTGTTCCACTACGGCATCTTCCCGCAAAGCCTGGAGACGTTGGGCAAGCTCGGCGTCAAGCTGCATGGCCTCGCCACCTGGTGGGACATGCTGGAGGCGGCGAAAGCCACCGGCTTGCTCAGCGGGCCCGACGCCACGGAAGTCCGCGCCTTCCTGGAAAATCCCGAGGGCTGGTCGTCAGCCCATGGCGGCAAGGTCGCCGCGCAGGCTTAGGCCTGGGATCGCCGCGGCAGCGCCGTTCCCAGCGCGGCGCCATAGCCGGCCTGCCAGAGCGCATAGAGCAGCAGGAATCCCCGCCCCCAAGAACTGTTGTCCTCGATGGCGACATGAAGCAGCGCGCCGAGCACCGTTCCCGCCACCACCATCCACAGGCACGGCCGGAGATGACGCGCAAACGGGAACAACAGCAGCGTTAGTCCCGTGAGGCAGGCCGCGCCGACCAATCCGGCCGCCATGCCCAGGAGCGCCGCGTTGTCGATGGCGTCCATCATGTTCGCGGCAAAATTCGTGGCGATGAAATTCGCCGCGGTTGCCGCAGCGATGTAGGCCACAGCGCGGCCCAGTCCCGCCAGGCCGAAGCGCACCAGAGCAAGCCCGACGGCGTTGCCGAACACAAATCCGGGAACGAGGGTGAGATGGCCGATGGAGAGATCCCAGCCGGCAACGGGGATGTGGTCATCCAGTCCGATCAGCGATTCCCAGACGAAGCTGATGACGAGCCAAACCAGTATCCCGGACGCGAGTCCGATGCAGCCGAAGAGCATGGCATTGCGAATTACAGGCGAGGCGCTGACCGGAGCCGGCATCGGCGTTTCCACGAATCCCTTTCACGGGGACAATGACAAGGCACGCTCCCACGGATTACTCTCCGCGGCAAGAAGGCACGGTCGGAAGGGCATTGACGCGATGGCGGAATGGCATGGCTGGCGAATCACTTCGGCCCGGAGGCGGCTGATGGCGATTCCGTTTGCGCTGCTGCTGACGATCGGCGCCGGGTTCTGGAGCGTACCGGCGGCGGCTCGCGATCAGCTGGTCATCGGCGTCACCCAGTATCCGTCGACACTGCATCCGAATATCGAATCGATGCTGGCCAAGAGCTATGTGCTGGGCTTCGCCATGCGGCCCTTCACCACCTATGACGAGAACTGGCAACTCATCTGCATGCTCTGCACCGAGTTGCCGTCGCTCGAAAAAGGCAGCGCCAAGGTGGAGGATATTCCGCCGGAGGCCCAGGCGGCGATGGCCGACCGGCCGATGTGCAAGACCATGGACCCGGCGCTGCGGGGCAAGGGCATCGCCGTCACCTACACGATTCAGCCCAACGCCACCTGGGGCGACGGCATACCCATCACCACCGACGACGTGCTCTTCACCTATGAGGTCGGCAAGCATCCGCAGAGCGGCATCAGCAATGCCGAGCTCTATAAACGCATTCTGAAAATCGATGTCATCGACAAGAAGACCTTCACCATGCATTTCGACCGCGTCGATTCGAACTATGCGGGCATCAATGATTTCCAGCTCATCCCGGCGCATCTGGAGCGCGAGGCCTTCGCCGTGCCCGCCGACTATGCCAAGCGCAGCAAATATGTGACCGACCCGACCAATCCCGGACTCTGGTTCGGTCCCTATCGCGTGACCCAGGTGGAGTCCGGCGCCGACATCGTGCTCGAGGCCAATCCCACCTGGTGGGGCAAGGCGCCGCAGATCAAGCGCATCGTGATCAAGACGGTGGAGAACACCGCGGCTCTGGAAGCCAACCTTCTGTCGGGCGCCATCGACTACATCTCCGGCGAGGCCGGCCTGACCATCGACCAGGCGATCGCCTTCGAGCAGCGCCACGGCAGCGAATACAACATCATCTACAAGCCCGTGTTGTTCTACGAGCATCTGACGCCCAATCACGACAACCCGATCCTCGCCGACAAGCGCGTGCGGCAGGCGCTGCTTTATGCCCTCGATCGCGCGGCGATCACACAGCAACTGTTCGGCGGCCGGCAGGAAGTGGCGCTGACCAATGTCAGCCCGCTGGACTGGATCTTCACGTCGGAGGTGCGCCAATACACCCATGATCCCGCGCAGGCGGCACAATTGCTGGACGAGGCCGGCTGGAAGCTGGGCGATGACGGGTTGCGCCACAACGCCGCCGGCGAGGCGCTGCAGCTCGACCTCATGACCACGGCCGGCGACCGCACACGGGAACTGGTGGAGCAGGTGCTGCAGAGCCAGTGGAAAGCCATCGGCGCCGATGTGCGGATCAAGAACGAGCCGGCGCGGGTCCTGTTCGGCCAGACATTGAGCGAGCGGCAATATTCGGGATTGGTGCTGTTCGCCTTCCTGAGCTCGCCGGAGAACGTGCCCTTTACCACGCTGCATTCCACCATGATCCCCACCAAGGAGAATGGCGGCGCGGGGCAGAACTATGGCGGCTTCAAGAATCCGGCCTTCGACGATCTGATCGATTGCCTGGAAGTGCAGCCCGACCGCGGGAAGCGCGAGGCAATGTGGCATCAGCTGCAGCAGCTCTATGCCGAGGAGCTGCCGGACCTGCCGCTCTATTTCCGCTCCCAGGCATTCATCCTGCCGAAATGGCTGTCGGGCGTGCGGCCGACGGGCCATCAATATGGTTCGACCCTCTGGTCGGAGGATTGGGCGATCAATGAATAACGGCGGCGCGACGACGGTATCAGATGCGCCGCGACGCCTGAACCTGCGCCGATGCTAAGCTTCCTCACCCGGCGGCTGATCGAATCCGCTGTCGTCCTGCTCATCATGTCGTTCGTCGTCTATGGGCTGATGGGCCTCATGCCCGGCGATCCCATCGACCTGATGGTGACATCGAATCCGAACCTGACTCCCGACGATCTGGCGCGGTTGAAAGCACTGTATGGTTTGGACCGGCCGTTACTGGCCCGATACGCCGCCTGGCTCGGCGCCGCGCTGCAGGGCGATTTCGGTTATTCGCGGCTGCATCTGGTGCCGGTGCTGGATGTGCTGGGGCCGCGCCTGGCCAACACGCTGGTGCTGATGGGCGCCGGCCTCGCCTGCGCCTTCGCCATCGCTCTGCCTGCCGGCGTGTTCGCCGCCGCCAAGCCGCGCTCGCGCCGCGCCGGCATGATCAATCTCGCCGCGTTTGCCGGCATCTCCATGCCGCCCTTCTGGCTGGCGATCCTGCTGATCATCCTGTTCGCGGTAAAGCTCCGTATCCTGCCGGCGAGCGGCATGGCGACGAGCGGCGCGACCGGATTGGGCGACCGCCTGTACTATCTGGTTCTCCCGGTCATGACCCTGACGCTGGCGACGGTGGGGGCACAGCTTCGCTATGTGCGGGCATCGATGATCGAGGCCATGAGGCAGGATTACATCCGCACGGCCCGGGCCAAGGGCGTCGGCGGGCTGCAGCTTCTCTACGGCCATGCGCTGCGCAATGCGATGATCCCCATCGTCACCATTCTGGCATTGGATTTCGGCACGCTGTTCTCCGGCGCGCTGATCACCGAGACGATGTTCGCCTATCTGGGCATGGGCAAGACGATCTACGACGCCATTCTCGGCAGCGACTACAACCTGGCCATGGTCGGACTGCTGCTGGCGACGACGACGGTGCTGCTGGCGAACCTGGCGGCCGATATCGCCTATGCCGCGCTCGACCCGCGGATCCGCCTGCGATGAGCCTGCAGCCGCGTTCAACGGTCGAGCTTGCCGCATCGGCGGCGAAGGCGGCCGGTCCGCGCTTCCATCGCAGCCTGTGGCAGCGCCTGCTGGCGCGGCCGCAGACCGTCGCCAGCGCAGCTGTCCTCGCGCTGATGGTGCTGCTGGTCCTCTGCGGACCGCTGGCCGGCCGGCTGCTGGGCATCGATTCCACCGCCGTCGATCTGCTCAACCGCTTCGCGCCGCCTTCGCCGGCGCACTTCCTGGGCACCGACGAGGCCGGGCGCGATTTGCTGCTGCGGCTGCTGGAGGGCGGCCGGGTCTCGCTGGCAATCGGCGTCACCATCGCCATCTGCGCTGCCGCCATCGGCACGGTGATCGGGCTGATCGCCGGCTATTTCGGCGGGCGGTTCGATTCATTCCTCATGCGCTTCACCGACGGCATCATCGCCCTGCCGTTGCTGCCGCTGCTGATCGTGCTGGCGGCGGTGGACCTGGGCAAGCTCGGCGTACCTCGCGCCATTGCCGAATCCACATCAGCGGATTTCTGGCGTATCGCCGTCATCATTTCGCTGGTCGGCTGGACCACCGTGGCGCGGCTGGTGCGCGGCGCCACCCTGTCATTGCGGGAGCGGGAATTCGTCCGCGCCGCTCAGGCGCTGGGCGCCCGCCCCCTGCGCATCATCCTGACCCACATCCTGCCGAACGTGACCGGGCCGATCGTCGTTGCGCTGACGCTGTCGGTCGGCGGAGCGATCCTCCTGGAGTCCGTGCTGAGCTTCCTCGGTCTCGGCATTCAGCCGCCGCTGGCGAGCTGGGGCGGCATGCTGACCAATGCGCAGGAGATGATCTGGGCCTCGCCGGCGCTGGCGATTTGGCCGGGCGGCTGCATCTTCGTGACGGTGATCTGCTGCAATCTGCTGGGCGATGGCCTGCGCGACGCGCTGGATCCCCGCAGCGGAACCTGACGACTCAACCGGGCTGAAAATGGAAACGCCGTGCGCTGCATCTGCAGCGCACGGCGCTGGAACGCGCCATCCCTAAACCGTGACGTCCAAATTCCCGTTGGCGACCATATCCGTCAGCGTGACGCCGCTGACACCCGTCAGCATGACCGCATTCTGGAACCCGTAGGTGGTGCCGCTGCCGTCGATATCGACGCGGACCAGCGTGTTGCCGTCACCGGTGTCGATCACCTGCACGAAGTTCTGCAGCCCGCTGCCGGAATAGCCCACCAGCAATTCCGCGATATCCAGCACGTCGCCGCCGGCGCCGGCCTGGAAATCGCCGATGGTATCGGTGGGCGAGCCCGCGAGATCGCCATTCACATACTCGAAGCGATCCACGCCCGCGCCGCCGGTGAGCAGATCCGCGCCCATGCCGCCGCGCAGCTTGTCGGCACCAAGGCCGCCGGAAATCACATCCTCGCCCATGCCGCCGCGGAGGATGTCGTTGGCCGAGGAACCAGTGAGCGTGTCGTTGAAACTGCTGCCGATCACGCCCTCGATATTGCTGTAGCTGTCGCTGCCGAGGCCGGCCGCGGCGAACAGCGTTGCCGAACTGCTCTGGACCAAGGTGAAGTCGAGGGCGCCCGTTGCGTCGGAGAAGTCGATAACGTCCTGGCCGCCATTGCCGTTGATCGCGTCGTTGCCCGCGCCGCCGCGGATGAAATCATTGGCCGAACTGCCATTGAGCGTATCGTTGAAGGCCGACCCGCCCGCCCCCTCGATATTCGAATAGGAGTCGGTGCCGAGACCGCCCGCCAGCACGACGCTGGTGCTGCCAGTGCTTTGCACGAGCGTGAACGCAACCGCGCTGGTGGCATCGGAGAAATCGATCATATCTTCGCTGCCGGCGCCGCCATTGATGACGTCGTTGTTGGCGCCGCCGCTGATCGTATCGTTGCCCGCATCGCCGGTGAGGTTGTCGTTGCCGCCGGCGCCGTTCAGCAGGTCGTTGCCCCCGCCACCGGTCAGGGTGTCGTTGCCGCTGTCGCCGAACAGTACGTCCTGCCCCGCCGACCCGGTGATCTTGTCGCTATTCGTGCGAACGTCGACATAGGTTGAGGTCGAGGAGTTAGCGCCACCGGCGCTGAGCGCCAGATTGATAACGTCGACACCCGACCCCGACTGGATCAGGGTGATCGTCGAAGTTGCAACCGCCGTCGCGGTGCCGTCGCTGATCGTATAGGTGAAGGTCGCGGTCGTCGTCGGCAATGCCAGCGTCGGCGCCGTCATCTGGATGCTGCCGTTCGCCAGCAGCGTCAGGGTGACGCCATTCGTCAGGGTCACCGGCGTGCCGGCGGCCACGCCATTGATGGCCGTGACCTGCAGCTGGCCGCCGTCGCGGTCGCTGTCGTTCGCCAGCAGGCGGTCCGCGCCGAAGATCGTGTTGGCGGCGCTGGAGACGTACCAGATCTCGCCGTTCGCCGTGGGGCCGTCATTGACGGCGTTGACCGTGACCGTAACCGTCGCGGTCGCCGTGCCGCCATGGCCGTCGCTGACGGAATAGGTGATGTGGTCGGTGCCGTAGAAATCGGCGTTCGGGAAATAGTCGATCGTGTTGCTGGCATTGACGACGACGGTGCCGTTGACCGCCGACGCTCCCGTCACCGTGAGCTGATCGCCATCCACGTCCATGTCGTTGGCGAGCACGGCGATGCGCACCAGGCCGTCTTCGTTGACCACTGCCGTGTCGCCGTTGGCGACCGGCTGATCGTTCACGGAATTGACGGTGACCATGACAGTCGCCGTGTCAGTGCCGCCCTGGCCGTCGCTGACCGTGTAGGTGATGATATCGGCGCCATGGAAGTTCGCGACCGGCGCATAATGCAGCGTGCCGTCGCCATTGATCGTCACGGTGCCGTGGCTTGCCGCGGCCTCGGTCACGCTGAGCACATCGCCGTCCACATCCGAGTCGTTGGCAAGAACGTCGATGTTGAGCGCCGTGTCTTCGTTGGTGACGGCAAAGTCGGCGATCGCGATCGGCGGATCGTTCACGGGGTTGACCGTGATCGTTACAGTGGCGGTTGCCGTTCCGCCATTGCCGTCGCTGATCGTGTAGGTGACGGTGTCCGTGCCGTTGAAGTTGACGTCCGGCATGTAGGTCAGCGTGTTATCGCTGTTGACGACGATCTGGCCATGGCCGGCGGTCGCGCCGGTCACGGTCAGCGTGTCGTTGTCCACGTCGCTGTCATTGCCGAGGACGCCGAAGGTAATGCCGTTATCCTCGTCGATGCTGACGGCATCGTTGCCGGCCACCGGCAGGTCGTTGACGCTGTTGACGGTGACAGCGACGGTCGCCGTGGCGGTGCCGCCATGACCGTCATTGATGGAATAGGTGACGGTGTCAGGCCCGTTGTAGTTGACCGACGGCGTATAGGTCAGGCTGCCATTGCCGTTGATCGTGACGTTGCCATGCAGCGCCGACGCGCCGGTGACGGATAGGGCGTCGCCATCCACATCGCCGTCATTCGCCAGCACATTGATGGTGACCGGCGTATCCTCATTGGTGACGGCCGTATCGTTGCCGGCGGTGGGCAGATCGTTGACCGGATTGACGGTGACCGACACCGTCGCGGTCGAGCTGCCGCCCTTGCCGTCGCTGACGCTGTAGGTGATCGTGTCCAAGCCGTTGTAGTTCGTACCCGGCATGTAGTCGATCGTGCCGTTCGCGTTGACGTTCACCGTACCATGGCCCGCACTCGCGCCGGTGACCGTAAGCTTGTCGCCGTCGACGTCGCTGTCATTGGCCAGGACGGCGATGCGCACCAGGCCGTCTTCGTTCACCGCCACCGTATCGTTCTTGGCCACGGGCGCGTCGTTGACCGCATTGATCGTGACCGCCACGGAAGCGCTGGACGTGCCGCCATGACCGTCGCTGATGCTGTAGCTGATCGTATCCGTGCCGTTGTAGTTCGCTGTCGGCGCGTAGGTCAGCGTACCGTCGCCATTGATGGTGACCGTGCCGTGGGCGGCCGAGGCCTTGGTGACGGCGAGCGAGTCGCCATCCACATCGCCATCGTTGCCGAGCACGTTGACGGTGACCGCAGTGTCTTCATTGGTGACCGTGACATCGCCGGCGGCGACGGGCGCATCATTGACGGCATTGACCGTCACCGCGACGGTGGAGCTGGCCGTGCCGCCGTTGCCGTCGCTGATGCTGTAGGTGATGGTGTCCGTGCCGTTGAAATTGGCGTCGCCCTTGTAGGTCAGCGAGCCGTCGCCATTCACCGTGACCGTGCCATGGCCGGCGGAAGCGCCTGTGACGGCGAGCGTATCGTTATCCACGTCGCCGTCATTACCCAGCACATTGACGGTGACGGAGGTATCCTCGTCGACGGCAACCGAGTCGCTCCTGGCGACTGGCGCATCGTTGACGGCATTGACCGTCACCGCCACGGACGCACTGGCGCTGCCGCCATGACCGTCGTCGATCTTGTAGGAAATGCTGTCGGTGCCATTGAAATCGGCATCGCCCTTGTAGCTCAGCGAGCTGTCGGCGTTGATCGTGACGGTGCCATGGCCGGCGGTGGCGCCGGTGACCGTGATCAGGTCGCCGTCGAGGTCGCCGTCATTGCCCAGCACCGTGACCGTGACGCTCTTGTCTTCATCGGTGGTGGCGGCATCGTCGCCGGCCATGGGATTGTCGTTCACCGAAACGACCGTGACATCCACCTGGCCCTCGGAGGTCGCCTCATGCCCGTCATCGACGGTGTAGGTGATGGTGTCGCCGCCATGGTAGTTGGCATCAGGCGTATAGGTCAGCGTGCCATCGGCATTGACCACGACCGTGCCATGCAGCGCCGAAGCGCCGGTCACCGTCAGGCTGTCGTTGTCCACGTCCTTGTCGTTCTGCAGGACATTGACGGTCGCGCTCGTGTCCTCATTGGTCGTGGCGGAGTCATCGCCGGCGACCGGTGTGTCGTTGACCGAGTTGACTGTCACGGCCACGGTGGCGCTGGCGGTGCCGCCCTGGCCATCGCTGATCGTATAAGTGATCGTGTCGCCGCCATGGTAGTTGGCATCCGGCGTATAGGTCAGCGTGCCGTCTTCATTGATGACGACGCCGCCATGGAGCGCCGACGCGCCGGTCACCGACAGGCCATTGCCTTCGGGATCGCTGTCATTAGCCAGCACATCAACAGTGACTTCAGAGTCTTCCGATGTCGTGACGCTGTCATTCTGCGCCACCGGACCGTCATTGTCGGGAGTCACGGTCACGTTGACGGTGGCGCTGCCGGAGCCGCCCTTGCCGTCGCTGACGCTGTAGGTGATCGTGTCGCCGCCGCTGTAGTTGCCGTTCGGCGTGTAGGTCAGCGTGCCGTCGGCATTGACGACCACGGAGCCATGGCCGGCGGAAGCGCCGGTGACCGTCAGCTTGTCGCCATCCGCATCGCCATCATTGCCCAGCACATTGACGGTGACGGAGGTATCCTCGTTCGTCTGCGCGCTGTCGTCCTTCGCGACCGGGGCGTCATTGACGGCGTTAACCGTCACCGCGACGGTGGAGCTGGCGGTGCCGCCATGGCCGTCGCTGACGCTGTAGGTGATCGTGTCGTTGCCGTTGTAGTTGGCATCGCCCTTGTAGGTCAGGGTGCCGTCGGCATTGACGGTGACCGTGCCGTGGCCGGCGGAAGCGCCGGTGACGGTCAGAGCGTCGCCATCCACATCGCTGTCGTTGCCCAGCACGTTGACGGTAACGGCGGTGTCCTCGTTCGTCGACGCCTTGTCCGCGCCGGCGACCGGGCCGTCATTGACGGCATTGACCGTCACCGCGACGGTGGAGCTGGCCGTGCCGCCATGGCCGTCGCTGATGCTATAGCTGATCGTGTCATTGCCGTTGTAGTTGGCATCGCCCTTGTAGGTCAGGGTGCCGTCGGCATTGACCGTGACCGAGCCGTGGCCGGCGGAGGCACCGGTGACGGTCAGCTTGTCGCCATCCACATCGCTGTCATTGCCCAGCACATTGACGGTAACGGCCGTATCCTCGTTCACTGCCGCCTTGTCGGCGCCGGCGACCGGGCCGTCATTGACGGCATTGACCGTAACCGCGACCGTCGACGTGGCGCTGCCGCCATGGCCGTCGCTGACGCTGTAGGTAATCGTGTCATTGCCGTTGTAGTTGGCATCGCCCTTGTAGGTCAGCGTGCCGTCGGCATTGACGGTGACCGAGCCGTGGCCGGCGGAGGCGCCGGTGACGGAGAGCTTGTCGCCATCCAGATCGCTGTCATTGCCCAGCACGTTGACGGTGACGGCGGTGTCTTCGTTCGCCGCCGCCTTGTCGCCGGCCGCCATCGGGCCATCGTTGACCGCGGCAACGGTGACCGCGACCGAGCCGGTGGCCGTGCCGCCCTTCCCGTCGCTGATCGTATAGGTGATGGTGTCGCCGCCATTGTAGTTGCCGACAGGCGCATAGCTCAGCGTGCCGTTCGCGTTGATCGTGACCGCGCCATGGAGGGCAGTGGCGCCTGTCACCGTCAGGGCGTCGCCATTGGCGTCCTTGTCGTTCGCCAGCACATTGACCGTAACGGCCGTATCCTCGTTCGTCGCGGCAGTGTCGTTATTGGCCACCGGCGGCGTATTCGGATTTGGCGGCTGCTGCGCCGCCCGCTGTCCGGAAATCGTCGGCGCATAGCGTAATCTTGCCCTCGACACGGATCACCATGTCCGACCGTTTTCGGATTGCCGTCGAGGTCGACGCAGACCAGGGTGCAGCCGCCCTGCTGCACGTACCAGACGCCATAGGCCGTCGGCGTCGTGCCGCACCAGTTCACCGCCGCGCCAGCCAGGACGCCGGTCAGGTCGATCTTGTCCTGGCCCTGAACGAAATTCTTGATCAGGTCCGCGCCCCAGCCGCGGGAATTCGTCGGCGTCGCTATAGACGAAAACGTCGGCGCCCGCGCCGCCATCCATGATATCGAAGCCGCGCCCGCCGGCGATCGTGTCGTTGCCGCCCTCGCCGAACAGCAGGTCGCTGCCGCGGCCGCCCTCGATCAGGTCGTTGCCGCCGGTCGAGCCGCCATTGCCATTGTCGCCGAATACGACGTCGTTACCGCTGCCGCCGCGGATGGTGTCATTGCCCGGCGCGGTGACCTTCTTGCCGCTCAACAGGTCCGCAAAACTTTCATAGCCGTCGCCGAACAGAGCATCGGCGCCGTTGCCGCTGTGATGGTTCTGACCGTTCGCCTCGACATCGAGCAGATCGTTGCCGCTGCCGCCGAACACCAGGTCGCCGCGCTTGCCGCCGATGAGCTGGTCCGCGCCGCTGCCGCCGAACAGAAGGTCGCGGCCGCTGCCGCCGCTGATGCTGTCATTGCCGGCGCCGGCATCGACGATCTGCGTGCCGCGGCCGCCGTCGAAGACGTCATTGCCGTCTGTGCCGGCGATGTAGTCGTAAGAATGGCCCTTATGGACCTTCTTCGGCATCGCCACTGGCATCTTGGCCCCAGGCATCTTGGTCATCGGACCCGTTCTCCGTCTGTACGGGGCGTATCCCGATTGCCTTGACGCGGCGTGCTCTCAGAAAGCCGCGCCGCGCTGCCGATACAATCGCGGCCCGCAATGGTCCTTCCCGACCCCTGCGCGCCAGCTACGCCCGTTTCCACCCACCCGACCGGTCGCGGCGGCGCAGGCATTTTTGCCCGCATTCTCGCCTCATCCGGAGTCCCTCGAATACCGAAGTATTCGTCAAGACTATGCAACGATACGTGTTACGAAAGACTCAAGCAATATTATTATATTGAGAAAGATTTATTGATCCTAATATGGTTTAATTCACGTTCCATTAGTATTTATTGGAAGTAAATCATTCAAATTTTCGACGATAACCAATCCATCGGGCGATGAAGAATCGTGGGGAAGAATCATCGGCGGAGAATTTCCCCGCCGTCCTTTCGGAGATGCTATCCGCTTGAGTTTCCGGCCGTTTCCCGCGGCGTTTTCCTTCCCGGAAAAAACGGTTAAACTGCCGCCCCTGCAGAATTCCAATCTCCCCAACTGAGGTCAAAACTCCATGGCCAAGAACCAGGATCTCGTGTCGCGCCGCAACGCGGCCGTTCCCCGCGGCATCGCCACCGCCACTCCCGTCTATGCCGATCGCGCCGAAAACGCCGAACTGTGGGACGTCGAAGGCAAGCGCTATGTCGATTTCGCCGGCGGCATCGCCGTGCTCAACACCGGCCACCGCCATCCCAAGGTGATGGCCGCGGTGGAAGACCAGATGAAGCGATTCACCCACACCGCATTCCAGGTGGTGGCCTATGAGTCCTTCATCGCGCTGGCCGAGCGGCTCAACAAGCGGCGCGCCGTTCCCCGGCCCGGCCAAGACCATCTTCTTCACCACGGGCGCAGAGGCGGTGGAGAACGCCGTGAAGATCGCGCGTTCCTATACGAAGCGCACGGCCATCATCTCCTTCTCCGGCGCCTTCCACGGCCGCACGCTCATGACCATGGGCCTGACCGGCAAGGTGGTGCCCTACAAGGCGGGCTTCGGCCCCTTCCCCGCCGAGATCTATCACGTCCCGTTCCCGATGACGGTGCATGGCGTCACGGTGGAAGAGTCGCTGCATGCGCTGGAGACGCTGTTCAAGTCCGACGTCGAGCCGGCGCGCGTCGCCGCCATCATCATCGAGCCGGTGCAGGGCGAAGGCGGCTTCTACATCGCGCCGTTCGACTTCATGAAGAAGCTGCGCAAGATCTGCGACGACAACGGCATCCTGCTGATCTCCGACGAGATCCAGGCCGGCTTCGCGCGCACCGGCAAGCTGTTCGCCATCGAGCATTCCGGCGTCGCCCCCGACCTCGTCACCATGGCCAAGAGCCTGGCCGGCGGCTTCCCGCTGTCGGGCGTGCTCGGCAAGGCGGAGATCATGGACGCGCCCGGCCCCGGCGGCTTGGGCGGCACCTATGCCGGCAGCCCGGTCGGCTGTGCTGCGGGCCTCGCGGTCCTCGACGTCATCGAGGAAGAGAAGCTGATGGAGCGCAGCACCAAGATCGGCGAGCGCGTGGTCAAGCGGCTGAAGGCCATCGCCCAGCGCAACGACGTGCCGCCGATCGGCGAGATCCGCAATCTCGGCGGCATGATCGCCTTCGAGCTGGTGAAGAACCGCGGCAGCCACGAGCCGGACGCCGACGCCACCAAGGCGCTGACGACCAAGGCGCTGCAGAACGGGCTGATCCTGCTGTCCTGCGGCGTCTACGCCAACACGATCCGCATCCTGATGCCGCTGACGGCCAGCGACGCGATCATCGACGAAGGCATGAGCATCATCGAGAGCTCGCTGTCGCAGATCGCGCAGTCGGCCGCATGAGGGCAGCGGCTTGAGGACTGCGACCTAGCTTCCTGGCTTAGAGCCGGCCGAGAGCCCCCGGACCTATTGGTTCGGGGGCTCTTTTTTGACTTTGGCCGGGATAAACCCGATATTCGCCGCTTCCCTGGACAACGGCCCCGGCGCTGCACGCCCGGGCCATTTTGCTGGAAGAGGCCCCTATGACCGTCATGCCCAACTCGCTCGCGGCGCGCGATATCGCCTATCACCTGCATCCCTACACCAATGCGGTGAAGCATGAGGCCGAGGGGCCGCTGGTCATCAGCCACGGCAAGGGCATCTATATCTACGACGAGAACGGCAAGGAATATATCGAGACCCTGGCCGGCCTCTGGTGCACCGCGCTTGGCTTCGGCGAGGAGCGGCTGGTGGAGGCGGCGGCGCGGCAGATGCGCAAGCTGCCCTACTATCACAGCTTCGGCCACAAGGCGTCCGACGTGATCATCGAGCTGGCGGAGCGGCTGGTGAAGATGGCGCCGGTGCCGATGTCCCACGCCTTCTTCTGCAATTCCGGCTCCGAGGCCAACGACACCGTCGTCAAGATGGTCTGGTACTACAACAACGCGCTCGGCCGGCCGAAGAAGAAGAAGATCATCGGCCGCATGCGCGGCTATCACGGCGTCACCGTCGCCGCCGCCAGCATGATGGGCATCCCGATCAATCTGCGGGACTTCGACCTGCCGATTTCCGACAAATTCATCCACACCGATTGCCCGCACTATTACCGCAATGGGCTGCCCGGCGAGAGCGAAGAGGATTTCGCCAGCCGCTGCGCCGCCAATCTGGAGAAGATGATCCAGGAGCATGGCGCCGACACCATCGCCGCCTTCATCGCCGAGCCGATCCAGGGCGCCGGCGGCGTCATCCTGCCGCCCAAGGGCTATTTCGAGAAGATCCAGGCGGTGCTGAAAAAGCACGACATCCTGTTCATCGCCGACGAGGTGATCTGCGGCTTCGCCCGCACCGGCAACATGTTCGGCTGCCAGACCTACAACATCCAGCCCGACATCATGACCATGGCGAAGGCGCTGTCCTCGGCCTACCTGCCGATCTCCGCCGTCATGATCAACGAGAAGATCTATAAGGCGCTGCGGGATAACAGCGGCAAGATCGGCACCTTCGGCCATGGCTATACCTATTCCGGCCATCCGGTCAGCGCCGCCGTCGCCATCGAGACCCTGAAGATCTACGAGGAGCGCGACATCCTGAGCCAGGTGCGCCGGGTGTCTCCGGCGTTGCAGAACGGCCTGCGCCGCTTCGCCGATCATCCGCTGGTGGGCGAGGTGCGCGGCATCGGCCTGATCGCCGGGGTGGAGCTGGTGCGCAACAAGGCCACCAAGGAAGCCTTCGATCCCACGCTCATGGTCGGCGGCCAATGCGGCCGCATCGCCCAGGAGCATGGGCTGCTCGGCCGGCCGGTGGGCGACACCTTCGCCTTCTGTCCGCCACTGATCATCAACGAAGCGCAGATCGCCGACATGCTGAGCCGCTTCAGCCGCGTGCTCGACGAGACCTATAACTGGACGAAGAGCCAGGGATTGCAGGCGGCGTAGCAGGAAGCGCTAGCCAGCCCTCTTCCCGCTCCAAAGTTTGTTTCCCCCGCGAAAGCGGGGGCCCAGGAGAGGGCTGGCGCGCTGCAACCCCTGGGTCCCCGCTTTCGCGGGGAAAACAAATTGAGCAAACGGTGTCGGAGAAAATTGGTGATGGCCTCGATCTCCCCGCCTGAAAACCATCCATAACGGCGAGAAGGTGAAGGGCACCTTCTCCGCCGCGGAGATGGACTCCCGGCTAAAGAAGCTGCGCCGGCACATGGCGGAGAACCGGATCGACTACGCCCTGTTCACCTCGATCCATAACATCAACTACTACAGCGATTTCCTCTACTGCTCCTTCGGCCGGCCTTACGGCCTGGTCGTATCTGCAGACGCCGCGACCACGATCTCCGCCAACATCGACGCCGGGCAGCCCTGGCGCCGCAGCCCGGGCGAAAACCTGGTCTACACCGACTGGCAGCGCGACAACTACTTCCGCGCCGTCAAGGAACTGGTGAAGGATGGCGGCACGATGGGTGTGGAATGGGACCACTTCAATCTGCTGAATTTCGAGAAGCTCAAGGCGGCTCTGCCGAACAGCAAGCTGGTCGACATCGCCGCCGGCTGCATGCGGTTGCGAATGATCAAATCGGCGGAGGAAATCGCGGTCATCAAGCAGGGCGCGCGCATCGCCGATATCGGCGGCGCGGCCTGCGTCGAGGCCATCGCCGAGGGCGTGCCCGAGCATGAGGTGGCGCTGCATTCGACCCAGGCGATGGTGCGCGAGATCGCCCGCACCTATCCCCATGGCGAGCTGATGGATAGCTGGACCTGGTTCCAATCGGGCATCAACACCGATGGCGCCCACAATCCCGTCACCTCGCGCAAGATCAGGCGCGGCGACATCTTGAGCCTGAACTGCTTCCCGATGATCGCCGGCTACTACACCGCCCTGGAGCGGACGCTGTTCTGCGAGGAGGCGTCGAGGGAACATCTGCGCCTGTGGGAAATCAATTGCCGCGTCCATGACGAGGGCAAGAAGCTGCTGACGCCTGGTAACAAATGCAGCGACATCGCCAAGCAGCTCAACGAAATCTACCGGGAACACGACCTGCTGAAATACCGCACCTTCGGCTATGGCCATTCCTTCGGCGTGCTCTGCCACTATTATGGACGGGAGGCTGGCCTCGAGCTGCGGGAGGATATCGACACGGTCCTGGAGCTCGACATGGTGGTCTCCATGGAGCCGATGATCATGCTGCCCGAGGGCCTGCCGGGCGCTGGCGGCTACCGGGAGCATGACATCCTGGTCATCACGCCCGGGGGCAGCGAGAACATCACCCGCTTCCCCTACGGCCCCGCCCACAACATCGTCAGGAAAAACCGGGGCTGAGTGCCGCGTTATAAGGTCGCGGACATCAGGTTACTTGTTGCAGCGCAAAAAAATTTGACTCCAAATTCGTCTGACGTTGACTTATAGAAGTAACTTATGCTGTGGCCTGTTGACCGGGAATACCCGGCGCGGCCGAAAAAGCAGCGGCAAAAGACGACGAGGGAACAGGGCTTTACGGGGCTGGGATGGCGACAGGCCAGGACAAATACGTCCAATTCATCGATATCCAGAAGAGCTATGACGGCGAAACGCTGGTCGTAAAAGACCTTAACCTAAGCATCCGCCGCGGCGAATTTCTGACGATGCTGGGGCCCTCAGGTTCCGGCAAGACGACCACGCTGCTGATGCTGGCCGGCTTCGAAGTCCCGACCCATGGCCGCATCATGTTGGACGGCCGTCCCATCGACAACATGCCGCCGCACAAGCGCAACATCGGCATGGTGTTCCAGAACTACGCCCTCTTCCCCCATATGACGGTCGAGGAGAACCTCGCCTTCCCGCTGGAAGTGCGGAAGTTGCCCAAGGCGGAACAGCAGGCCAAGATCAAGCGCGCGCTGGAGATGGTGAAGCTGGCGCCCTTCGGCAAGCGCCGCCCCGGCCAGCTTTCCGGCGGCCAGCAGCAGCGTGTCGCGGTCGCCCGCGCCCTGGTGTTCGAGCCGCAGCTGGTACTGATGGATGAGCCGCTGGGCGCGCTGGACAAACAGCTGCGCGAGCAGATGCAGTTGGAGATCAAGCATATCCACCACGATCTCGGCGTCACCATCGTCTATGTGACCCACGATCAGAGCGAAGCGCTGACCATGTCGGACCGTATCGCCGTGTTCAACGACGGCGAGATTCAGCAACTCGCCACGCCAGGCGATCTCTATGAGCAGCCGCAGAATTCCTTCGTCGCCCAATTCATCGGCGAGAACAACAAGATCCGCGGCAAGATCGTCTCCGTGAACGGCGTCGGCTGCCAGGTCGAAGTGCCGGGAGCCGGCAATGTCCAGGCGCTGGCGGTGAAGGTTGGCATGGGCGACGCCACGACATTGTCGCTGCGGCCGGAACGCGTGCGCGTCAATCCGGCGCCGGGCACGCTGCCGAACATCTTCAGCGGCAAGGTGGAGGAACTGATCTATCTCGGTGACCACACGCGCGTGCGCGCTTCGGTCTGCGGCAACAATGATTTCGTGATCAAGGTGCCGAACGCCGAAGGCGTTCCGACCCTGTCGCCGGGTGCTGCGATCTCGGTCGGCTGGAAGACGGAGGATTGCCGCGCGCTCGATGCGTTCTGAGTTCGAAGGCTCACAGGAGACCGCTGATCGGCGTCGTCTGGATCGGCGAATTATGTGCAACCGCCGGCAATGGCCGGCTATACAGGGAGACTGCAAGAAAATGACAGCGAAGACTAGAGTAACTGGCTTGCTGTTGGCATCGGCTGCCATCGGCGCGCTATGGACCGCACCGGCTGCGGCAGAAGATCAACTGACGATCGTGTCCTGGGGCGGCGCCTATCAGGAAAGCCAACGCGAAGCTTTCATGAAGCCGTACCAGAAGGACACCGGCGCCAAGATCACCGAAGAAGAGTACAACGGCGAAATCGCCAAGATCCGCGCGATGGTCGAAGCGAACGCGATCACCTGGGACGTGATCGATGTCGACACGCAGACCGCCCTTGCGGGCTGTGCCGAAGGCATCCTCGAGCCGGTTGATTGGGCGAAGCTCGGCCTCGACAAGTCGAAGTTCATCGGTTCGGATCAGTTCGACTGCGCCGTTCCGAACATCCTGTACTCGACGATCATCGCCTACGACGCCGACAAGCTGAACCCCGGCCCGACGAAGATCGCCGATCTGTTCGATCTGCAGAAGTTCCCGGGCAAGCGGGCGCTGCAGAAGAACCCCTTCGTGAATCTGGAATGGGCCCTGATCGCCGACGGCGTGCCGATCGCCGACGTCTACAAGGTGTTGAATACGCCAGAAGGCGTCGATCGCGCGTTCGCCAAGCTCGATACGATCAAGAGCGAAGTCATCTGGTGGGAAGCCGGCGCCCAGCCGCCGCAGATCCTCGCCGAGGGCGGCGCCGCGATTGTCTCGGCCTGGAACGGCCGCATCTATAAGGCAATCACCGAAGACAAGAAGAACTTCAAGATCGTCTGGGATGCCCAGGCCCCCGACTATGACCTGTGGGCGATTCCGAAGGGCAATCCGCGCATGGATGCCGCCTACAAGTTCCTGAGCTATGCGAGCCAGCCGCAGGCAATGGCGAACCAGACCAAGTACATCTCCTACGGTCCCGCCAACAAGGACGCGATTCCGAACGTCGAGCCGGCGATCCTGCCGCACCTGCCGACGGCGCCTGACAACATGACCAACGTCCTGACGCTCGACCCGCAGTTCTGGGCCGACAAGGGCGAAGAGCTGCGCGAGCGCTTCAACGCCTGGCTTGCTCAATAGTGAACTGAAGTTCGGGGGAGGAAGCGGCGCTTCCTCCCCCTGTTCCCTGTTACGCGGGACAACACGATCAAATGGTTTCCGCCACTGCAACGCCTCTAATCGGCATGTCGGATGGAGTGCCGCTCAAATTGCAGCTCCGCCGTGTGGAGCGTGTGCGGAAACTGAAGGCGGTCGGCTTGGTCCTGCCGCTCTTCCTGTTCATCGTCATAAGCTTCGTCCTTCCGCTCATCTACATGCTGCGAAACGCTGTTTATGATCCGGACATCCGCGACAATCTTCCGCGAACGGTCCAGGCGCTGGATGCCTGGGACGGCAACGGCACGCCGGATGAGGCGGCCTATGCCGCATTGGCGGTGGATCTGCAGGACGCGCAGAAGAACAAGACCGCGGCGCTCATCGGCAAGCGCCTGAACTACGAGATATCGGGAATCCGCAGCAAGATCATTACCACGGCGCGCAAGGCCGCGACGCTGGAAGCCGCACCCTACAAGGAAGCGCTGATCGGGATGGATCCCGCTTGGGGCGAACGCAATACCTGGGCCACCATCAAACGCTCGGGGCACGCCATCACGCCGAGCTATCTGCTTGCCGCCTTGGATCTTGAAATCAATGCCGACGGCGCGTTGGCCTGGGTTCCCGCCAATCGCGCCATCTACCTGACCGTCCTTGCCCGAACATTCTGGATCAGCATACAGGTAACGACCTGGACGTTGCTTCTCGGATTCCCCTTGGCCTACCTGCTGGCGACGCTGCCAACGCGCACATCGAGTCTGCTGCTGATCCTCGTACTCCTGCCGTTCTGGACGTCGCTCTTGGTACGAACAACGGCCTGGTTCGTGTTGCTCCAGGATTCCGGGCCAATCAACGATTCGCTGATGTTTCTCGGCCTGACGGATCATCCGCTGAAACTGATCTTCGCCCGCGTCGGCACGATCGTGGCGATGACCCATATCCAGTTGCCGTTCACGCTGCTGCCGATCTACAGCGTCATGAAGACAATTCCGCCGAGCCATGTGCGGGCCGCGCGCTCGTTGGGCGCCGGTCCGTTCTACGCCTTCTGGCGGGTCTACTTTCCGCAAACAATTCCCGGCATCGCTGCCGGCTGCCTGCTCACATTCATCCTTTGCCTCGGCTTCTACATCACGCCGGCGCTGGTCGGCGGCGCATCGGACAAGATGATGAGCAACATCATGTACGAAGCCTTGCATGCGGAGAATAATTGGGGAAAGGCCTCGGCATTGGGGACCATTCTGCTGACGGCGACGATGATACTCTACTTCGTCTATAATCGCCTTGTCGGCATCGACAAGATGAAACTCGGGTAGGCGGAAATGGCCCTCTCGCCCTACGCAGGTCCGGCTGAGCGCGCATGGTACTATACGCATCGAGTGTTTTGCGCCGCCGTGCTGCTGTTCTTGATCGCGCCGATCCTCGTGATCATGCCGCTCTCGTTCAATGCCGAGCCGTATTTCAGCTATCCGATGCCGGGCCTGTCGCTGCGCTGGTATGAAGATTTCTTCACCAACGACCGCTGGGTGCTGGCTCTCAAGACCAGCATCATCGTCGCCGCCTTTACGACGGTGATCGCCACCACGCTCGGCACGCTCGCCGCATTGGGCCTTAGCCGGGCGAACTTCCCGGCGCGGACATCGATCATGAGCGTGCTGATTTCGCCGATGATCGTGCCGGTGATCATCTCGGCGCTCGGCATGTATTTCTTCTATACGCCCATCGGACTGACCAACAGCCTGCCCGGCCTGACGCTGGCGCATACGGCCCTGGCGACGCCGTTCGTCGTGATCGTGGTGACCGCGACGCTGACGGGATTCGACCACAGTCTCGCCCGCGCCGGAGCGAGCCTGGGCGCCGACCCCGTCCGGGTGTTCAGGAAGGTCATCCTTCCGCTCATCCTGCCCGGCGTAATTTCCGGCGCTCTGTTCGCCTTTGTCACCTCGTTCGATGAGGTCGTTGTGGTCGTCTTCCTGGCCGGCCCGGAACAGCGCACCTTGCCCAAGCAAATGTTCAGCGGCATCCGCGAAGACATCAGCCCGACGATTACGGCAGCCGCCAGCATGCTCATTGTCTTTGCCGTCGTCATGCTGACGACGGTCGAACTGTTGCGCCGCCGGTCGGAACGCCTGCGCGGTATCAGGAACTAACCGCCTGTCGCGGCGGCAAAATCCGGCCGGCGTAGACTTCTTAACCCGCCCGACCTATCTTCCCGCCCATGTACAAGGACAACAGCCTGATCCCGACGGAAGCGGTCCGCTTGGCCGCGCTCGGCACGCTGCATGAGGGGCCGCGGCGCTATGCCGATCTGGCCGCGGAAGTGCGCGGCTTTGTCGGCCATATCGTGGGTCCCTCACTGGACCTGATCGGGCCGCCGATGGAACTGCTGCGGGTCGAAGGGCTGATCGAAGCCGCTGACGGCGGCGGTGCCGAGGCCGAGTTGCGCATCACCGCGCGGGGCATCGAGGAGCTGAAGCGGCTGCTGGGCGCCAACCTGCGCGGACCGATCGGCGAATTCAACAAGCTGGTCATCGCGCTGAAGCTGCGCTTCCTGCCGGTGCTCGACCGCGACGGGCAGAAGCTGCAGGCGGAGTTGCTGGCCGAGATCTGCGAACGCGAGCTCAGCCGCCTCACCAGCCTGCGCCGCCAGATCGGCGAGCGCCGCGACACGCTGACCGACTGGCTGGAGCACGATATCGCCCAAGTCACCGCGCGGCTGGATTGGTTCCGCCGGCTCGGCGAGAGTCTCTGAGCGCCGCCCGGCAAATCCACCTAGTAGAGATGCTGCCCGCCGGTGACGAAGATCTCCGTCCCCGTGACATAGCTGAAATCGGCGGAGCAGAGCTGGAACACCGTCGCCGCCACTTCCTCCGGCTTGCCCAAGCGGTGCATGGGAATGCGGGGGATCAGCGTCTCATATTCCGGGCCGATCATCGCGGTCTCGATCTCGCCCGGCGCCACGGCATTCACCCGCACGCCGAGATCGGCGAACTCCACCGCCATCTCCCGCGTCAGCGCCGACAGCGCCGCCTTCGAGGTGCTGTAGGCCGAGCTGGCGAAGGGATGGCGCGCATGGCCGGCGATCGAGGTGATGTTGACGATCGAGCCCTGGCCGCGATGCAGCGCCTGGGCGAAGCCGCGCGACAACTGCAGCGGCGTGAAGAGATTCAGCTCGAACACATCGCGCCAGGCCTGCACATCGCCATTGAGGCAGCCGAGCCGCTCCTTGAATTCGGTCTTCGGCGATACCGCGGCGTTGTTCACCAGGGCATGGACCGGCTGGCCGTCGATGATCCTGCCGGCCTCGGCGATGAAGCGGTCGACGCTGGCGGTGTCCGCGAGGTCCGTCACCACATGATGGGCCCAGTTGCTGTCGCGCTTGCATTCCGGCGGCACGTCGTCGCGGCTGCAGGTGATGATGCGCCAGCCTTCCTGCATGAAGCGCATGACCGTGGCATGGCCGATGCCGCGGCTGGCGCCGGTGAGGATGACGGTTTTCACGGAATCGTTCATGGCCGGCAATCTAGCCGAACGGCCGGCCCGCGTCACCGCATGAGCAAGAACCCGGCCTAGTGCGCCATCAGCACCGGGATGCCGGCGGCCGACAGCACGTCGCGGGTCGCGCCGCCGAGGATCATCTCCCGCAGCCGGCTATGGCCATAGGCGCCCATGACCAGCAGGTCGGCGCGGCTCTGCTCCGCATGGGCCAGGAGCGAGGCGCCGGTCGAGGCGCCGCCATGGGGTATCGAACTCATGGGAGGCACGCACATCGTGACGGCCGAGATAGGCGATCAGCTCCTGGGCCGTGGCGACGCTGTCGATCGTGCCGACGGTCAGGACGGTGACATGGTCGGCCACCTCCAGGATCGGCAGGGCGGCGGCCACCACCCGCGCCGCCTGGGCGCTGCCGTTCCAGGCCAGCGCCACCCGGCCCGCCATCACCCGCGCCGCCGTGGGCGATGCCACCAGCACCGGTCGGCCGGTATCGAACAGCGCCGCGTCCAGCGTCGCAGCCAGGGGCGCCTCGGCCTCGCCGCTCGGCCTGCCGATGACGATGAGGTCGGTCAGCCTGCCGGCCGCAGCCACCACATCGGCCTCGCGGCCGGTGATCTCGCGCCAGGACAGCTTGGCGCCGCCAGCCGCGCTGAAACCTTCTGATAGGCCTCCCGCGCCCGCGCGGCGCGGGAGGCGATGGTCTGCGCCATCGCCGCCATCAGCTGTTCCACCATGGCGCCGGACATGCCTTCGCCGATGACGGGCACGACGCTGTTCACATCGGCCATGACATGCAGGACGTCGAGCACCGCGTCGAACCGCTTGGCCGCGGTCACCGCGGTCTCCAGCGTCGCCTGGGTCGTGGTGCCGCCATCGGCCACCGCCAGGATGCTGCGTATGGTCATCGGGCTCTTTCCTCCATTCCGTCGCGACTTCGGATAATTCTGATTATTAGTAGATCACTCCAGATTCGCCAGTCTCGTTGATATGTATCAAGTTCCATTTATCTCCCCTGGGCCGCCGCCGGACGCTCGAACGGCTTGCGGATTTCCTCAACCCCGGCCGGGTCTTCGTGGATGATCACCTCGGCGCCCGGAAACGCCGCCATGATCGCCACTTCCACCGCATCAGCCGCTTCATGGGCGATGCGCAGCGGCAGGTCCGGGTCCATCTCCAGATGCATCTGCACGAAGATCGCCTGGCCGGCGGCGCGGGTGCGCAGGTCATGCACCGATTTCACCCGCGGATTCTCCAGGGCGATCTTGCGGATCTGCGCCCGCATCCCGTCCGGCAACTCGCGATCCATCAGCATATCCAGCGCGCCACGGAAAATCTGCCAAGCCGTATAGGAGATATAGGCAGAGATTCCGATGGCGAACAGGGGGTCCGCGGCATTCCAGCCCCACCACATCGCCAGCAGCAGCGCGACGATCACGCTGGCATTGACGAAGAGGTCGCCGACATAGTGCAGGGAGTTGGCGCGGACGGCGAACGAGCCGGTGCGGCGGATGACATAGCGCTGAAACAGCACGAGCACGAGCGTGGCAAGGATGGAGACGACCATGACGGCGATTCCCACTTCGCCATGGGACACTGTCACCGGCGTCACCAGCCGCTCGACCGCCTGGAAGGCGAGGAAGGCGGCCGAGCCGGCGATGAAGGCGGCCTGGCCCAGGGCCGCCAGCGGCTCCGCCTTGCCATGGCCGAAGCGGTGCTCGCGGTCCGCCGGTATCAGCGACTGTCTGATCGCGAACAGGTTCACCATCGAGGCGCCGGCATCCAGCAGCGAGTCCAGCATGCTGGACAGCAGCGCCACCGATCCCGTCAGCAGGTACGCCGCGACCTTGGCGCCGATCAGCAGCAGCGCCGCGCCCACCGAGGCATAGCTGGCCAGGCGCATCAGCCGCGCCCGTTCCGCTTGGCCCAGTGTGACATCGCCCTGGATGCTGTGCGCCTGCTGCATCGCCGCGCTCCCTAGGGAAACAACCGCTCGGTGCGCCAGCCGTTCCCCTCGCGATGATAGACCAGCCGGTCATGGAGTCGGAATGGCTTTTCCTCCCAGAACTCGATACGTCCCGGCAGCACGCGGAAGCCCGACCAGTGCGCCGGCCGCGGCACGGTGCCCAGGCCGAACTTGGCGGTGAACTGGGCGATGCGTTTCTCCAGCTCGAACCGCCCGGCCAGCGGCCGCGATTGCTGCGAGGCCCAGGCGCCGATCTGGCTGGAGCGGTGGCGCGAGGCGAAATAGGCGTCGGCCTCGGCCGGCGTCACCTGCTCCACCTCGCCCTCGATGCGGATTTGTTTCTTGAGGGACTTCCAGTAGAGGCAGAGCGCCGCCATCGGCTGCGCCTGGAGCTGCGTGCCCTTGCGGCTCTCATTGTTGGTGTAGAAGACGAAGCCCCGCTCGTCCCGCCCCTTCAGCAAGACCATGCGCAGCGAGGGCATGCCGTCGGCGCCGACAGTGGCCAGGGCCATGGCGTTCGGGTCGTTCGGCTCCTTGGCCTCCGCCTGCCGGAACCAGTCGTCGAAATGGTCGAAGGGATCGGTCTCGCTCATGCCTGCCGCCGGGTTTGTTGCCGCAAACCCAGATACAGACTATCGGGCTGGGCTTGGCAAGTCCCGCCGGGCAGCCTTGCGAATTGTTCGCGGTCGCCGTTCCTAGCGCGGCTCGTCCGCCAGCGCCCGCTGCACCGCCGGCCGGTCGGCCATCAGCAGCATATGGGCATGCACCTTGGCGAAGCGCGCGGAATCCACGCCATCGGCCTTCAGCCAGCGGGTCAGCGTGAAGAGGTAGGGATCGCAGACCGTGAAGTTCTCGCCCATCACCCAGGGGCCCTTGAACATCTCGGTCTCGATCAGGTTGAAGCATTCGCCGACCGATTGCGGCACCTTCTGCTGCATGGCCTTGATGGCGGCGGGATCGTCGGCCCAGCGATAACCGCGCATGCGGTGGGCATGGGCCACATGCACGGTCGAGCAGAGATAGCTGTTGAAGGACTGCACCTGGGCGAACGCGAAGTCATCATCCAGCGGCGCCAGGTTCGCCTTCGGATAGGTCTGGGCGACATAGGCGAGGATCGCCGGCGTCTCCGTCAGGATGCCGCGGTCGGTGACCAGCGCCGGCACGCGGCCCTTGGGGTTCACCTTCAGATAGTCCGGCGAGCGCTGCTGCGTGGCGGCAAAGTCGACGCGCACCGGCTCGTATTGCGCGCCCGCCTCTTCCAGTGTGATGCGCGACGCCAGCGCACAAGTGCCCGGCGCAAAGTAGAACTTCAGCATGGGTCTCTCCTCTTCGCTGACGCTTGGATCGCACCCGCGGGGCGGCCGGTCAACTCGCGTGAGCGTTGCCGCTAGCGGTGACATTTTTCCGCATATTTTGCTGGCTCAAGTTTCTGATGCGGCTAACGGATTCCACGAAATGCACGATTCCAGGGGACCCTGATTTCTGGGAACGATGCCATACAAGGGAATTCCCGCCGGATGTGCGGCGATCGTCGGAGAGTATACAAACACACAAACCCATCCGTGTGCGCCGCGAGCGCGGATGGCCGATGACAGATGCACAATGTCCAACATCGAGGCGCTGAGCGAGCCAGTTTGCGCGTTGATTTAGTATAGGTGATTGTTCCTATAAATCAAGAATTTCACGCGGAGGCGCGAAGACGCGGAGGTGAGGTTTCAATTTCTATCCACTTAATTTCAGACACCCCCTTGTTGTCATCCCCGCGAAAGCGGGGACCCAGGGTGGCAGAGCGCCCTGCTTCTCCTGGGTCCCCGCTTTCGCGGGGAAGA
>CAWFKD010000016.1:0-111017 GCA_963816235.1 uncultured Alphaproteobacteria bacterium | reverse complement strand
CTTGGCCGATTGCCGGCTGAGGCGGACTTTCTGGGGTTTCCGGGCATGGGTGCGAGGGATTATCGGTTGCAATCCAGATTTTCTGTCTAGTCTGGTTTTCTCGCCCAGAATCGCGCGGGGCGCAATTCTCCTTTATCGAGCACCACGGTCAGGCTGCGCCAGTCCTCGATAAAATGATCCCTGGACTCCGCGCCGAGTTGCGCGGTCATCGCATCGTAGAGCGGGCCTTTCAGCCGCTGATATTCGCCGTGAGCCTCGGCGCGGTTCGCATCGGTGATGTCCTGGGTGCGGATATCCGTGAAGCCGGCGCGCCTGATGATCCGCTCATACTCCGGCAGCGTGACCAGGAAGTAGGTCAGTTCCTCCATCTTGAAGAAGTAGAGCATATCCGGGCTGTAGGCGCCGGCCGATTTCATCCAGTCGCCGGCGGCGAGGCAGCCGCCCGGCTTCAGCACGCGGAAGATCTCGGCGAAGAAGAAATCCTTCCGCTCCACATGCAGCCAGCTATCCTTGCCGAACACCAGATCGAAGCTGCCGTCGGGGAAAGGTAGCGGGCCGGGCTCATAGGCGCGGAACTCGATCCGGCGATCCTGGCCAGCGGCGCGGATTCGCCTCTGTGCCCGCGCCACCAGGGGTTGTGCAACATCGATGCCCGTGACATGGCAATCGCCGAGGCCGGCCAGCACCTGGTCCAGGCCACCGAGGCCGCAGCCGATGTCCAGCACCCGGCGCCCATCCAGCGGGATACCCGCCACGATCTCCCGCACCGCCTGCGCCCCGCCGGGGGAGAGGAAGCCCTCGCCCCAGATGAGCTGCAGCATGGTCAACATGCGGTCGTCATATTCCTGGTCGGCGGTGCTCATCGGCCCCCATTCCCATCTCATTGCTGCAACGCACAAATGCCGCAGTCCAAACTGGATTCAAGCGCTATATCACAGAATTGCAACAGGTCACTCAGGTGATCTCCTAAGGTGTTTTAACGTCATCTTTACGAATTGGCGGCATCGTTAAGGCGCGTTAATTGGTTAATTCATAGATCCGGCGGGGGCGATTCCTTCCCGCCGCCGCCGGATCGAGCCTTGGGATTATGACGCTGCATGAACTATTCCGGGTCCTGGTAGATCTCGGCGAAAACCTCGCCGTCCTGCTGGCGCTCGTCCTGCTCTACAGCCTGTTCGGTGTCGCCCTGCTGCGCCATGCCGGCCGCATCGGCGCGATTGCCGCCGGGGCGATCTTTGCTGTCATCGCCGTGCTGAGCCAGAGCGTGCCGGTGGAGATCTTCCCCGGCCAGCCTGTGGATAGCCAATTGCCGATCCTGCTGGCCGCCGGCGCCTTCGGCGGGCCGCTGACCGTTTCCGTCGCCGCCATCCTGGTGGCGATCCACAGCATCGTGGTGTCAGGCGGATCGGCCATCGCCGAGCTGGCGCCGATCGCTACCTGCACCGGCTTCAGCATCTGGCTCTATGTGAATTGGTGGCGCCGCTCGCGGCTGGGCAATTCGCGGGAGATGCTGATGGCCGGCACGACGCTGGCCGTGCTGGCGCTGCCCTGGCACATGCTCCAGCCGGGCATGAACGCCACGGCGCTGGGCAGCCTTGGCGTGACCATGTTCGTCTATTACCCGCTGAGCCTGGTGGTGCTCTGCCTGCTGCTGTCGAACGAGCAGCGGCAGCACTTCGCCATCGAGGCCCTGCGCCGCAGCGAGGCGCGTTTCCGCGATGTCGCGGAGTCCGCGTCGGACTGGGTGTGGGAAACCGATGAAGATGCGCGGCTGACCTATGTTTCGCCGCGCTTCCAGAAGCTCACCGGCCTGCATCCCTCCAGCGTGCTCGGCCGCGCCTTGACGCAGCTCGGCGGCGGTCAAGCAAACTCCACCGCCTGGCATGATGTCGAAAGCTATTTCAAGCATCGCCGCGCCTTCCACGATCTGATCGTCGAATTCGCCGCCACCGATGGCCGCCAGCACCGGGCGCGCCTCAGCGGCAAGCCGGTCCTGGGCGGCGACGGCGGCTTCCTGGGTTTCCGCGGTACGGCCACGGATATCACCACGGAGATCGAGTTCGACCGCCGCCTGCATATGTCGGAGTCGCGGCTGGGCGAGGCGATCGAAAGCATGTCGGCGGCCTTTGCGCTGTTCGATGCCGATGACCGCCTGATCCTCTGCAACAGCCGGTATCGCGAGCTCCATGGCTTCATGGCCGAAGAGGTCAAGCCGGGCATCCGCTTCGAAGACCTGCTGCGCCGCAGCCTGGTGGGCTTGCCGCTGGTCGACGTCGAGGACGGGGAGCTGGAGAGCTGGATTCAGAAGCGCCTGGCGCAGCATCGCGCGACACCGTCGGAACATGTGCAGCATCGCGGCGATGACCGCTTTCTGCAGATTGTCGAGCGGCCCACCGACGACAAGGGCGTGCTGCTGATCATCACCGACGTCACCGACAGCAAGCGCCGCGAGGGCGCGCTGGAAGCGAATTCACAATTGCTGCAGGCGACGTTCGACTCCCTGAATCATGGACTGAGTGTGGTCGATGGCGACCGCCGCTTGATCGCTTGGAACCGGCGCTTCGTCGAACTGTTCAACCTGCCGGGCGCCAAGCTGCGCAAGGGCATGGGCTGGGCCGATCTGGCGCGGCTGCTGCCGGCGGAATTCGCGCCGGCCGCCACCGATCCCGACTGGCTGCCGGGCGGCCGGATGGTCGCGCCGCCGCCGGCTGGCGGCCGCTGCGAAGTGACTCGCGGCATGACGGATATCCGCGCCCGCTTGAACCCGATGCCTGGCGGCGCCTTCAGCATCACCTATTCCGACATCAGCGATGCCAAGGCGCGCGAACGGCAGCTGGCGGAGCTGGCGCAGCGTCATAGCGGCCTGGCCGCTGCCGTGTCCTCGACGACCACAGGCGTGCTGATCACCGATCCCAATCTGCCGGGCAACCCCATCGTGTTCGTCAATCCGGCCTTCACCCGCATCACCGGCTACAGCGCGAAGAGGCGAACGGCCGCAGCTGCCGCATGCTGCAGGGGCGCGACACCGACCGCGGCACCGTGGAACGGCTGCGCCGCGCGATCCAGCTGCGCCGCGCCGCCACCGTGACCCTGCGCAACTATCGCAAGGATGGCCGCACTTTCTGGAACGAATTGTCGGTCAGCCCGGTGTTCGACGATCGCGGCAACCTGGTGCATTTCGTCGGCATTCAGACCGACGTGACCGATCGCGTCCGCGCCGAAGAGGCGTTGCGCAAGAGCGAGAGCGATCTGCGCAATCTCGCGGAGACCCATGCGGCGACGCTGGATTCCCTGCCGGCGCAGGTGGCGCTGCTGGATGCCGACGGCACCATCGTTTCCGTCAACCGCATGTGGCGCGAGTCCGACGGCGAGGGCGAGGCCATCGTCGGCGGCAACTATGTCGAGTTCCTGAAGCGGGCGCTGGGCGCCCATGGCGAGGATTCGCCGGCGATGGCGCGCGGCGTCGCCGACCTGCTGGCGGAGAATGCCAGCAGCTTCTCCCACGAATATATGCGTCCGGTGGGCGACCAGTTCCGCTGGTACAATTTCCTGGTCCGGCCGGTGTCGACGGCCGAGCGCATGGGCGCGGTCGTCGTGCATTTCGACATCACCGACCGGATCATCGCCGAGGCGGAGCAGCGCCAGGCCAAGGAACAGGCGGAGTTCGCCAACCGCAGCAAGTCGGAATTCCTGGCCAATGTCAGCCACGAGCTGCGCACGCCGCTGAACGCCATCATCGGCTTCTCCGAGATCATGCAGCATGAGATGTTCGGCGCCATGGCGCAGCCGCAATACAAGGAATACATCAAGGACATCCGCGACAGCGGCGTGCATCTCCTGGAGATCATCAACGACATCCTCGATCTCTCGAAGATCGAGGCCGGCAAGTTCGAGTTGCATCTCGAAAACTTCAAGTTGCCGGACGCCGTCGAGTCCTGCATGCGCCTGGTGCGCGACCGCGCCAGCGCCAACAAGGTGCTGCTTGAAGACCGATCTTGCCTGCCGAACTGCCGAAGGTTGAAGCCGATCAGCGGGCGGTGAAGCAGATCATGATCAACCTGCTGTCCAACGCGGTGAAGTTCACGCCCCAGGGCGGCCAGGTCACCCTGGGCGCGCGGGTCGGCCCGGCCGGCGATCTGCTGCTGTGGGTGCGCGACACCGGCATCGGCATCGCGCCGGAGAACATCGAGAAGGCCCTGGCACCGTTCAGCCAGGTGGACAATGCCCTCAACCGTAAATATTCCGGCACCGGCCTTGGCCTGCCGCTGGTGCGCCGTCTGGCCGAGCTCCATGGCGGCAACATCCAGATCGACAGCAAGCTGGGCAGCGGCACCACGGTGACCGTGCGCCTGCCGCAGCAGGCCAGCAGCGGCGCCATCGCGGCCTGACAGTTCGCCTCTAGAGCGGCTGGATCATCCGGCCGAGCGCCTGGCCGCCGAAGATGTGGATATGCAGGTGCGGCACTTCCTGATGGGAGTGCCGGCCGCTGTTGGCGAGGATGCGATAGCCAGACTCGGCGACGCCCAGATCCCGCGCCACCTTGCCCACGGCCTGGAATAAAGCCGCGATCTCCGCCGCCGAGGCCTTGGCGGAAAAATCATCCATCGACAGGTAAGCGCCCTTGGGAATCACCAGGGCATGCACCTTCGCCTGGGGATTGATGTCGTGGAAGGCGAGCACATGCTCGTTCTCATAGATCTTCTTGCAGGGAATCTCGCCGCGCAGAATGCGGGCGAAGACGTTGTTGGTATCGTAGGACATGGGCACCTCTGACGTCGGAGCGTCGCCGCCTAGAAATACAACGGGACAACCCGCCGGGCGAGAGCCGCCGCGGATTTAACTCATCCCTTGCGGTTGCGCTTTTCCTGGATGCCGGAGATGCCTTCGCGGGCGGCCAGTGCGGCCCAGACATCGGCGGGACGCAGGCGGCGGTCGGCCCAGAGCACCAGCAGGTGATAGAGCAGGTCGGCGCTCTCCAGCGCCAGATCCTTCTTCCGGCCGCGGATGCCCTCGATCAGGGTCTCGACGGCTTCCTCGCCCAGCTTCTGGGCGATCTTGTCCGTGCCCTTGGCAAAAAGCCGGGCAGTATTGGATTTCTCCGGATCGGCGCCGCGTCGGCTTTCGATCACCTTGTACAGACGATCCAGGATCGTCGCGTCCAAGGCCTGCTTGGTGCTGTTCCCCATCGACATCGCTAATACCGCCCGAAAGGCGGCCCCGCCAGCGAATTGTTACAATCGTAAGAAAACCGTCATTATTGGGCCACAGGCTCTAATTCCTTCCAGAAGAACTGGCCAGCGACCCAAAGTCCATCCACCCGGGCATAGCGCGGATGGCTGCCCCAATGCTGAAAACCCAGGGATTGATAGAGCTGAATCGCGGCGCCCTGGGTTTCCCGCACATCCAGATTGACCACGCGGATGCCGGCCTCGCGCGCCGCGTTCTCCGCTGCCAGCACGATCTGCCGCGCCAGGCCGTGGCCGCGGGCCCAAGGCGCCACAAAATGGGTGGTGATCTGGGCCGAGGCGGATTGGGCCTCGTTGTTGCGGGCCGGCCGCACCAGCTGGGCCGTGCCGGCGATGGTGCCATCGAGCCGGCCGACGAAGACATGGCGGTCCGGATTGAGCAAAATCCCGCGCCAATAGGATTCCATGATGTGGCGGGGCGGCGGTTTCAGCCAGCCGAAGCCGCCGCCGGCCTTGATGCCTTCCTCGGCCGCCTCGCAGAGTTCCTGCAGATCGTTGTTGCGAAAGGCCGTCAGCCGCTCGACCAGGGTGGTGGGCATGGGACATCGACTCGGCGGGACATGGGGTCTTGGGCCTTGTAACAGGTAATACAACGGCTTGCTACCAGCCATCATGATGGTGGGTATGCGGCGCTTACCAGGCGCGGGGTTGCGGCCCTGGCGGCGGCGGCCTATCTGGAAGGGGCATGTCCACCAGCGAAGTCCCTCAGCGGGAAATCCCCCAATGGCACGGCACCACCATCCTGTCGGTGCGTAAGAACGGCGCCGTGGTCGTCGCCGGCGACGGCCAGGTCAGCTTCGGCAACACGGTCATGAAATCCACCGCCAAGAAGGTGCGGCGCCTCGGCCGCGGCGACGTCATCGCCGGTTTTGCCGGCGCCACCGCCGATGCCCTGGCGCTGTTCGAGCGGCTGGAGGCGAAGCTGGAGCAGCATCCGGGCCAGCTCGCCCGCGCCTGCGTCGAGCTGGCCAAGGATTGGCGCACCGACCGCTATCTGCGCCGGCTGGAGGCGATGATGGCGGTGGCCGACAAGCAGGTCAGCCTGGTGCTGACCGGCACCGGCGACGTGCTGGAGCCCGACGACGGGCTGATCGGCATCGGCTCCGGCGGCAGCTTCGCGCTGGCCGCGGCGCGGGCGCTGGTGGGCCTCGACGGCCAGTCCGCCGAAGCGGTGGCGCGCCGGTCGATGGAGATCGCCGCCGACATCTGCATCTACACCAACAGAAACATCACCGTCGAAAGCCTATGAACGAGAATTCGGATCTGCGCGGTCCCGCCGCTGCCGCGGCGGGCGATGCCGCCATCAAGGGCGCTGCCGCCTTCACGCCGCGGGAGATCGTCAGCGAGCTGGACCGCTATATCGTCGGCCAGGACGAGGCGAAGCGCGCCGTCGCCATCGCGCTGCGCAACCGCTGGCGCCGGCAGCAATTGCCCGACGATCTGCGCGAAGAGGTGCTGCCGAAGAACATCCTGATGATCGGCCCCACCGGCGTCGGCAAGACCGAGATCGCCCGGCGCCTGGCGCGGCTGGCCGATGCGCCCTTCATCAAGGTGGAGGCGACCAAGTTCACGGAAGTGGGCTATGTCGGCCGCGATGTGGAGCAGATCATCCGCGATCTCCTGGAGATCGCCATGAACCAGTCGCGGGAACGGCTGCGGCGCCAGGTCACCGCCAAGGCCGAGATGATGGCGGAGGAGCGGGTGCTGGACGCGCTTGTCGGCGACAGCGCCAGCCCGGACACCCGCAGCAAGTTCCGCAAGATGCTGCGCGCGGGCGAGCTCAACGACCGGGAGATCGAGCTGCAGGTCAAGGAGAGCGGCGCGGGCGCGCTGCCGACGTTCGAGATTCCCGGCATGCCCGGCGCCAGCATGGGCATGATCAATCTGAACGAAGTGCTGGGCCAGGCCTTCGGCGGCAAGACGAAACCGCGGCGCATGTCCGTGGTCGATTCCTACAAGGTGCTGATGGCGGAGGAGAGCGACAAGCTGCTGGATCCGGAGGTGCTGCGCCAGCAGGCGGTGGATACGGTGGAGCAGAACGGCATCGTCTTCATCGACGAGATCGACAAGATCTGCGGCCGGGCGGAGAACCGCGGCGGCGCCGATGTCAGCCGCGAAGGCGTGCAGCGCGACCTGCTGCCGCTGATCGAGGGCACCACTGTCAGCACCAAGCACGGCCCGGTGAAGACCGACCATGTGCTGTTCATCGCCTCGGGCGCGTTCCACATGGCCAAGCCGGCGGACCTGCTGCCCGAGCTGCAGGGGCGCCTGCCGATCCGTGTCGAACTCAAGGCGCTGACGCGGGACGATTTCAAGCGCATCCTGACGGAACCGGAAGCCAGCCTGATCAAGCAATACCGGGCATTGCTGAAGACCGAGGACGTCACGCTGAATTTCGCCGACGACGCCATCGACGCGATCGCCGACCTGTCGGCGGAGATCAACTCATCGGTGGAGAACATCGGCGCGCGGCGCCTGCACACGGTGATGGAGCGCCTGCTGGAGGAAATCAGCTTCAGCGCCACCGACCGCCCCGGCACCACCATCACCATCGACGCCGCCCTGGTGAAGGAGCGCGTCGCGCCGCTGGCGAAGAACGCGGATCTGAGCCGGTTTATTTTGTAGGTACATCGCTCGCGCTATCCCCTTCATTGTTTTCCCCGCGAAAGCGGGGACCCAGGGGAAGAAGTGCGCCCCGCAACTCCTGGGTCCCCGCTTACGCGGGGAAAACAAGATTTGATTTGCGCGAATTAGGTGCGCGCTATTTCAGCGGCGCTTCTCTTCAATCGTATTGAGCAGCTGATCGACGGTCTGTTCGTCCAGTTCGTCGATGACCTCCGCAAGCCTGTTCGCCAGCTCCGTCGCCTTCGGCGACAGACCCGCCGTGTCCACCACCACGCGCGGGTGGGAGAGTTGGGCGAGGCGTTTCAGTTCGTCCACGTCGTCCCAGGCCAAATTGAAGTAGGCGGAGATCTGCTGCACCAGGCCCGAGGACGGGCGGCCGCGATTGCCGTGCTCCAGCGCGGAGAGATAAGCCGACGACACACCGAGGGCCGACGCCATGTCCTTCAGCAGGATGCTGCGGTCGGCGCGCAGTTCGCGCAGGCGGCGGCCGAAGGGAGTCATCTGCTTTGTCCGGCGATCACTTCAGATACACCCCGCGCGTCTTGTGCCAATCCTCGATCGACTGGTCGGGATATTCGCGGAATTTGCGGTTGCGCTTTCCGCCGGGTACCTCCGCCCAGCTGCATTTCGAGTCCAGCATGATATGGGCGGTATCCACCGGCACGGGCAGCGGCGTGTCGATGGCGGAGGCGTGGGGATAGACCCATTTCTTCCAGCGGGGATCGGCGATGAAGAGGGCGCTGCCGCAATGCTTGCAGAAATGCCGGCGGGCGGAGCTGTGCATGCGCACGCCGCCTTCCTCGAGCGTGGCGCGGTAGACGCCGAGATGCTTGCGGCCCTTCACCTTCAATGTCCGTGCCTCGCCCATGATGTTGATGGCGTAACCGCCGCCGCCGGCGGTCTTGCGGCAGATCGAGCAGTAGCAGCGCATATAGGGCTGGGGCGTGTGGGATTTGACCTCGAAAGACACCGCGCCGCAGTGGCAGGAACCCTTCAAACTCATCATCGCGAACCTCCTTTCGCGCCATCGTCGCGCAGGCGCTTGAGCAGGACATAGAGCGCGCCGGTGCCGCCATCCCGGGGCTGCGCCTGGGCGATGGCCAGCACCCGGGCCCGGTTCGGCCGTTCGTTCAGCCAGCGCGGCACATTCTCCCGGAGGATGCCGGCGCCTTCGCGCCACATGCCCTTGCCGGTCACCACCAGAATGCACCGCCGCCCCTGCTTTTGCGAGACGGCGATGAAGCCGCCGAGCTGATCATGGGCCTCTTCCTGGGTCAGGCCGTGGAGATCCAGCTTGCCTTCGATGGGAAGCTGGCCGCGGCGCAGGCGTTCGGCCAGGCGCTTGTCCATGTCGGCGAGGCGGCCGACGGCGAGCTCAGGGGCGGGCTTTGGTTTGGGCGGCAGCGGCGCGGGGGGTGCGCTCGCTTTTTTCGCCGTGGGTTTGGCTGGCGCGGGCTCCTTCGCCGGCGCCGAGGGCGCGTGTTCGACCTTCGGCTTCGCCGGTTTGTGGGCGCGCAGCGGCTTCACATCGCGCATCGCCGCGCGCCAGAGCTCCCGCTCCTTAGGATCCGGCGGGCGCTTCGCCATCGATCAGGATGATATGCAAGCGCCGCGGGCCATGGGCGCCCATCTGCAGGGTCTGCTCGATATCGGCGCTGCGGGACGGGCCGGTGATGAAATTGACCGTGCGCGGCATGGTGCCGGCGCCGAATTCGTCCCTCAGCTTCGCCCAGGCCTGCTCCAGCGCGCCGACGATCCGGTCGGCCGGCAGCACGACAATATGGGTTTCCGGCAGGAAGTTGAGGGTGGTGGGCCGTTCGGCGCCGGAGGCCAGCATCAGAGTGCCGGTCTCGGCGATGCCGGCATAACCGCCGGTGACCGAGACCTCGTCGCTGCCGTCGGTCGCGCCCCGGGTGATCTCCAGCAACGGCCGGGTCGACCAGGGCAGGCCGGTGATGTCGGTTTCCGTCGAGAGCCGCAGCCGCGCCGGCAGATTTTCCCGCGCCAGATAATCGGCGATGGCGGCGGGCACGGCGGCTGGCGTCCGTCACCCGCGTGACGGTGGCCGAGGCCTCCTGCGCCATCTCCTGGAACAAGGCCGCCTGCGCCTTCGGTTCGAGCTGGCCGCGCGCCGGCAGCAGATTGGTTTTCGCCGCGGCGATGCGCGCCTCGGCAACACGGCGCTGATCGGCGGTCGGCTCGCCGCGCTTGAGCGCGCGGCGGATGTTGCCGAGAACCGCTGACCGGGAGTCGCTCATCGGGACTTCCTCGCGGCCCACAACGACTGGAAGCTGCGGCCTTCCGGCGCGGGCATGTCGCGATGGGCAGTCCAGCCGGACGCCAACGGCAAGGACGAGAATCTTCCGCGGCCTTTGCCGAGCGCGCCCAACATGCGCGCGCCCATGCCGGAGACGAAACGATAGAGCGCGGGCCGGGTCGCCAGGAATGCCCAGAGCTTCAATCCCCAGCGATAGCGCGGCGGCGTCAGATGCCGCTCGAATTCCCGCTCGCGCCAATGGCGCATCATCTTCGGCAGGGGAATGCGCATGGGGCAGACGCTCTCGCAGCGGCCGCAGAAGGTGGAGGCATTGGGCAGCGCGCCCGCTTCCTCGACGCCGATCAGCGCCGGATTCAGCACCGCGCCGATGGGGCCGGAATAGACCCAGCCATAGGCATGGCCGCCGACGGCCTGATAGACCGGACAGTGATTGAGACAGGCGCCGCAGCGGATGCAGCGCAGCGCCTCGGCGAACTCGCTGCCCAACATCGTGCTACGGCCGTTATCTAGCAGCACGACGTGATATGCGTCCGGTCCGTCCGCATCCTCGGGCCTGCGCGGGCCTGTCGAGAACGTGGTGTAGACCGACATCTCCTGACCGGTGGCGGACCGCGCGAGTACCCGCAGGATGGTGGAGGCATCCTCCAGCGTCGGCACCACCTTCTCCAGCGAGGCTAGCACGATATGCATGCGCGGCAGGATCTGCGTGAGATCGCCATTGCCTTCGTTGGTGACGATGACCGAGGATCCGGTCTCCGCGATCAGGAAATTTGCGCCGGTGATACCGACATCAGCTTTCAGGAAACGGCTGCGCAGTTTTTCCCGCGCTTCCGCCAGCATCTCCCGCGGCTCGGTCAGCGGGCGCTGCGGATCCAGATCCGTGTGGGCTTCGCGAAATGCATCGGCGACCTGTTCCTTCGTCAGATGGATCGCGGGCGCAATGATGTGGCTGGGCAGTTCGCCGCGAAGCTGGATGATGTACTCGCCGAGATCGGTTTCCACCGGCGTGATGCCGTTCTCTTCCAGGAAATCGTTGATGGCGATCTCCTCGCCGATCATCGTCTTGCCCTTGGTCACCGTGCGTGCGCCGGCCTCGCGGCAGAGGCGCAGCACCGTCTGCCGCGCGCTGTCGGCATCGGCGCACCAATGCACATGGCCGCCGGCGCGCTTTCACTTTGGTCTCGAAAGCTTCGAGATAGATGTCGAGATTGGCGAGAGTGTGATCCTTGATCGCCCGCGCTTCGTCGCGCAGCGCCTCGAACTCCGGCAGGCGCGCCGCCGCACTGGCGCGCTTGCTGATGAAGTTCTTCTTCACATGGGACATCGCCTGCTGCAGCTGCGGGTCGCCCAGCGCCCGGTGGGCGTTGTCCTTGAAGGCGTGGCTGGTGGGCGTGTGCATGGCGGCGTTTCGTCAGCGGCGCGGCGCGCCGATGGCCGGCGTTTCGTCAAGGCCCGCCAGCACTTCAGCCACATGGCGCGCGGCCACCGGGCGGCCTTCGCGGGTCAGCTTGCCGGCGATGTTGAGCAGGCAGCCCATATCGCCAGCGAGCACCATATCCGCGCCGGTGGCGGCGATGTCGGCGGTCTTCTCCCGCACCATCTGGTCGGAAATCTCCGGATATTTGACGCAGAAGGTGCCGCCGAAGCCGCAGCAGATTTCCGCGCCCGGCAGTTCCGTGCGTTTCAATCCGGCGACGCTGTCGAGCAACTGCCGCGGCTGGGACTTCACGCCCAGCTCCCGCAGGCCCGAGCAGGAATCATGGTAGGTGACCTTGCCGCCGAAGCTGGCGGCGACGCGGGTCATGCCGCAGACATCCACCAGGAAGGAAATCAGCTCATGGGTGCGCGCGGCCAATTTCTGCGCCCGCTCGCGCCAGGCGGGATCATCCGACAATAGCGCGGGATAGTGCGCATGGATCATGCCGGCGCAGGAGCCGCTGGGCGCCACCACATAGTCGAACGGCTCGAAGGCGGCGATCACCTGGCGGGCGATCTTCTGGGCATCGGCGCGGTCGCCGGAATTGTAGGCGGGCTGGCCACAACAGGTCTGCGCCGCCGGGACCTCCACCTTGCAGCCGGCCTGCTCCAGCAGCTTCACGGCGGCGAAGCCCACCGAAGGACGGTAGAGATCCACCAGGCAGGTGACGAACAGGCCGACGCGGCGAACGGCGGCCGAGGGTGTTGCAGGCGAACTCATCGGCGCGACAATGGCCGGGCCATCAGGGGATGGCAAGGCGGCGGCAGGTCAGCTCACCGGCGCCGGAATCTTCACGGTCTTGGGCAGCAGGATGAAATAGCGGCCGGACTGTTTCAGGCGGCCGGCGACCTCCAGGGCCTGGGCGCCCGTGCCCCAGAAGAGATCGCCGCGGACCGCACCCTTGATGGCGCCGCCCACATCTTGGGCAACCATCAAGCCGCTGCAGCGGTTGGCCAGCCTGGCCGGTGCCGACGGGCCAAGTGGTGTCGATCCAGAACGGCGCTCCCAGGGGCAACAAGGCGCTGTCCACAGCCATGCTGCGCTCCGGCGTCAGCACCACGCCCTGGGCGCCGACCGGCCCATCGCCCTCGATCTCGCGGAAGAAGATGAAGCGGGGATTGCGCGCCATGATGCCGGGCGCCTCGGCCGGATGGTCCTTGAGCCATTGCGCCACGGTCTGGGCCGTCGCCTGGTCTTTGGTCAGCTTGCCATCTTCCACCAGGATGCGGCCGACGCTGACGAAGCCATGGCCGTTATGGGCGGCGAAGCCGACTCGCGTGGTGCCGCCCTCCACCAATCGTATGCGGCCCGACCCCTGCACCTGCAGGAAGAAGGCGTCTACGGGATCGGCGACCCAGAGCAGCTCCAACTCTTGTCCGGCGAGAGCGCCCGCATCGATCTCCGCCCGGGTGCTGTAAGGCTTGAGCCGGCCATCGACCACGCGGCCGGCGATGCTATTTCCCGCGAGATCAGCGCGGAACTCGCCGAGATCCGCCATCACCAGATCGGCGGGCCGCCGGTAAAGCGGCATGCTGTATTCGGCGCTGCGTTGGCGCGATCCCGCGAGTTCCGGCTCGTAGTAGCCGGTGAACAAGCCTTCCGCGCCCCTGGCGCCGGTCACGCTGTAGGGCGTGAATTGCTGCTGGAAGAAATCTCGAGCAGACGCGCCGCTGCCCGAGGCGGGGATCGCGGCGCATGCAGTCTGCCAATCCTTCGCCGTGCCGCCGATACCCTGCGGTCCGACGGCGGCATCTTCAGGCGATTTCGCGAAGACGGCACAGCTGCGCTGGAATGCCGCCAAGGCGGCAGCGGCATCATCGCCACCCCAGCCCGGCAGATCGGCAAAGTCCGATGATCGTGAAGGCTGGCGGTTTCTTTCTGCGCCGATGGCTCCTCAGCGCAGCCGCACAGCGTGACCTACTGAGCATAGCCGCGGCAGCGATACGGGAAAGGCCTGGCAGTCTCAATTCGGGCTGCGGGTCGCGACCAGAACCCAGTTGGGATCGCGGGCGCGGACCTGGCGGGCGAAGGTCCAGATATCCGTCACCGGCTCGACTTTCGCGGGATCGCCGTCGACCACCTGGCCCTCGGCATTGCGCGTGACATTGATCTGTTCGCTGACGATGGTGACGGTGATCTCCGCCACGCGCCCTTGCAGCTCCGCCTCGATGATGTCGGTGGATTTGATGCCCACCAGGGTGGTTTGCAGGGTTTCGTTCGCGATGGTCCTGTTGTCGATGGCCCGCTTGAAGTTCTCGAACACCTCGTCGTTCAGCAGCGGCCGCAGGATCGCGGCATCGCCGGCGGCAAAAGCGCCGACGATCATTTCGAAGGCGGCGCGCACGCCCGCCAGGAAGCCGTCGGGATCGAACGAGGGATCGGCGGTATGGATGGCGCCCAGCCCCGGCAGCAGCGCCGGCGCGGGCGCGGTCTTCGACGCATCGGCCGGACGAACCGCCAGATCCGCCGGAGCTTCGGGCCGGCGGCCGCGATCGGGCAGCGAAATCACCTTGTCGGAACGGGCGTCTTCAGCCGGGCGCGGCGTGAACGGATCATGGGGCCGCTCATGGCCTGTGCGCTGACCCAGCACCTTGTACAGCCTGATAACCACGAACAGGGCAATGGCCGCGAGAATGATGATGTCTAAACCTGGCATGTCAGCCCAAACTCTCCTCGGCCGCGTTGCGGCCTGCAGCTTGCTCAATGCCTTTCAGGTTCCGATTGCGCGCCGCCATCAAGACCTTGTCGTTCCCAGGGGCATCAGCCCATCTATCTTCGGGCGGCTGGACCGCGGCAAGCCGCTGCGCTAGATCACTCCGCCTGCAAGGCCGCAGCCCATAGCACTAGTGCTAACATGGGGAATTGTCGGTCAAAGAGCAAGCATCGCCCGATGGTTAGTCACGATTTCCCAGATTCCGCCGCCGCCCGGACCGGACGCCTATGATCTTGATTCGACACGGTCAATCGGAATGGAACGCGGCTTACAACCGGACCCGCGTCGATCCCGGCATTCCCGATCCGCCGCTGACCGCTGTCGGGAGGGACCAGGCGCTGCGCGCGGCCGAAATGCTGGCGGAGCGACGGATGGCCCGGCTGCTGGTCAGTCCCTATCGCCGCACCATCCAGACGGCGGAGATCATCGCCCGGGAATTGGCCCTGCCGATGGTCATCGAGCCCCTGGTGCGGGAGCGGGCTGCCTTCTCCTGCGATGTCGGCACCGTGCGCACCCATCTGGCCGGCGCCTGGCCCCATCTGCGGTTCGATCACCTGGACGAGGTCTGGTGGCCGGCCGAGGAGAGCGAGGCGGAGCTGGCAGTCCGCTGCGACCGTTTCCGCCATCATGTCCGCGGCCTGACGGATTGGGACCGGGTGGCGGTGATCTCCCATTGGGGCTTCATCAGGGGATTGACCGGGCAGGAGGCGCGCAATGGCGAGGCGGTGCCCTTCGATCCTCATGGCAGTCCCCAGGAAGATGCCGCCGGTCAGGCGCGTTAAAGCACCCCAGCGAACTAAAGCACATTGAGCGGGCCCCGCCGCCATGTTAGGCCGCGCCCGGCAACAGATCGAGCAAACCCAGTTCCCAGCGTGAACCCATGACCGACACCGAAACCGGGGCGTCAGCCCCCGCCGCGACCTATCGCGCGCCGCCCATCGTCATCCTGGCCCAGTATCTGAAGGATCTGTCCTTCGAGAGCCCGAACTCGCCGGCGATCCTCAGCCATGCCCTGGATGTGCGGCAGGGACGGGTGGGTGTCGACCTGCGGATTACGCCGGTGGGCCCGCCGAATTTCGAGGTGGTGCTGAAGCTGCGGGTCGAGGCGACCCATGAAGGCAAGGCGGCCTATCTGGTGGATATGGAATATGCCGCCATGGTGCAGATCGGCGAGGTGCCGGAAGACAAGATCGAGCCGCTGCTGATGATCGAGGCGCCAAGGCTGATCTTCCCGTATGTGCGGGCGCTGGTGACGCAGATGACCCGGGAGGGCGGCTTCGCGCCGCTCCTGGTTAATCCCATCGATTTTCACGCGCTGTATCGCGACCACAAGAAAAAGGCCGCAGCCGCCCAGGGCGGCGGGGAACCGGTGCAGGCTTAAGCCCGCGTCTCAACCATTCCAGATCGGTTCGTTAAGCTGCTTCAGCAGCTCGGCATGGGCCGCGAGTTCGGCCTCGCTGGCGGCATGGGGACGGGGCGGGCGCAATTGGCGTTCACCGACGACCGATAAAGTCTGCGCCCGCGAACGTGACGCCACCAGCTCCAGGCCCGCCTGGCGGCCGCCGATCAGCTCGAGATAGACCGACGCCAAAAGCTCCACATCCAGCAGCGCGCCATGGAAATCGCGCGCGGAATTGTCGATGGCGAAGCGCTTGCACAGGGCGTCGAGACTTGCGGGGGCGCCGGGAAATTTCTGCCGCGCCAGCAGCAGGGTGTCGACGGCGCGGGTGTAGTCCAGTCCGGCTTTGCCGGCGCGGATAAGTTCGGCATTCAAGAACCGCATATCGAATTCGGCGTTGTGGATGACCAGCGGCGCATCGCCGACAAACTCCAGGAATTTCTCCACGATCTCGCCGAAGCGCGGCTTGTCGGCGAGGAATTGCGTGGTCAGGCCATGGATAGCCGATGCCTCGGCCGGCATATCCCGCTCGGGATTCAGATAGACCTGATAGTTGCGGCCGGTGGGGATGTGGTTGCTGAGCTCCAGGCAGGCGATTTCCACCACCCGGTGCCCGTCGCTGGGATCGAGGCCGGTGGTTTCGGTATCGAGAACGATTTCGCGCATGGTGGATCTCAATCTCTTTGTTAACGCAGCGCGCGCCGTAGCCTCCGGTGCGGCGGCACCGAGACTCTTAACACGGCCAGCGCCTGTTTGAGAATCCGCAAAGCGGTGCGGCGGTCGAGGCCTGTGGGAATGACCGCGTCGGCGCGCTGCAGTTTCTCTTCATCTGATAGTTGACGCTGGCGAATAGCGGCAAGCCGTTCCCGGGTCATGCCGCGGCGGGCCAGCACCCGCTGCTCCTGCAGGAAGCGCGGTGCAGCCACGACCATGGCGGCATCGCATCGCGCTTCGCCGCCGGTTTCGAACAGCAGCGGGATATCGAGCACGGCGACGGGACGGCGGGCGGCGCGGGCCCGACGCAGAAAGGCGATCTCGCTGCGGCGGACGCGGGGATGGATCAGCGCCTCCAGGCGGCGCAGCGCGGCGGGATCGTTAAACACCTTGGCGCCAAGCGCCTGACGGTCGACGCCACCGGGTCCGGTGACACCGGGAAACGCAGCCTCGATCGCCGCGATCATTTCCCGGTCGGAGCGCAACAAGCGATGGACCTCAGCGTCGGCATCATGGACGGGAATACCGAGACGCCGCAGCGCCGCCGCCGCCGTCGATTTACCCATGCCGATGGAGCCGGTCAGGCCGATGACGCGCATGGCCTAGGGCGCCAGGTCGGTCAGAATGAAACTCCGCAGTTCCGGCGTCACGACAGGCTCGACGCCGAACCAGGCGGCGAAGCCGGGCCGCGCCTGATGCAGCAGCATGCCCAGGCCATCGACAGTAGCAAGGCCGCGGGCGCGGGCGGCTGCGAGCAGCGGCGTTTCCATTGGCACATAGACGATGTCGTAAACGACCGATGTTGGCGGCAGCGGATTTAGGTCGATGTCCAGCGGCGGCTGGCCTTTCATGCCCAGGGTGGTGCTGTTCACCAGCAGCGCCGCGTCTTTCAGCGCCGCGCCGCAGTTGTTCCCAGGCATAGGGCTTGATCGGTCCGCCGATATCCCGGGCCAGTTGTTCCGCGCGCGCGGCCGTCCTGTTCACCAGGCGCAGCTCCGGCACGCCCGCATCCACCAGGGCGGCGGCAACCGCCCGGGCCGCGCCGCCGGCGCCGAGCAGGACGGCGGGGCCTTGCCCGGCCTGCCATTGCGGCGCCGATTGCCGAAGATGTTCGAGAAATCCGAAGCCATCGCTGTTGCTGCCATCGAGCGTGCCATCCGCCGCCGCGATGATGGTGTTGACGGCGCCGATGCGTCGGGCCTGCGGGGTCACGCGGTCGACCGCCGACAACGCCGCCTCCTTATGGGGCAGCGTGACATTGGCGCCGGCGAATCCCAGGAGCGGCAAGGCGCGGATGGCGTCGTGCACCCGCTCCGGCCGCACCGCCAGCGGCAGATAGGCGCCGTCGATGCCATAGGAATTTAGCCAAAAGCCGTGCAGGCGCGGCGAGCGGGAATGGGACACCGGCCAGCCGATGACGCCGGCCAGCTTGGTCTTGCCGCTGTGGGTGGCGATCGCCGTCATGCGGGCGCGACTCCCGCGTCACGGAGAAAGCCGAGCAGCGGCAGGAGCGGCAGGCCGAGAATCGTGAAGTGGTCGCCGCGCGTGCTGCTGAACAGCTGCGCCCCCAGCCCTTCGATCTCATAGCCGCCGACGGTTGCGAGAACCTTGTCGCCCATGGCGTCCAGATATCGCGCGAGGAATTCGTCGCTGCAAGGACGCAGGGTCAGGACCGCGCGGTCGGTATGATGCCAGAGCCTTAACCCATCCTTTACCACGACCGCGGCGGAGATCAGCTCGTGGGATTTCCCGCGCAGCTTCTGCAATTGATCGAGCGCATCGGCGCGGCTTGCCGGCTTGTCGAGGCTCTGCCCGTCGCACTCCAGGACCTGGTCGGCGCCGATGACATAGCTGGCGCCATGACGGGATGAAACACGCTGGGCCTTGAGTTCTGCCAGCGTCTCGGCGATCGCGGATCCTGGCGCCTTGGCGGCGCGCAGCGAGTGCTTAACTTCCTCTTCATCAACGGCCGGCTTCACGACATCGAAGCGCAAGCCGGCGGCGCGCAGCATTTCGGCGCGGGCTCTGCTGCCGGACGCTAATATAAGGTGTGTCGTGGAATTGCAGAGGGTGGCGCGATCCGTTGCTTCGATCGCGCCGGTCATTCGAGCGCCGCCTCGCCGCCCCGGTGTTTGCTGAGCATTTGAATGATCGATGCGGCGGTCTCCTCGATCGACCGGCGCGTCACATCCAGAACGGTCCAGTTGTTTTCCGCGCAGAGCCGCCTGGCCTGCGCCACTTCCTTCCGCACCACTTCGGGGTCCACATAGTCGGTGTCTTCCGCTTGAGACAACAGGTGCAGACGATTGCGCCGCACTTGAACCAATTGCGCGGGATCTTTGGTCAGGCCCACCACCATCGGGCGGCGCGCCGTCAACAGTTCCGGCGGCACCGGACAGCCGGGCACGATGGGCACGTTCGCCGCCTTGATGCCGCGGTTGGCGAGATAGATGCAGGTCGGTGTTTTCGAGGTCCGGGACACGCCGACGAGAATGACGTCAGCCAGGTCGTAATCCTGTGCCGATTGGCCATCGTCATGACTGAGGGCGAAGTTCATGGCATCGATGCGGCCGAAATATTCGGCATCCAATTCATGCTGCCGTCCCGGCAGACCCTGCGCCTGCATGCCCAGATGACTGGCCAGCGCCATGATCACGGGATCGAGCACGGGGATGCAGGGGACCTGCAGCCGGTGGCAGCCGGCGACCAGCTCCATCCGCAGCTTCTCATTGACCATGGTAAAGAGCACCGGCCCGGGATGGGCCTCGATGCCCGTGAGCACCTTTTCCAATTGCTTGGAGGTGCGGATCAGGGTCCAGGCATGTTCATGGGGTTCCACCTGGTCGAACTGGGCAAGACAGGCGCGGGCGACGCTGTTGATCGTCTCGCCCGTGGCGTCGGAGACGAGATGGAGATGGAAAATCTTGGCCGGTTCGATGCTGTTCACGGAGGGGACAATCCTGGGAGTCCTGGGGAGAAGCCGGCTTGCGGCAACATGGTTGCCAAAGGATTACCGATCCCGTCCATTGCGTCCACCGCCGTTGCAACGGTGGATACGGTTCTGCGCGGGCCCGGTACGATTCCTGTTGTTTCAAGTCACCCACAGCTTCTCCACAAGGGACCTAACCTTTGGACCTCTTGGCGGTATGGCTGAAGTGAAGCTGCAGGCCACTTCTTCGACACGATCCCGGCTATTCCCAGCCTGTGATCAATCTGTCCACATATCCCTGCCGGCCTGTGAACAAGCCCTTGAAATCCCTTAATCCCGGTGTTTCAACCCCATCCACTATCCACTACTACTTCTCTAGATTCTTAGAATAGTAAGAGGAGAGGCGGCTGGACACTTCGCCAGCCTGCCAAGGGAATCCGTGACGCCACAGAGATCCACCCTCATCGAGGTCCTGAAGGGACGCCCTGCCGCCCAGACGCCGCTCTGGCTGATGCGCCAGGCCGGGCGCTATCTGCCGGAATACCGGGCGCTGCGGGAGAAGTCCGGCGGGTTCATGGAAATGTGCCTGACGCCGGAGCTGGCGGCGGAGATCACCCTGCAGCCGGTGCGGCGGTTTCCGCTGGATGCCGCCATCCTGTTCTCCGATATCCTGATGGTGCCCCATGGTCTGGGTCAGCCGGTCCGGTTCGAAGAGGGGCGCGGACCGGTGCTTGATGCCCTAGATCGAACCGAGGATCTGAAACGCCTGGACTTTGCCGGTTTTGGCAAGCGGGCGGCGCCGGTCATGGCGGCAATTCGCTTGGTCCGGGAACGGCTGCCGCAGGACACGGCGCTGCTGGGATTCGCCGGCGCGCCCTGGACAGTGGCGAGCTATATGATCGAAGGCGCTTCCAGCCGCGACTTTGAGAAAGCGAAAGCCTGGGCCTATGGCGACAGCACGCGGCTTCGCGCGCTTGATCGACATCCTGGTTAACGCGACCAGCGACTATCTTCTGGCGCAGATCGAGGCCGGCGTGGACGCGGTGCAGATCTTCGATAGCTGGGCCGGCGCCTTGGCGGCCGGGGAATTGCAGCGCTGGGGTCTTGAGCCGACGGCGGAGATCGTCCGCCGGGTCAAACAACGATATCCGGATGTGCCCGTGATCGTTTTTCCGCGGGGCGCCGGAGTCTCTTACGCCGATTACGCCAGCCGATGCGATTGCAATGCGCTGAGTCTGGATCAAAGCCTGCCGCTGGCATGGGCGGTGCGGAAATTGCAGCCGAAGAAAATCCTGCAGGGCAATCTGGACCCGCTGCTTGTTGTCCAGGGCGGTGCTGCCATGAAGGCGGCGGCGGAAAATATCCTTAAGACGTTCGGCGCCGGCCGCTTCGTCTTCAATCTCGGCCATGGCATCCTGCAGACCACGCCGCCGGATCATGTGGCCGAGCTCTGCGATATCGTGCATGGCTGGCAGGGAACGGCTTAACCATGGCGCGGATCGCCGTCGTCATGCTCAACCTCGGCGGTCCCGACGGCCCGGCCGCGGTCGAGCCCTTCCTGTTCAATCTCTTCAACGACAAGGCGATCATCTCCACCCCGCAGCCGCTGCGCTGGCTGCTGGCGCGGCTGATCTCCCGGCGGCGGGCGCCGATCGCCAGGGAGATCTACGGCAAGATCGGCGGCGGTTCGCCGCTGCTGCCCAATACGATCGCCCAGGCGCGGGCCCTCGAGCGGGCGCTCACGGTATCGGCGAGGTAAGAGCTTATCCCTGCATGCGATATTGGCATCCGATGGCTGCCGGCGGTGGCCCGGGAGGTGGCGGCGTTCCGGCCGGACCGGATCATCCTGCTGCCGCTCTATCCGCAGTTTTCATCGACGACGACGGCGTCGTCCTACGGATCCTGGGTCGCTGCCGCGGCCCAGGCCGGATTGCCGGAGCCGGGGCAGCTGCTGTGCTGCTATCCCGGGCAGCCGGGCATGGTTAAGGCGCTAGCAGGCTTGGTGCGGGCGGGGGTGGAGAAGGCACAGGCGGCCGGTTCTGGTGCGCCGCGAGTCTTGTTTTCCGCCCATGGTTTGCCGAAGCGCATCGTCGACCGCGGCGATCCCTACCCTGATCACGTGAAACTGACCGCTAAGCGAGTGGCCGAGGCCGCAGGGCTCGCCGACGGCCAGTGGCTGGTTTGCTATCAGAGCCGGGTCGGGCCCCTGGAATGGATCGGACCGTCGACCGATGAGGAAATCCGCCGGGCCGGTGCGGACAAGGTGCCGCTGGTGGTGGTTCCCATCGCCTTTGTGTCGGAGCATTCGGAGACGTTGGTGGAGCTCGACCTGGAATATGCCCATCTGGCCCGGGAGGCCGGCGTTCCCGTCTATGTCCGGGTGCCGACGGTCGGCACGGAGCCGGCCTTCATCGACGGATTGGCGGATATGGTAAAGGCGCTGCTGGGCGACAAGCAGCCGGTAACGTCAGCCGAGGGCCGGCGGATCTGCGCCGCCACGGCGTGTTGCTGTCTGAACCGGGCCGCCTAGGATATAGCGCCATGTGGACGGACCTGTTGGCCGATCTCCATCCCTGGATCAAGGCACTGCATATCATCAGCGTCATCGCCTGGATGGCCGGGCTGCTCTACCTGCCGCGGCTGTATGTTTACCATTGCGATGCGCCCGCGGGATCGCCCCAGTCCGAGACCTTCAAGATCATGGAGCGGCGCCTGCTGCGGGGGATCATGAACCCGGCGATGGCGGCGGCTTTCATCTTCGGCATCATGCTCCTGCTGACGCCGGGCGTGGTGGATTGGGGCGCCGCCTGGATCTACCTGAAACTCATGCTGGTCATGGGGCTCAGCCACTTCCATCACCTGCTGGCGCGCTGGCGGCAGGACTTTGCCGCCGACCGGAACAGCCGGCCGGCTCGGTTCTACCGGATCGCCAACGAAGTACCGACGGCGCTGATGATCCTGATCGTGATTCTGATCGTCGTGCGGCCGTTTTAGCCGGGGCTTAAGTCTTTGTTTACCCTGATGAGATAGCTCTATTCTCGATTTGACTTCGACGGCGGGTTTCGCTAAAGAATTCAGTGTCCTTGCGCGGGCGTCGCCCGCCGCGCCATTACCCCGACAGAAATCGATAATTGCGTAGGGCTGCAAAGCCTGTCGCCTGCCAGGGGACAACCGGCGCGTTGGCCGATATCCCGCACCTTCCCCCACGGTCAGCCGCCATCCCTTTCCCGATTATACGGAATCCGAGTCCGCCATGAATCTGCAGGAGTTGAAGCGCAAGTCCCCGGCCGAGCTATTGGCCTATGCCGAGGAGTTGCAGATCGAGAGCGCGAGCAACCTGCGCAAGCAGGATATGATGTTCGCCATTCTGAAACAGCTGGCCGAGAACGACGTCGCCATCTTCGGCGATGGCGTGCTGGAGATTCTCCAGGACGGCTTCGGCTTCCTCCGTTCGCCGGAGGCCAACTACCTCCCGGGCCCGGACGACATCTATGTCAGCCCCAGCCAGGTTCGCCGCTTCGGTCTGCGCACCGGCGATACGGTCGAGGGTCAGATCCGTTCGCCCAAGGAAGGCGAGCGCTACTTCGCCCTGCTTAAGGTTAACACGATCAACTTCGACGATCCGGAGAAGGTCCGCCACCGCATCAACTTCGACAACCTGACGCCGCTCTATCCCGATGAGCGGTTGAAGCTGGAATATCTCGAGCCGACCAAGAAAGACCTGACCACCCGCATCATCGATCTGATCTCGCCGCTCGGCAAAGGCCAGCGCGGCCTGATCGTGGCACCGCCGCGGACCGGCAAGACGATCATGCTGCAGAACATCGCCCACGCGATCGCCGCCAACCATCCGGAATGCTATCTGATCGTGCTGCTGATCGACGAGCGGCCGGAAGAAGTCACGGATATGTCGCGCACGGTGAAGGGCGAGGTCGTCAGCTCCACCTTCGACGAGCCGGCGGTGCGGCACGTCCAGGTGACGGAGATGGTGCTCGAGAAGGCCAAGCGCCTGGTGGAGCATAAGCGCGACGTGGTGATCCTCCTGGACTCGATCACCCGCCTGGCGCGCGCCTACAACACCGTCGTGCCGTCATCGGGCAAGGTGCTGACCGGCGGCGTTGACGCCAACGCCCTGCAGCGGCCGAAGCGCTTCTTCGGCGCCGCCCGCAATATCGAGGAGGGCGGCTCCCTGACCATCATCGCCACGGCGCTGGTCGATACCGGCAGCCGCATGGACGAAGTGATTTTCGAAGAATTCAAGGGAACCGGCAATTCGGAAATCATTCTCGACCGCAAGCTGTCGGATAAGCGCACCTTCCCGTCGATCGACATCACCAAGTCCGGCACCCGCAAGGAAGAGCTGCTGGTGGACAAGGCGACGCTGTCGAAGATGTGGGTGCTGCGCCGCATCCTGATGCCCATGGGCGTCACCGATGCGATGGAGTTCCTGATCGACAAGCTGAAGCATTCGAAGAACAACTCGGACTTCTTCAGCTCGATGAATCAGTAGCGGCATCGCGCGCGGCCTGCGGCCGCATGGTGAATAATTTCTTAATCTGTCAAGACGCGACAAATGCCCGGAAATGCGCAGTTTCCGGCGACTCCTTATATATAGGAGTCGGTCACTCCGGATAGACGCGGCGGAAGAGCCCGGGGTAGTCCAGGACCAGGCCGTCGGACTCCACGGGCAGCTCGGCCTCGAAGTCGCCGATCGGGCCTTCATAGAGATACTTGCCGGCGGCGCCGGGCCGCAGCGGATCCCGGCAGGTATAGCGCTGCCGCGCCTTGGAGATGATCAGGCTCGGCACTTCGATATAGACGACGCCGATCTCGTTCTGCTGCCCGGCCTTCTGCTTCAACCGGCGGATCGGCAGCAGATTGGTGAAGGGCGTCGCCTGGATGTCCACATCCAGACAGCCGTTCAACTCGGCGAGCATGGCGCCGGTTTCGTCGCGCCAGTGGCCGATGCCGTTGGTACGAAGCATCCGGCTATAGGTGCCGTCGACGCCGTTCACCTCCAGCATCACCTTCCGCGCCTGGAAGTTGGACTCGATCTTGATCTTATAGTTAAGACGGTAGGGCCCCACGTCGCTGAGGCCGAGAACAACTCCGCTGGCGATATAGGGCGCGTCGCCGGAATGACCTTTGCGAAAACGCAGCAGCTCCATGCCGGGGCCGGACCACGGCGTCCAGCAGATCACCCGTTCGCCGCTATCGCTCACGGCAGGATGACGGTGCAGCCGGTGGTCTTGCGGCTTTCGAGATCGCGATGGGCCTGTGCGGCGTCGCGCAGTTTGTAGGTCTGGTTGATCTCGATCTTGACCGCGCCGCTCTTAACCACATCGAACAGCTCAGCGGCCATGCTGACCAGCTCCTCGCGCGTCGCGGCGTATCCCATCAGGGACGGGCGGGTGAGGAACAGAGATCCCTTCTGGTTCAGGATGCCGATGTCGAAGGGCGGCACCGTTCCCGAGGCATTGCCGTAGCTGACCATCATGCCGAGCCGCGACAGACAGTCCAGCGACCCCATGAAGGTATCCTTGCCGACGCCGTCATAGACGACGGCTACGCCCTTGCCCTTGGTGAAGTCCTTCACCCGGGCGGCGAAATTCTCAATTCGATACAAGATCGTGTGGTCGCAGCCATGGGCCTTGGCGACGGTCGCCTTCTGCGGCGAGCCGACGGTGCCGATGACGTTGGCGCCAAGATGCTTTGCCCACTGGCTGAGGATCATGCCGACGCCGCCGGAGGCGGCGTGGATCAGGATATTGTCGTCCTTCTGCACTTTGTAGGTCCGCCGGAGCAGATACTGGGCCGTCAGGCCCTTCAGCATCATGGCGGCCGCGGTCTTGTCATCGACCCCATCCGGGATCTTCACCAATTTGTCCGCGGGCATGACCCGGAGCTGGCTATAGGCGCCGATCGGACCGGTGCCATAGGCGACCCGGTCGCCCTCCTTGAAATCGGTGACGCCATCGCCGACCCGCTCCACCACGCCGGCAGCTTCCAGGCCGATACCCGAGGGGAAGGTCTGGATCGGATAGAGACCGGACCGATGGTAGGTATCGATATAGTTCAGTCCGATGGCGGTATGGCGGACAAGGACATGTCCAGCCTGGGGCGCCCCGACGACCACTTGCTCGATATTGAGGACTTCGGGGCCGCCGATACGCTGGAAACGGATGGCATAGGCTTGCTGCATTAGCGCTAATCCAAAATGGGTCTGAGAACTAGGTTAAGTGTTTCTTAAAGAATGCGGCAGAGCGGTCATTGGCGAGTTTCGCGGCCGCGGCGTCATAGTGGGCGCCGCCGACGCGAGCGAAGGCGTGATCCATGCCCTCGTACACATGTATCGTTACCTTTCCGTTAGCGCCAAGGGTCTGCTTGATTTTGGCCTGGGCCTCTTTGGGTACATATTTGTCCTCGGCCGCGATATGCATCAGCAGCGGCTTCTTGATACCGCCGGCCTCGCCCAAGGCGGCGTCGATGGCCACGCCGTAATAGCTGATATTGCAGTCGGCGTCGGAGCGGGCAGCCATCAAATAGGCCATCTTGCCGCCGAGGCAGTAGCCGACCGAACCGGCTTTGCCATTGCAGCCCGGCAACTTCCGCAGATGGGCCAGGCTGGCGATCAGATCCTTGGCGCCCTTGTCCTGGTCAAAGCCTTGAAAGAGCTGGAAGGCGCGCGCCCATTCCGCCTCGGTCTTGTCGGTGATCTGGATCCCCGGCTCCTGCCGCCAGAAGAGGTCGGGGCACATGGCCAGATAGCCCTGGCCGGCCAGGTTGTCGCAGAGATCCCGCATCACATGGTTGACGCCGAAAATCTCCTGGATCACCAGGATGCCGGGTGCCGCGGAAACGCCCTTGGGCGCCGAGACATAGCCTGTGAATGAGCCGTCGCCGACTTTGATGGTCGTATCAGCCATGGATGTCCCCTTGGCGGCATAGGCGCCGCCTGCAACTGAATATGGTTAAAGCATAGCGGCTTTGGGCGGGAAATGTAATCTCCGGGCGGTGGGCCTCAGCCGGCAGCCAGGGCGCGGTTGAGGGCGGCCGCATCGGTCATCGGCAGGGAGCAATTCGTGCCCCGGCACAGATACATCGCCGGCTTGCCCCGCACCATGCCCTTCCCGGCTGCCGGGTGCGACGGCGGCAGCGCTGTCCCATCGGGCACCTTTACCATGATGCGGTTGGGCAGAGATCGGCCATAGACGGTAGCGGCCAGAGTCCTTGTCTCGGCGGAGTCGGCGGGACCGACCAGGACGGCCTGGAGCGCCGTCTGTAGCAGCTCGTTCTGGTTAAGCAGGGTGCAGAGGCCGAAGAAGTTGCGATTCAACTCGCCGGAGAAAGCCGCGATGATCCGGTCAGCCCGTTCCCGATATGCGGCATTGCCAGTGATGTAGAAAAGACGGGCGAGGACACCGACCATCACGCCATTGCCCGCCGGCGTGGCATTGTCCCCGGCGGTCTTGGTGCGGATGATGACGTCAGCCGTATCTGTCGAGGTGAAATAATAGCCGCCGGGCTCCGCATCCCAGTAGTTCCGGTCGAGAATCGCGGTCCAGCGCTCAACATGGTTTAGGAATTGTTGCTCGCCGGTGGCTTCATGGAGCGCCAGCGCCGCGCGGGCCATCTGGGCATAGTCGTCGACGGTGGCGGGATGGCGGGCCTTGCCGTCACGCCAGCCATGGAACAGCCGATCATCGGCACTCATGGTTGTGGCGATGAAGTCGAAGGCCTCGATCGCGGCCGTCAGCCAGGCCGGCCGATCGAAAACCAGCGCCGCCTCCGCCATCGCGGCGATCATCAGGCCGTTCCAATCCGCCAACACCTTGTCATCCCAGCCCGGTCGTACGCGGGACGCGCGTGCCGCCAACAGTTTGTTGCGGCAAGTCGCGAGAAGCTGTTCCTCTTCCGGCGCCCCCAGATTGGGATGGGCAGTGCGGTTAAGGATATTTTTCTCCTCCCAATTGCCATGGGCCGTCACGTCATAGATCGTCTTGAAAAATTCGGCGTCGTTGCCGAGCAGCCGATCGATTTCGGCTTCGCTCCAGACATAGAACTTGCCTTCTTCATGCTCGCTGTCGGCATCGAGTGAGCTGGCGAAGGCGCGCTGGCCGTCCCCATTCGGCGCCGCGCGCATTTCCCGCAGCACCCATTCGACGGTTTCATGCGCGCGATCGGCGAAGAGCTTGTCACGGGTGTCCTGCCAGACCAGCGTGAGCAGCTGCAGAAGCTGCGCATTGTCGTAGAGCATTTTCTCAAAATGCGGGACAAGCCATTCGGCGTCGACGGTGTAGCGCGCGAAGCCGCCGCCGAGATGATCGTAGATGCCGCCCTGGCACATGCGGATCAGCGTTAAGGTTACGGCGTCGCGGAAGCGCGCATCGTGGCTGCGCAGCCAGGCGCGCCACAGCAGTTCGAAGGCCGGAACATGGGGAAACTTCGGTGCATCGCCGATGCCGCCATTCTCCATGTCGATGTTCGAAAGCAGTCGCTCGGCAATAGGCTGATAGATGTCGAGCGGAATGCCGGCGCCACTCTCAGGCTGCGAGAGTTTTGTCAGGGCATCGCCGATTGCCGCGGCATTCTGCGCCACCGCGTCGGCGTGACTGTGAAAAGCTTCCGAGATCTTCTCCAGCACTTCCGGAAAACCCGGCCGGCCATAGCGCGGCTCCGGCGGAAAATAGGTGCCGCCGAAGAAAGGACGGGCGTCGGGCGTCAAGAACATGGTCAACGGCCAGCCGCCGGGTTGCCGCAATAGCGCCAGCGCCTGCTGGTAGATGCTGTCCAGATCCGGCCGCTCTTCGCGGTCGACTTTGATGTTGATGAAGAGGTCGTTCATCAACGCGGCGATGGTGGGGTTCTCGAAACTCTCATGGGCCATGACATGGCACCAATGACAGGCGGCATAGCCCACCGAGAGCAGGATCGGCTTGTTCTCCTGCTTCGCGCGCGCCAGCGCTTCCGGACCCCAGGGCTGCCAATGCACGGGATTTTCCCGGTGTTGGAGCAAATAGGGGCTGGTTTCACCGTCGAGGTTGTTTCTGCTCATTCGAAAGCCAATGTTGTGGAGGGCGCCAGGGCACGGGGCGAATCGGTGGCGTCAAAATGGAGCGGGCAACATGGGGCTGCAAGGAGATTGACCGCCCTTAAGGATCGGGCTTCGGCAAGTGGACGGCAGCGGATGGCGGCATTAGGTTGGACCGCGGCGGGCCGGCTCTCCCGCAACGCTCGACGAGGATTTTATGAAAATCACCATTGATATCGATTGCACGCCGGAAGAGGCGCGGACCTTCATGGGCCTGCCGGATGTGGCGCCGCTGCAGAAGGAAATGATGCAGGAAATCGGCGACCGCCTGAAGTCGACGATGAAGTCGATGGATCCCGAATCTTTGTGGAAGACCTGGATGCCCATGGCCGGCGCAAGTTTCGATCAAATGCAGAAGGCCTTCTGGGCGCAGTTCGATCAGCATCGGGAGAAGGGACATAAATGAGTTCGAGTCCGGCTGATGGTGAAGATCCCGAGGCATTTTATCGAGTTCATGTATTCTGCTGCACCAACGAGCGTCCCGCCGGACATCCGCGGGGCTGCTGCAAGGAGAAGGGCGCGGAGAAACTGCGGAACTATATGAAGGCGCGCGCCAAGGAAGAGGGACTTGAACGAGTCCGCATCAATGCGTCCGGTTGCCTGGATCGCTGCGAGCTGGGGCCGACCATGGTGATCTATCCCGAGGGTGTCTGGTACCGCTACGAGTCCACATCCGATATCGACGAGATCCTGCTTAACCATGTGAAGGGCGGTGGGCGGGTGCCGCGCCTGATGCTGAAGCCGGAAGATGGGCCGGGCGAAAAGTGAACCGCCAGTCCGCGCGAGCGGAGCGCCGGCCGGCCGCCATGGCGACACGATATTCGCGCTAGCCACCGGCGGCGGCCGGGCGGCGATCTCCGTCATCAGGATTTCCGGTCCGAAGGCGCTCAACGTTGTCCAATTGCTCTCGGGCAGGCCAGTTGTAGAACCACGCAAACTTACTTTATGCAACTTACATGCTCAAAGCGACCAAGTTGCTCTTGATCACTGTCTAGTAGCTACATTTCCCGGAGCAGCCAGTTTCACCGGCGAGGATATGGCGGAGCTACACCTCCATGGCGGCCGCGCGGTCCTTTCTGCGGTGGTTGATGAACTGGCGGGGATTCCGGGCCTGCGGCCGGCGGAGGCCGGCGAGTTCACGCGAAGGGCGTTCGAGAACGGCAAGCTGGATCTGACGGCGGCCGAGGGTATTGCCGATCTGGTCAACGCCGACACCGAACAGCAGCGGCGCCAGGCGCTTCGCCAGATGGAAGGGGTACTTGGCCGGGTTTATGAAAGTTGGCGGGAGCGCCTTGTAAAAACGCTGGCCAGACTCGAGGCCCATATCGATTTTCCCGAGGATGACCTGCCATCGGATCTTCTTCAGGAAGTTCAAAGGCTTGCCGGTGGCTTGCAGCGGGAGATCGGCGCTCATCTGGCCGACAACCGGCGCGGCGAGCGGCTGCGGCAGGGCGTCTCGGTGGCCATTCTCGGCGCCCCGAACTCCGGAAAATCTAGTCTTTTAAATTACTTAGCTGGACGCGATGCCGCCATCGTGTCGGCGCGGGCGGGCACCACTCGGGATGTCGTGGAGGTCCGGCTGGACCTCGGCGGCTACCTCGTCGACCTCGCGGATACCGCGGGCTTGCGGGACGCGGCTGATGAGATCGAGGCCGAAGGCGTCAAGCGGGCGCTTCAGAGGGCGGAGGCTGCCGACGTCAATATCCTGCTCTTCGATGGCGCCGGACTCCCTGAAGTCGATGCCGGAACTGTGGGACTGCTGGATGAACGGGCATTGCCCGTTGTCAGCCGCATGGACCTGGCGGCACAGCCTTGGAACGGCAAAATCGAGGGAGCCCTGCCGATTTCAGTCACCAATGGCCAGGGTCTGCCGGATTTGCTGGCGGCACTTCAGAAACGCGTCGAATCAATTGCCGGCGCGGGTGAGACGCCGCCGCTAACCCGGGCACGGCACCGTCATGCCCTGGAGCAGGCAGCCCTGGCCTTGAATGGCGCCTTGGCGGCGGAACAGCCGGAGCTGATTGCAGAGGATATGCGGCTGGCGGTCCGGTCGATCGGCCGAATCACGGGTAGGGTGGATGTCGAGGATATCCTGGATGTGGTGTTCCGGGACTTCTGCATCGGCAAGTAGGCCCGGACTATTGTTTCACGTGAAACAAAATTGCGCGGAGCTCTTTTGACTCCGGAATGGCCCCTCACTAGATTTCGCCGCCATGAAGAACTGGGATGTCATTGTTGTCGGGGGCGGGCACGCCGGGACCGAAGCGGCTGCATCTGCCGCCCGGATGGGCGCCCGCACGCTGCTGCTGACCCATGACGCCGCCAGGATCGGCGAGATGTCCTGCAATCCGGCCATTGGCGGCCTGGCCAAGGGACACTTGGTCCGGGAGATCGATGCCCTGGATGGGATCATGGGGCGTGCAGCAGACGCAGCCGGGATCCAGTTCCGGATGCTCAACCGGAGCAAAGGGCCCGCGGTCCGCGGTCCCCGGGCCCAGGCCGACCGGAAGCTCTATCGCCTAGCGGTCCAGGGGATGCTGGCTGAACAGGCTAATCTGACCATCGTTTCCGATGCAGTCGAGGATTTGATCACGGGCGAGGATGCCACCATCCAGGGAGTCCTGGGGGCATCGGGCAAGACCTATCAGGCCCGCGCCATTGTCCTGACCACAGGCACCTTTCTTCGCGGCCTCATACATATAGGAGAGGCGCGGACGCCGGCCGGCCGTGTCGGCGAGGCGCCCTCGCTGGGACTTTCCAAAGCCCTGAACCGGTTGGGATTTCCGCTGGGCCGGTTGAAGACGGGCACACCGCCGCGACTCGATGGCCGGACCATCGACCGGCAGGGCCTGGAGGTTCAGCCGGGCGACGATCCGCCGGTCGCCGTTCTCCTACCTGACGGACCGAATCGTGACGCCCCAAGTGGACTGCCATATCACTTGGACCAGTGCCGCCACCCACGAGGTCATCCGCCGCAATCTCCACCGGTCGCCCATGTATTCCGGCCAGATCGAGAGCACCGGACCGCGCTATTGCCCCTCGGTCGAGGACAAGATCGTCCGGTTCGCGGACAAGGAGCGCCACCAGATCTTCCTCGAGCCGGAAGGCCTGGATGACGACACCGTCTATCCCAACGGCATCTCCACTTCGCTGCCGGCCGAAGTCCAGCTGGAGATTCTCGCCACCATTCCGGGGCTGGAGCGGGCGAAAATGATCCGGCCGGGTTATGCGATCGAATATGATTTCGTCGATCCCCGGGAGTTGAAGCCCAGTCTGGAGACCCGCCGCGTGCCGGGGCTCTATCTAGCCGGACAGATCAATGGCACTACCGGCTATGAGGAGGCGGGGGCCCAGGGCCTGATCGCCGGGATCAATGCCGCCTTGGCGGCGTCCGGCACCGCCGGGCCGTTCCTGCTGGATCGCAGCGACGCCTATATCGGCGTGATGATCGACGACCTGGTAACCCGCGGGACCAGCGAGCCCTATCGCATGTTCACCTCCCGCGCCGAGTACCGGCTGACGCTGCGGGCCGACAATGCGGATCTTCGCCTGACCGGGAAGGGCGTCGACAAGGGGATTGTCGGATCGCGCCGGCAGCAGGCCTTCGATCGCCGGCGTCAAGAGATCGACCAGGCCCGCCGTCTGGCACAAAGCTTGGCGGCAACACCCAACGTGCTGAAGAACAAGGGCATTCCCGTGAACCAGGACGGCGTCCGCCGCACCGCCCTGGACATCCTCGGCTATCCCGAAATGAGCTTTGCCGCCATCCGCGACCTCTGGCCGGAACTGCGGGATGTGCCCGTTCATGCCGCCGAACAGCTGGAGATTGAGGCGCGATACTCCGGCTATCTCGGGCGCCAGGAGGCGGACATCCGCGCCTTCCAGCGGGACGAGAACCTGCTGCTGCCTGAAGATTTGGACTATGACCGCATGCCCAACTTGTCCGCGGAAATCCGCGGCAAATTGAAGGCCGCGCGGCCGGCGACACTGGGGGCCGCAGCGCGCATCTCCGGCGTCACGCCGGCGGCATTGAACGCGCTATTGCGCCATGTCCGGCGCCGTGACGAACGGCTCTCGGCCTGACGGGCGGATGGGGTACGGCCCGGAAGACTTTGCCGCAGCGACCGGCGTTTCACGTGAAACAATCGAACGGTTGTCCGCCTACGCCGCCTTGCTCGTCAAATGGCAGGCCCGCATCAACCTGGTCTCCGCATCTACGCTCGACGATCTCTGGCGGCGACACATGCTGGACAGTGCGCAACTCCTGCCGCTGATACCGGAGGGCGACGTCGTCGCTCATCGATCTCGGCAGCGGCGCCGGTTTTCCCGGACTTGTCCTCGCAATCCTCGGGATTCCCGAAGTCCATCTGATCGAGTCCGATCAGCGCAAATGCGTGTTTCTCGCTGAAGCGGCCCGCGCCGCCGGTGCCAAACCGATCATCCACAACAAGCGCATCGAACTGCTCGAGGACCTCAGCGCCGGCATCGTCACGGCGCGTGCCTGCGCGCCGCTCGACCAATTGCTCACTTATGCACAGAGATTTCTGTGGCATGACGGAAAAGCCTTATTTCTCAAGGGCGCGGCCGTGGAAGAAGAACTGGCCGCGGCGCGCAAAAACTGGCAAATGGAGGTGGAGCGCTTTCCCAGCGCCTCGGACCCCACGGGGTGCGTTCTGCGAATCGGGCAGGTTCGGCGTGCAAGACAGTAACGGCGACATCGGCGCGGCATCCAGAAGCTGTCGCGTGTTGGCATTGGCCAACCAGAAGGGCGGCGTCGGGAAGACGACGACGGCGGTGAATCTCGCGACCGCGCTGGCCGCTTGCGAGAAGCGGGTGCTGATCATCGATCTGGATCCCCAGGGCAATGCCAGCACCGGTCTCGGCATCGGCCCGGAAGCGCGGCAGCTCTCGACCTATGACGTGCTGATCGACGGCGTGACCATCGCCGCGGCCACCATGCCGACGCCGATTCCCCGCATGTCCCTGGTGCCGGCTTCGCTGGATCTCTCCGGCGCCGATCTGGAATTGGCGGATCAGGAGCGGCGCGAATTCCGCCTGCGCGGCGCGATCGACCTGGCGCGGCTCATGTATGATTATATTCTTATCGACTGCCCGCCCTCGCTGAACCTGCTGACGCTGAACGCCCTGGTCGCCGCCGATGCGGTGCTGGTGCCGCTGCAATGCGAGTTCTATGCGCTGGAGGGGCTCACCCACCTGATGCGCACCATCGAACAGGTGAAACGCGCCTTCAACCCTGAGTTGTCCATCCAGGGCATCGTGCTCACCATGTTCGACAAGCGGAACAATCTCTGCGAACTGGTGGCCGCCGATGTGCGCCAGCATCTGGGCTCCACGGTCTATGACACCATCATCCCCCGCAACGTGAAGATTTCCGAAGCGCCGTCCCACGGCAAACCCGTGCTGATCTACGACATGCGCAGCACCGGCGCGCAGGCCTACATCCGGCTGGCGCGCGAAGTACTGACGCGCGAGGGCCAGCCGCTGACGCCGGCGGCCATGACCCAGGAGAGAACGGCATGAACAGCGACGGACAGAAGCGCAATCTTGGCCGCGGCCTCTCGGCGCTGCTCGGCTCGCAAAATCCCGCGGAGCCGGTGACGCCGCCGCGCTCGCTGCGCACCATGCCGGTGGAGCAGATCTATCCCGGCGCCTTCCAGCCGCGGCAACGCTTCGTGCAGGAGGAGCTGGAGGCGCTGGCGGAATCGGTGCGGCAGAACGGCATCCTGCAGCCGATCCTGGTGCGGCCGCGCGCAGGGCATCCCGGCAGCTTCGAGATCGTTGCCGGCGAACGGCGCTGGCGCGCGGCGCAGCTGGCCAAGCTCCATGAAGTGCCGATCATCCTGAAGGAGCTCAGCGACCGCGAAGCGCTGGAACTCGCCATCGTCGAAAACATCCAGCGCGAGAATCTATCGCCGCTGGAAGAAGCCCGCGGCTATCGCCGGCTGATCGATGAATTCGGCAACACCCAGGAAGACCTTTCCCAGCATGTGGGCAAGAGCCGCAGCCACATCGCCAACACGCTGCGCCTGCTGGACCTGCCGGATGCCGTGCTGCTCCTGCTGGACGACAACAAGCTCAGCGCCGGTCATGCCCGCGCGCTGATCGGCACCGCGGATCCGACGGCGCTGGCGGCGCTGGTGGTCAATCGCGGGCTGAATGTGCGGCAGACCGAGAAGCTCGCCAAGTTCGGCCGCAGCAAACTGACCCCGCGGCCTCGAATCGAAAAAGATGCAGATACGCGCGCCCTTGAGCGCGATCTCACCGCGCGGCTCGGGCTGCATGTAGCGATCTCCGGCCAGGGCGAATCCGGCCATGTCACGATTCAATACAAGACCCTGGAACAGCTCGACCTGGTGATCGCCCGCTTGCGGGGCGAGACCGTCAACTAAATCCGGCCGGGCATCTGCGCAATGTCCAGAACCGTGCGCCTGATGATCGTCTCGATCGGCCAGCCGGCGCGCTTGCACTGCATTTCCGCTTGCAGCAGCCGCTCGAGAGTGGCGGCGACCGCAGCCGGCCGCCAGCGTTTGGCCTGGGCCTTGAGCTGCGGCACCCGCTGAAAGAACACCGGCGGCCGCAAACGGGATATCGCACTCTCGACATCGCCGCCGCCGGTCACCAGCTGCAGCCGGAGAAAATGCCGGCTCAGCGCCCGCAGCAGCTGAATCGGATTCACGCCTTCCGCCAGAACGCGATCGGTGACGCTCTCCAGATCGGACAGCTTCCCGATCCCCACCGTGAACACCAGATCGTCCAGCGTCGTGTCGGAGGAGTCGCCAATGCAGGCCTCGGCATCGGCCAGCGTCACCGGCCGGATCTCCGCGCCCGCGGCCGGACCCATATAGGTGACAAGCTTCTCCAATTCCCGCCGCGTCAGACCGCGATCGCCACCGAGGCTGGCCGACAGATAGGCCAGGGCGTCGCGCTCGGGCTGCAGGCCCGCGGCGCGCAGCGTCTGCAGGATGAGCTTGCCCAATTCCTCGCTGTCGTCGCGATAGCAGGGCACGGCGGCGGCGTTTGCCGCGCCCTCGAAAAGCTTGCGCAGCGATGATCGTGCCGGGAGATCGCCGGCCTCGAGAACGGCAATGCCGGCGCTGGTCGTGGATGACAGCAGAAGCTCAACGGCGCCCGCGGCAGCATCCGCCGCATCCCGCAGCCGCACGGCGCGGCGCCCGCCGCTGAAGGACAGCGCTTCCGCGTCATCGCGCAAACGCGATGGTTCGTCGCGCAGCGCGGCAAGGGTCACATTGCTGACGCGGAAAGGGTCATCCAGGCTGCCGGCGATGGACTCCACCATCCGGTCGCCGCGCTCCCGCACCAATCCGGTATCGGGCCCATAGATCAGCACGGCGATGATCTCCGGTCCCGGCTTGCGCAGGAATGTCTCGAAATTCCGCGGCGCCACCTTCACGGCGGCGGCCTCAGTTCGCTTCCGCCGACAAGGCGACGGCGACGCGGGTGCGGATGTCGTCGCTCACCACCCGGGCGGTGCGCTCGCGGGCGTCGTCCTGGGACACCAGCGTGGCGTATTGCGAGCTCAGGATGTCATAGCTGCTGGTGGCGCGGCTGGAACCTTTGGCAATCACTTCGTCGTCCTCGATACGGCGCAACTCATAGTCGGCACGGATTGTCAGATTGGCGCGGGTCGCCGTCTCGTCCCGTTCATAGAGCAGCTCTTCATTGGTCTCGTGCAGCCGGACCCGCAGCGAATATTTCGGCTCCTCGATGCGGCCCTCGGGCGTCAGCCGCTCATGGAGCATATTGTACATCTTCTGCCCGATGCGATCGGGGATCGCCTCGATGCGGATCGCCGCCATATCGGCGGTGACCGTCGTGCTATCGCCACGATGTTCGCCATAGAGCGGCTCGAAGCCGCAGGCGCCGAGGGCGAGGCAGATGAAGAGCAGGGCGGATCTAGACAACCACATTGACGATCCTGTTGGGCACGACGACGACCTTCTTGGCCGGCTTGCCCGCCATGGCCTTTAGCACATCCGGGTGGCCCAGCGCCGCCGCCTCTGCTGCCGCCTGGGTGGAATCTCGCGGCAACGATATCGTCGCCCGCAGCTTGCCGTTCACCTGCACCGCCATGGTCACGGTTTCGTCCGCCACCAGCGCCGGATCGGCTTTCGGCCAGGGCCGCTGGCAGATCAGATCGCCATGGCCCAGCAATTGCCAGATCTCCTCCGCCAGATGGGGCGTCATCGGCGCGATCAGCAGAGCCAGCGTCTCAAAGGCTTCGCGCAGCGCCCAGGCCTCGCCGTCGGATTTTCCGTCGGCCTCCTTCAGGATGTTCGAGAAGGTGCGGATCAGCGCCACCGCCACATTGAAGCGCAGCCCTTCCAGATTTTCGGTCACCGCCGCGATCGCCTTGTGGCTGGCGCGGCGAATCTTGTCGGCCTCCGGCGCGAACCTGTTGGGCATCGCCGTGCCGGCCGGCGGCAGCTCCACCGGCGCTTCGGCGATCAGCCGGTAGACACGGTTCAGATAGGCCCAGGCGCCCTCGACGCCCGCCTCGGTCCATTGCAGGTCGCGCTCCGGCGGCGAGTCCGAGAGCATGAACAGCCGCGCCGTATCGGCGCCATAGCTGTCGATGATGGTGCTGGGCGCCACCACGTTCTTCTTCGATTTGCTCATCACCTCGATGCGGCCGACGGTCACCGGCCGCGCCGGTCTCATGATGGACCGCGGCGCCGCCTTCCAGCCGCCGCACTTCCTCCGGGTATAGCCATTTGCCCTGCTCATCCTTGTAGGACTCGTGGGTCACCATGCCCTGGGTGAACAGGCCGGCGAAGGGCTCGCTCAGGTTCAAATGCCCGTTCTTGCTCATGGCGCGGGTGAAGAAGCGGGAATAGAGCAGATGCAGGATCGCATGCTCGACGCCGCCGATATACTGATCCACCGGCAGCCAGTAATTCACCGCCGCCGGTTCCACCGGCACCGTCGCCCGGGGCGAACAGAAGCGCGCGAAGTACCAGGAAGAATCGACGAAGGTATCGAACGTGTCGGTCTCGCGCCGCGCCGGCTTGCCGCATTTCGGGCAGACGGCCTGTTTCCAGGTGGGATGACGGTCCAGCGGATTGCCCGGCTTGTCGAAGCTCACATCGTCGGGCAGCAGCACCGGCAGTTCGCCGCGCGGCACCGGCTGGATGCCGCAGCCTTCGCAATGAATCACGGGAATCGGACAGCCCCAGTAGCGCTGCCGCGACACCAGCCAATCCCGCAGGCGATAGACCACCGTCGGCTCTCCGGCTTTCAGTTCCCGCAGCCGCTGGCCGACGGCTTTCTTCGCCGACTCCACATCCATGCCGTTCATGAAATCGGAATTGATCAGCAGGCCATCATCGGTGAAGGCGGTGTCGCCGACCGCGAAGGTCTCCGGATCTTCGCCGGGCGGGCAGACCACCGGGATCACCGGCAGCGCATATTTGCGGGCGAAATCGAGGTCGCGCTGGTCGTGAGCCGGGCAGCCGAAGATGGCGCCCGCGCCATACTCCATCAGCACGAAATTGGCGACATAGACCGGCAGCCGCTGATCCGGACTGCAGCGGATGGATCGCCTGCAGCGGCGTCTTGTAGCCGCGCTTCTCCTGCGCCTCGACCACCGCTTCGGAGGTGCCGGCGCTGCGGCATTCGGCGATGAAGGCGGCCAGGGCCGGATCGCTGCGGGCAACTTCCTCGGCCAGCGGATGATCCGGCGACAGCGCCAGGAACGACGCGCCATACAGCGTGTCCGGCCGGGTGGTGAAGATGGTCAGGGGCTCGCCGCGGCCCTCCAGCCGGAACTTCACATCGGCGCCGGTGGATTTGCCGATCCAGTTCTCCTGCATCAGCCGGACCTTCTCCGGCCAGCGATCCAGGGTCTTCAGGGACTCCAGCAGTTCGTCGGCATAGGCGGTGATCTTCAGGAACCACTGGGACAGCTTGCGCTTCTCCACCAGCGCGCCCGAGCGCCAGCCGCGGCCGTCGATCACCTGTTCGTTGGCCAGCACGGTGTGATCCACCGGGTCCCAATTGACGAAGGCCTCCTTGCGATAGGCCAGGCCCGCCTCCAGGAAATCCAGGAACAGCGCCTGCTGATAGGCGTAATAGCCGGGATGGCAGGTGGCCAGCTCGCGCTCCCAATCCAGCGACAGGCCCATGCGCTTCAGCTCGGCGCGCATGTTGGCGATGTTGTCATAGGTCCAGTTGGCGGGATGGATCTTCTGGTCGCGGGCGGCGTTCTCCGCCGGCAGGCCGAATGCGTCCCAGCCCATGGGATGCAGCACGTTGAAACCGCGGGCGCGCCGGTAGCGGGCCACCACGTCGCCCATGGCATAGTTGCGCACATGGCCCATATGGATGCGCCCCGAAGGATAGGGGAACATCTCCAGGACATAGTATTTCGGCCGCGTCAGGTCGCTGCCGGCGGCAAAACAGCCCTTGTCAGCCCAGATGCGCTGCCATTTGGGCTCGGCGTCCTTGTAGTTGTAACGTGCTGCGGGCAAAGCCATCTTCGTCGTCCCGGTCGGCCGGATTCAGCCAGAGAGACGCCGGCGCGGCGAGTTCGCCGCGCGGCGGCGCCGGATCAGGCGGCCAGCCTCACTCTCCGAACTGGGAGATGCGAAGCTGCCGCGCCCGCATAAGGATGGTGTTTTCCAGGTCGGTTGCCGTATTCGAGGCCACCTGCGCCGTCACCCAGCCGGTGCCGGTCTCGTCGTTGGTCTCCCGGAATACCTGTGCCCGCACGCCATCGGCCCGCAGGCCGCGGCCGAGGATGAAGACCTGGACTTTGAAGCGCTCGCCCGGCGTTTCCGACGGCGAATACCAGTCGGTCAGGATGACACCGCCGAACGGATCGGCGGTGACGATCGGCATGAAAGACACCGTATCCAGCGACGCCCGCCACAGGAAGCTATTGACGCCAATGCCGTATCCGCCGCCGCTGTCGCCGCTCGGCGTACTGCTGCCGCCGATCGACAGGCCGCCTTCGCCGAAGATCGAATCGGGCTCCTCATAGACCGGGCTGGTGGCTCCTTTTGGCCGGTCGACCGGATAGCGCGCCGTCGAGCTGCCGCATCCCGCGAGCAGACCGAGGCCGACCAAAAGGCCGACTGCCCGCAGCTGCCATCGCATTCCCTGAAAGACTGTCGGCATCAAAGGTCGCCTCACCGAACCGGAGAATCACATTTTGCCAAAAGAACCGGAGACTTAAAGCAAACCGCCACGGCAGGGTCAAGGCGATGCGGGACGCCGCCGGGCGGCCGCGGGCTTCCTTTGCGGCCATCGATCGCCTATGTAAATGGCCGCTCCTCTACGGATTCAGCAGGTTATGGGAAAGATCATCTGGCTGGCGTCGTTCCCGAAGTCGGGAAACACTTGGTTGCGCGCGTTCTTGCACAATCTGCTGCGCAATCCCAACGAAGCCTATGACATCAACAAGCTCGCCGACTTCACCAAGGGCGATGCCCAGATGGCTTGGTACAACCTGGTCGATAAGCGCCCGGGCTCGGAAATCACCAAGGAGGAAGTCGCCGCGATGCGGCCGAAGATCCACTTGCTGATGACCCAGAGCCGCCCCGACTTCGTTTTCATCAAGACCCACAACAAGCTGGTGGAAGACCGCGGCACGGCCATGCACACGATGGAGCACACCGCCGGCGCGATCTATGTGATCCGCAATCCGTTGGATGTGACGATTTCCTTCGCCCATCACTACGGCCTGTCGCTGGATGACGCCATCGCCTCGATGGCCACGCCGGGCCTGCACACGGAAAACACCGACAAGAACTGCTACGAGATTTATGGCAGCTGGTCCGAGCATGTGCGGAGCTGGACGCTCAATCCCCATCGCGGCCTGCATGTCATGCGCTATGAGGACATGCTGGCCTCGCCGCAGAAGGCCTTCGGCGCCGTGCTCGGATTCCTCGGCATCAGGGTGAATCGCGAGCGCCTCGACAAGGCGATCGAACTCAGCTCCTTCCGCGTGCTGCAGGAGCAGGAGAAGCGCCAGGGCTTCAAGGAGAAGACGCCGGTCGCGGAGAAATTCTTCCGCGAAGGCAAGGCCGGCCAGTGGAAATCCCTGATGAGCGAGAAGCAGATCGACGCCGTGGTCGCCGCGCATCAGGAACAGATGGCCCGCTTCGGCTATTGGCCGCTGCCGCAATGACGGCGCCCGGACGCGATCGGGCCCCATGATGGGAAAGATACTCTGGCTCGCCTCCTATCCGCGCTCGGGCAACACCTGGCTCCGGGCGCTGTTGCATAACTATCTGCGCAATGCCGCCGAGCCCCATGACATCAACCGGCTGCAGGAACACTCGGTCATCGAAAGCGCCGCGCGCTGGTATCAGATGCTCGATCCCAGGCCCTGCGCCACGCTGACGAAGGAAGAGGTCGCGGCGATGCGGCCGAAAGCGCAGGAGCTGATCGCCCGCTCCAGTGCCGATACGGTCATCGTGAAAACCCACAATGCCCTTGTCATCGATCGCGGTTCGCCGCTAATCAGCGAAGCCTATACGGCGGGCGCCATCTATGTCCTGCGCAATCCGCTTGACGTCGCCGTCTCCTATGCGGCGCATTTTGGCCTGTCGCTCGACGACGCGGTGGTGGCGATGAATCGGCCGCATAATCAATCGAAATCCAACGAGCCGGCCTTCGTGTACGAATTTCACGGCTCCTGGTCCGAGAATGTGGAGAGCTGGACGGCGCGGGAGTCCAAAGCCATCCACGTCGTCCGCTACGAGGATCTGCAGGCGGATCCGGAAACGGCCTTCGGCGCCATCGTCCGCTTTCTCGCGCTGCCCGCGAATGCCGAGCGCCTGCAACGCTCGATCCGCAACAGCGCTTTCGATGTCTTGCAGACCCAGGAGCGCAAAGCGGGATTCCGCGAACGCAGCCGGAAATCCGACAGCTTCTTCCGCGCCGGCCGCAGCGGCGAAGGCCGCGAGCGCCTGTCGCCGGCGCTGATCGATTCCCTGGTGGCGCATCATGAACAGCAGATGCGCCGCTTCGGCTATTGGCCGCCGGCTGGTGGAAAATGACTCTGCCGCCGCGATTCACGCCGGAAATCGATCCCGCATCATTGCTGGGAACGACGTTCAATGCCTCGCGCCTGTTCAACGAAGCGATCAAGTATCATCGCAACGGCGCGCTCGACCGGGCGGAAACGATCTACCGGTTGCTGCTGGAGAAAGCGCGGGATCATGCCGATCTCCTGCATCTGCTCGGCGTCATCGCCCATCAGACCGGCCATTCCGGCGATGCGCTGTCGCTGATCGACCGCGCCATCGCTCAGAACGGCGCAGTCCCCGACTATCACAACAATCGCGGCCTGGCGCTGCTGCGGCTCGGGCGGCAGGCGGAATCGCTGGCGGCCTTCGACCGGGCGATCGCGCTTCGCGCCGAGTTCGCCGATGCCCATTCGAACCGCGGCAATGCCCTGCAGCAAATGGACCGGCAGGCCGAAGCCGCAACCGCCTATCGGCGCGCGCTCGCCATCAATCCCCGACATGCCGAGGCGCATAACAACCTGGGCAATGTCCTCCGCCGCACCGGCGAACTCGCCGCCGCCATCGATAGCTGGCGCCAGGCCATCGCCCTGCGCCCCGGTTATCCGGAAGCCCTGGCCAATCTGGGCGCCGGTCTGACCGCGCAGGACCGGTTGGAAGAGGCGATCGACGCCTTCCGCTTGAGCCTGCAGTCGCGTCCCGCCCATGGGGAAACCCTGGCCCAGTTGGCCGAGGCCTTGCGGCTCGCCGGGCGGCCGCGGGAATCCCTGGCGGCGGCGGATCGCGGCCTGCAGGCCGATCCCCGCCACGGACGCTTGCTGATCCAGAAGGCGCGGGCGCTGGGCGCCCTGCAGCGGCCGGACGATGCGCTGGCCGTGATCAGACAGGCGGTCGCCGACTTCGCCGATGATGCGGATCTCCGCGCCGAGCTGGCGCAGCTGCTCGAATATGCCGGCGAACGCGACGAAGCCTCGGGAGCCTGGCGCGCGGTCCTGCGCATAGAGCCCGATGACGCCAGCGCCTTGGCCGGCATCATCGGCCTGGAGCGGGAGCGCGTGGCGCCTGAATTGCTCGCACGGGCCAGCGAGGCTGCGGATCAAGCCGCGACGCCGCCGGCAAATCGGCGGGCGTTGCACAAGGCCCTGGGCGACCACGCCGATCGCGCGGGCGATTATGGGCGGGCCATGAGTCACTACGATGCCGCCAATCGTTTGCGGTCGGCGGAACTGGCGGCTCAAGGCACCGTCTTCGACATCGGCGCGCTCAGGGCCGCGGTCGATCGACAGATCGAGTTCTTCGACGAAGATGGACTGCGCCGGTTGCAGGCTCTCGGTTCGACCTCGACGGTTCCCATCTTCATCGTCGGCATGCCCCGGTCGGGCACCTCGCTCTGCGAACAGATCCTCGCCAGCCACAGCGAGGTGGCCGGCGCCGGCGAGATCAACGAGATGCAGGCGATTGCCCGCGAATTGCCGAAGCTTCTCGCCGGCAGGCCGGCAGATGCGGCGGCAAGCTATCCCGCTTGCCTGCGGGACCTCGACGGCCCGACAGCCGGCCGGCTCTGCGATCGCTATCTCCAGCGGTTGCGCGACGTGGCCGCCGACAGCGCCCGGGTCGTCGACAAGCATCCGATCAATTTCCGCCATCTCGGCCTGATCGCCGGCCTGTTTCCCCGGGCGGCGATCGTCCATACCCGGCGGGATCCGCTGGATACCTGCTTTTCCTGCTACGCACAGAATTTCGACGCACCGATCCCCTGGACCGTAAGCCTGGAATCCCTGGGCCTCTATTACCGCGAATATCAGCGGCTGATGGATCACTGGTATCGGATCATGCCGGATCGCATTCACGATTTTGTCTATGAGACTGTTATCGAGGATCTGGAAGGGGCTGCCCGGCGGCTGATCGGGCATTGCGGGCTGACCTGGGATCCGAACTGCCTGTCCTTCCACGAGACCCGGCGGGTGGTCCGCACCGCCAGCTATCGCCAGGTGCGCCAGCCGATATATAAAGGGTCGGCCGGCAAGTGGCGGAACTACGAAGCCGCCCTGGAGCCGCTGGCGCAGGCCCTGCGGCGTTGAGCGGGTGCGCGACCGGCGAAACACCGCAAATCCTATTTTCTGCAATTTGATCAATATATTATATGACGATGTTGCAGTTGAACCTCTCCGGATGGACGAGTATTCGTATTATCTATTATGAATCAATATCTTAGCGATGGTTCCCGGGCTCCGGCGCCTGTTGCATAATTGCCACAGAGACTGGAAAAGCTCTGCGCCAGAGGCCGTTGCTGCTTGACCCCGGTGCCCCGCTCTTTACGATGCCCGTCGCCGATCATCCTAGGGTGGCTGGCAAAGCCCGGCAGTCGCAATGGCTGTTGGGCTCGTGCAAATGGGGGGCTGATGGACGCATCGGCCTGAATTTTGGAAGAGGGATACAGAGCATGAAAAAGGTTCTTCTCGGGTCCACCGCGCTGGTGGCGGCCGGGTTGATCGCCGGCCACGCGGAAGCGGCGGATGGCGTGAAGCTCAGCCTCGGCGGTTATTACCGCGGCGTGGCGGGCGTTATGTTCGACGATTTCGACGGCGCTGCGGCCGGTCTCGAAGACGATTTGCGTAATTACGTCTTCAAGCAGGACGTGGAAGTCCACTTCAAGGGTGAAACCACCCTCGATAACGGCCTGACGGTCGGTGCGGTCGTTCAGCTTGAGGGCCAGACCTCGGGCGACCAGATCGACGAAGTCTATGCCTACTTCAGCGGTGGCTGGGGCGAGCTGCGTTTCGGCGATGACGACGAGGCATTGGAGCAGCTCTGCTCGATCACCCCGAGCGCCGCGACCAACTTCGGTCCGGATTCGCCGTTCTTCAGCTTCTCGAACAGTGCCGCCGCTGGCGCGCTGGCTTATGCCGGCACCAACGGAACCTGCTACGGCGTTGATAGCGACTCGACGAAGCTCATCTACTTCAGCCCGAACTTTGGCGGCTTCAGCTTCGCCATGTCGTTCGCGCCTGATGATACCCAGGACACCCGCAACACGGTTAGCGGCGCGGGCACTCGCTTCGAGAACAACACCGGTCAGAATTCTGACGCTGTTGTCCATCGCCGCGAACTTCAATCACGACTTCAATGGCGTGACCCTGAATGTCGGCGGCGGCGCGACCTGGAGCTTCGATCGTGAAGGCGCTCCTGGCCTTGATGAGAGCGAAGAGTACCAGTCCTACGCGTCCGTGTCGTTCTTCGGCTTCACCATCGGCGGCGCGGTGGATCTGCGTAACAACTTCGGCGCTGATGACTCCGATCGCCTCGTTTACGGCGCCGGCGTCACCTACAACTGGGATGCCTGGACCGTCGGTCTCGGCTGGACCCATGGCGACTACGAAGTCGTTCAGGCCGGTGTGAACATCGGCACGACCGCAACACCGGTTACTCTGTCTAGCGATGCTGACCAGAATCAGGACATCTTCGCTTTGACCGCTGCCTACGCGTTGGGGCCTGGCATCACTGTCGACGGCGTCGTCGAGTGGGTCGACTCCGATACGAACGGTGGCGTTGCATCCAACGATTACCAGGGCATTTCTTTCGGCCTCGGTACGCTGATCAGCTTCTAATCAGCATCACTAAAGACCACTGTGTCGAACGGGGAGGGCTTTGCCCTCCCCGTTTCGTTTTGGCGAATCGCAACGGCCGGCGCTTCCGATGTTTGCATGATGCCGCCGCCAGCGGCAGAATTGCCTCTCCCAATCACACCGAGCTGGACCGACGGATGAGCGAAATCGCAGCCCGGCTTGGAGCGATCAAGGAACGCATCGCCTACGCGGCCAAGGATAGCGGCCGCGATCCCGGCACCGTCACCCTCGTGGCCGTGTCCAAGACGCACGGCAAGGAAATAATTGCGCAGGCGCTATCCGCCGGCCACCGGGTGTTCGGCGAAAACCGGGTGCAGGAAGCGGCGGCGAAATGGCCTGACCTGCGGCTGCAATTTCCCGATGTCGAACTCCATCTCATTGGCCCGCTGCAGACCAACAAGCTGCGCGATGCCGTGGCGCTGTTCGACGTCATTCAATCCGTCGACCGGCCGAAGCTGGCGCAGGCCCTGGCGGCGGAGCTGGCGAAGACGCCGCGGCGCATCGCTTGCTACATCCAGGTGAATACCGGCGAAGAGCCGCAGAAAGCCGGCATTCTGCCGGCCGAGGCGGACAGCTTCATCGCCCATTGCCGCGACGAACTGAAGCTGCCGGTTACCGGGCTGATGTGCATCCCGCCCCAGGACGAGGAGCCGTCGCTGCATTTCGCGCTGCTCGGCGAGATCGCCCGCCGCAGCAAGCTTGATATTCTCAGCATGGGCATGAGCAGCGACTACGAGATCGCCGTGCGCCTGGGCGCCACCCATGTCCGCATCGGCACCGCCATCTTCGGCGCTCGTCCGGCGGTGGCCGGAGGTTGAGCTAGACCTCGATCGCCACGCAGTCGCCGGCTTTCGCCTGCGCCAGGATTTCAATCAGATCGTCGCGCGCAAAGGCGACGCAGCCCGCGGTCGGCCGGTAGTCGTCGTGGGCGATATGGACGAACACGGCGCTGCCCAATCCCGGCCGCACGGGATCGTCATTGTGACCGATGACCAGGATAAGATCGTAGACGGAATCATCCCGCCATAGCCGCTCATGGCCGGCGCTGCAGGGCAGCCTGACGGCGCGGTTGTAGGATGCGCTGGCCGGATCGTCGCACCAGCCATCGGCGCGATCGATCGGCTGCACCGGCAATCCGGTCGATGGTTGCGGCAGGCGGTCGGCGCGGAAATACAGCCTGCGGAAGGGAAACCGGCCGGCCGGCGTCGCGCCGTCGCCCTCGCGCTTGTCGCGCCGGACGCCTGCGGGACCGACGACGCAGCGATAGCGCTTGCCGTTCCACGACGCCCAGCCATCCGCGCTGACGATCAGGTCCATCTGTTTTCGCAACCGCGTTGCCGAGGACCTACATCACATGGCCGAGGCGCGCGACCTTGGTCGCGAGATAGCGCTCATTGTGGCCATTGGACGGAAACACATGGGGCACGCGCTCGGTAACCGCGACGCCGCAGCGCCGCAGCCCTTCTACCTTTGCCGGATTGTTGGTCAGCAGCCGCACTTGCTGATAGCCCAACTGCCGCAGCATCTCGGCGGCCGGTAGATAGATCCGCTCGTCGGCCTCGAAGCCGAGCTGCCGGTTGGCTTCCGCCGTGTCGGCGCCGCTGTCCTGCAGCCGATAGGCGCGCAGCTTGTTGACCAGCCCGATGCCGCGGCCTTCCTGCGCCAGATAGAGCAGGATGCCCTGCCCCTGCTTGCCGATCTCGGCGATGGCGCCGCGCAGCTGGTCGCCGCAATCGCAGCGCAGGCTGCCCAGGAGATCCCCGGTGAAACATTCGGAATGGATGCGCGCCAGGACAGGAGAATCCTTCGGCGGCTCGCCGATGATGACAGCCAGGTGCTCGGTGCCGCCGTCGCTGGGGCGGAAGGCGACGATGCGCGTCTGTTCGGCACCGGCCAGGGGCACGCGCGCCTCGCCGACCGGCCGCAGGCTCTGCGCCGCCAGCTTCTGATAGCTGCCGATCGCCTCCGCGGTAACGGCCAGGAGTCCCCGCGCCTGGGCAAACTTCTCGGCCGGGCCATGGCGGCTTTCGTCAAGCGGCTCCACCAGCGCCGCCGGCAGCAGCCGCGCGAGCTTGATCAGTTCGATGGATGCCAGGCGAAGGTCGGCGCTGAGTTCGACCGCGCGAAATTCCTGCGGATCATGGGCCGGCGCCAGGGTCGTCGGATCCGCGAGGTCGCGCAGCGAACGGGCGAGCACCGGACGGGACATGCGCCAGGCGCCGGCCGGCTGATCCGCCGGCGCCTGCAAGCCGATGGCGGCGGCGCGCGGCGCCGTCAGCACCAGCAGAGGGTCGGAGTCCCCGCCCTTGCCGAATTGCGTCAGCCCGGATTCATCCAGCGTCTCGATGGCAGCGACAACAACGACACCAGCCGAAGCGCGCAGCAGTACCGCCCGGCCGCGCCTGAGTTCGCCCACCGCGCGATCGACGCTCTCCAGACTCTCGGTGGCCGCGATCTCCGCCGCCGCGCGCTTGTTCAGCAAATGACTCACGAATGTCCTCAGCCCATCGTTACCGTGGCGGCCCGGCGCCCGGCATCAGGGCGCGCATTAACTCCGATCCGGCGCGCCGGGGTCAAGCCCGTTGCGCTCTACAATATGGCGTTGCTTTCAATGGAAAAGAAGCCAACATCTGCGCCGGGGGCGAAAGTTGCAATTTCACCGAGATTCTTGTAATTTCAATATCTTAACAACAACCGGGGCGGGCCGGTACCAGCCAATGCCGACAGCCGTTTGGAATAACCGCGTGATCGCCCAATCGGACCGGGTCGAGACGGTGGAAGGGAATGCCTATTTTCCTGCCGCAGCCGTGAAGGCCGAATACCTCCGCGCCAGCGACACCACCTCGGTCTGCTCCTGGAAGGGAACGGCCAGCTACTACTCGCTGGTGGTCGACGGGCGCGAGAACGCCGACGCCGCCTGGGTCTACCGCGATCCCTCCGCCGCCGCGGCGAACATCAAGGACATGATCGCCTTCTGGCGCGGCGTCGAGGTGAAGCCGTGATCGCAGGCGCTGAATTGGCGGCGCGCAGCGGCGCCGGGCCGGCCCATGAACGGCGGATTCTGCTGGTCGATGACGACGGTCCGTTGCGCCAGTCCCTGGCGGAGCAGCTCCGCCTGCATGAGGAATTCGGCACCGCCGAATCCGACGGCGGCGCCGCCGCGATCGAGCTTTGCAAGACCCAGCGCTACGATCTGATCCTGCTGGATGTCGGTCTGCCGGACATGGATGGGCGCGAAGTCTGCCGCATCCTCCGGCGCAACGGCGTCACCTCGCCGATCATCATGCTGACCGGCGCGGATACCGAGGCCGATACGATCCTCGGCCTGGATTCCGGCGCCAACGACTACATCACCAAGCCGTTCAAGCTGGGCGTGCTGCTGGCGCGCATCCGCGCCCAGTTCCGCCAGCATGAGCAGAGCGACGATGCGGTCTTCACCATCGGGCCCTACAGCTTCCGGCCCGGCGTGAAGATGCTGGTCAATGCCGGCAGCAACAAGAAGATCCGCCTGACGGAGAAGGAAACCGCGATCCTCAAATATCTCTACCGCGCCGGCGACAAGGCGATCGGCCGGGAGACGCTGCTGGGCGAGGTCTGGGGCTACAATGCCGGCGTCACCACCCACACGCTGGAAACCCACATCTACCGCCTGCGGCAGAAGATCGAGCGCAATCCAACGCAGGCTGAGATCATCGTCACAGAACCCGGCGGCTACCGTCTGGTACCCTGATTGAACCCATGAATTTCCGCGGCCGACCCATGCATAGCCCTCGCCTGCCGCGCCCGAAACCGCCGACGGAACAAGGATTGGAAGCAGCCGTTGCCCGAAGCCGATGATTTCCTGGTCCGGTTCTGGGGCGTGCGCGGCAGCATTGCGTGCCCGGGCCCGAACTATGCCCGCTATGGCGGCAATACCTCCTGCCTGGAGGTCCGCTGCGGGCCGAACCTGTTCATCCTCGATGGCGGCACCGGCTTGCGGGCGCTGGGCGAAAGCCTGCGCAACGAAGCCGTCGACGCCGACCTCTATTTCACCCACAGCCATTTCGACCACATCGCCGGCCTGCCCTTCTTCAAGGCGCTGTTCAAGCCGGAGAACCGCCTGCGCCTCTGGGCCGGGCATCTGCTGCCGGAAGCCAAGCTGCAGGATGTGATCGGCACCATGATGAAGGCGCCGCTGTTCCCGGTGCCGATGGGCGTGTTCACCGCGGCGGTCAGCTATCACGATTTCAGCGCCGGCGAAGTGCTGACGCCCAAGCCGGGCATCACCATCAATACCGCGCCGCTGAATCATCCCAACAACGCCACCGGCTACCGCATCAATTATCGCGGCCGCTCCATCTGCTATGTGACGGATACCGAGCATAAGCTGGGCGAGACCGATCAGAACATCGTCGAGCTCTGCCGCGGCGCCGATATCTTCATCTATGATTGCTCCTACACCGAGGCCGAGTATCCGCTCTATGCCGGCTGGGGCCATTCCACCTGGCAGGAAGGCGCCCGCCTCGCCGATCTTGCCGAGGTGAAATCCTTCGTCATCTTCCACCACGATCCCAGCCATGATGACGCCACCATGGATCGCATCGCCGACGAAGCGGTGAAGCGCCGTCCCGGCTCCATCGTCGCCCGCGAAGGCATGGTGCTGCGCCCGTGACGCCGCAGCGCGGCCGCGCCGCGGCCGGATCGATCGGGGGCGGGACGTGACGGCGGAAACCATCGACGCGAGCTTTGCCCGCTGCCGGCCCGCCTTCGCCGCCCGCCTCCTGGATCTCGCGCGCTATCGCGATGATTTCGCCCGCTTCGGCGGCCCGGCGCCCGCGCCTCGGTTTGAGCAGGACTGGTTCCCGCGGCTCGATGCGGCGATGGCCTATGCCCTGGTGCGCGAGCGCCGCCCGCGGCGCATCGTCGAGATCGGCAGCGGCCATTCCAGCCGGGTGATGGCCCGCGCCATCATCGATGGCGGTCTTCCCGCGGATTTCACCGCCATCGATCCGCAGCCGCGCGCGCCGCTCGCCGGTCTGCCGGTCCGCCATATCGACAGGCGCCTGCAGGATGTTCCCGCTGGATTTGTTTGCCGCGCTGGAAGCCGGCGACATCCTGTTCATCGACTCCAGCCACAAACTGACGCCGGGCAGCGACGTGGAGCTGCTGATCACGCAGATCCTGCCGGCGATTCCGGCGGGAGTCCTCGTGCATATCCACGACATCTTCCTGCCCGGCGGCTATCCCGCATCCTGGTCCTGGCGGAACTACAATGAACAGGCCGCCGTCGCCGCGCTGTTCCAGGCCGGCGGCTGGATGCCGCTGTTTGCCAGCAGCTTCGTGCTGTCGCAGATGAGCCAGCGAGTTCGCGGCGAGCGTTGCGGCTGGGCTTGCCGCTGCCGGCGGGTGCGATCGAAAGCAGCCTGTGGCTGGAAAAGCGCTGAACCGGCCGGCTATTTATAGGGATCGGCGGCGTCGCGCAGGCCGTCGCCCAGGAAGTTGAACGCCAGCACCACCAGGATCACCGGTATCGCCGGCCACATCAGCCAGGGATAGATCACCACGGATTCGATGTTCTGCGCCTCGTTCAGCAGCACGCCCCAGCTGGTGATCGGCTCGCGCAGGCCGAGGCCGAGGAAGCTCAGCGCCGTCTCGCCCAGGATCATCGCGGGTATCGACAGCGTCACCGAAGCGATCAGATGGCTGGTGAAGCTGGGCAGCAGATGCCGGCCGATGATGCGCGCCGGCCGCGCGCCCATCAGCTGCGCGGCGACGCAGAAATCCTCCTCCCGCAGCGATAGCAGCTTCGAGCGCACCGCCCGGGCCAGGCCGGTCCAATCCAGCAATCCCAGGATGATGGTGATGCCGAAGAACACCAGGATCGCGCTCCAGTTCAGCGGCAGGATCGCCGACAGCGCCAGCCACAGCGGCAGATGGGGCAGACAGCGCAGGATCTCGATCAGCCGCTGCACGCCCTCGTCGATCCAGCCGCCATAATAGCCGGCCAGCCCGCCGAAGAAGATGCCGAGGATGAAACTGGTGCCCACGCCCAGGAGACCGATGGTCAGGGAGATGCGCGCGCCATAGACCAGGCGCGAGAACATGTCCTTGCCCACTTCGTCGGTGCCCAGCAAGATGCAGTTGTCCCTTCTCCGCCGGGCAGACGAAATGGAAACTGGCGTTGATCATGCCCCAGAACTTGTATTTATCGCCGCTGCAGAAGAAGCGCAGCTTCTGCACCTTGGTCGGGTCGTCGGTGTATTCGCGCTTCAGCGTTTCGGTATTCAGCTTGAATTTGTAGTCATAGACGAACGGGCCGACGAACGCGCCGTCGTGGAACAGATGCACGGTCTGCGGCGGCGACAGCACATGGCGGATGTCCTTGGTGTCCTGATAGTAGGGCGCGATGAACTCGCTGATCAGGATCGAGCCATAGAGGATGGCGAGGAAAATCCCCGAAATCACCGCCGCGCGATGGCGCAGGAAGCGCCACCACATCAGCTTCCATTGCGACGCCAGGAAGTATTTTTCCTGGCCTTCGGCGGTCCGTTCGATCGAATAGGGATCGAAGGGCGCTGCGGAAACGTAGTGGTCGATCGGCGGCGTGCCGTCGGGTCCGGCGGTCATGGCGCGCGCTCCGTCTTCACTTCGTCGCCGCGCCGCCCAGGCGGATGCGCGGATCGAGCATCGCCAGCGCCAGGTCGGACAGCAGCACGCCCACCACGGTCAGCAGCGCCAGGAACATCAGGAACGATCCCGCCAGATACATGTCCTGGCTGCGCAGGGAATCCAGCAGCATCGGCCCGGTGGTCGGCAGGCTCATGACCACGGACACGATCACCGCGCCGGACACCAGCTCCGGCAGCAGCGTGCCGATATCGGCGATGAACGGATTCAGCGACATGCGCAGCGGATACTTGATCAGGGCGCGCCAGAACGGCAGGCCCTTGGCCCGCGCCGGTCACCACATACTGCTTGTGCAGCTCGTCCAGCAGATTGGCCCGCAGGCGCCGGATCATGCCGGCGGTGCCGGACGCGCCGATGATGATGGTGGGAATCCACAGATGGCCCAGGATCGACATCAGCTTGCCCCAGCTCCAGGGCGCGTCGATATAGCGCGGATCCATCAGCCCGCCGATCGACAGGCCGAAAAACACATTGGCGAAATAGAGCAGGATCAGCGCGAACAGGAAACTCGGCACCGCCAGGCCGAGGATGCCGATGAAGGTCACCACATAGTCGGAAACGCTGTACTGATAGACGGCGGAATAGACGCCGATAGGAAACGCGACCGCCCAGGTGAAGATGATGGTGGCGAAGGTGACGACGATGGTCAGCCACAGCCGGTCGCCCACCACAGCCGCCACCGGCAGCTCATGCTCGAAGGAATAACCCAGATTGCCCTGCAGCAGCCCGATAACCCAAAGGAAGTATTGCTCGAGGAACGGTTTATCGAGGTTGTAGATATCCTTCAGTTGGGCAATGCGTCTGGGCGCAGCCAAATTCGCCGCGTGCCATGCATTCATTGATCTCGTTGGTCAGATAATCGCCCGGCGGCGCCTGGATGATGGCGAACACCAGGAAGCTGATCACCAGCAAGGTGGGAATCATCAACAGCAGGCGTCGTGCGATATAGATCAGCATGGCTGCTTCACCCGATACGCTCCCGACGCCGGCGCCGCGCTCAATTCGCGGGATCGATCCAGAAACAATCCGGCTTGTAGATGCCGAAATGGGCGCCGGGATCCCAGCTATAGACCGCTTCCTGCGGCACATTGTGCAGGCGGTTGCTCACCACCACCGGCTGCGGCACGCCGGCCACGGTGCCGATACTATAGACCTGGGCGGCGTAGATCTTCAGCATCTCCTGCCAGATCGCGGTGCGCTGTTCGATATCGGTGGTCGCGCCCCAGCTTGCCAGTTTCGTCAGCAGTTCGTTGGCCTCCGGCAGATCGGGCGCCTCGCCGGCCTCGCCTTTGGTCTCGAGGTACTGGCCCCATTTCGGCCACATGAACTGCATCTGCGAAATCGGCGCCAGTTCCCAGGGCGACATGTCGGCGGTGGGCAGCGCATTTTCCAGGCCGGTCCAAACCGACATGGGGCAGTCGCCGGAGAAGATGCAGTCGCGGATGGTGTCGCGCTCCGACGGCTTGAAGAAAAGCCTGACGCCGATGTTCATCCACTGGGATTGAATCAGCTCGAGCACATCCCCCTCTTCGGGCTTTGGCCTGAGAACAGGATCGTGATTTCCAGTGGCCGTCCGTCCTTCATCAGGCGGATGCCGTCGCTATTGCGCTGGGTCAGGCCGATCTCGTCCAGCAGCGCATTGGCGCCATCGGGATCATAGACCGACCACATGGCGCTGAGTTCGGCGTCGAACAGCGGGCTCTGGGGCAGCACGGTGTTGGCCGCCTCCACGCCCAGGCCCAGATAGATCACCTGGTTGATCTCGCTGCGGTCGATGGCGATGGACAGCGCCCGGCGGAAGCGCACGTCGCGCATCAGCTCCCGCCAGACCGGATCGCTGGCGTTCAGATTGGGATAGAGCGCCACCTGGGATCCCCAGGCCGTCTCCCACAGCCGCACATTATAGTTGCCGCGCTTCTCGTTCTCTTTCAGCAGCGTGAAATTGTCGAAACGCACATAGCGCGCCGCCAGATCGGCCTCGCCGGAGGCGGCCTTGGCCGGCACCAGCTTGCCGTCGGTGACCTGGAAGCTCACGGCGTCCAAATAGGGCAGCTGCCGGCCCTCGCTGTCGACGCGGTAGTAATAGGGATTGCGCTTGAAGACGAAACGCTCGGTCGGCGGCTTGGTCGCCAGCACCCAGGGCTCCAAGGTCGGCAGCTCTATGTTGTCGTTGCGGTACATGTTGTCTTTGCGGTTATGCAGCGCCGCCCAGTTCTGCTGGCCCGACTTCCTCGATCATCTCCGCCAACTTCGCCGGGTCGACATATTTCGCGTGATACTGCTTCAGATACTTGCTCGGCCGGTAGATATAGAGCGGGCTCGGCCCCGCGATCGCCGGCAGCAGGCGCCAATTCGGCTTCGACCAGCTGTAGCGGATGGTGGTCTCGTCCAGGATCTCCACCTTCGGCGCTTCGCCGTCCACCAGCAGCTCCACCGGCGGACCGGCGGGAGAGATATCCGGATTGTTCGCCACGTCTTCCCAATAGTAGCGGAAATCCTCCGTGGTGAAGGGCGAGCCGTCGGACCATTTATGCCCGGGTCGCAGATGGAAGGTGAAGATGCGGCCCTCTTCCGCCTCGAAGGCCTGCAGGATATCCGGCACCAGCTGGTAGTCCTTGTTGTAGTTCACCAGCCGCGCATCGCCATAGACAACCATGATGCGCGTATCCTTGGTCGAGGTCATGAGCATGCGCATCTCGCCGCCATGCTGGCCCAGGGTCTGCCCCTCCCATTCCATCATCGCGACCGACGGCACCGACGGCAGCCGCTCGGCCACCGGCGGCAGCGCGCCGCTGGCCACCTGCTCGGCCAGGATCGGCGGTTCGATGAATTGCGATGGCAGGGCCGCATCCTGCGCCAGGGCGGCCGGCGCAGCCAGCACCGCAAACAACCCGGCGATCAAGCTCCGGATGCCATTGTAACAGTGCGGTCTCATTCCCAGCGGTCCCCTCATGCTGCCTGCAGCGCGGCGTCGGCCGTTATGGCTCTGACGTAATGTCCGCCGCCCAGATCCACCAGCCCCGGACGCTCGCTTTCGGTGATCCGGAACGGCGCCGGCCAATAGGCCGGCAACGATGCTTTTTCCGCCATCAGCCGCGAGAAGTCCAATTGCCGCTTTGGGTCCGGCTCCGGCACCGCGGTCAGCAGCGCCTTGGTGTAGGGATGAACCGGCCGCCGGAACAGCAGTTCCTTCGGCGCCAGCTCCACCAGCCGGCCATAGCACATGACGGCGATGCGGTCGGCGATATAGTCGACGACGGCCAGGTTGTGCGACACGAACAGGAACGTCAGCCCGAGATCGCGCTTCAGGTCCTTCAGCAGATTCAGGATCTGCGCCTGGATCGAGACGTCGAGCGCCGACACCGGCTCGTCGCAGATGATCAGATCGGGCCGCAGCGTCAGGGCGCGGGCGATGCCGATGCGCTGCCGCTGGCCGCCGGAGAAGCTGTGGGGATAGCGCTGCAGATGGCGCACATCCAGCCCGACCACCCGCATCAGCTCCTGCACCATCTCGGTTCGCGACTTGGCGTCGCCTACGCTGTGAATTATCAGCGGTTCGGCGATGATGTCGGCCACGGTCATGCGCGGATTGAGCGAGCCGAACGGATCCTGGAAGATGAACTGGATCTTGCGGCGGTAGTCGAACAGCGCCTTGCCCGACAGCGCCAGCACATCGATCTCATGCCCGCGATTGTTGAAGCGGATCGAGCCGCTAGTCGGGCGTCAGCGCCCGCATGATCATCTTGCTGACCGTGGTCTTGCCGCAGCCGCTCTCGCCCACCAGGCCGAGGCATTCGCCGCGCCGGATGTCGAAGCTGACATCATCCACCGCCAGTACATCGGCTGTCTTGCTGCTGTTGAACAGGCCCCGGTTGCGGATGCTGTAGCGCTTGCTGATATCGCAGACCGACAGCAGCGGCCGGTTGTCGGCGGCGTCGGGCCAGGGCTCGCGCTGCGCCATCAGCCGGCCGCCCTCGCTCTTGATCTCGCGGATCGGCACCAGCTTCTCGCCCGGCGCCATGTTGAATCGCGGCACCGCCCGCAGCAGGGCCTGCAAATAGGGATGGCCGGGCCGCGCGAAGATATCCTGCAGCGTGCCGCTTTCCATGACCTCGCCATGATACATGACGACGACTTCCTCGGCCATATTGGCGACCACGCCCAGATCATGGGTGATGATCAGGATGGCCATGCCCAGTTCTTTTTGCAGATCGCGCATCAGCTTCAGGATCTGCGCCTGGATGGTCACGTCCAGGGCCGTGGTCGGCTCGTCGGCGATCAGCAGCGCCGGCCGGCAGATCAGCGCCATGGCGATCATCGCCCGCTGGCGCAAGCCCGCCGGACAGCTCGAAGGGAAAGGTCTTCAGCGCGCGCGCCGGATCGGGAAATCCCACCAGCCGCAGCATGTCGCGCGTCAGCTCCTGCCCTTCGGCCCTGGTGACCTTGCGGTGCAGATGCAGCGCCTCGGCGATCTGATCGCCGATGGTGTGGATCGGCGACAGCGAGGTCATCGGCTCCTGGAAGATGATGGAGACGCTGCCGCCGCGGATGGCGCGCATGGCGTCGCCGTCGCGCGGCAGCGCTGCGATGTCGATCGGGCCGCCGGGCCGGCGCGGATCGTCGAACAGGATGCGCCCGCCGGTGATCGCGCCGACATTGGGCAGGATGCCCATGATCGCCTGGCTGATCACCGATTTGCCCGAGCCGGATTCGCCGACCAGCGCCACCGTGCCGCCCTGGGGCACGCGGAAGGAAACGCCGCGCACCGCATCCAGCCGTCCGCCGGCGATGTTGAAGGAGATTTTCAGGTTTTCGATTTGCAGCAGATCGGTCATAGGTGCCGTTCCGTCTGCAGACCGGCGCCGATCACATGGCCGATGGCCGCCAGATTGGCCCGCGTGGTGTCATCCATTTCCAGCCGCCGGTCCCGCGCCGCCCGCGCCGCCCGGGCGACGATCTCCTCGAAACCCTCGATATTGGAATCGATGCCGATGCGCTGGCCGGGGAAATCCAGCCGGAGCGCCATCCAGCCGCCGGGTTTGTTGCGGCGCAGCGCGTAGTAGCGCAGGCGCAGCGCTTGCAGCTCGGCCCAGGCCTTCGCCCCTGCGGAATCCGATCCTCTGCCGATGCCGTCCTCGGTCATTTCCAGCATCAGCCCCTGCTTCTGTGCCGTCTGCAACATGAACAACCCGAACAATAGGGCCAGGGCCCCGAAGACAACGAGGACGGCCGTCACATTTGGTGCCAAGGCGCAAAGACCGGCGCAGATGGCCAGTCCCGCCGCACCCCGCAGATAGTCCGGCAGCAGCTTTTGCGGCAAGTACCGGTGAATACTCATCATAAGATCAGAGTCTTGGGTGCGACGGACGCAGTCTGGCCAAAGATCGCGGTCCCGGCAAGCCAGCGAACCCCGGCCTGCCGGCTCAACCGATAGACCAGTTCCGTTAAGAAATTCCAGCAGGCGTCGTCATGCACCAGATGATGGGTCAGGATACCTGTGGGCTCGTCGGGATCGGCCCGCCCCTCCCGCCGGGCCGCCAGATGACCGGCGATCAGGGCGAGCGCCGCCGCCGTGCCGATAAAGCCGCGGCCATGATGCCAGTCGATGATGTCGGCATGGGTGTTGACCGCCTGAAGGTCGCCGCGGGTGCGCGGGCCATAGGTCGAGATGTAGGCGATTCCGGCCGCGGCGAGGCCTGACCGCACCGCCGGCGCAATCCGGTTCCAGGGCGGCACCAGCGCCGGCAAGAGCCCGGCGGGGAAAAGCGCGCGCAGCAGATCCTGTCCCTCCACCAATTCTGCAAGAATTTCTGCTGCAGGCCGATGGCCGCCGAGCTCGGCTTTCTTCTCGCCGGCAGGCGCATGGTTGGTGTGGGCGAAGCCGTGCTGCAGGATCGCAAGCTGCGGCTGCGACGCGGCGAATTCCGCCAGCGATTTGTCCGCCTGCCGGGGAATCACCGCCAGGCACAGCGGCAATGGCGCGCCGCCGGGAAGCCGCGCGATGCCGAGCAGCCGTTGCAACTGCGGCGTCGCCGTCACCGCATCGTCGTCGCGCCACCACAGCGTGACCTCGCGACCCGCCCGCGACCAATGCTCCAGCTCAATCTCGAGGCCGCGCCATTCACTCATGCGATCAGCCGTTGCCGCAGCGCCTGATGCAGGATCTCCGCCGTTGCTGCCGCGCCCTTGAGATTGAAGAGTCCTTCTGAGGGCGCCGGCATCGCCGCCGCCCCATCGATCGCCGCCGCCAATAGCACCGGCGTCAGATCCTGCGGCGCCACGACTTTCACCAGACCACGTTCCGCCAGCAGCCGCGCCCGCAAGGGCTGCTCGCTCTCCTGGCCGTCGGCGAACGGCACCACCACGGCGCGCGCGCCGACGGCAAGGATCTCCATCAGCGTATTGTAGCCGGCCTGCGAGACCGAGACGCGGCAGGAGGCGAGAAGCTGCGGAAAATCGGGGCGAAAACGCTCGATGCGCAGCTTGTCGCCGGCGCCGTTCTGCAACGCTGCGAAATCATGCTCCGGCAAGTTCGGCCCGGTGATGACATGCCACAGGGCATCGCGCTGCTGCGTCAGCGGCCGCGCCGCCAGCGCCGCATGGAGCAGCGGCGCGCCGACCGCGCCGCCGCCGGCGGAAACCAGCACCACATCCTGCCGCGCCGATGGCGGCAAACGCGCCGGCAAATCGCCGACGACGAAACCGGTGTAGCGGATCTTGCCGGCGATATCAGCCGCGGCGGGAAAGGTCAGGGCGAAATCGGCAAAGGCGGGATCGCCATGGACCAGCACCAGGTCATAGTGCAGCTCCAGGAGGTCGCAGCATTTCCTGCAGCCGCTCGGGCTTGTTCTTCTGCACGAGTATGTCCCGCACCGAACAGGCCACCAGCGGCCGCGGCCGGCGCCCGCCGGCGGCTTCGAGCAGCGGAATCAATTCCCGGCGGAATTGCCGCCGGCCGAAGGGAAACATCTCGATCAGCAGAACATCGGGCGCGAAGCTCGCGAGCTCGGACTCCAGCGCAGATTGTCGTGCGCGCCACAGCCCATCGGTCAGCGGCGCACCGCTGTCATCTACAAGACTGCTGAAACCGGAATCGCCGGAACGGATGGCCGGCAACTGCACCAGCCGCGCCGCGCCGATATCCAGCGACGGCACCGCTTCGCCGCCGGAGACGAACGCGACCTCGAATCCGCCATCAGCCAGACCGCGCGCGATCGCGGCCGCGCGGCGCAGATGGCCGATGCCCAGCAGATGCTGGACGTACAGCAGAACCCGCGGCGTCATGCGGCGGCTCCCGCCTCGCTGTTGCCGGTCAGCGGCAGGTTCAGCGCTTGCACCGAAGGATTGCCATCGGCATCAAGTGCGAACGCCTGCAGGCAATCATAGGCCAGCCGGTCCGGCGCTTTCCGCTCCATGGTCCAGCCGGTGGCCATGGCGTAGATGGCGCGGATCACGCCCTTGTGAACAATGGCAAAGTGGTTGCCGCCGTCCTGCGCGAGCACCGCCAGCCAGGGCAGCAGCCGCTGCTGCAGGTCGCGCGGGCTTTCGCCGCCGGGCGGCCGCAGATCCAGGCCCTGGGCTTCCCATTGGGTCATCTGTTCGCCATGGCGCCGGCGCAGATCCTCAAGCGTTTCGCCTTCCCATTCGCCGTAGGACATCTCCATCAGCCGCAGCTCGACGGCGATATCGGGCCTTTCCGTCAGCGCTTCGCCCAAGAGCTCGGCCGTCTCCCGCGCCCGGCGCAGCGGACTGCACCACCAGCGGTAAGCGGCGATGTCGGCCGGCAGGCGCCAGCCGATCACGCCGGCGCGTCCTTCGGCGCTGAGCGGCAGATCGGTGCGGCCTTGCAGCCGGTGCTGGCTGTTCCATACCGTCGGTCCGTGACGCAAAAGTACGAGCGTGGTCATGCCTGGCGCAGCGACTCGGCCTTGCGGCGGCGGCGGGCGACCACATCGCGCAGCGTGCTGTCCAGCGTCGCGGCGGCGCTGGCGACATCATGCTGCCCGGCGACGATCTCCAGCGCCCGGTCGCCCATGGTGCGCCGCCGCGCCTCATCCCGCAGCAATCCCCGCAGCGCGGCGGCAAAGGCGTCGATATCTCCCGGCGAGGTCAGCAGGCCGGTGACGTCGTGAGTGACGATGGACGGCACGCCGCCGGAAGCGCCGGCGACCACGGGCAAGCCCGCCGCCTGCGCTTCCAGCAGACTCATGCCATAGGCCTCGTTGATCGCCGGCCAAACGAAGAGATCGGCGGCGCCATAGAAATCCGGCAGCTCCTCCGGCAGCCGCGCGCCGGCGAAACGCACGCGCTCCCGCGCCACGGGCTCGAACAGTTCCTCGACCCGCTTGCGCGCCGGTCCGTCGCCGACAACGAGCAATTGCCAGGGCTGATCGGTCAGTTGCTGCAGCGCGTGGCTCAGCACGCGATAGGACGAGTACTTGTCCCCCTCGCGCATCATCGCCACGGTCAGCAGCCAGGGCCGATCCACTGACATGCCGAAGCGGCGGGCGAACTCACTGCGGATCGCATCGCGCCGCATGCCTGCCGCGGCGAAATCGGCGCCGTCGAGAAACGGCTTCAACGACGCCAGCAGCGCGCCGGATGCCACCACCGGCTTCAGGCACTCGGCGTCGGCGGGATTGAGCGAGAAGATGGCGTCGGCCTTGCCGATGGCGTCCTGGGCGGCGCTGTGGAATTTGGCCCAACTGCCGCCGGCGCGCTTGGGCGCGTGGGATGCTTCCGCCACCAGGTAGGGGATATCCAGCGCGGCGCTGACCCGCGGCCCGAGGAAGTCCGGCGCCTTGTAGTAGAGGTGATAAGTGAACCAGGCCTCCGGCCGCCGCTCTACCGGTGCTGCGCGATATTGCGCAATCAGCCGGTCGGCGGTGTGCTGGCCGATGCGCGCCAGGGACTCCTGCCGCGCCCCATCGCCCTGGCCTTCCCAGCTGCGGAACCGGCTGGCCAGGGTTACTTGGTGATTGGCCCGCGCCAGCGCCGCCATCAACAGCCGGGCCATGCGCCGGTCGCCCGACGGCACGGGATGGGTGGGCGGCTTCAACGGGGCGTAAAAGGCAATGCGCATTTCGGCTCCGCGGCCGCCTGGCTGTTCTCTGGCAATCTCAAGTCACGGCCTTCTGGGAAAGCCGCCGCTCCGGAGCGAAACGATCCATCAGCAGATCGATGCCCTTTTCCATGTCGAACTTCGCCTCGATGCGGCGATATCCCGCCTCCCCCAGGCGCTGGCGCAGGGCCGGCTGCCGGATCAGGGTCTCCAAACCCCGCGCCAGAGCGCCGCTGTCGCCTGCCTCTACCAACATGCCGGTCGCGCCATCGTCAATCAATTCCGGTATGCCGGATAGCTTGGTGGCCAACACCGCAACCCCCTGACTCTGCGCCTCCATCAGCACATTGGGCAGCCCGTCCCGGTCGCCGTCATCGGCGATCCGGCTGGCCAGCACGAACAGGTCCGCCTGGCGATAGAGGTCCAGCACCTTCTCCTGGGGCTGGGAGCCGCGCCAGTCGATCCGGCCGCTCAGCCCGAGCAGGCCGGCCTGTGCCTTCAGTTCCGGCAGCAGCGGCCCGCCGCCGATATGGACAAACCGCCAGGCTAATCCCGATGGCAGCGCTGCCAGCGCGGTCAGCAGATCGCCATAGCCCTTCTTCGGCACCGCGCGGCCCACAGAGACGATGGTCGCCGGCGCCTGGGCATCGCTGCCATCGGCATGAGAAGGCGGCTGTGTGCCACGGCCAAACCGTCGCAGATCCAGCCCGTGATAGACCAAGGCCACGTTCTTCCCCTGGGGCGCCAGCGCCTGCAGATGGTCGCGCCCCGCCGCCGTGCAGGTCACCGTCCAGGCGGCGTCCGCCAGCTTCTCCCGCTTTTCCCAGTCCGGCGTGGTCCAGATATCCTTGGCATGGGCGGAACAGCTCCAGGGCAGCCCGGTCAGCAGCGCGGCATAGCGCGTCACCGAGGCCGGCGTATGCAGGAAATGGGCATGGAGATGGCCCACCTCCGCCGGCAGTTCCGCCGCCAGCACCAGCGCCTGGCCGAAGCGCCGGCCGCGGTTCGGCGTGCGGGTCGCGCCGCCAGATCCTTCAGCCAGGCCCGCCGCGCCTCGCCATAGCGCGGCCGGCGCCGCACCCGCCACCAGGCGCGCAGCACCCGCAGCGGCTCCTGATAGAGATACTCAGGCAGATACGATACGCGGCGCCTGGATCTCCCGGTGCACCGGATGCACCGCCTTGTCCGTCGGCCGGCGCATCGATGCCAGACGCAGCGACAGCCCGCGCTGCTCCAGCGCCCTGATCTCCTGGGCGATGAAGGTCTCCGACAGGCGCGGATAGCCTTTGAGGATGATGAGGATCGTCGGCTGCAACGCCATGCTCAGGAGATACAAGCGCGCGGGCGGCGGCGAAAGCCCCAGGCCGGCAGCCTGTCTGCGTGGCTAGCGCGTGCGGCGCGAGGCGACGCGCAGCGCATCCTGCCGGCCGCGCGCCAGCAGCTGATCGGCCAGCCGGTTGATATTGATGTCGCCATCCAGCAGGCCGGGCACCACCACATGGGACGGCAATTGCTGTTGCGGCAGCTGCCGCAGCGCCGTCGCCATGGTGTAGGGATCGCGCTGCTTGTCATCCAGCAGCATGCTCACCAACCCCAGCTCCTGCGCCCGGGCGGCGCGGATATACTGCTCCATGCGCGGCGCCGTGCGCGGCACGATGATCGCCCGCTTGTCGAAGGACAGGATCTCGCAGAACGTATTGTAGCCGCCCATGGCCACCACGCCGATGGCGCGCGCCATCAGCGCCTCCATCTGCGCTTCGAAGGTGATGCCCTCGACATTTTTCAGCTTGGCGGCCCGGGCCAGGAATTCCGATCTGCCGCTCCGACTGCATGAAAGGCCCGAGGACCAGCAGCGCCGGATAAGGCAGCTGGGCGTCGCTTTCATAGGCGCGCAGCACCCAGTCGATGATCGCCTCGCCATCGCCGCCGCCGCCGACGGTGACCAGGATGAAAGGCTCGGTGATCTTCTGCAGCGGCGTCGGCGGCATGCCCTTCTGCGGCAGGCTGCGGCCGAGATAGCCGGTATAGGTCATCTTCTGCCGCACCGATTTCGGCAGCTCCACGCCCTCCAGGGGATCGCAGATCTGCGGCAGGCCATAGACCCAGATATCGTCATAGAGATCGCGCACCGCCGGGATGACGTTCTTGCGCTTCCATTCCGGCGCCAGCAGGCCCGGCTCGTCCATCACGTCGCGCAGGCCCAGCACCAGCGGCACGCCGCGCTCCTTCAGCATCTTCAGCGTGTCCTGCACCTCGCCGCGCAGGCCCAGCGGCTCCTTGTCGACGATGAAGATATCGGGATCGAACATCTTGGCGGTGTGCTGGATGATCGAGGCGCGCATCGCCAGCGTCTCCTCGATGTCGATCAGCAGGCTCAGCGAGGTGTAGTCGCCGTTGCGCAGCTTGATGACGCCGGGCACGCGCACGAAATCCACCCGGGCGCGGAAATCGAAGCTGCCGATGATCGGCGAGCCCGTGAGGATGAGGACCGAGAGTTCCTTGTTATGCTCGACCAGCGCATGGGCGATGGCGCGGCAGCGCCGCAAATGCCCCAGGCCGAAGGTGTCGTGACTATAGATGAGTATCCGCGCGTTATTACGCGTGCTCGGTCGGCGAACGCCCATAAGGCCTCGGCCCCCTCTATGATTTTTGAACTCCCCTGGGGCAAACTATGCCATAGGGGAAATAGCGCCGGGAAGTGAAGTTTCGACGACCTCTGAATGGTCATTCATTCATCCCCAGGACCTCCCGGGGGGTTACCCCGGCGGCTTGCCTGGGTTATGGTGGAACAGGATTATTGGCCGGGGCAGGTCGCGGAACCCGGCGCCAGGCCAAGCACTGATTAATGGAATCCAATCTTTTCAAATACATATGGCGCCATAGCTGGCGCGAACAGCTGGTGATCCTGGCGGTCGTCGTCGTTTCCCAGGTGTTCTATTTCCTGTCCCTGGACCTGCCGAAGACCATCGTCAACAGCCCGATCCAGGGCGAGGGATTTGAGTCGCCGGGGGCAACTATCCGGTACTTCTCGTTTTCCGTCGATCTTCCCGCTTTCCTGGCGTCCGATCCGGCAAATCCGAGACTGCAAATTTTTGACGGTTTCGAACTCGAGCGTACCCCCTACCTGATTGCACTCAGCCTGACCTTCCTGGGCCTGGTGCTGATCAACGGCATCTTCAAGCTGCAAATCAACACCATGAAGGGCCGGATGGGCGAACGCATGCTGCGCCGCCTGCGTTATGAGCTGTTCGACCGGGTGCTGCGGTTCCCGATTCCCTATTTCCGCAAGGTGAAGCAGGCGGAAGTCGCCACCATGATCAAGGACGAGGTGGAGCCCTTGGGCGGCTTCATCGGCGACGCTTTCGTGCAGCCCGCCTTTCTCGGCGGCCAGGCGCTGACAGCCCTCGCCTTCATCCTGACCCAGAGCATCTGGCTCGGCCTTGTCACCGTCGGCGTCTTGGTACTCCAGCTGGCTGTCATCCCGCCGCTGCGGAAGCCGGTCCTGCGCCTGGGCAAGGAACGACAGATCACGGCGCGCCATCTTGCGGGCCGCATCGCCGAATCGGTCGACGGCGCCGCTACCATTCACACCCACGACACCTCGAACTACGAACGCGCCAGCATCATCGAACAGCTGTCGCGCATCTTCTTCATCCGCTTCAAGTTGTATCAATGGAAGTTCGCGGTGAAGTTCCTGAACAACCTGCTGGCACAGATGACGCCGTTTCTCTTCTATCTCGTGGGCGGCATCTTGGCGATTTCGGGCCATCTGGATGTTGGTGGCCTTGTTGCAGTGATCGCCGCCTACAAGGATCTGCCCGGCCCGGTAAAGGAACTTCTGGACTGGTACCAGCAGCTCCAAGTCGTGGAGATCAGTTACGAGCAGGTAGTGGAACAGTTCCACCCCTCGGGCATGCTCGATCCCGCAAAGCAGGCGCTGGATGGCGATGCCGGGCCGCCGCTCAGCGGCAATCTGGTGGCGACCAACCTGACGCTGATCGACGACAGCGACCGCAAGCTGCTTGATGGGGCCGCGTTTGACATCCCCGTGACCCAGCATGTGGCCGTCATCGGCGAGGGCGGCGATGCCCTCTGGTCCGTGCTGGCCAATCTGATGCAACCCTCCGGCGGCACTCTCACCATCGGCGACCGGGACCTGACCGAACTGCCGGAAGCGGTGATCGGTGGCCGCATGGCGGCGGTGGGCTCCGAGCCGTTCCTGTTCCCGATGAGCGTACGCGACAATATCCTCTATGGCCTGCGCCACCGGCCATTGCGGCCGGCGGAGCTGGATGCCGCCGCCAAGCGCAAGCACGATCTCATGCAGCTCGAATCCAAGCGCGCCGGCAACCCGCTGCTGGATATCGGCGCCGATTGGACCGACTACGGCGCCGCCGGCGCCGAAGGCCCGCAGGACATCACCGACCGGCTGATCGAGACGCTGCAGCTGGTGGATCTGGAGGATGACGGCTATCAGCTCGGCCTGCGCGGCACGATCGATCCCAACATCCGGCCCGAGCTCGCGACGCGCATGCTGAAGGCGCGGGATGAGTTCCGCAACCGCATGAGCGATCCCGTCCTGGCGGCCCTGGTGGAGCCGTTCGACCGCAGCCGCTACAACAAGAACCTGTCGATCGCCGAGAACCTGCTGTTCGGCACGCCCACGGGCGAAGCCTTCCGCGCCGGACAGATCATGGACAACGCCTATGTGCGGCAAATCCTGGAAAGCCAGGACCTGATGCTGCCCTTGGCCCATGTCGGCCGCCAGATCGCCGAGACCATGGTGGAACTGTTCGCCGATCTGCCGGCCGGCCATCCGTTCTTCGAGCAGTTCAGTTTCATCGACGCCGACGATCTGCCGGAGTTCCGCAATCTGCTGGCGCGCATCGGCAAGGATGGCGCGGCCATGAACGCCGCCGACCGCTCGAAGCTGATGGCGGTCTCCATGCCCTATATCGATGCCCGCCATCGCCTGGGCCTGATCGACGATGCGCTGGAAGAAAAGATACTGAAAGCGCGCGAGGCGTTTGCCGACAATCTGCCGGCGCCGCTGATCGGCGCGGTGGATTTCTATGAAGAGGATCGCTACATCGCCGCCGCCACGCTGCAGGACAACATCCTGTTCGGCCGCCTGGTCTATGGCCAGGCCCAGGCGGCGGAACGCGTGCTGAAGGTGATCACCGACGTGCTCGGCGCCCTTGGCCTGCGGCGCGACGTGGTTGAGGTCGGCCTGGACTTCCCCGTGGGTATCGGCGGCAAACGGCTGTCGGCGGCGCAGCGGCAGAAGCTGGATCTGGCGCGGGCGCTGGTGAAACGGCCGGACCTGCTGCTGCTCAATCAGTCGACGTCGCAGTTGGATTCCGCCGCGCAGGCCAAGGTGATGAGCAATATCCTCAAGAGCCGCGCCGGCCGCGGCGTGATCTGGGTACTATCCCATGCCGAACATGCCCGCCAGTTTGAGCGCGTCCTCGTGCTGAAGGCCGGGCGCGTCGTCGCGCAGGGCGCCGCCAGCGAGCTGGATAAGCCAGGCAGCATCCTGCACCAGCAAGCGGCGGCGCAGTGAAGGAAAGGAGAAGGCGATGAGCATCAACGACGATGTCGAGCTGTTACGCCGTATTCCCATGTTCGCCAAAGTGGAGCCGGCCAAGCTCAAGCTCCTCGCCTTCACCAGCGAGCGCGTCACCTACAGCGAAGGCCAGGACCTGTTCCGCCAGGGCGACAATTCCGACGCCGCCTATATCATCGTCGACGGCACCGCCGATGTGGTGGTGAATTCGCCGAAGGGGCCGCTGACCGTGGCGCAGCTGGGCAAGAACGAATTCGTCGGCGATATCGGCATCCTCTGCGACGTGCCGCGCACCGCCACCGTGCGCGCCGCGACGCCGCTCGTCACCCTCAAGATCACCAAGGAGCTGTTCTTCCGCATGGTCACCGACTTCCCGGCCATGGGCGTGGAAGTCATGCGCGTCCTGGCTCATCGCCTGGAAGATACGACAGTGAAACTGCGCGAAGCGCTGTCGCGGGTTGCGTAGCTGCCGATTAATTATTCAGGATTGCTGTAGATCATGAGCCGCCTTGATAGTTTCATCCGCCGCCTGACAGCGCAACGCGCCGCGCTGAACTATGCCTTCGGACTCATCAACGGCCTTCCCGGGCCTGTGGTCGAACTGGGCCTCGGCAATGGCCGCTCCTATGATCATTTGCGCGAGAATATCAAAGACCGTCGCATCTTTGTCTTCGAGCGCAAGGTTGGCGCCTATCCCGACTGCACGCCGCCGGATGAGGATCTGATACAGGGCGAAGTAACGGAAAACCTGCCGCGGGCGGTTCAGTTCATCGGCCAGCCGGCGGCACTGCTGCACAGCGATCTCGGCTCCGCCGACAAACCGGCGACGAAGAAACTCTATGAACAGATCGGCCCGGGCCTGCGCGCGGCGCTGGCGAAAGGCGGCATACTCGTCAGCGATCAGCCGGTGGAAACCGCAGAGCTGCAGGCCCTGACAGTGCCCGACATGGTGCCCAACCGCTACTTCGTCTATCGCGCGATTTAAACTCCGCACTTCAAGTTGTCATCCCCGCGAAAGCGGGGACCCAGGAGAAGCAGAGCGCCATGCAACCTCTGGGTCCCCGCTTTCGCGGGGATGACAATCTTTTTGATGCTTGTGATGTAGTGATTTGAACGGAGTGAAGAACACTCATGCGAAATCCACGATCACCGGCACATGATCCGACGGCGTCGCCCAGCCGCGGGCTTCGCGCAGGATCTGCGCGGATTTGAGATCGGCCGCCACCGACGGCGTCACCCACACATGATCCAGGCGGCGGCCGCGGTCCGACGCCGCCCAATCCGCCGCGCGATAGCTCCACCAGCTATAGATGCGTTCCGTCGGCGGCACGAAATGCCTGACCGCATCGACCCAGCCGCCGGTCTTCTGCACGGCAGTCAGGCCCTCGGTCTCCACCGGCGTGTGGCTCACCACATCCAGCAGCTGCTTGTGCGACCACACGTCATTCTCGAGCGGCGCGATGTTGAGATCGCCCACCATGATGCCCTTGCGCCGCCGCCGCTTCATCTCCGCCGACCAGGCTTTCATCTCCTCGATGAAGCGCAGCTTGTGGGCGAACTTGTCGTTCTTCTTGGGATCGGGAATGTCGCCGCCGGCCGGCACATAGAAGTTGTGCAGCTCGACGCCGTTGGGCAGCAGCACCGCCGCATGGCGCCGGTCTTCCTTGCCGCACCAGTTCAGAAGCTGCGGCTTGCGCAGCGGCAGGCGGGAAAAGATCGCGACGCCGTTATATGACTTCTGGCCATGGATGACGTGATGGCCATAGCCCAGTGCCGTGATGCCGTCGCGCGGGAAATCATCGTCGACGACCTTGGTCTCCTGCAGGCAGATCACATCGGGCTGCAGAGTCTCCGACAGCCGCTTGAGATTCTCCAGACGCAGGCGAACCGAATTCACATTCCAGGTGACGAGGCGCATCGGCGGATTTTTCTTCGATCGGGAATCGTTGCGGGCAGGGCCGGCAAGTTAGGCGATTCGCCGCGGACCTCACAATGAGTCGCGGCGCCCTCGGACGAAATGATCCGATACGAATCGAATGCGCGGGAGTTTTCTCAAACGGCGAGCGCCCGGTCAGGGGGGGACCGGGCGCTCTCAGTTCCTCTCGGAGTCCGCGATGGTAGGGGAAGCCACCCCGGACGATCGTGGCCGTTGCGGTCACGACCACTGTGTGAGTGTAAGAATGGCACCGAAAGGTTGAATTTTCAATGTTTGCTCGGCGGATTCAGACATGCGCCCCACGCATGACACGGCTAGGGGGCATGCGAAATCTGCCGGATGAAAAATCAGGCCGCCTGGAAGCTCCGATGTCCCTGCTTGGTCCGGCCATGGGCCCGTGCCGCCTTGCCGAAGGCCTGGAACAGCGCCAGGGAAACCGGGTTCTCGGCCGCCCGAAACTCCGGATGCCATTGAACTCCCAAGGCAAAATTGCGAGCTGCGGTCACCCGCACGGCCTCGACCGTGCCGTCGGGGGCGGTCCCTTCGGCGGTCAACCCGGGTGCCAGCCGGTCGATTCCCTGCCAATGGAGGGAGTTTACCTGGATCTCGGTGCTGCCCAAAATCTGGGCAAACTGGCCGTCAGGCGTCAATTTGACCGGATGCCGGGGGCCATAGCGTTCTTCAAATGTACCTTTGGGCGCCCGGTGATCGGTCCTGCCCACGACATTGTGAACTTGGGTATGCAGTGTGCCGCCCAAGGCGACGTTCAATTCCTGGAAGCCCCGGCAGATGCAGAACAAAGGGAGACCGGCCTCTATTGCCGCCCTGATCAGCGGCAGGGTGGTGGCATCCCGGGCGGGATCCTGGGGGCTGTCGGACCGGTCCGGGGCTCCGCCATAGTGGTGGACGGCGACATTGGACGGGCTGCCGGTCATCATCAGGCCGTCGAGCTTGCCGACCAACTCCTTGAAATTCCATTGGCTTCCCAGGGCCGGCAGCAGCAGCGGCAAGCCGCCGGCCGCCTCGGCCACGGCGGTGATGTATTTCTCGCCCACCACATGGAACGGCTGCTCATCCAACTGCCTCAGGCAGACGGGAATGCCGATGACAGGTGCCTGCGCCTCGAGCTGCATGTCGCCTCGCGTGCTGTTCACGCCAAGATGGCATCGGCCTCCGAGGCCCGCAAGACCGCCCCGGCGGACATTTCATCCTGCCAGCAATGCGTTAAGCGATCGCGACGGCGGCGCGAAATCCGCCGCCGGCTATTTCTCGCTGTCGTTGGTGAACACCCGCGGCGTGGCGAACAGGCTGGCGGGAAGTTGCAGGCCGGTCTCGACGTTGATCAGGCCGACGCGCACCTGGTTGGCATCCCCGTCGGTGACGATCCACTGGGTCAGCATCATCGGATCGTCGAGGAAGATCAGCTCCACCGTGCCGTTATCCGCCTCGTCGTTCTCGTACATGGTGACGCTGAGCAGGCCGGGCCGCCGGTCCACCTTGGTGACGGTGATGTTGTCGCCGATCTCGATGGGATCGCGCAGCAGGAACCAGGCCGTGGATTGCTTCAGCGGCATCTGGCTGAGCTCGCCCAGCTTGCGGTCCACCTGGCTGATCAGCACGCCGTCGGCGATGATCAGGATCGGATTGGGCGGATCGTACTCCACCCGCATGCGTCCGGGCCGGCGCAGATAGATGCGGCCGGTGGAGATGGAATTGTTCGGATCCTGCTGCTGAAAGCTCGCCTGCAGCGTGCCGATATTGTTGATGTAGGATTCGACGCGCTTGACGTCGGCCAGATCCTGATCGGTCAGTTCCGCGCGTGCGGTGCCTGCGCCCAGCGCTGATAGCAGTGGCAGCATCGCCAATCCCGCGCCGGCACGCAGAACGCGCCGCCGCGGCAAAAGAGCAGGTCTCGTCAGATCAGCAGTCATTTATCTATTCATCCCTATCGATGTTCCTTGCCAGGACTTCCCTCTTGCCGACCCTGTTCGCCGTACTCACCACGCCCTCTTTTTCCATGCGCTCGATGATGCGGGCGGCGCGGTTATAGCCGATCTGCAGATAGCGTTGCACGAAGCTTGTGGACGCCTTGCCTTCCCTGCAGACCAGCGCAACGGCCTGATCGTAGAGGCCATCGTCTGAACCCTCGCTGAACGTTCCCGCCTCCGGCGGCATCTCCTCTTCGTCGTCGCGGGTGACGTCATCAATATAGGTAGGCGTCCCCTGTTCTTTAAGGAAGCGGACGACAGATTCCACCTCGCGATCGGTCACCAGCGGCCCATGGACGCGGGTGATGCGGCCGCCATGGGCCATATAGAGCATGTCGCCCTGGCCCAGCAGCTGCTCTGCCCCGGTTTCGCCCAAAATCGTTCTGCTATCGATCTTCGAGGTGACATGGAAGCTGACCCGCGACGGGAAGTTCGCCTTGATCGTGCCGGTGATGACATCGACCGACGGCCGCTGAGTCGCCATGATGATATGGATGCCGGCGGCGCGGGCCATCTGCGCCAGGCGCTGGATCGCCGCCTCGATATCCTTGCCGGCCACCAGCATCAGGTCCGCCATCTCGTCCACGACGACGACGATGAACGGCAGGGCATCGAGACTCATATTCTCTTCTTCATAGACCGGCGCGCCGCTATCGGGATCGAATCCGGTCTGCACCTTGCGGGTCAGCACCTCGCCGCTCTCGCGCGCCTGGGCCACGCGCATGTTGTAGCCCTCGATGTTGCGCACGCCGACTTTCGACATCAGGCGATAGCGCTGCTCCATTTCCCGCACCGTCCATTTCAGCGCCACGATCGCCTTGCGCGGATCGGTGACCACGGGCGACAGCAGGTGGGGAATGCCGTCATAGACGGAAAGTTCCAGCATCTTGGGATCGATCATGATGAACTTGCACTGATCGGGCGACAGCCGGTAGATCAGCGACAGGATCATGGTGTTGATGGCGACGGACTTGCCCGAGCCGGTGGTGCCGGCGATCAGGAGATGGGGCATGCGCGAAAGATCGACCGTGACCGGCGCGCCGCTGATGTCCTTGCCGAGAATCAGGGCCAGCTTCGCCGAGGTGCGCTCGAACTCCGCCGCTTCCAATAGTTCGCGCAAGACCACCGTCTCGCGCAGCCGGTTCGGCAGCTCGATGCCGATGACGCTGCGGCCGGGCACCACGGCGATGCGCACGGACACCGCGCTCATGCTGCGCGCCACATCGTCGGCCAGGCCGACGACGCGGCTGGTCTTGGTGCCGGGCGCGGGCTCCAACTCGTACAGCGTCACCACGGGGCCGGGCCGCACCTGCTGCACCTCGCCCTTGACGCCGAAATCGTCGAGCACGGTTTCCAGCAGGCGCGCATTCTTCTGCAGGGAGTCGTCGTTGATGCGCTGCTGCCCGGTCGTCACCGGCGCCTTGTGCAGTAGGTCGAGCGACGGCAGCGCATAGCGCTCGTTGGGCGTGAGATCCAGCAGGCCCTGCTTGTCGCTGTTCTTGCGCGGCTTCGCTTTCACGGGCTTCGTCACCACCGGTGCCGCGCGGCGCTCTGCATTGCGCGGCGGTGGCGCGGCGATCTCGACCTCTTCATCCTCGTCGATGTCGTTGGTCAGCCGCGGCTCGCGATGCTCGGCGCGCTGCTCCCGGCTGCGCTCGGCGCGGCGCTGGCCCGCCTCATCACTGTCGCGGCTACGGAAGTTGAGTTTCGCCAGCAGCCATTGAATCACGCTGCCGGAAGCGCCGACGCCGCGATGCACTTGCCGGCCGAACAGCACATAGGACAAGAGCGGCAATCCCAGGGAGAAGAACAGCAGCAGCGCCGCCAGCGTCAGCGCGATCAGCGACACGATCGCCGCCGCCAGGCCCGTGCTGCCGGTGAGGAATCCCAGCATCATGTCGCCGGTGGCGCCGCCCATGCCGCTCACCAGCGGCCAGCCGCTGAGATGGGGCAGTGCCGCCAGGGTCACCGCGAGCATCAGCACCGCCAGCGGCAGCAGCGCCAGCCGCAGCCAGGTTCGGCCGCGCCAATTGTCCCGCACCGCCTGCCAGCCCCAGGCGATCAACACCACGCCGATCGCCAGGCCCGCCAGGCCGACGCTCTGCAGCACGAAGTCGCCGACAACAGCGCCCCACTTGCCCAGCAGATTCCGCACCGGCTCATCGCTTGCCTTGTTCAGCGAGGGATCGCCGGGATTGAAGGTGACGACGGCCAGGCAATAGGCGAGCCCTGCCGCCATCAGCAGGATGCCCAGCACTTCAGCGAGGCGCCGCTTGATGAATTCCTTCGCCGCCGGCGGCAGCAGGCGCGTCTTGCCCGAGAAGGAAATGATGTCGCTCATCGTCATGCTCCCACCCTCGCTTGCGGGCTGGATGAAATTCGCTCGCCGGCATCGGCCAGCGGCATCAGCACGTCGGCCAGGCGCTGCAGCGCCGCCGCCGTGGTCGCGGGATCATGCACCAGCGCCACCCGGATATAGCGCTGGCCGGGATTGTGGCCATTGCTGTCAGGACGGGCCATATAGCCGCCCGGCAGCACGCGCAAGGCCGCCCGCGACCATAGCACTTTCGCGGCCTCTTCGCCGTCGCCGACATCGAGCCACAGAAAGAATCCGCCGGCCGGCCGGGGCGCACCGAAGCGCTGGCCCAGGATGCGCTCAGCGGCATCGAAATTGGCGCGATATCTGGCGCGGCCCGCTTCCACATGGGCCTCGTCGCGCCACAGCGCCGTGGACGCCGCGATGATCGGCCCGGGCACGGCGACGCCGCCATAGTTGATCAGCTGGGTCACGCGCTGGATCTGCTTGGGATCGCCGCAAATGAATCCGCTGCGCAAGCCCGGCGCCCCCGATCGCTTCGACAGGGAATGGAACGCCACGACGTGATCCAACTCACCGCCCAGCAGCGCCGCCGCCTCCAGGCTTCCGGCCGGCGCCACATCGCCATAGATTTCGCCATAGCATTCGTCGAAGGCGACGATGAAGTTGTGCCGCCGCGCCGCTGCTATCCAGGCCTTCAGCAGATCCACCGACGCCACCGAGCCCTGGGGATTCGCCGGCGAGCAGACATAGGCAAGGGCCGTGCGCGCCAGCACATCTTCGGGCACATCCTGCGGCCGCGGCTGGAATCCGTTGGCGATGGTGGAGGACAGGAACACCGGCTCGCCGCCGGCCATTGCCGCCGCCCCGGCATAGACGTGGTAGAACGGATTGGGCATCAGGACGGCCGGTCTTTTTCCGATCCCGGCTTCGGGAACGGCCGAGAGTGCGATCATGAACAGCGCCTCGCGGGTGCCGGCCACCGGCAGGATATGCCGGTCAGGATCGATCATGGTTGACGGCAGCCTGTAGCGCCGGTTGAGCCAGTCCCGCACGGTCCCTCGGAACTCGGCTGTCCCGGGCGCCAGGGGATATTTACCCCATTGCTCCTGATGGCGCTGCAGCTCGGCCATGATCATGGGCGGCGGCGTCTGCTGGGGCTCGCCCACCGACAGCAGCACCGGATCCAGCCCGGCCGGCGGTTTCAGGCCGCTCAACAGGCCGTTCAGCCGGGTGAACGGGTGGTAGCTGGTCAATGCCTCGAGCCGGTCTGCCGCCATGCCTGCCGATCGCCCGCGCCGTTCCGCGCTCAGCGCCCTATTTCTAAACATAAACTCGCGAGAATCCCTGGAACCGATTGTACCGGCGGGTGAATCCCCGGACAAGCTTTCCCGTGCGCGAAATGTTCCCGGCTGCCTGATGCCGTTCCGGGCCGGAATCGCAACTGCAGCCCCGATTCGACCCCACGCCGGCCTTGCGGCTTTGCCGCCCTGGACATTCGCGGACCGGGGGCCGAAAGTTGGGGGAGGCAGGTCCGGAGCCGACAAATGACGGAAAATCAACCGGTTGAGGTGGCGATCGCTGGCGGGGGGCTGGTCGGCCTGACCCTGGGTATCGCCCTGGCCGAGGCCGGACTGGATGCCGCCGTCATCGATGCCGAGACGCCGGATCATATGACCGGCGACGCCTATGACGGCCGCAGCTCCGCCATCGCCTATGGCTCGCAGCAGGCGCTGGCGGGCATCGGGGTCTGGCGGCATCTGAAGGACGCCGCGCAGCCGATCCTGCATATCAGGGTGTCCGATGGCGATGGCGCCGGCGGGGCCAGCCGCCTGTTCCTCCATTACGACCATCGCCTGCTGGCCGATCGCCGCGGCCCGCCGCCGCCCCTGGGCTTCATCGTCGAGAACCGGGAGATACGCCGCGCCCTGCTGGCCCGCGCGAAGGAACTGCCGCGGCTGCGCCATCTGGCGCCGGCGCGGGTCGCCGGCGCCGAACGCGGCGGCGGCAATGCAACTCTGCATCTCGCCGACGGCCGCGCCATCGCCGCCAAGCTGCTGATCGCCGCCGATGGCCGCAGCTCGCCGCTGCGCAGCGAAGCCGGGATCAACGTCACGCAATGGAATTACGCGCAGACCGGCATCGTCTGCACCGTGCATCACGAACGGCCCCATGAAGGCGTGGCCCACGAGCATTTCCTGCCGGCCGGGCCCTTCGCCATGCTGCCGATGGTGCCGGCGGGCAGGCAGAATCGTTCCTCCATCGTCTGGACCGAGCGCGAGGAGATCGCCGCCGCGATGCTGGCACTCGACGACGAAGCCTTCGGCCTGGAAATGGAACGCCGCTTCGGCCTCAGCCTCGGCCGCCTGAAACCCGCCGGCCGCCGCTTCGGCTATCCGCTGTCCCTGTCCCACGCCGACCGCTATGTGGATCACCGCCTGGCGCTGGTGGGCGATGCGGCCCACGCCATCCATCCCATCGCCGGCCAGGGCCTCAATCTCGGTTTGCGCGATGTGGCGGCCCTGGCGGAATGCATCGTCGATGCCCAGCGCCTCGGCCTCGACCCCGGCCAGTCCACGGCGCTGGAGCGCTATGAGCGCTGGCGGCGCTTCGACACCATGGCCCTGATCGCGGTCACCGACAGCCTGAACCGGCTGTTCTCCACCGATCTGGCGCCGGTGCGGCTGGTCCGCGATCTCGGCCTTGCCGCGGTCAATCAGGTCGCGCCGCTGAAGCGCCTGTTCATGCGCCATGCCATGGGGGTGGTGGGCGACCTGCCGCGCCTCGTGCGCGGCGAACCGCTGTAGATTCCGGCGATCCGGCCTATAATGTGCGGCGGATTTCATTCGCCGGGCCTGCAACTTCCGGATGCCAGCGCCGTAGGAATGTTTGCGGCAAATCAAAGCAGCCGCGATAAGATTCACGAAAATCAAGCAAGGCAGATCATGAAACACAGGCTGATAGGATTTCTCGCGGTTGTGCTGTTGATGGGCGCTTTTGCGTCGCCCGCCGCTGCGGCCTGCAATGCGGCGCCGGGCCCGGCCGTCGACTGGACGAAATGCGACAAGACCAAGCTGGATTTCAGCGGCGTCGACCTCTCGAGCGCCGTCATGACGAGCGCCGATCTCAGCCGCAGTGATTTCGCCGATGCCAATCTCAGCGGCGCTAATCTCACGGAAGCCACGTTCGCAAGAGCACGGCTGGCGGGCGCAAAGGTCGTGGGCGCCGACATGACGAAGGCGATGTTCGATCGCGCCAACATGCAGGGCGCCGATTTCTCCAACGCGATCCTGATCAAGACCGAGCTGCATCGCGCCAACCTGACGAAGGCCCGCTTCGCCGGCGCGACAATGCACAAGGTGGAATTCGGCCGCGCGATCCTCGCCGAAGCCGATTTCACCGATGCCCATATGCATGCCGCCTATCTGGCGCGCGCCGACCTGCGGGGCGCGATTTTCCCGGGCGCCGATCTCAGCGACGCCGATTTCTACCGCGCCGATCTGCGCGGCGCCGATCTCTCCCAAGCGCTCCAGCTCGAACAGGAACAACTCAACGCCACCTGCGGCGACGAAACGACCAAGCTTCCGGCCGGCCTGACGCCGCCGCCGGAATGGCCCTGCGCCAGCGCCGAGGCCGAGGAGGAGTGACAACCGGGCGTGCCGGCGTGAATCGGCGGGATTCAGCGGCCTTCTTGCGCGGCCGAAATTGATGCTATGCTCGCCGCGGCTACGTGAATCCCGCCAAGTATAAACAGCCTCATAGCCCGTCCCATGAGCAAACCGAAGTCGCCCGCCTTCGATCCCGCCGATGTGGCCGAGAGCAACGCCACCAGCTATCCGGAGCCTTATCGCGCCGCGGCGGCGAAGCGCTTCAACCGCCGCCTCGGCCAGCACGCCGGCCTGAAGAATTTCGGCGTCAACATCACGCGCATCCTGCCGGGCGGGCAATCCTCCTACCGCCATGCCCACAGCACCCAGGACGAGTTCGTCTACGTGCTGTCGGGCGAGACGGTGCTGGAAACAAACGGCGGCGCGCAGACCCTCGGCCCGGGCAAGTGCGCGGGATTTCCCGCCGGCACCGGCGATGCCCACCGTTTCCTCAACCGCACGGACGCGGACGTAGTGCTGCTGGTGGTGGGCGACAAGAGCGCCAATGACGAAGTCAGCTACCCCGACATCGACATGCAGGGCAGGCTCGGTGCTGACGGAAAATTTTCCTTCACCCGCAAGGACGGATCGTCCTTTTAGGCAGCGCCCCCGCCCGTGGACGGAATCTCCCTGGTCATCTTCGATTGCGACGGCGTGCTGATCGACAGCGAACTGATCAGCGCCACCGTGCTGATGCAGCAGCTGGCGGTCGAGGGCATCGACGTCGATCTCCCCTATCTGTTCGAGCATTGTCTGGGCCGCAGCTTTGCCACCGTCGCCGAGACGGTGACTCAGTCCTCCGGCCGCGACCTGCCGCGGGAGTTCGAGGCCCGCTACCGCGAAGCCCTGCTGCAGCGGTTCCAAACGGAACTCAGGCCGATGCCGGGCGCTGCCGATGTGCTGGCGGCGCTGCGGGTGCCCGCCTGCATCGCCACCAGCAGCGGCACCGAGCGGGCGACCCGCTCCCTGGCCATCGCCGGCTTCGGCAATGGCAACGGCAAGCGGCGCAAGCTCTTCACCGGCTCCATGGTCAAGCGCGGCAAGCCGGCGCCGGACCTGTTCCTGCTGGCCGCCAACTCGATGAGGGTTCTGCCGGGGGAATGCCTGGTGGTCGAGGACAGCGACATGGGCGTGCAGGCGGCACGGGCGGCCGGCATGCAGGTCTGGCGCTTCACCGGCGGCAGCCACTTCGCCGCCGGCTACCGCAGCGGTCAGCAGACGGCGCGGGCCGACCGGGAACTGTCCAGCATGGCGTTGTTCTTCCGCGGGTTCGAAGGGCTGGCGCGGTGATTGGTTGAGATAACTTGTGCCGCGGGCAGAGTTGGCCTCTCGAGGTGCACTCAAAATTCCCCTCTCCCCCAAGGGGAGAGGGGAACTTCTATTGTTGTCTTTCATCCATGCAGACGGTGGAAGGAGACACAGGCTTTTCATTCCCACAGCCGCGGGTCTATCTTTCCGGCCCTCACGGGGAGTGAAGACATGGCCCGAAAGCCTGACTCTGAAGCCGACAGGCTGGATGACGCCGCGCGCGCGGGCTGGCTCTACTACATCGCCGGCAATACCCAGGACGAGATCGCCCGCAAGCTGGGCGTGAGCCGGCAGACAGCGCAGCGGCTGGTGTCGCTTGTCGGTCAGCGAGAAGCTGATCAAGGTGCGGCTCGATCATCCGATCAGCCACTGCCTGGAGCTGTCGGAGCGGCTGAAATCCGTCTACGGCTTCGAGATCTGCGAAGTCGTCCCCGCCGATCCCGAATCCAATTCCACGACCATCGGCGTTGCCGAAGCGGCGGCGGCCGAGCTGGAACGCTACCTGGTCTCGCCAGCACCCGATCATCGTCGCCATGGGCACCGGCCGCATGATGCGCGCCATGGCGGAGCAGATGACGCCGATGGATTGCCCGCAGCACAAAGTCGTATCGCTGGTCGGCAACATCGCGCCCGACGGTTCGGCCTCGCAGTATGATGCCGTCAGCCGAATCGCCGATGCGGTGAAGGCGCCGCACTATCCGATGCCGCTGCCGGTTATCGCCACCACCGTCCCATGAACGCGCGCTGTTGCTGTCGCAGCAGCCGCTGCGCAATGTGACCGAGCTGGCCCATCAGGCCGACATCACCTTCGTCGGCATCGGCAGCATCGGCGACGACGCGCCGCTGCTGCGCGACGGATTCGTCAAGCCCGACGAGATGCGCGCCCTGGTGAAGGCCGGCGGCGTCGGCGAGATCATCGGCTGGGCCTTCGATGGCGACGGCCAGCTGATCGACGGCCTCACCAACGACCGAGTGCTCAGCGTGCCGCTGCAGCAGCCGGTGCGCCGCCGGATGATCGGCGTCGCCATGGCGCCGTCGCGCCTTAAGGCGATTCGCGGCGCGTTGCGCGGCAAACTGCTCAATGGCCTGATCACCAACGAGCTGATGGCTGAGCGTTTGCTGAAATAAGTGGCGAATGCTCAGAGGCGGATAATAATTACATATCAGCATGTAAGCCGCCAAGTTACGCTGTAATGCTGCATTGCAGCGACGAATCTCGATTGACTCGGCCCCCCTTCCTGCCTGTGTATATGCCCTATAAGTTGGCAAAAGCTCACAATGAGCTCATGGGAGGAGGACATATGAAACGCGTCTTGCGCGGCGTTCTCGGCGCCGTTCTGTTGGCCGCTACAGCAACGACAGCCGCGGCTCAGACCAAGCTCACCATCGCCACCGTGAACAACGGCGACATGATCCGCATGCAGGGTCTGACCGAGGATTTCACGGCGAAGAATCCCGACATCACGCTCGAGTGGGTCACGCTTGAGGAAAACGTTCTCAGGCAGAAGGTGACCACCGACATCGCCACCAAGGGCGGCCAGTTCGACGTGCTGACCATCGGCACCTATGAAGTGCCGATCTGGGCGGCCAAGGGCTGGCTGGTGCCGCTCGACAATCTGGGCGCCGACTACGACGTGGACGATCTCCTGCCGGCGATCCGCGCCGGCCTCTCCCATGACGGCAAGCTCTATGCCGCGCCGTTCTACGGCGAAAGCTCGATGGTGATGTACCGCACCGACCTGATGGAAAAGGCCGGGCTGAAGATGCCGGATGCGCCGACCTGGGAATTCGTCGCCGATGCGGCGCGCAAGATGACCGACAAGGCCGGCGAGACTTATGGTGTCTGCCTGCGCGGCAAGGCCGGCTGGGGCGAGAACATGGCCTTCCTCACGGCGACGGCGAACTCGTTCGGCGCGCGCTGGTTCGACGAGAACTGGAAGCCGCAGTTCGATCAGCCGGAATGGAAGAACACGCTGGATTTCTACGTCAACCTGATGAAGGACGCCGGCCCGCCGGGCGCGTCGTCCAACGGCTTCAACGAGAACCTGGCGCTGTTCAATTCCGGCAAATGCGGCATGTGGATCGACGCCACGGTCGCGGCCTCCTTCGTCACCAATCCGAAGGACTCCAAGGTCGCGGACAAGGTGGGCTTCGCTCTGGCGCCTGACAACGGCCTGGGCAAGCGCGGCAACTGGCTGTGGGCCTGGTCCCTGGCCGTTCCTGCCGGCTCGCAGAAGACCGAAGCGGCGCAGAAGTTCGTCGCCTGGGCGACCAGCAAGGGCTATCTGGATATCGTCGCCGCCAAGGAAGGCTGGGCCAACGTGCCGCCGGGCACGCGGACCTCGCTCTACAAGAATCCGGAATATCTGAAGGCGGCGCCGTTCGCCCAGATGACCCTGGATTCCATCAACTCGGCCGATCCGACCCATCCGACGGTGAAGCCGGTGCCCTATGTGGGCGTGCAGTTCGTGGCGATCCCCGAATTCCAGGGACTCGGCACGACCGTGGGCCAGCTGTTCTCCGCCGCGCTGGCGGGCGACAGTACGGTCGACGAGGCTCTCGCGGCGGCACAGGACGTGACGACCCGCGAGATGACCAAAGCCGGCTACATAAAGTAGGCCATATCTCCCTGCCGAACTCGACTGCCCGGTGCCAGCCGGGCAGTCATTTCTCCCAGGGAGATTTCCGCCGGGGACGTTTTTCTCACCTGATAACCAGCTTCGCGAGGCTCTGAAGCCATGGCGACGCGACAGACGGGCATCGTTGGCAGGCTTGCGGTGGCACCTTCGGTGGTGGCGCTGTTCCTCTGGATGATCGTGCCCCTGGGCATGACCATCTGGTTCTCGCTGCTGCGCTACAATCTGCTGGATCCCGGCAATGAATCCTTCGCCGGGCTGATGAACTACCGGTACTTCCTCACCGATCCGGCCTTCCTGTCCGCGCTTGCCAAGACGCTGCAGCTTGTCGGCGCCGTGCTGGTCATCACCATCGTCGGCGGCGTGTTGCTGGCGCTGCTGCTGGACCAGCCGATCTTCGGCCGCGGCTTCGTGCGCATCATGGTCATCGCGCCGTTCTTCGTCATGCCGACGGTCAGTGCGCTGGTGTGGAAGAACATGCTGATGCATCCGGTGTCCGGCTTCTTCGCCTGGATCATGAAATCCGTCGGGCTGCAGCCGATCGACTGGTTCGCCGATGCGCCGCTGACCGCCATCATCATGATGGTGGCCTGGCAATGGCTGCCCTTCGCCACGCTCATTCTGCTGACCGCGATCCAGTCGCTGGATGAGGAGCAGAAGGAAGCGGCGGAGATGGATGGCACGCCGGCGCTCTCCTACTTCTACCATATCGTGCTGCCGCACCTGGCCCGCCCGATCACCGTCGTCATCCTGATCGAGACCATCTTCCTGCTGAACGTGTTCGCGGAGATTCAGGTCACCGACAGGCGGCGGCGCGTCGACCACCAACCTGCCGTTCCTGGTCTATGCCCAGGCCCTGCAGCAATACGATATCGGCGGCGCCTCCGCCGGCGGCATCGTCGCCGTCATCCTCGCCAACATCGTGGCCTTCTTCCTGGTCAGGATGATCGGCAAGAACCTGGAGGCGCTAGAAGTCATGGCGCGCCGGCAACCGATGCAACGCAGGGTGATCACCACGGCCTTCGCCTGGGCGATCGGCTTCGCCATCTTCTTCCCGATCCTCTGGACCATCCTGACCAGCTTCAAGACGGAGCTGGAGGCCTTCTCGACGCCACCGAAGTTCCTGTTCTTCGATTGGACCACCGAGAACTACGGGATCGTCAACGAGCGGTCGGACTATTTCCGCTTCGCCATGAACTCGGTGATCCTGGCGCTGGGCTCCACCGTCATCGCGCTGCTGTTCGCCATTCCCGCGGCCTGGGCCATGGCCTTTGCGCCGGCCAAGCGCACCAAGGATCTGCTGCTGTGGATGCTCTCCACCAAGATGATGCCGCCTGTCGGCGCGCTGATCCCGATCTATCTCATCTTCCGCGATACCGATCTGCTGGATTCCCGCGCCGGCCTGGTCGGCGTGCTGTTCCTGCTGAACCTGCCGATCGTCGTCTGGATGCTCTACACCTACTTCAAGGAAATCCCCGGCGAGATCCTGGAGGCGGCGCGCATGGACGGCGCCTCCCTGTGGAAGGAGCTGGTGTTCGTGCTGGCGCCCATGGCCATACCGGGCATCGCCTCGACCTTGCTGCTCAACGTCATCCTGGCCTGGAACGAGGCGTTCTGGACCCTGAACCTCACGACATCCGACGCGGCGCCGCTGACGGTGTTCATCGCCTCCTACTCCAGCCCGGAAGGGCTGTTCTGGGCCAAGCTCTCGGCCGCTTCCACCATGGCTATCGCGCCGATCCTGATACTCGGCTGGTTCGCCCAGCGTCAGCTGGTGCGCGGCCTGACCTTCGGCGCCGTGAAATGAACGGGGACGGGTGACATGGGTACGATCGCGCTCAAGAACGTGCAGAAGAAGTTCGGCGATGTGGACGTCATTCCCGGCGTCAATCTGGCCATCAACAACGGCGAGTTCGTCGTCTTCGTCGGCCCGTCGGGCTGCGGCAAGTCCACGCTGCTGCGGCTGATCGCCGGCCTCGAGGACACCACCGGCGGCGAGATCGTGATCGACGGCGTCGACGTGGCCAATGTGCCGCCGGCGCGCCGCGGCCTCTCCATGGTGTTCCAGTCCTACGCGCTCTATCCCCATATGAGCGTGCGCAACAACATCGCCTTCGGCCTGAAGATGGCGGGCCAGCCGAAGGAGATGATCGACCAGAAGGTGGCCAAGGCCGCGGCAACGCTGAACCTCACCGACTATCTCGAGCGCAAGCCGCGCGCGCTCTCCGGCGGCCAGCGCCAGCGCGTCGCCATCGGCCGCGCCATCGTGCGCGAGCCCAAGGCGTTCCTGTTCGACGAGCCGCTGTCGAACCTGGACGCGGCGCTGCGGGTGCAGATGCGCATCGAGATCATGCAGCTCCATTCCGCGCTCGGCGCCACCATGATCTATGTGACCCACGACCAGGTGGAGGCCATGACCATGGCCGACCGCATCGTGGTGCTGAACAAGGGCCGCATCGAGCAGGTGGGCACGCCGCTGGAGCTCTATAACCGGCCGGACACCCTGTTCGTCGCGGGCTTCATCGGCTCGCCGAAGATGAACTTCCTGCAGGGCGATGTGGCGCGGGTGCTGGGCGCGCAGACCGTGGGCATCCGGCCGGAGCATCTGGCGCTGTCGACCACAGGCGGGCAATGGCCGGGCAAGATCCTGCTGGCCGAGCATCTGGGCTCCGACACCTTCCTCCATGTGGATGGCGGCGCGCTCGGGCGCATCACCGCCCGGGCACCCGGCGAGTTCCCGCAAGGGCCGGGCAGCCCGGTCTGGATGACTCCGGATGCCAGCCGCCTTCATCGCTTCGACTCCGAGGGCCGCGCGCTTCGCGGCTGAGGTGACCGATGAGACTGAAGGGCAAGACCGCCATCATCACCGGCGGCGCCCGCGGCATCGGCCGGGCGATCGCCGAAGGCTATGCCCGCGAGGGCGCGCGGGTCTGCATCGCCGATATCGATGGCAAACAGAGCGAAGAGACCGCGGCTGCGATCGGCGGCGGTGCATTTGGCCTCCGGCTCGACGTCACGAAAATGGACTCGATCAAGTCGCTTGTGGCCGAGGTGGAATCCAAGGCGGGCGGCATCGATATCCTGGTCAACAACGCCGCCATCTTCGACCTGGCGCCGGTCGAGGAGATCACCGAGCAGAGCTATGACCGCATCTTCGCCGTCAATGTGAAGGGCCTGCTGTTCACGCTGCAGGCCGTGGCGAAGAGCATGATCGCCGCCAAGCGGGGCGGAAAGATCATCAACATGGCCTCCCAGGCCGGCCGCCGCGGCGAGGCGCTGGTGGGCGTCTATTGCGCATCGAAGGCGGCCGTCATCAGCCTCACCCAATCGGCGGGGCTCGGCCTGATCAAATACGGCATCAACGTCAATGGCATCTCCCCCGGCGTGGTGGATACGCCGATGTGGGACGAGGTGGACGCGCTGTTCGCCAAATACGAAAACCGCAAGCCCGGCGAAAAGAAGCGCCTCGTGGGCGAAGCGGTGCCGGCGGGCCGCATGGGCCGGCCGGAAGATCATGTGGGCTGCGCGATTTTTCTCGCGTCGGCCGAAAGCGACTACGTCGTCGCACAGACGTTCAATGTGGACGGCGGCAATTGGATGAGTTGAGAAGGACAGGTCATGTATCTTGAAAGACTGAAGCTGAACGACAGGGTCGCCGTGGTCACCGGCGGCGGACAGGGCATCGGCTTCGCCTGCGCGCAGGCGCTGGCGGAGGCGGGCGCCAAGGTGGTGGTGGCGGAGATGATGCCCGAGCGCGTGGAGTCGAGCGTCGCCGCGCTGAAGAAGCTGGGGCTGAAGGCCTCGGGCGTCACCCTGGACGTGACCAAGTCGAAGGATGTGGACAAGGCCGCGGCTGCCGTCATCGCCGACTATGGCCGGGTCGATATCCTGGTGAACAATGCCGGCGTGGCCAAGAGCGACGTGCGCGCGGAGGACACCAGCGACGCCCACTGGCGCTTCCACATGGACGTCAATGTGGACGGCCTGTTCTGGTGCTGCCGCGCCTTCGGCAAGCAGATGCTGGCCCAGGGCAAGGGCTCCATCGTCAACATCGGTTCGATGTCCGGCTTCATCGTCAACAAGCCGCAGCCGCAGTCGTTCTACAATGCGTCCAAGGCGGCGGTGCATCATCTCACGCGGTCGCTCGCGGCCGAATGGGGCCAGCGGGGCGTGCGGGTCAACGCGGTGGCGCCGACCTATATCGAGACGCCGCTCACCTCCTTCGGCATCAAGGAGAACCCGGCCATGTACAAGACCTGGCTGGACATGACGCCCATGGGGCGCGTGGGCCAGCCGGAGGAGATCGCGTCGGTCGTGCATTTCCTGGCGTCGGATGCGGCCAGCCTGATGACCGGCGCGATTGTGGTCGCGGATGGCGGGTATACCTGCTGGTAAGATATTATTCCTAGCACGGGATCAGCGGATTTCCTTTTGCGTGAGCGGGTCATGGCGACCTACAGGAGCGCGATGAGGATCAGGACGATGCCCAGGATGGTGACGCCCCAGACGATGGAGCGCGCCATGAAGATGCCCATCGCATAGAGCGGCACATAGGCGACGCGGCCCCAGAAATAGAGCTGAACGCCCCAGAAGGTAAGCTCGCCATTGCGCCCCGCGAGATGCGCAACGACCACGGCGGCGGCGAAGAGCGGAAAGGTTTCGAGAAAATTGCGCTGCGCCCGCTGCAGCCGCGCGGGCACGCCGGTCAGGGGCGGCACTGTAGCGTCCCGCGAGCCCGCGGCCCATTGCCGGGAGCGCTGGCCGGCGCCGGTTTCCGAGCCAAGGAAGGCCTGGATGATGCCGAGCACCACCGACAGCGCCAGCATGGTGAGCTCGGTGGTCATGACGCCGTCCTACCGCTCGCCGTCTGATGTCGTGGGCCTTCGCCCGCGTGGCGTATTTCAGCATCTTGTAGCCATAGCGATTGACAGTCGGCTTTTTCGACGCGGCGAAGAATTCCTGCTGGTCGAACACGCTGCCGAACTTGCCGTCGAGGATGGCGCTGTCGGGCAGCTTCTCCAGCGGCTTATAGGCGTGATGCTCCTGCCCCTCGATGAACGGGCTGTTGGCGATGGCGTTGTAGGAGCAATGCAGCAGCGTGCGCGAACGGTCGCTCTTATTGGGGCCGGAGGCATGCAGCATGTTGCAATGGAAGAAGGCGGCATCGCCCGGTTCCAGCACCGCGTCGATCACCTCGTGAGTTTTCATGATCTCCGCCAGCCGCTGCGGATCGACGCCGGTGGCCTCGCCGATGCGGGTATGGTCGATGCGGCCCAGCAGGTGCGATCCCCGCACGAGCTGCACGCAGCCATTCTCCCGGTCGGACCGGTCGACGCCGATCATGCAGGTGGTCATGTGCGGTGCCAGGCAGCCTTCGTAGTACCAGTAGCCGTAATCCTGATGCCAATCCCAGCGGCCCTCGCTGCCGGGCTTCTTCATCGAGAGCTTGGAATGCCAGTGATAAACCGGCAGGCCGACCAGATCCTCGGTCGCATCGACGAGCCGGGCGACGCGGGGAAACACGCCGACGAGATCATCAGATAGCCGGCTCCAGGACACGACTTCCTGGGGCTTGCCGGCGCTGTCGGCCACGGCCTGCAGCGCGCCGCCGATTTCCGGATCGGCGGCGCAGGCCGCCTGCAGCGGCGCCATCTCCTCGGCGCTGAAGAAGCCGCGCAGGAACAGATAGCCGTCGCGCTGGTAATCGGCGAGCTGGGCCTCGGTCAGGCGTTTGAGACGGCGCGGTTCGCTTGCTGTTTCGGTTCTCTGTTCTGCGGCGGCCATGGCTGTCTCCGAAGGGGATTATGTTCCTGCTACTGTATCACGGTCAGGGATCGCGGGACAGGCCCTGGGCGGCCAGCGCCTCCAGATAGCCCTTCCATAGCTGGTCCTGGCGTTCGCCCATTTCGTACAGGTACTTCCAGGAGTAGATGCCGGTGTCGTGCAGGTCGTCGAACTTGATGCGCACGGCATAGTGGCCCACCGGCTCCAGCTCCATGATCCCCACATGGCGGCGGCCGGGCACGGTCTTCTTCTGATGGGGACCGTGGCCCTGGACTTCGGCCGACGGACTCTCCACCCGCAGCAGCTCGGCCGGGTAGCGGAAGCTGACGCCGTTGTCGAAGTCGACCTCCAGCATCTTCTCCGCCTTCCTCAGGCGGATCTCGATGGGCCAATGTTCGGCGCCGAGGTTGTTGGTCATCGCCGCGCACCACCGGATGTAGGGGCGACCTGCGGTCGCCCTCGGCAATGCAGGGCGACCGCAGGTCGCCCCTACAAGATGTCGCCGTCGCACAATTCAATCATCCAGACGCCTTGCCTCATCCGGCAGCAAGATCGGAATCCCGTCGCGGATCGGGTAGGCGAGGTTGGCCTGGCGGCTGATCAGCTCCTGCTTCTGCGCGTCATAGACCAGGGGCGTGCGGGCCACCGGGCAGATCAGGATCTCCAGCAGCTTCGGATCGATCGGGTGCGGGCGGTCGGACATGATTGCCTTTCAGTGCCGCGCCGTCGGCTCTTCGTCTTTGTTCATGACCGCGAGCTCGAACAAGGCGGTCATCAGCCGGCTGCGGGCGGCGAGGTCGGGCGCTTCCAGCAGCGCCTGCTTTTCCTGGGGCGCGAAGGGACAGAGCATGGCCAGCAGATTGACCAGCCGGTCGTCCTCGGTCTGGGTGATCGCGTCCCAGTCGCCCTTGATCTTATGCAGGGTGAAATAGGCGCGCAGCATCGCCAGCAGGCGGCCGCGATCGGGCAGCGGTTCCTTCGGCTCGGCCATGTCGGATGTATAGGGCGCGTAGTCGGCCTCCACCCGGCGATAGCCGCTGCGGCCATCCACCTCGCGCAGGATGCGGAAGCGGCAGAGGCCGCGGAGCGTGATCAGATAGCGGCCGTCGTCGGTTTCCTCGAAGGCGGTGATGCGGCCGACGCAGCCGACGGGATAGACCGCCGGCGCATCGGCGGTGGATTCCGGCTCGGTCGGCTGGATCATGCCGATGAGCCGGTCCGGCGCCGACAGCGCATCGCGCGTCATGGCGAGATAGCGCGGCTCGAAGATGTTCAGCGGCAGCTTGCCCCGGGGCAGCAGCAGCACGCCGGTCAGCGGAAAGATCGGCACCACCTCCGGCAGCGACGCGAAGCTGGGGTCGAAGGGGTTGGTCATGGCCAGCTTCCGCGGCCTCCCAAGATTGTCATCCCCGCGAAAGCGGGGACCCAGAGGTTGCAGAGCGCCCCGCTTTTCCTGGGTCCTCGCTTTCGCGAGGATGACAATTGAGAGTAATGCATCGCCAACGCCTCCTACGTGCAGCGGCTCACGAGAACATCATCGACGACAGCCGCTTGCGGCCGGAGATGGTCAGGGGATCCGTCGGCCCCATGGCTTCAAAGAACTTCACCATCTGCTTGCGCGCGGCCTCTTCGTTCCAGGCGCGGCCGAGGCGGTAGAGCTCCAGCAGCTCGTCGACGGCAGTCTCGCGCTCGCCGCCGCCGAACAGCGCGGTGGCGAGATCGAGGCGCGCCTGATGGTCCTTCGGATCCTTGGCCAGGCGGGCGCGGAATTCCGACACCTGGGCCAGGCCCTTCTGCCCTTCCTCCGCCAGCTCGACCGCGGTGCGCGCGGCGGCGATGGCGGCATGCTTGGCCAGGTCGCCGGTGGCGCGGGCGAGGATCTTCTTCGCCTCCGGCACGTCGCCGGCCAGCGCATGGCATTTGGCGAGGCCGCCGATGGCGGCGGCATTCTGCGGCTCATGGGCCAGCACCTGGCCATAGACGGCGCTGGCGGTGGCGAAGTCGCCGCCGGCCAGGGCCTCGTCGGCCTGGGTCATCGCCTGCTCGATCGGCGACGGGCCGGCGGGTCCGCCCGCGGCCTGCACCAGCCGCTGCACGAAGCTCTTGATCTGGGTTTCCGGCTGCGCGCCGGTGAAGGCGGTGACCGGGCGGCCCTTGACGAAGCCGAACACGGCGGGGATCGACTGCACCCGGAGCTGGCCCGCCAGCTCCTGGTTCTCGTCCACATTGATCTTCACCAGCTTGACCGTGCCGCGGGCTTCCTTGACCACCTTTTCCAGCAGCGGGCCGAGCTGCTTGCAGGGGCCGCACCAGGGCGCCCAGAAATCGACGATGACAGGCTGCTGCTGCGAGGCATCGATGACGTCGGTGACGAACTGCTCGGTGTCGCTGTCCTTGATCAGATCGGCGCCGGCCGGACCGGCCTTGGGCGCCATGCCCAACAATTGTTCCATGATCGCTTCCGTTGTTTCCTTTGGTCTACTGGAGTTTAGGCGGATTTGGCGGGGAGATCACGCCCGGGGGTACTAAGAGGAATAGATAAGGGATTAGATGGGTTTCCGGGCGGCCCGGGGCAAGCGGGGCCCCCTCCGGCTCATCCCCCTTTGGGCGCCACCTGGGACAGGTCCCGGATGTCGGGCGGGTGGCCGCAGGCGGCGAAAAAGGCCAGGAGATCCCCGGGCGAGATGGCCGTGGTGCGGTCGTTGCAGAGCGGGTGGCAATTGACCGGGTCCTGGGCCAGCAGGTCCTTGTCGATGACCACCTGCACCTGGTTGCCGCTGTCGTTGATGACGCCGAAGGGCGTGACCGCGCCGGGGATGACGCCGAGATAGGTCATCAGCCGGTCGGCGCTGCCGAAGGACAGGCGGCCGCCGAGCAATTCGCCCAGGGCCTTGAGGTCGATCGGCCGGTCCTCCTCCGCCACCACCAGCCACATCTTCCCCTTCTTGTCCCGCAGGAACAGGTTCTTGATATGGGCGCCCGGCAGCTCGCCCCGCAGCGCCTTGGCCTCCTCCACCGTGAAGACCGGCGGATGGGTGACGGTGCGGGTCTTGAGGCCAAGCTCGGTCAGCCGCGCCAGAAGCTGGTCGGGCGTGGTGGGCTGGGTGGTTGGTGCTGATGTCGGCGTGTCGTTCATGGGCAGGCTCTGTTGCGGAGGGCCGGATGTTGTAGCGGCAAAGGCGGCGCTTTGCACGGGGGCCCCATCCAGCGGGAGCGATAAATCCGAGCGATGGACCCCATGTCCAGCGGGGCGCGGCGAATGCTGTGCATCGGCAGAAGAGGGATTGGCACGCGAAGGCGCGAAGACGCGAAGAGGATGTGCGGTCCGGCCGGCGGTGCCTGGGCTCACAGAGCGGTGCGGTTTTCCGGCGCGGCCTTCGGCCGCGCCAAGAATCAGGGTGGCACGATCGGTGACAGCAAAGCCGCTGGAACCTCGATTTCTTCGCGTCTTCGCGTCTCCGCGTGCAATTCCTTGCTTTGCAGAACAAGAGCGGTCCCGCGATGCCTGGACAAGCTGCTTCAACCGCCGGGCCGTACGCGTCGCCTCTCTCCGCAGCTTGATCAGGGCACCACTGCGGAAGCCGTGGACCAGCCGCGCGTTGCGGGCGCGGGCGAGGCCGGAGTCCGTGCGCGGTCCCGTGCTCTTGCCGCCATGGAAGCGGCAGCGGCCGTTGCGCATCGCCGGTTGCGCGCATTCATGGCCGGCGCGGGTGGCGGCACCGCAGCGGGGCGCGGCCAGGAAATCGCCCGGCGGATTGCCGTTGTTGAGGCGGCCGCGGCGCAAGTGGGCGGCGGCCGGCCGCGCGGGATGGGGCATCGGCGCCGGCGCCGGGGGCGGGTTGTCCCCGGGACTTGACGGATCAGGATTATGTTCCGGCGGCTGCGGCATCGGGGGCGGCGGCGCGGGCGGCATGGGGATCGGTGCTGCCGGGATAGCCCAGCCGCTGCAGCGCCAGTGCTGCGGCGCGCACCCGCTCCATCAGGCGCGCCGCGCCATGGGCCAGGCGCACCGCCTCCTGCGGGCAGCGGCTGAGATAGGGATCGCGCATCGCCGCCGGCTGCACATAATTGACGTAGGCGTCGGCGATCGCGGTCAGCCGCATCATCAGGGAATGGCCGGCCGCCACCTGGTGCGCCAGCAGCAGGCGCACCGTCTCGCGGCTGGCGGCGGGATCGCCGGCGGCCTGGGCCAGCTCCAGCGCCATGGCGTCCGACGCCAGCTTCGCCGCCCGCGCCGCCGCGGCCCCGGGAATCGATCCGGCGGCCGGCGGGCCGGGCAGGCGCGGAATGGTTAGCGGCGGAGGCGGCGGCGCATGGGCGGCCGCGCCCACCTCGGCCGGGTCGCGCCAGCGCGGATGGATTCCCAGGTTCTTGCGTAATTCCAGATCGTCCAGCTCGGCATCCAGGTCCTGCGCCATGGCGGTTTCTCCCATCGGTTCAAAGGCATCGCCCGGGCCGCGGCGGCATAGGCGAAATTACGTATTATACGTTATCAGGGAGAAAAGTCCAGGGAAAAGCCGGCGGATAATGGCGCGTTAGGGAATTTGGTTTATGACGGAGCTGCGGCTCGGTCCGGGAGATCCGGTCCTGCTTGCAATCGTTTGCAAGCTGCGTATGATCCGCAGCCTTCGCCGCCGGAAGTCCGCTCCGGCGCGCGCGAAAACGGAGCGCGGGCGTAGCTCAGGGGTAGAGCACAACCTTGCCAAGGTTGGGGTCGGGCGTTCGAATCGCCTCGCCCGCTCCAGTTTTTCTCTCTCACCCTTCACCGACATCGGATTGCAGCCTTTTTGGGTTGTAAAATCGGTCGCGCGGATCAACCCGAGATCATGTAAACTTCCGCCCAGCACATCTCATTGCCAACTCGGAGCAAAGGGGATGGAGCGTCGGCTTGCAGCAGTGATGATCGCCGACGTCGTTGGCTATGCGCGGCATAGCCAGCTCGACGAAGAGGGAACGCGCGCGCGTTTCCAAGCCGATCTCCATGAGTTGTTTGAACCATTGATTGCCGCCCAGCATGGCCGCCTGGTCAAGACCATGGGTGATGCCCTGCTGGTCGAATTCCGCAGCGTTGTCGACTGCGCTGCGCTGCGCGGTCGAAATGCAGCGCGCGGAGTTGGAGCGCAATGCGCCGTTGCCGGCTGAGCGGCGCCTTGAATTCCGCATCGGCATCAATCTGGGTGACGTCATCGTCGAGGGCGAGGACATCCATGGCGATGGCGTCAACATCGCCGACAGGTTGCAGCAGCTCGCCGCTCAAAGGCGGCATCGCGCTGTCAGGCTCAGCTTATGACCAGGTGAAGGCTAAACTTCCCGTTGGCTTTCAGTTCATCGGCGAGCAAAGGGTCAAGAACATCAGCGATCCGGTACGGGTGTACCGGGCCATCGTAGATCCTGCCGCAGCAGGAAAAACCATCGGCGAAAGAACAACTGGCGTCTGGTTGTGGCATTGGCGTACCGCCACAGCGGCAATCCTGCTGATCGCCGTCCTTGCGGGCGCGTTGACTTGGTGGCTCTCGCATGGTCGGGATGCGCCGCCGTCGATCGTGGTTCTGCCATTCAAGAATTCTCAGCGGCGATCCCGCACAAGACTATCTGGCAGACGGCTTCACCGAGGATCTGACAACAGATTTGGCGCGTGTTCGCGGATTGATCGTTAGCTCGAATAAGGCCGCATCAACCTACAAGGACACGGACAAGAATCCGAACTGCCATCGGCAAGGAGCTTCACGTCCGATACTCGCTGAGCGGTAGCATCCAGCGACTGGGCGACGACCTCAGAATCACGACAGAGTTCGTCGATACTCAAACAGGCCATCAGCAGAACGAACGGTTCGAAGGTGCATGGGCAGATGTCTTTAGGCTGCGAGATCGAATCATCGCGCAAATCGTGGATTGGTCCAACTGCGGCTCCAACCAATGGATCCCTATGCGGCCGGCGGAACAAGTATTCCTGCGGCTTACGACGCATACCTGCGAGGACTGGAGCTCTATTGGCGCTTCTGGAGCAACTCACCGGGAAACCTAGGCAAGGCAATTCCATACTTCGAACAGGCGATTGCGCTCGATCCGAACTACGGGGCTGCCTACGCAGGCTTGGCCGCAGTCTATCATCAGTCGTTTGGTGGCTACGAATCCGCGTTAGGTCTTTCTCCGACCGAGGTGTATTCGAGGCGCTCCGAAGCGCTTCGAAAGGCACTCGAGCATCCAACGGCACAGGCATTGCAAATTTATGCCCAAATACCGAAGAGCCCGAATTGGATCGACGACGCAATCGTGGGTTATGAACACGCTATCGAGCTAGATTCAAGCCAGGCATCAAGCTATTCGGGTATGGCTTACTGGCTCATTGCCGCAGGGCGGATTGGTGATGCCCAGCACTACCTAAACGAGTTACAACGACTCTATCCGCGTTTTGAAGACGAGCATTACTGCGGCGATCTTGTCGGATGGATTCATTTTACCAAGGGCGAGTTCGAAGCCGCCGCAGCGGCGGTCGGGAAATATGTTTCGCTCTATCCAAACGACGCCTACGCCCAGATGTTGCTTGTGGCCATCGACGGCTATTTGGGCGCAAGGAGGATGCCGACAGGCACTACGAAAAGAGCAAATGAGTACTTCACCGCGGGTGGTGAGCGGGCACCCTTCTCAATTCTCTCCACGGGCCTCGAATTTCCGATGAAGAACCGAACGGATATGGAGCGATTTCGTGAAGGCCTTCGCAAAGCTGGCGTACCGGAGCTGCCTCTCGGATTTGATGCTACGTCAACGAACCGACTGACTGGTGACGAAACCAAAGCGCTAATCTTTGGCCAGACGATTCGCGGCTGTTACACTGACACAGGGATGTATTACGAACGCGTGACAGCGAAGGACGGCGTCACCACACTGACAAACGGTACGACACTACAGCCAGACGGTATTTATCTGAAGAATTTGTACGACAATGAATTTTGCTTCTGGTATCCCACCGCTGGGGGCACATGCTGGACGGTGTTTCGAAATCCCAGTGGCACGCGCGAAAAGCAAAACGAGTATTTCGTTGTCTATCAGAGCGGCAGCATCGAATTTTCTGTGATCAAGTAACGAACTGCCCGACGCCGCTGCTAGAGAAAGATGATCTTCGCCGACAAATCCAATCCGCACTGAATCCCTTGTTACGGGAGCTAGAATACATGACGTTGCACTGCATCAATCCCCCCGACATCCCCACGCCCCAGACCTTCACCCATGTCATCGTCGCCACCGGCACCAGGCTCGTCTTCATCGCCGGGCAGGTGGCCGAGGATGCGCAGGGCAATCTCGTCGGGGCCGGGGACATGGCGGCGCAGGCGCGGCAGGTGTTTGCCAATATCGGGCGCGCGCTCGCGGCCGCCGGGGCGCGGCCGGAGCAGGTGACGAAGCTCGGGATCTTCGTCGCCAACTACAAGCGCGAGCATCTGGCTGAGATCGAAGCGGGCCGGGTGGCGCTGTTCGGGGATCACAAGCCGACCGACACGCTGGTGGGCGTGGCGGCGCTGTCGCGGCCCGACTACATGCTGGAGGTCGACGCGATCGCTGTCATCGACGACGGGGCGGCGGCGGGCCGGTGACCGGGATTAGTTAGCCCTTGCGCTAAGTGTCTGTTGCTGATACTTAGCCTTATGGAACAGTATTCAGCGCAGCTCGACGGCATCTTCCAGGCCCTGGCCGATCCCACGCGCCGGGCCGTGCTGGGGCGGCTGGGCAAGGGGCCTGCGAGCATCAGCGACCTGGCGAAGCCGTTCGACATGGCGCTGCCGTCCTTCATGAAGCACATCCATTTTCTCGAGGACAGCGGCCTGATCCGGACGCGCAAGGAAGGCCGCGTGCGCACCTGCGCGATCAGAGAAGCGGCCGTTCGCCGCCGTCGAGACCTGGCTGTCCGCCCAGCGCGCCCTCTGGGAAGCGCGCACCGACAGGCTCGAGCAGTTCGTCACCGCAGTCAGGGACAAGGGACAATCAAGATGATCCAGGCCGTGAATCCGGAACTCGACCTCACGATGTCGCGCCTCATCAAGGCGCCCCGGGCGGCCGTCTGGCGCGCCTGGACCGATCCGCGCGAGCTTCGAGCAATGGTGGATTCCGGCGCCGGCCAAATGCAAGGTGCTGCACATGGACCTGCGTCCCGGCGGCGCCTTCGTGACCGTGATGAGCGAGGGCGGCGGCGCTTTCCAGCCGCATCTGAATGCCTGCTTCCTCGCCGTCGACGAGGGCGAGCGGATCGTCTTCACCAATGCGCTGACCGGCGGATGGCGGCCCGCCGAGCAGCCTTTCATGACGGCGATCATCAGGCTGCAGCGACCATCCGCTGGGCACCGAGTACGCCGCCCATGTCATGCATAAGAGCAACGCCGACCGGAACATGCATGAGGAGCTGGGCTTCCAGGACGGCTGGGGCACCGTCGCGGGACAGCTCGCCAAGCTGGTGGAGAAGGCGGCGTAGGGAGAGGCGGGCGGCGGCTCAGGTCAGCTCGGTATCGTCCTCCTGCCATTGGGGATCGGGCGCGAAATATTCGTCTAGGCGGGCGTCGCTTTGGTACAGACTTGTTCCCCAACTGCCCATGACCGTGTCTCCATGACTTAGACGACGATCCGCTTCACGATTGCACCTCCACTACTTGTCATCCTCGCGAAAGCGAGGACCCAGGAGAAGCCGGGCGCTCTGCAACCCCTGGGTCCCCGCTTTCGCGGGGATGACAAATGGGGGTGGTTCAACAAGAGCAGCGTTTACTCCAATATCAATTGCAAGTCGTGGCCGGAATCACTCTTCCCGCACCCGCTCCCTGAACGGCCCCACGGCGACCAGCTTCCGGCGCTCATCGCAAAAACTGACCGACAGCGTATCGCCGGCCACATGATAGATCGCATCCTGCCGGTAGCGCAGGCCGAGGTCGCAGGCGGCGTCGAAGGCGAGGACCGCGGCCCAGCCGGGCTCCGCATGGCCGGTCGTGGGCGAGTAGCCGGTGATGCGCGCCGTCCAGACGCCGAGCTGCTGCAGCTCGGCGGACAATCTCCGGTCGGCGGCCTCGTTCTCGGCCGACGTCCAACGCTCGCCGGTGGTGGCATGGGCCGTGACGATGACGAACTCAGCCGGCCAATCGGGGATGGGCGCGGGCGTCCGGAAATGAGTTCTCGAAATAGTTGGGATCCAGCACAGGCGGATTTGTCCTGCGCCCGATCAGGCCGCCGCCCAGGCGGGCGCCTTGCGTTTCAGGATCTCTTCCGCCTGCCGCACCATGTCCTGCACGATCGCTTCCGCCGGCGCCACGTCGTGGATCAGGCCGACGGCTTCGCCGACGATGGGGCTGACGGTTTTCGCATCGCCCTTCGCCGCGGCATCGGCATAGCGCGGGCCCTCGGCGCCGACGGCGGCGCGCAGATCGTCCTCCTTGCCGAACCAGCGGTCGGTGGTGGCGCTCTTCAGGGAGCGGATGTCGTAGCGCTTCGGCCAGATGTCGAATCCCCTGACGATGTCCACCACCTTGTTGCGCAGCGTGTCGTCGCCGCCGGCGGCCACCGTCGCCGCCTTCATGTTCGGATGCACCAGCGCTTCCTCGCTGGCGTAGAACCGCGTGCCCACCAGGACGCCGTCGGCGCCCAGCGCCAGCGCGGCCGCAAGGCCCCTGCCGTCGGCGACGCCACCGGCGGCGCAGAGCAGGGTATCGGGCGCAGCGCCTGGCAATGAGATCGGCAACCTCGGGCACCAGGGTGAAGGTGGCGCGCCGCTCGCCATGGCCGCCGGCCTCGCCGCCCTGGGCGACCAGGATGTCGGCGCCGAGATCGATGCAGTGCGCGGCGTCGGCCAGGGTCTGGATCTGGCAGATGAAGGGCAGGCCAGCCTGCTTGATGCGCGGCGCGAAGGGTGCCGGGTTGCCGAATGACAGGAACATCGCGCCATGGGCCCGCTCCAGCGCAATGTCCAGGAGGTGCGGCTGCTTCTTCAATGACCAGGTGATGAAGCCGCAGCCGACGCGCTGATTGCCCGCCGCCGCCAGCTGCTCGCGCAGCCATTTCTCCTCGCCATAGCCGCCGCCGATCAGCCCGAGGCCGCCGGCCGCGGTGACCGCCGCCGCCAGCTTGCCGCCGGCGGCAAAGCCCATGGGGGCGGAGAGGATAGGGTGTTCGATTTTGAGTTTTTCGGTGAGTCGGGTGCGCAGCATGCGGGGTCTCCGAATGGGGGTTTGCCGCAAAGGCTACAACAGCCGCCTCGGCTTGGCCAAACCGGCGGCGCTGCCGGCACTCGCCGCAACCGGACTGGGATTGGCAGCGATCAGAACAGCGCCACGCCCGGCGTGTTGGTGCGCGCGCGGTAGAGGGAGGTGGCGGCGGTGATGTAGAGCGTTTTCAGATCGTCATCGCCCCAGGTGAAGTTGGCGACGGTCTCCGGCGTCACGATGGCGCCGAGCGGGCGCGCGTCAGGTGCAAAGACATGGATGCGGCCCTGGTCGCGGCAATCGCAGACATAGAGATTGCCGGCGCTGTCGATCTTCATGCCGTCGGGCGCGGCCTGGCCGTTGGCCTTGACCTCGGCCCAGACGGCGCCGCCCGAGAGCAGCCCGTCGGGCTTGACGTCGAAGACGCGCACATGGCCGCGGTCGGTGTCGTTGACGAACAGCCGCTTCTCGTCGCGGGAGAAGCAGAGGCCGTTGGGCTGGCCGAAATCGTCGGCCAGGAGAGTGAGGCCGGTGCCGTCATCGCGCACCCGGTAGACGCCGCGGAACGCCAGCTCGGTCGGCCGCTCGAGGCCGAAATCCCGGGTGCGGCCATAAGTGGGATCGCTGAAATAGATCCAGCCGTCGCTCTTCACCACGATGTCGTTGGGGCTGTTGAGCTGCTGGCCCTTGTAGTGGGTGGCGAGGACGGTGATCGAGCCGTCGGCTTCCGTGCGCGTCACCCGGCTGGTGGCATGCTCGCAGGACAGCATGCGGCCGCTGCGGTCATAGGTGTTGCCGTTGGCCTTGTTCGACGGCTTGCGGAACGAGACAGCACCACCGGCAGCACTCCAGCGATGCATCTGGTCGCCGGGAATGTCGCTGAAGGTGAGATGCCGGGCGCGGGGATGCCAGATCGGCCCCTCGGTAAAGCGGAAGCCGGTCGCCAGCTTCTCGAAGACGATCTCGCCGCCGACAACCTGGCGGAAACGCTGGTCATGGATTTCGGCGGTCATCCCCGGCTCCCTATTTTTCGCGCTCAGGCTTTTACCCGCTCTGGCCAATGGCGGTGGGCATTTTCCGGACTCTAGATGCGGGGCGCCGGGGAGTCCATTGCACCAGCGATTCGAGTCTCGCAGGATCGGGCCAATCCGCTAAGATGCCGCCGGATTGGGAGGGCGTTCCTTGCAGCAGGACCAGCGCAGGCTTGCGGCCATTCTGGCGGCCGATGTCGCCGGCTATTCGCGGCTGATGGCCGCGGATGAGGCGGGCACATTGGCGCATCTCCGCCGGCTGCGCGCGGAGGTGATCGATCCCGGGATCGCCGCATATCAGGGCCATGTCGTCGGCTCCGCCGGCGACAGCCTGCTGATCGAGTTCGCCAGCGCCGTGAACGCCGTGCAATGCGCCGTCGAGCTGCAGGCCGGGTTGGCCGAACGTAATGCTGACCTGCCTGAAGACCGGCGCATGGCGTTCCGCATGGGCGTCAATTTGGGCGATGTGATCGCCGGCGACGGCACGATCCATGGCGACGGGGTGAATGTGGCGGCGCGCCTCGAGAAGCTGGCTGCGCCCGGCACGGTCTGCATCGGGCAGAATATCCTTGAGCAGATCAAGGGCAAGCTGCCCTACCGCTACGACGATCTGGGCGCGCAGCGGCTGCACAACATCGCGGAGCCGGTGCGGGCTTTCCGCGTCGATGCGGCAAAGTCGCAGCCGGGCGCGCGTCCGGGCGGCAAGGCAACCGCCGCGGCGGAGGACATGGCGTCGATCGCCGTGCTCCCCTTCACCAACATGAGCGGCGATCCGGAGCAGGAGTATTTCTCCGACGGCATCACCGAAGACATCATCACCGAGCTGAGCCGCTATCGCTACCTGTTCGTCATCGCCCGCAATTCACTTTCACCTACAAGGGCCGCGCCGCGAACGTCCAGGAGATCGGGCGCGCGCTCGGCGTGCGCTATGTCGCCGAGGGCAGCGTGCGCCGCGCGGGCAACCGGGTGCGGGTGACGGCGCAGCTGGTGGATGCGCGGAGCGGCAATCATCTCTGGGCCGAGCGCTACGACAGGGATCTCGCGGATATCTTCGCGGTGCAGGACGAGGTCACGCGCGCCATCGTCACCAACATCGCGCCGATGCTGGTCGCCGATTCGCGGCAACTGGCAACGCGCAAGCCGCCGGAAGACATGCGGGCCTATGACTACTATCTCAAGTCCACGGCGCTGGTGGAGATGGCCTCCACGGCCGCTGACCTGACCGCCGCCGACGAGCTCAGCGACCGCGCCATCGCCATCGACCCCACCTTCGCCCGCGCCTATTCCACCAAGGCGTTCTCCCAGATCGTCGCCGTCATGATCTTCGAATTCGAGGATGCCGCGGCAAAGCGCGCCCTGGCGCTCCAGCTCGCCGAGCAGAGCGTCGCCCTCAGCCCGATGGACAGCACCTGTAATTGGGCGGTCGGCGAGGCGGCGTTCCAGCTCGGGCAGTATGACCGCAGCCGCACCTACATGGCGCGGGCGATTTCGCTCAATCCCAACGATGCGGAGCTGTACCTGATCTCCAGCACCATCGAAGCGACCTTAGGCGACCACGAGCTGGCGCTGCGGCACCTCGCGATGGCGACCGAGCGCAGCCCGGCCAATCCGCAATGGCACAATTGGGTGCGGGGCATCACCTTGTTCCTGGTCGGCAAGCCCGAGGAGGCCTTGGCCGCGTTCGAGTTCTTCGGCCGTCCCAACCCCTCCCTACTGAAGTGGCGGGCGATTGTGCTGGTTAAGCTGGGCCGGCTCGAGGAGGCCCGCGCCGACATGCGCAGCCTGCTGGCCATAAAGCCGGATCTGAATGCCGCTGCGGCCCGGACCGTTCTCGACTATCTGCCTGATGTCGATAGCTATGTCGAGGCCTTGCAGCAGGCTGGTTTGCCGGAGTGAGCCGGGATTCCGGCATGGCCGGAATTTGCTCCTTGGAAGAGCGGCCGGTCCGGCGGAACTATCGGCGCCATCAGGCAACGAGAGGGGCAGTATCATGGCAAAGCAGGCAAAGGCCGCGGCGGGACGGCGCGATCCCTATCGCAACTTCCGCTTCCGGGTGGAGATCGATGGGCTTGGTCGCCGCGGGCTTCAGCGAGGTGTCGATCGGCGAGACGGTGACCGATGTCATCGACTACCGCGAGGGCAATGAGCCGACCCATGTGCGGAAGCTGCCGGGGCTGCAGAAGTTCGGCAATGTCACGCTGAAACGCGGCATGACCGCGTCGATGGATCTCTATGACTGGCACAAGCAGATCATGGATGGCGATATCGGCGCCGCGCGGCGCAATGTTGCCGTCACCGTGCTCGACCAGAGCGGCGCCGACGCGGCGCGCTTCGTCATCCGGGACGCCTGGCCGGTCAAGTACCAGCCCGGCGATCTCAACGGCAAAGGCAACGAGGTGCTGATCGAGCTGCTCGAGCTGGCCAACGAAGGCATCGAGCGCGTGCAATGAACGCCGCCCGCGGTGCAGCGCCGCGCCAGCCCTTCGGCAATATGCGCTTCCGGCTGGAGATCGACGGGCTGCCGGGGAGCGGCGCGACCGAGGTGATCTTTCCGGAAGCGCGCCTGCTGCCGCGGGCGCGGAAGGCCGGTGCGGCGCAATATGGCCCGCTGATCGTCAGGCGCGGCCTGACCGCCTCGCGCGACTGGCATGAATGGTGGGACGCGGCACGGCGCGGCCCGCGACCGAAGAGACGCACAATCCGTGTGCTGTTGCTGGACGCGGCGGGCGAAGTGGCGGCCGGCTGGCTGTTTGAGGGCGCGGCGCCCGTGGCCTATCATCTCTCGCCGCTCAACGCCCTCGGCAATGAGCCGGTGATCGAGACGCTGGAGTTGTCGGTCGAGTCCTTCGCGGCGATCGGGGGCTGACGCCGCAGCCTTGCGCCGGCCGGGTGCTTACCGAATAGTGCCGGCAGGAGGATTCCATGCGCATCCTGATCTATGGCGCCGGCGGCGCCGGCGGTTACTTCGGCGCGCAGCTGGCCCGCGCCGGCGAGGACGTCACCTTCATCGCCCGCGGCGCGCATCTGCAGGCGATCAAGCGCGACGGCCTGCGCATCGACACGCCCGAAGGCGAGATCGTCATCCAGCCGGCACAGGCGACCGACAATCCGGCCGATGTGGGCAAGGTCGACGTGGTGATACTCGGCGTGAAGGCCTGGCAGGTCATGGAAGCGGCCGAGGCGATGCGGCCGGTGATCGGGCCGGACACATTCGTCGTGCCGCTGCAGAACGGCGTGGATGCGCCGGCCGAACTGGCGGCGGCCCTGGGAACGGGGCATGTCGCCGGCGGCACCTGCGCCACGATCAGCTGGCTGACCGCGCCGGGCCGGATCCGCAGCGTGATGTCGACCAACTTCATCCGTTTCGGCGAGCTGGACAACCGGCCGAGCGAGCGGGTCGCGCGGCTGCGGGATGCGTTCAAGCGGAGCGGCACGAATGTGGAAGTGCCCGCCGACATCCAGAGGGCGCTGTGGAGCAAGTTCCTGGTGGTGACCGCGTTCGGCGGCGTCGGCGCGGTGACCCGGGCGCCCATCGGCGTGACCCGGACATTGCCGGAGACCCGGCGGATGCTGGAGCAATGCATGGAGGAAGTGCTTGCCGTGGCGCTCGCCCGCGGGGTGGCGATGATCGACAACGCCGTCGCCGAAAGCATGTCCATCCTCGATTCGATCGGCGCCAATGCCACCGCTTCGCTGCAGCGGGACATCGCCGAGGGCAGGCCGACCGAGCTGGACTATTGGAACGGCGCGGTGGTGCGGCTGGGGCGCGAAGCCGGCGTGGCGACGCCGACGCACTCCTTCATCTGCCGCAGCCTGCTGCCGCTGCATCTGCAGGCGGTGGGGAAGCTGACGTTTCCGAAGTGAGTTGAGGGCTTGAAGGCGTCTCATAAAGAATCCCTCTCCCCTTGGGGGAGAGGGGAAGGGGTGAGGGGTTCTCGCGCGCGAGCGCGAAGAATCTGAACGCGGTTCGATTCAGGCGGGAGCGGTAGTTGGTTGCGTTGTCGACCCGACATTGAACAAATTGCTCATGTCCGCGCTGCCGCGCGATAGACCCCTCACCCCCTGCCCCCTCTCCCTAGAGGGAGAGGGAGATTCAAGTGAAGCGGATTTCAAGCCAAGTCTATTGCTACGGTTGTGAGCGCCTGACAGTCAGCTCCGTCGAAAAGCCGGCTGCGAGGCTGAACCGATGGATGACCCGGTCGACGAAGTAATCGCCGTCGATCTCGGCGCGGGCTCCGGCGACGGTCACAGTGCGGCCCGGGCGCAATTCCGGTGCGGCTGTCAGCAGCAGCGTGGCGTCATGACCGGCGGCGGAGCCTGACGCGCCGGCGAGCCGGGCGGGCAGGATCCAGTTCACGAGGTTCTGTCCAGCGCGGCAGATCAGGGGCGCCGTTGGCGACGCCGGTCCGGCGCTGTTCGAACCGGCACCGGAGATGACGAGCCGGCGGCCGCTCTCATTGCCAATGGCGATTGCGCCGGTCACACGGCCGCTGAAGATGTCGACGGCGCCGCCGCTGGATCGTTCGATGGCGATGCGCAGGGCGGCATCCTGCCGTGGCAGCACAGCCGTGCCACCATTGTCACCGATCTCGATCTCGGCGCTGGCATTGGGCGTTGGGGAGCGCAGGTTTACGGTCAGCGCCGTCACCAGCGCCGCGAGGGCGCTGGGGGCGCCATCGATGGCAATGGTCAGACGGGGAGCATGGATGCCGGACATGGCGGTGGGACCCGCGCGGTTTGCATCAGGACGGGCTCATTTGGCATCAACGGACCGCGGCGTCCAAGGGCTAGTTGCATTTTCTGATGATAAGGCGATGCTCCCGCGCCGCGCCACGAATCAGCGAGTCTCCATGATGCCCAAGCCCGACCTGCTTCATCCCGATGTCGAGACCTTGAGCGCCGGTTCGTTGCGGCGGCATCAGGACGGAGCTTGGCCGCGGCAATGGGATTATGTTCGGGCGCGCTCCGATTTCTACCGGCGGAAGCTGGGCAAGACGGCCGCGGGCGGTTTGACGCTGGACGGGCTGCAGGACCTGCCCTTCACCGACAAGGAGGAGATCAAGGACAGCCAGGCGGCGCTGCCGCCCTTCGGCGACTATGTCGCCTGCGATCCGACCGAAATCGTGCGGCTGCACCGCACGTCAGGCACCACCGGGCGCGGCATGAACCTGGCCTACACGAAGCATGACGCGGAACTGGCGGCGCGGCTGGGCGGCCGGGCGATGCATGCGGCGGGGCTGCGGCCAGGTGATCGCGTGGTGCATTGCCTGAACTACTGCCTGTGGACCGGCGGCGTCACCGACCACATGATCCTGGAGGCGGCGGGAGCGACGGTGATTCCCTTCGGCGTCGGCAACACCGCGCAGCTGATCGACGCCATCGTCGAGCTCGGGGCGACGGCGATCCATTGCACGCCGTCCTATCCGGCGTTGATCGAGAAGACGCTGGCGGCGGAGGGTAAGCTGAAACCGCGCGATTTGGGATTACGGCTGGGGCTGTTCGCGGGCGAGGCGGGTCTGGACAACCCGGCCTTTCGCAAGCAGCTCGAGGAGACCTGGGGCTTCGCCGCGCGCAACGCGAATTTCGGCCTGTCGGAGGTGATGTCGATCCTGGGCAGCCAGTGCGAGCAGGGCAACGATCTGCATTTCCATGCCGGCGATGCGGTGTTCGTCGAGCTGCTGGACCCGGCGACGCTGCAGCGGCTGCCGATCGCCGAGGGCAATGCGGGAGAGCTGGTCTGCACCCATCTGGACAAGCGCTGCCAGCCGTTGATCCGCTACCGCACCCGGGACGTGGTGACGGTGACGGGCACGGGGCCGTGCGATTGCGGCCGCACCGCCTGGCGCTTCCGCATCACCGGCCGCACCGACGACATGTTCAATGTGCGGGGCGTGAACGTGTTTCCCGGCGCCGTGCGCGCGGTCATCGCCGAGCGGCCGGACCTGTCGTCGGGGCATTTCCGCATCCATCTGCGCGGACCCGGCCCCTATGACCGGATCGAGCTGAGTGTGGAAGCGGCGAAGGATCTGCCGCCGGCGCGCTGGCCGGAGGCGGCAGCGGCGTTGACCGAGGCGATCAAGCGGCACCTGCGCGCGGGCGCGGAGATCAGGATGGTGGCATTCGATTCGCTGCCGCGCACGGCGGGTAAGACGGTGTGGATCGAGCGGAGTACGGGGTAGATTTCAGCATTCGGTAGCAGAGCGCTCTGCAACTCCTGGGTCCCCGCTTTCGCGGGGATGACAATTTTTGGTTGGTCATCAGTTCTGCGACTTCCTGCATGGACGATCTTTGCTGGCTCCGCCGCGACACACCCCACATTGTCATCCCCGCGAAAGCGGGGACCCAGGGTGGCAAGGCTCGGTGCCCTGGTGCAACGGTCTGTGATATGTGAGGTTTCTGTTAGGGATTGAGGGGCAACCAATATGAGCACCGTCACCGTCGAGCGCCGCGGCGCGATTGCCATTGTCACGCTGAACCGGCCGGAGCGGCTGAACGCCATCGGCGGCGCGCTGCTGGAGGATCTGCATCTGGCGCTGGTGGAGGCGGAGCATGACGAGTCCGTCGGCGTGATCTTGTTCACCGGCGCCGGGCGCGCCTTCTGCGCCGGCGACGATCTCAAGGAATTCGATCAGCAGACCGAAACCGGCGAGGCCATCGAGAAACACATCACCGGCATCCAGCAGATCACCAAGGACCTGATGTTCAGCCATAAGCTGGTGGTGGGCGCGGTGCATGGCTTTGCCGTGGGCGGCGGCTTCGAATGGCTGCTGAATTGCGACCTGACGGTGGCGGCCGACGATCTGGTGGCGTTCTTTCCGGAGATGGAATGGGGCCAGTTCGTCACCGGCGGCGTGACCCACCTGCTGCCCCTGGCCGTGGGCTATCAGCGGGCGATGGAGCTGATGGTGCTGGGCGAGCGGCAAAGCGCGGCACGGCTCTGCGAGCTGGGATTGGTGAACTGGGTGGTGCCGCGGGCGCAGATGATGGAACGGGCGCTGGAGGTGGCCGAGAAGGCCGCGAAGAAATCGCGTTTCTCCGTCGGCCGCCTGAAGCGCCTGATCAACAGCGAGCTGTCCTCGGTCCTGCACAACGCGCTGAACCTGGAGGAAGGCACGACCATCCAGACCTTCCAGCGCCCGGAGGCAAAGGAACGGGTGAAGATGTTCACCGAGCGGAAGAAATAGCGCCGGCGCTCACTCCACAAAACGCGACACCGTGCGCCGTTCGCCAATCAGGCCGCGGGGACGGAGGAGCAGGATCACCGCCAGCATGATGCCGATCATGGCGATCTGCAGCGCGGCGGCGCGGGCCTGCTGGTCGGGCGGGAACAGCGCGGCGATCAGGGCGCCGGAGGCGCTCCACAATCCCCAGACCAGGATCGCGCCGAGCAGCGCGCCTCGGTTATTTCCGGCGCCGCCGACGATCAGCATGGCCCAGACCTGGAAGGTCAGGGCCGAGAGATAATTGTCCGGCGCGATGAAACCGATGTAGTGGCCCTGGATGGCGCCGGCCAGGCCCATGATGGCGCCGCCCAATGCGAAGGCCTGCAATCGATAGGCGCGGGCGTTCTTGCCCAGGGACAGCGCCGCCGTTTCGTCCTCGCGGATCGCGCGCAGGACGCGGCCCCAGGGGCTGCGGAGCAATCGCTCCAGCGCGAAATAGAGGACGATGACGACGGCGAGGACCAGCGCGAGATTGAGCAGGTTGAACAGCAGCGCGTTCTCCTGCACCGACGCGAAGGGGCGCGGGATGAAACCGATGCCGAAGGGGCCGCCGGTGATCGACTGCAGATTGAGCGCCAGGAGCTGGATAGTGACGGCGATGCCGAAGGTGGTGATGGCCAGGTAGTCGGCGCGCAACCGCAGGGTCAGGGCGCCGATAGCAAGCGAAACCAGTCCGGCGACGAGGGCCGCGCCAGCCCAGCCGATGAACATCGGCAGCTCGAAGCCGCCGAAACGATCGGCGGTCTCCGGCGTGGTCAGCAATGCCGAGGTGTAAGCGCCGATGGCGACGAAGCCGGCGACGCCGACATTGAACAGCCCGGTCTGGCCCCACTGGATGTTGAGGCCGAGGCAGATGATGCCGTAGCTCAAGGCCGTCGCCAGGAAGAACGCGCCATAGCCCAGGAGGTCGAGGGTCATTCGCGCACCCCGAAGATTCCCGTGGGCCGCAGCAGCAGCACGGCGATCAGCAAGGCGAAGGCGACGGCGGCGCGGAAATTGGCGCCGATCAGCGGCACCGCCAAAGCTTCCGCGAGGCCGACGATCAGCCCGCCGATGACCGCGCCGGGCACGCTGCCGATGCCGCCGAGAATCGCCGCAGCGAACAGCGGCAGCAACAGGTCGAAGCCCATGAAGGGCCGGATCTGCACCGACGATGCCAGACATGACGCCGGCCGCGCGCCGCCAGCGCCCCGCCGATCAGCCAGGTGGCACGCACGATATTGTCGACATCGATGCCGACCACGCCGGCCAGCGCCGGATTCTCCGACACCGCGCGCATGGAACGGCCCAGGGTGCGTGCGGGTCATCAGCAGATGCATGGCGGTGACCAGCACGGCGGTCAGTCCGATCATCAGCAGCTGATCGGGAGTCATACGCATGCCCGGCAGGATTTCCATCGCCATCTGGATATCGCGGCTGAAATAGCGGGGTTGGGAGGTGAAGAAGAATTCGCAGAGGCTGCGCAGCGCCATCGACGCGCCGAAGCTGGCCATGACCATGATGATCGCGGTGCCTTTGGCCCGCAGCCGCGCGAAGAGCAAACGGTCGAGCGCGAGCGCGAGCAAGCCGGTTAGGATAGCAGCGAACAGTCCAGCGATAATGAGCGGCCAGCCGAAGGAGAAGGGCGCGATTTTCGATATGTCGCTGCCGAAGGCGAAACCGATGGCGCCGATGATCGCGAGCGTGCCATAGGCGCCCCAGGTGACGAACTCGCCATGGGCGAAATTTGCAAAGCGCAGGATCGAATAGGTCAGGGTGACGCCGATGGCGCCGAGCCCGATCATGGCGCCCATCAAGAGGCCATCGGCGAGAAATTGCGGATTCATGGGGCGCTGCGGCTGACACCGCCGAGATAGAGCTCGGCGACGGTGCTGTCGGCGAGCAGGGCGGCGCCGCTGCCCGTGTGGTGGTTGCGCCCTTCCGCCAGCACATAGCCGCGGTCGGCGATGGCCAGGGCGGCGCGGGCGTTCTGCTCCACCAGCAGGATGGTCACGCCGGATTGCCTGATGTCCTTGAGCTTCGCGAACACCAGCTCCACCAGCTTGGGCGAGAGCCCGGCGGAAGGCTCATCCAGCATCAGCAGCGTTGGCTCCACCAGGAGCGCGCGGGCAATAGCCAGCATCTGCCGCTGGCCGCCGGAGAGCCGGCCCGCCAGCAGCGATTTCTGCCGCGCCAGGTCGGGGAAGAACTCGTACATCGACTCGAGGCGCGCGCGCCGCTGCGCGCGGGTCAGCACGGCCGATGCGAGGGCAAGATTTTCCGCCACGCTCATGCTGGCGAAGACGTTCTCGGTCTGCGGCACGAAGGCGAGGCCCTGGCGGATCAGGTCATGGGACTTCCAGCCGGTGATGTCGCGCTCGCCCAGATGCACGCGGCCGGCGAATACCGGCACCAGCCCGGCGATGGCTTTGATCAGCGTCGATTTGCCGGCGCCGTTGGGGCCGAGGATGGCGACGATCTCACCGCCGGTGATTTCCAGGCTGGCGCCGCGCACCACGGGCACATCGGGCTCATAGCCGGCGACCAAATCCGCGATGCGCAGCACCGGCGCACTCATGCGGCGGCTCCGCCGAGATAGGCCTCGATCACCCTGGCATCGCGCGCGACGTCTGATGGAGCGCCCTCAGCCAGCAACCTCCCGGCCGCCATGACGAAAACGCGGCCGCAGAGACGCGCGATCATGTCCATGTTGTGCTCGATGATCAGCAGCGTCACGCCGCGCTTGTTGATGTCGAGGATGCGGTTGACGATGGTCTCCAGGACCAGCGCGTTGACGCCGGCCGCCGGCTCGTCCAGCAGGATGATCCGGGGATCGGCCATCATCACGCGCGCCAGCTCCAGCAGCTTGCGCTGTCCGCCCGAGAGAATCCGCGCCGGCTGATCGGCAAGGCGGTCGAGGGTGACGAAGGCCAGCAGCTCCCGGGCTTTCTCGATGTTGCGTTTCTCCTCGGCGCCGATGCGGCGGGGTGCCAGGAAATTCGGCAGCAGCCGCTCGCCGGTCTGCTGCGGGGCGGCGACCAGCAGATTCTCCAGCAGGCTCATCTCGGGAAAGGGCCGCGGGATCTGGAAGGTGCGGCCGAGGCCGCGGGCGAGGCGGCGATAAGCGGGCTCGGACTCGATGGCCTGGCCCTCCAGCAGGATCGCGCCGGCGGTCGGCGCCAGGCTGCCGGCCACCAGATTGAACAGCGTGGTCTTGCCGGCGCCGTTCGGCCCGATCAGCCCGGCGATCTCGCCGCGCGCCACCGTCAGCGACACGCCGTCCACCGCCATCATGCCGCCGAACCGGCGCGCCACCGACCGAAGCTCGAGCATCTCCCCCTCAGCGCCCCGGCATCGTGAGATCGCGCCGGGTTTGTCTAAGCCGTGAGCGGGGAGTAGGTATCATGGGGCCGATGTGGCCGCAAACGCTGGACTTTTCACGCCATGACAAGCGACCGGGATGACAGTTTCGAGATCTATGACCTGAAGGTGGAGGTCACCGCGCCCGACGGCGCCCGCATCTATTGCGGCGCCAAGCCGGGGGACTATTTCGAGCTCAAGGGCGAGATGCTGCACCTGCCGCCGGGCCAGGGCTTCTCGATCTATTCCCTGGCGGCGGTGCTGCCGCTGCTGGCGGCCAAGCAGCGGGTCAGCGATGCCAACGACTGGATGTCCACCGATGCCGAGGTGGCCTGCCCCGATCCCAACTGCCCGACGCGGCTGCGCATCGTCAGGACCGGCAAGCGCCGCTTCCGCCATGGCGACACGACGGCGGTGAAGCTGCCGAAGGCGTGAGCGCGATGGGCAAGGTGGAACGGACCGCGCTGCGGCCCGGCTATGAGATCTCGCGGGTGATCCGCGGCGGCTGGCAACTTGCCGGCGGCCATGGGGCGGTGGACCGCGCGGCGGCGGTGGATGATCTCGCGGCGTTCTACGACGCCGGCATCGTTACTTTCGATTGCGCCGATATTTATACCGGCGTCGAGGAGCTGATCGGCGAATTCCGCAAGCAGGTTGCCGACCGCCGCGGACGTGAAGCGCTCGCCGGCCTGCGTGTCCACACCAAGCTGGTGCCCGATCTGGAGCTGCTGCCGCGGCTGCGCAAGAGCGATGTGCGTGGGGTCATCGACCGGTCGCTTCTGCGCCTCAAGTCGGAGCGGCTCGATCTCGTGCAGTTTCATTGGTGGGACTATGCCATTCACGGGATGGTCGAAGCCGCGCTCTGGCTGGATGAATTGCGCCACGAGGGCAAGGTCGAACTCATTGGCGGCACCAATTTCGATACGCCGAGCACGCAAGCGCTGCTGAAAGCCGGCCTGCCGCTGGTGTCGATGCAGGTGCAGTATTCGCTGCTGGATGCGCGGCCGGAGCATGGCCTGGTCGATCTCTGCCGCAAGTCGGACATTCATCTGCTCTGTTACGGATCGGTGGCCGGCGGCTTTCTTGCGGACCGCTGGCTGGGGGCGCCGGAACCTCAGCCGCCGTTCGAGAACCGCTCTCTCACAAAATACAAACTGATCATCGACGATTTCGGCGGCTGGAGCCTGTTCCAGGAATTGCTGCGGACGCTGCGCCGTATCGCCGACCGCCATGGCAGCGATATCGCCACCGTGGCCAGCCGCGCCATGCTGGACCGGCCGCAGGTCGCGGCGGTCATCGTCGGCGCCCGCAACCGTTCGCACCTCGCCGCCAATCTGGCGATCACGGCGCTGCAACTCACGGCGGAGGATCACCGGGAGATCGCCGCGGTGCTGGCGCGGCGCAAAGGACCCGCCGGCGACACCTTCGCGTTGGAGCGGGATCGCACCGGCCGCCATGGCGCGATCATGAAATACAACCTGAACAAGGGCACGGCCTGATGCCCGCCGAACTCGCCGAACTGGCGGCCCGGGAGGTGGTGGCGCTGCATGAATTCTTCGTCGCTTGGTTCCGGCCCGGCCCGGCGCCGGACTTTCAGGCCTGCGAAGGCGCCTTCCACCCGGATTTCCGGATGGTCACGCCGGAGGGGCGGCTGCTCGGCCGAGCCGAAATTATCCAGGGAATCCAGGCCTCCCGCGGTCGGCTGGCAGCATCGTTAACCATAGATATCCTGGATATCCGCACGCTGTGGCAGGAGGGCGATGCGGCCTTGCTGGCATATATAGAGCAACAGTATCGTGAGGGCCGGACCACAAGGCGGCGGTCGAGCGCGCTCCTGTTGCGCGCGGCCTCGGCGCCGCGGGGAATCCTCTGGCGGCATCTGCAGGAAACCTGGGAGAGCCCGCCCGCAAACCAATGAAGCAACCGGCCTCCATCCGGTGGCCGGCAAAAAAGGTAGGGAGAGAACAAGATGAAAAGAATCACATTCGCCATGACCGCCGTTGCGGTCGTCATGGCGGCGGCCGGCATGGCGCAAGCGGCCGATTGCGAAGTCAAGGTCGGGCTGGTCATGGAACTGACCGGACCGGCTGGCGAGTATGGCCAGGCCGGCGCGAAGTCGGTGGAGATGGCGTTCCGCGATCTCAACGATGCCGGCGGCGTCGCCGGCGGCTGCAAGCTGGTGACGGATACCCGCGATTCCCAGAGCCAGGGCAATGTGGCCGTCGACGTGGCCAATCAGCTGGTGCAGGTGGAGAAGGTGCCGGTGATCATCGGCGGCATCATTTCCTCAGTATCGATTCCGATCCTGACCTCGGTCACCGGACCGGCAAAGATCGTGCAGGTGTCGCCGGCCTCTTCCTCGCCGACGCTCACCCAGCTCGGCCGTGACGGCAAGACCAACGGCGTGTTCTTCCGCACCATCACCTCAGACGCGCTCCAGGGCGTGGCCGCGGCGAAATATGCGCTGGACCAGGGCCTGACCAAGCTGTCGGTCGTGCATGTGAACAACGATTTCGGCGTCAACATGGTCAACGAGTTCTCGAAGGCCTACAAGGCGCTGGGCGGCACCATCGTGTCGGTCACGCCCTATAACGAGAAGCAGGCCAGCTATCAGGCAGAAGTCACTGCCGCGATGGCCGGTGCGCCGGACGCGCTCTATCTCGTCAGCTATCCCGTCGATGGCGCGACGATCGCCCGGCAATGGATCTCCCAGGGCGGGCCGGCGAAGTTCCTGCTCAATGACGGCATGAACAGCCCGGACTTCATCACCAATGTGGGCGCCGAGCATCTGAACGACGCCTACGGCACGTCTTCGGGCACCAACCCGACGGCGTCCACCGAGTACTTCAACGCCAACTACAAGGCGTTCTCGGGTATCGAGCCGAGCAATCCGGCGGCGGACCGCTCCTACGACGCGGGCGCCATCGTCGGCCTCGCCATAGCCCAGGCCGGCAGTGCCGATCCCGCGGCGATCAAGGACTCGATCAACAAGGTGCTGGATCCCAACGGCACGGTGATCCATGCCGGCAAGGACGAGTTCGCCAAGGCGCTGCAGCTCATCAAGGACGGCAAGCCGATCAAGTATGAAGGCGTCATCGGCCCGGTCAGCTTCGACCAGTATGGCGACATCACCGGCCCGTTCCGCCTCTGGCGGATCCAGAACGGCGAAGTCACCACGGTCGGCGAAATGAGCACCGCCGACGTGGATGGGATCAAGATGAAGATCGGGAACTAA
>CAWFKD010000015.1:0-40983 GCA_963816235.1 uncultured Alphaproteobacteria bacterium | reverse complement strand
GTTCAGCGCCTTGCGCAGGCGGCGGATGTGCACATCGACCGTGCGCGGCTCGACGTGGATGTCGGGGCCCCAGACCGCGTCCAGCAGCTCCTCACGCGAGAACACCCGGCGCGGGTGCTGCATGAAGAAGTCCAGCAGCCGGAATTCGGTCGGCCCGAGATGGATCGGCCGGCCGTTGCGCTGCACGCGGTGTGCCGCGAGGTCCATCGTGATGTCGTGGAACTGCAAGCTGGCCCTTGGCAGCGCAGGCCGGCGCAGCAGCGCGCGGATGCGCGCCAGTAGCGCATCCATCGAGAACGGCTTGGTGATGTAGTCGTCGGCGCCGGTGTTCAGCCCGCGCACCGCGTCCTGGTCCTCGGTGCGCGCGGTGACCATGATCACCGGCAGATCGCGCGTGGCCGGCGGCGGCGGATCTGACGGCACACCTCGAGACCCGACATCTGCGGCAGCATCCAGTCGAGCAGTACCAGATCCGGCTGCGTCTCGGCGAGCGCGTCAACGCCTCCTGGCCGTCCGCGGCCTCCTCGACGCGGTAGCCCTGCTTTTCGAGATTGTAGCGAAGCATGGTGGCGAGCGCCGCCTCGTCTTCCACCACCAGCACCAGCGGCTTCGGCAGGCTGGAAAAACCGTCAGGCATGTTGCTTCTCACTCTCGCGGCCGTATCACGGCGTAGGCGGAGGTGTCGCCTTTCGGGCGCGCGTCCGGCAGCGCCTCGCCCTTTCACCGCATAGATAGGTTTCCGGCGATATTGGTGGCGTGATCGCCGATCCGTTCCAGGTTCTTGGCGATGAACAGCAGGTGCGTGCAGGGCGTGATATTACGCGGGTCTTCCATCATGTAGGTGATCAGCTCGCGGAACAGCGCATGTGTAGAGGTCGTCCACCACCTGGTCGGACGCGCACACCTCCATCGCCTTGTCGGTGTCGTTGTCGCCGAGGCGTCGATGATCGATTTCAACTGCCCTCTGCACCAGCGCGCCATGTGGGCGAGACCGGCGAGCGAATAGGGCAGCGCGAACTGCGCGAGCACGATCGAACGCTTGGCGACGTTCGCGGCATAGTCGCCGATCCGCTCAAGATCGCCGGTGATCTTCAGCGCCGCGACGATCAGCCGAAGGTCGCCGGCAACCGGCTGGCGCAGCGCGAGCAGGCGTATGACGATTCTCGAGCTCGGCTCGCTGCTGTCGACCTTCGGGTCCTCCTCCACGGGCGCCGTGCGGAAGCCGCGTCGCGTTGCATGATTGCATCGGTGGCCACGTGCAACCTGCGTTTCCGCGATGCCGCCCATCTGGGTCGTCAGTGTTGCGCAGCCGCTTCAACTCCTGGTCGTAACTCTTGACGAGATGCTCGGGCGACGCCGCCTCACCGCGTCGCATCTGACTCTACCCGACCCTTCCGTCAGCCGAACCGGCCGGTGATGTAGTCCTGCGTGCGCGGGCGCTGGGGTTGGTGAAGATCGGCTCGGTGGCGCCCGATCTCGACCAGGTTGCCCAGGTGGAAGAAGGCCGTGCGCTGCGACACCCGCGCGGCCTGCTGCATCGAGTGGGTGACGATGACGATGCGGAATTCTGGCGCAGCTCGTCGATCAGCTCCTCGATCTTGGCGGTGGCGATCGGGTCGAGCGCCGAGCAGGGCTCGTCCATCAGGATGACCTCGGGGTTGACCGCGATGGTGCGGGCGATGCAGAGCCGCTGCTGCTGGCCGCCGGAGAGGCCGGTGCCGGGCTGGTGCAGCCGGTCCTTGACCTCGTCCCACAGGCCGGCGCGTTCGCAGGCTCTTCGACGATCTCGTCCAGCTCGGCCTTGTCTGCGCGAGGCCGTGGATGCGCGGCCCGTAGGCGACGTTCTCATAGATGGACTTGGGAAAGGGGTTCGGCTTCTGGAACACCATGCCGACCCGGGCGCGCAGCAGCACCAGGTCGACGCCGTGTCGTTGATGTCCTCGCCGTCCATCATGATCTCGCCGGTCACCCGGCAGCCGTCGATGGTGTCGTTCATCCGGTTCATGCAGCGCAGGAAGGTGGACTTGCCGCAGCCCGAGGGGCCGATCATGGCGGTCACCGTCTGCGGCCGATGTCGAGCGACACGTCGAACAGCGCCTGCTTGTCGCCGTAGAAGACGGAGACGTCCCGGGCCGAGATCTTCGCCGGGGAGTCGCTTCCTCGCGAAGCGCCGCACGCCGTCTTCCCGTCGCAGGGTTATCCGGAACAATCCTCGATCACCATCTCCGCTCCAAGCGCGGCGCAGGACGATGGCCGCCCATTCATGAACATGAAGACAGCCAGAAGCACGAGGATCGCGGCGCTGGTTCGTTCGTGGAAGGCGCGCTCCGAGCGTTCTCCCAGATGATAGACCAGCGACCGGCAGCGCCGTCGCCGAGATCAGTGGCGCCGTCGGGCACGCCGCGACGAACGCGACCATGCCGATCATCAGCAGCGGCGCGGTCTCGCCCAGCGCATGGGCCAGGCGATGATCGCGCCGGTCATGACGCCGGGCATGGCCAGCGGCAGGACGTGGTGGAACACCGTCTCGGCTCGAGGCGCCCACGGCCAGCGCCGCCTCCCGGATCGAGGGCGGCACCGCCTTCAGCGACGAGCGGGTGGCGATGATGATGGTCGGCAGGGCCATCAGGGCCAGCACCAGCCCGCCGACCAGGGGCGACGGAGCGCGGCAGGTCGAGCCAGTTGATGAACACCGCCGCGCCCAGCAGGCCGTAGACGATCGAGGGCACGGCCGCGAGGTTGTTGATGTTGACCTCGATCAAGTCGCGTCAGCCGGTTCTTGCGGCGCGAACTCCTCGAGATAGACCGCCGCCGCACGCCGATCGGGACGCACAGACGGCGGTGACCAGCAGCATAAGCGCCGAGCCGACGATGGCGCCCAGCCCCCGGCCAGCTCCGGCTCGGGAGTCCGAGTTGGTGAGGAAGCCGCGTGTTGAAGCCGCTGTTCGACCCGCGCCGGCGGCCTTCATCTTGTCCAGCCAGCCGAGCTGCTCGTCGTTCAGCGCGGCGGTCCCGGCGTCCACCGCGATCTCTCGCCCTTGAAATAGCAGGTCGGCCTCGTCGGACGCCGGGCCGGTGATGGTGACGGTCTTGCCGATCAGCGAGGATCGTTGCCGGACCAGCTTCGCAGCCATAACTGAGCCCGGTGCGGGACACGCACCGTCCATGCCCGCTCTCGCCAAGGTCGTCGTCCGGCTCGCGGCGTCTTCGTCAGCGCGCGCGCGACGCTTGTCGATAGTTGGCGCGCACGCTTCAGGCCTCGCATGCCCAGTCGATCCGGGCCGGGTCGATATAGACGCGAGCGCGATCTCGGTAGGCGACGAAGGCGGCTGGCCCTCGTTGACGATCCGGCCAGCAGGAGCACCAGGAAGCCGATGGCCACGATGATCGGCCAAGCACGCCGTAGAGCGAACCGCACGCTCCTGGCGCGTAGCGGGCTTTGCCCGGCGCTGACGGCTCGGCGGTTGCGTGGCGCGAGGCTGGCGGCCGGTCCGGCGAGTCAGGTGGCGTCAGTCATACTGTTCCCGATATTTCTGGACGATACGCAGGGCGATGATGTTGAGCGTCAGCGTCACCAGAACAGCATCAGACCGAGGCGCGAAGGCGGCGAGCGTCTTGGCGCTGTCGAATTCCTGGTCGCCCGACGAGCAGGGTCACGATCTGCACCGTCACGGTGGTGACCGGCTCGAGCGGATTGGCGGTGAGATTGGCCGCCGAGCCCGGCGGCCATGACCACGATCATGGTCTCGCCGATGGCGCGGCTGACAGCCAGCAGCACGCCGCCGACGATGCCGGGAAGCGCGGCCGGCAGCACCACCTTGCGTGATGGTCTCCGACTTGGTGGCGCCCAGGGCGTAGGAGCCGTCGCGCAGCGACTGCGGCACGGCGTTGATGACGTCGTCGGAGAGCGAGGAGACGAACGGGATGATCATGATGCCCATGACCAGCGCCGGCGGCCAGCGCGCTGTTCCGAGGCGACGTCGAGGCCGATCGACTCGCCGGCGTCGCGGATCAACGGGCGCCACCGTCAGCGCGGCGAAGAAGCCGTAGACCACGGTCGGGATGCCGGCCAGGATCTCGAGCACCGGCTTCACCACCGCTCGCAGCCCGGCTGGCGTATTCGGACAGGTAGATCGCGCCATACAGGCCGATCGGCACGGCGACGATCATGGCGATGACCGTGATCAGGAGGGTGCCGGCGAACAGCGGCACGGCGCCGAAGGCGCCGGAACTGCCGACCTGATCGGCGCGCATGGCGGTCTGCGGGCTCCACTGCAGCCCGAAGAGGAATTCGGTGATCGGCACCTGGCCGAAGAAGCGCAAGGTTTCGAACAGCAAGCGACAGCACGATGCCGACGGTGGTCAGGATCGCGATCGTCGAGCAGGCGATCAACAGCGCGATCGCCAATCCTTCTCGACGGTGTTGCGCGCCCTCAGCTCCGGGAATATCCGCTGGCGGCCCCAGAGGACGCCGGCGATGGCCGCTGCGCCCACGGCGACGGCCAGGGCGATCCGGCTCAGTTGCTCCCAACCCAGGAGATGGTCGGCCACGGCCAGCTTGACCGGATCGGCGCCGGCGCGGGCCGCGTTGCCGTCGGCGATGTTCTGGATGTCGTTGAGGACCAGCCCCAGCTGATTGTCGGGCAGATTGGCCAATTCCGGCGGCAAGGCGCCGATGGCGAGCGCCCGCAGGATATGGGGCTCGGCCAGCAGCCACAGCACGAGCAGCAGCAAGGCCGGCAGCAGGCACCACCAGCGCGACATAGGCCCCGTGATAGGAAGGCAGCGAATGCAATTGCGAGGCCCGGCCGCCGACCGAAGCAAAGGCCCGCTGCCGGCCGCTGTAGTAGCCGACGGCGGTGAGGATCAGCAGTGCGGCGAAGATGACGGTCAGGTTCACGACGGGCCTGCGATATTCGAAGAATGTGCATGCGGCCGCGTTGCCGCGGCCGATGCCTGTAGAGGAATCTAGTTGGTCATCGGCTGCAGCGACCATCGCGGCCTGCATCGCCTGGGCGCGTTCACCGGCCGGCAGCGGGATCAGGCCCTTGTCGGCCAGATAGCCTTCCTCGCCGGTCGCGCGGTCGCTCATGAACTCGGCGACGAATTCCTTGAGCCCGGGAATGACGCCCACATGGGCGTTCTTCACATAGAAGAACAGCGGGCGGGACACTTGGTAGGAACCGTCGGCGATGGTCTCGAAGGTCGGCGTCACGCCGTCCATGGCCGAGCCCTGCACCTTGTCGGCGTTCTGGTCCAGGAAGCTGAAGCCGAAGATGCCGACCGCGGCATTGTTCGCTTCCAGCTTCTGCACGATCAGATTGTCGTTCTCGCCGGCTTCGACGAAGGCGCCGTCTTCACGGATGGTCTGGCAGGCGGCCTTCTTGGCGTCGCCTTCCAGCGACTTGATCTCCGCGAACTCGCCGCAGGCCTTGTCCATCACCAGCTCGACGAAGGCATCCCGGGTGCCGGAGGTGGGCGGCGGGCCAGCTCTTCGATCGCCGCGTTCGGCAGCGCCGGATCGATCTCGCTCCAGCTCTTATAGGGGTTGTCCACCAGCTTGCCGTCGACAGGCACCTGCTTGGCCAGCGCCAGGAACACCGTCTTGACCGACAGGTTCAGCGGCGCCGTCGCCTTGGAATTGGCCAGCACGATGCCGTCATAGCCGATCTTCACCTCGGTGATCTCGGTGACGCCATTCTGCTTGCAGGTGGCGAGTTCCGTGTCCTTGATGGCGCGGGACGCATTGGCAATGTCCGGGGAGTCGACGTCGACGCCGGCGCAAAACAGCTTGATTCCGCCGCCGGTGCCCGTGGATTCCACGACCGGCGTCTTGAAGCCGCCGCTCTTGCCGAACTGCTCGGCGACCGCGGTGGCAAAGGGGAATACGGTGCTGGATCCGACGATGCGGATCTCGTCGCGGGCCTGCGCTTCGCCGGCGAGGGCGAGCGTGGCAAGCGCCGCTAGGGTGATGGCGTATTTCATTTCCTGATTTCTCCGCTTGTTGCGACCTCTGGGGTGGATCGGGGTTTGCTCCGATTCCATGCCGCGCGGCCCTGAACCGCCGGGGCCTCCGGACAATAGGAAACTTTCAGGTAACTGATACTACAGAAATATGACAGTCATGTGACAAGAACTGTGGATAACCGCGGAACCCCATAATTAACTCATTGAATTATTTATGAAAAATAAGAAGCCCGGCGATGAATTTTTCTTGCGAAGCGGCTCCAGGGCGGTAGGAAAGACCGCCCCCCCAGCGTCAAACCCGCCGCTTTCCCAGTGCGCTACTCAATCGCCATCGCGTGCCAGCGGCAGGTACACGGTGAAACAGCTGCCCTTGCCCTGTTCGCTGTCGATCTCCAGCACCGCGCGGTGGCGGTTCAGGATATGCTTGACGATGGCAAGGCCCAGGCCGGTGCCGCCGAGATCGCGGGAACGTGCGGTGTCGACGCGGTAAAACCGTTCGGTCAGCCGAGTCAGATGCTCCCGCGCAATGCCCTCGCCTTCATCCATCACGGCGATGACGACGGCGGCAGGCCCTTGCATCCGCGGCGGCAGCGCATCGCCGATAGCATCGCCGCCGCGTTCGGCCAGCCAGCCGGCGACACGCACCGAACTCCCCGGTTTTCCATACTTGATCGCATTGTCGATCAGGTTCTGGAACACCTGGGTCAGCTCGTCGTCGTCGCCGATGACCTGCGGCAGATCGGCGAGGGCCATGGCCGCTCCGCCGCTCTCCGCCGGCGGCGGCGCATCCAGGCGGATCGTCATCTGCTTGCCGCTGGCCTTCATCTCCAGGGTGTCGGCCACGCCATGGAGGAGCGGTGCCAGCTCGATAACAGCGGTCGGCGGCGTATGCTCGTTCAGCTCGATGCGCGACAGCGACAGGAGATCGGCGACGATGCGGGCCATGCGCGCCGCCTGCTCCTGCATGATCAGCAGGAACCGCTCCTGCGCCGCGCGGTCGTCCTTGGCGGGCCCGCGCAGCGTCTCGATGAAGCCGATCAGCGTCGACAGCGGCGTGCGCAGCTCGTGACTCACATTGGCGACGAAATCGGCGCGCATCCGGTCGGCACGCTTGATCCGCGTCAGGTCCTGCAGCATCAGCAGCGCCACCGTGCCGTCGGCGATCGGCCGCGCCAGCGGCTCCACCTGGGCGCTGAAGCTGCGCTCCACCGGCACCGGCAAGGTGAATTCCACCATCCGGCTTTCGCGGCTGGCAAAGGCCGATGTCACCGCCTCGGTCACCGTGGGATTGCGCAGGACCTCGAACAGCTCGCGGCCGGCGATGTTCGGGCCCAGCAGGGCGCCAGCGGCGCGATTTGCCCGCACGATCCTTCGCTGCTCGTCCAGCATGATCAGGGGATCGGGCAATCCGGAGATCACCGCCTCGTTTGCCGCGACAAGCGCCTCCAGATCGCGCCGCCGCTTGGCCCAGGCGCGGCCCGATCCCGCCACCGCCTGGGACAATTGCCGCGTCGCTTCCAGCGCCGTGTCCGGCAGCCGCGGCGGCACATTGCCGGGATCGTCGCCGTCGGCCGCCAGCCGCTGCAGATAATGTGCGATCTGCCCCAGCCGGCGCAGATGGGAACGGATCAAGAGACCCAGGGTCACCGCCACCAGGACAACCGCGCCGCCCGCCGCCGGCCAGGACAGCCAGCCCATGACCGCGAACGCCGCCAGCACGGCCGCCGCCGGCGCCGTCAGGATGGCCAGCACCGCCCAGAAATTCCGCGGGAACAGGGGGTCCGGATTCATGTCCGCCAGCCTAATCGCCCATTCAGGTTCGGTTCAGAGCCGATAAGTCAGGATGCATGTTAACACCGGCAGCCGCCAATATTGCCCGTGCAATGAAGGCCATGTTACGGTTTGGCTGTCTCGGCGTCACGAACGGCCGCAGATGAAGGGAAAATTCGCACATGAGACTAAAGTCTTTGCTGATCGCCGGCGCCGCCGCATTTGCGATCGTCACCGGCCCCGCCTTGGCACAGGACAGCACCACGCGCTACCAGCAGTGGCAAGGCTACAACTCCGAGAATATGCAGGATCTGATCAACGAACTCGACGGGCTGATCGACCAGGCCGAGACCGACCGCGCCGCGGATCCGCAGTTCCTGAAGGACCTGCGCGCCGCGCTTGCGAAATATACCGCGCCGGCCGCGCCGAAATATGTCGCCCTGCTGTTCGATGATTTCCGCGACGGCAACTATACCCAGAACCCCACCTGGACCGTGACATCGGGCACCTTCAAGGTGGACAGGAAGGGCACCTTCACCGGCCTGCGCAGCACCATCTATCCGCCGGGCACCGCGCCGGGCCAGCAGAACAGCACCGGCAACCCGGCGCTGGATATCCTGGGCGCCATCCTCAACCAGCCGCAACAGAATACGAGCACCGCCACCTATGCCGCCCTCTATACGCCGGTGAAGGTCAGCAACGAGTTCCGCATCAAGTTCGACTTCGTCTCGACCGAACGTTTCGGCCGCATGGATTTCGGCGTCTATCAGGGTGCCGGCGGCAGCAACGCCTATCGCCTCGCCTATCTGCCGAACCAGAAGGACTCGCTCCGGCTGGTCCGCCTGACCTCGAAAGGCGCGGTGGTCATCGCCTCCTACAAGACGACGCTCAGCCTGGAGGACAATCGCCGCCATCTCTTCGAATGGACCCGGGACCAGAACGGCGTCGATGAGCGTGGTGCTCGACGGCCAGGAAGTCATGCGCGTCACCGACAAGATCCATCACCAAGCCGTTCGACGGCTTCCTCTACGTCAATGGCGGCGGCAGCTACTACATCCGCGCCGTCAGCATCGAAGGCCTAAAGCCGCAGACCTAGGTCTAGATAGTGCAAGAACCCCTTCTCCCCTTGGGGGAGAAGGGGTAGGGGATGAGGGGTCTAGGCGTTCAATGCCGCAGCCATCGAATTCCTCCTCCCCAGTTCCAACTGCGCCAGATCAGCCATTGCATCCGCACCCAGTGTCCTCCGCGCGAGAATCTACGCGCTTCCGCGCAAACCTCTCACCACTACCCCTCTCGCGCGGCCGCATCTTGCGGCCGCCTTGATGTTGGACACCGTCTATCGGAATACCATATGCATCGCCGCCCCCGCTGGACGGCGGCCACAGGATCGCTTTGCCTGATTTCTCGCTTGGCATGGGGTCCATCGTACGGATTTGCCCTCGCCGCTGGAGGACAAGCAAAGATGAACCGCAAAACGCGAAGGCGCTAAGGGAGCGAAGCCTGGGTCAGCGTCCGTGCGCGCCTACTTTGCGTCTTCGCGTCTTTGCGTTTCAAACCCTCCCTAGGTTCCCCGCTGGACGGTGAACGAGGGCAAATCCCCGCTGGACATGGGGTCCATCGCTCGGATTCGGCTTTGCCGCTGGACGCATCCCGGGGAAGGACCGAAGCGACGTAGATGAAGGGAGGGGTTAGTGCAGCGGAGCGGCAGTCGCTGTCACCCGGATGGCGCTTGCCTTTCGCCGCTTCGTCACCGCGCTGCGGCCGCCCCGGGTGGCGTTGAAGAGGTCGAGCTCGTCCAGCTCATGGTCGGAAACCGGTGCCAAGGCCAGGTCCGTGTAGTCGGCCTGCCGGTCGGCCTCCCGTTTCACCTTCCGGGCCAGGTTCAGAAACCAAGCCAGCCAATAGCCGGTCCGGGCGACGCTCAACAGGGATCCGGCAATGGACCTGCTATAGAACGCAAGCGGGCTTTCGGCGGGGAACGAGGGCCGCCGGTCGCGGCGATGCCTGATGCGGAACAACCCGCCATCCAGGGGATGCACGCCCTCATAGCGGATCATCATGAAGAACCAGAGCAGGTCGAAAGCCGTGTCATCCACATCGCCGCCATAGGCGGCCACCCGGCGCAGGATCGTCTCCATATGGCGCGGCTCATAGAACCGCCGCCAGGCCTCCAGATAGGCCTCGTCCCATTCCTGGTCCGTCATGAGCTGATGATGGGAGACCCGGTGATGGGTGTCGTACTTGTTCATGTCCGGATCCATCCAGACGCCGTTCTTGTGCAGCGTCTGATGATCCTCGGATCCCGGCAACGGCGTCAGCACGAACAGGTCGAGGATATCGATCGGCAGTTCCTTCTTGATGACCTCGATATCCCGCAGGACCGTCTCCTTGCGGTCGTTGGGAAAGCCGATGATATAGCCGGCATAGATGATGATGCCTTTGCTCTTCCACATCTGCAGCATCCGCCGGTACTCGGTGATGTTGTTCTGGCGTTTCTTCGAGGCGGCGAGATTGTCCGGGTTGATGTTCTCCAGGCCGATGAAGACCCGCACCACGCCGGCGCGCGCCGCCTTGTCGATGAAGTTCGGGATGCGGTGGCACAGCACATCGACCTGGATGGTGAGGCGGCATTCGATGCCCTCTTCTTCCCGCAGGCGAATCAACCGGTCGAACAGCGGCTCCCAATCCTTGTTGCGAGCGAAGTTGTCGTCGGTGACGAAGAACCAGTCGATGCCCTGGGCATGATTGCTGCGGACGATCTTTTCCAAATCGTCGGCGGTGCGATAGCGGCTCTTGCGCCCCTGCACATTGATGATGGTGCAGAAAGAACATTGGAAAGGACAGCCGCGGCCGAGATCGAAGCTGGACAGCGACCGCAAGGTACGGCGTACATGGTCGCGGGCCAGCATCGGTGTCGGCTCGCCCATCAGATTGGGCAGGTCGGTCATGAAATTGTAGAGCGGTTTCATTTCGCCGCGGTAGGCATCGCGCAGCACCATGTCCAGCCGATGCTCCTCAGCCTCGCCGGCGAACAGGCTGATGCCCAGCGCCTGCGCGTCCTTCAGATCGTCGGGCATCTCCGGCAGCATCGACAGGCAGCCGGAAACGTGGAAGCCGCCGATGCAGACCGGCATGTTGCTTTCGCGGAAGCGGCGCGCGAGGTCGACGGCGCGCGGGTACTGGTTCGACTGCACGCCGACCATGGCGATGAGGCCGCGGCCGCCATCGGCCTTGATCATGCGGATGATCTTTTCGGGCCTGATCCGGCAGTTGGTTTCGTCGAAGGTGTGAAGCCGGATATCGACGTCGTCGCCGAGACCTTTCCGATCCCGGAAATCGGAAACCAAGCCGTTGAGGCAGGCCATGGTGTTCGAGGGGATTGCCGACCGGAGCCACTGAATGGGATAGCCGTCGCCGCCATAGTGCGTCGGCTTGATCATGACAAAATGAAAGACTTTGCGTGTGTTAGCCGCGACTTTCATCAGAGATTGTCGGAATACTAACCGCCTCACCTCGCTCATTTATGCCGCAACGAAGGGGTCAGGCTACAGAAGATGGTCAACCGGAACAAGCGGGTTGCCATCACCGCCTCGCGTCGAAGGCGGCGATGGCGGCGGCGGTGACCAGGTCCGACACCGTGGCGCCGGGCTGGACGATCTGCACCGGCCGGCCCATGCCGATCAGGATCGGGCCGATGACAGTGCCGCCGCCCAGCTGCTGCAGCAGTTTGGCCGAGATATCGGCGCTGTGCAGCGCCGGCATGATCAGCACATTGGCCGCACCGGTCAGGCGGCAGAAGGGATAGCGCTCGCGCATGAGCTGGAAGTCGAGCGCCACATTGGCCTGCATCTCGCCGTCATATTCGAAGTCGATGTTGCCGCGCCCCAGCACCTTGCGCTGGTCCAGCTCGTCGACCGCGTCGCGCACCCGCTCCGCTTTCTCCCGCAGCGGATTGCCGAAGTTGGAGAAGGACAGCAGTGCCACCCGCGGCTCATGGCCGAACTGCCGCGCTTTCGCCGCCGTCTGCACGGCGATGTCGGCAAGCTCCACCGCGGTGGGCAATTCATGGACGGAGGTGTCGGCGATGAACACGGTGCGGCCCTGGGACAGGAAGATAGAAAGGCCGAACACGCGCCGGTCGCTGAGGGGGTCGATCACCCGCGTCACTTCCTCGTAAGTCGTATGGAAGCTGCGGGTCAGGCCGCTGACCAGGGCATGGGCGTGACCCTGATCCACCATGCAGGCGGCGAACACATTGCGGTCCTGGTTCACCAGCCGCTGGCAATCGCGGAACAGGAAACCCTTGCGCTGCAGCCTGGTGTAGAGGAAATCGATGTACTGCTTGTTGTGCTGGCTGACCCGGGCGTTCTGGATCTCCAGCCCTTCGGCGCCGGCGAGGCCAAGCGTGCGGATCGTCTCGGCGATACGCTCCTCGCGCCCCACCAGAATCGGCTCGCCATAGCCCGCATGGCGGAACGAGACCGCGGCGCGAATCACCTTCTCTTCTTCGCCCTCGGCGAACACCACGCGCTTGGGATGATCGCGCACATGATCGAAGATTCGCTGCAGCCCCACGGCAGTCGGGTCCAGCCGCGCCGAAAGCTCGATCTTGTAGCCATCTGTATCGACGATCGGCTTGCGCGCCACGCCGGTCTCCATGGCGGCCTTCGCGACCGCGATGGGAATGGTGGAGATCAGGCGGGGATCGAACGGCACGGGGATGATGTATTCCGGTCCATAGCGCAGCCGGCGGCCGGCATAGGCGGCGTCCACCTCATCGGGCGTGTCTTCCCGCGCCATGGCCGCCAGCGCCTCGGCGGCGGCGATCTTCATCGTGTCGTTGATGGTGGAGGCCCGCACGTCGAGCGCACCCCGGAAGATATAGGGAAAGCCCAGCACGTTGTTCACCTGGTTCGGATAGTCCGAGCGGCCGGTGGCCACGATAGCGTCGTTGCGCACGCTGCGCACTTCCTCGGGCGTGATCTCCGGGTCGGGGTTTGCCATGGCGAAGATGATCGGCTTCGGCCCCATGCTCTTGACCATCGCCGCGGTCACAGCACCCTTGGCCGACAGGCCGAACAACACATCGGCGCCCTTCATCGCCTCTTCCAGGGTGCGTGCCTTGGTCGGCACCGCATGGGCCGACTTCCACTGGTTCATGCCCTTCTCGCGGCCCTGATAGATGACGCCGTTGGTGTCGCAAAGGATGGCGTTCTGATGGGGCAGGCCCATGGCCTTGATCAGCTCGATGCAGGCGATGGCGGCGGCGCCGGCGCCGTTCACCACCATCTTGATGTCCTTCATCTTGCGGCCGGTGAGGTCGAGGGAATTGATCAGTCCGGCCAGCGCGATGATCGCCGTGCCATGCTGGTCGTCATGGAACACCGGGATGTCCAGCAGCTCCCGCAGCCGCTGCTCGATGATGAAACAGTCGGGCGCCTTGATGTCCTCGAGGTTGATGCCGCCGAAGGTGGGGCCGAGATAGCGCACGCAATTGATGAACTCGTCCACATCCTTGGTGTCGACTTCGATGTCGATGCCGTCGATGTCGGCGAAGCGCTTGAACAGCACCGCCTTGCCTTCCATGACCGGTTTGGAGGCGAGCGCGCCCAGATCGCCGAGGCCGAGCACGGCGGTGCCGTTGGAGATTATTGCCACCAGATTGCCGCGGGCCGTGTAGTCGTAAACTTGGGCCGGGTCCTTGGCGATGCGAAGGCAGGGTGCCGCGACGCCGGGGGAATAGGCCAGCGACAGGTCATGCTGGGTGGTGAGCGGCTTGGTGGCGCGAATCTCGATCTTGCCAGGCCGCCCGCTGGCGTGCATCAGCAGGGATTCTTCTTCCAGAAGGTCCCGTCGGTTGTCTGCCATCTTCCCGCCTGCCGTCCCCTGATGATGCCAAGTGAGTAATTGTTTTGCCTGAAGATTTTCTGCCGACAGGCTGGCACGAAACAGGCCGAAAGGGAAGGCGGGCAAGCCTATGGCGCCGTCCGGCACCGTTCGCCCTGGATTGCGCGGACTTGATGGGTTAGGACGCAGAAATGAACGCCGAACCACAGCCGGCAGCCACCATCGCCGCACCCGATGCGGCCGCCTTCGCCACGCCGGCGATGGCGCAGTACTTGGCCAGCAAGCGGGCTTATCCCGACTGCCTCTTGTTCTACCGCATGGGGGATTTCTACGAGCTGTTCTTCGAAGACGCGGTGAAGGCGGCGAAGGCGCTGGATATCGCGCTGACCAAGCGCGGCCAGCATAGCGGCCAGGACATCCCCATGTGCGGCGTGCCCGCCCATGCCATGGACGGCTATCTGGCAAAGCTGATCCGCAGCGGCTTCAAAGTCGCGGTCTGCGAGCAGATGGAGGATCCGGCCGAAGCGAAGAAGCGCGGCGGTGCCAAGGCCGTCGTGCGGCGCGAGGTCATCCGCGTGGTGACGCCGGGCACCATCACCGAGGACGCGCTGCTGGACGCGCGGCGCCACAACTACCTGGCGGCTCTGGCCGATGCGGGCGGCGAGATCGGCTTGGCTTGGCTCGACATGTCGACCGGAGATTTCCATACGCAGCCGATTTCCGCCGTGGAATTGGGTGCTGCGCTGGCGCGGCTCGATCCCGGCGAGATCCTGCTGGCCGACCGGCTGCTGCGGGATCCCCAGCTGTTCGAACTGTTCAACGATTGGAAATCGGCCCTCTCGCCGCTGCCCAATCCGCGCTTCGACAGCGAGAACGGCCGCCGCCGGCTGGAGAAGCTCTATGGCGTGCAGGCGCTGGAGGGCTTTGGCGGCTTCTCCAGGGCGGAACTCGCCGCCGCTGGCGCCCTCGTGGACTATGTGGAGACCACGCAGCAGGGTAAGCTGCCGCGCCTCTCGCCGCCGAAGCGCCTGGCTCGGGGTGCCGTGCTGGAAATCGATGCGGCGACCCGGCGCAATCTCGAGCTGATGCGCAGCCTCGGCGGCGAACGCCAGGGCTCGCTGCTGTCGGCCATCGACCGCACCCGCAGCGGCGCCGGCGCCCGGCTGCTGGCGGCGTGGCTGGCCGCGCCCTTGACCGATCCCCCTGATATCGCCGCGCGGCAGGACATGGTGGCCTATTTCGTGGCGCAGGAGGATTTGCGCGGGACCTTGCGCGAGCGCCTGCGCCGTGTGCCCGACATGGAACGGGCGCTGTCGCGGCTTTCCCTGGGCCGCGGCGGTCCGCGGGATCTGGCGGCGGTGCGCGACGCGCTGATCGAGGCGGCAGCGCTGCGGCAGAAGCTGGAATCGCCGCCGAAGCTGGGGGCGCTGCCGGCGGCGTTAGTGGAGACGGTGCGCAATCTCGGTCACCAAGCCGAGCTGGTGGACCGGCTGACCCGGGCGCTGGCCGAGGAGCTGCCGCTGTTCGCCAGGGACGGCGGCTTCATCGCGCCGCGCTATGAGCCCGAGCTGGACGAACTGCGCATGCTGCGCGACGCCAGCCGCCGCCTCATCGTCGATCTGGAATCGCGCTATCGCGGCGAGACCGGCATCTCGGCCCTCAAGATCCGCCACAACAACGTGCTGGGCTACTACATCGAGACCACCGCCACCCACGCCGACAAGCTCTTGAAGGACGCGGCGCGCTTCATCCACCGCCAGACCATGGCCAGCGCCATGCGCTTCACCACGGTGGAGCTGGGCGATCTGGAACAGCGCATCGCCACCGCCGCCGATAAGGCGCTGGCCATCGAGCTGGCGCTGTTTGCCGATCTGGTGGGCGAGGTGACGGCGCGCGCCGAGGCGATCGCGCTGGCTGCCGGTGCGCTGGCGACTCTCGACGTGGCGGCGGCGCTGGCGGAACTGGCGGTGGAAGGCCGCTATTGCCGGCCGCTGGTGGACGGCAGCACCGCCTTCGATATCAAGGCCGGCCGCCATCCTGTCGTAGAGCAGGCGCTACAGCGGAATGCGTCCGGCAGCTTCGTCGCCAATGATTGCGATCTCTCGGAAAGCCAGCGCCTCTGGCTGGTCACCGGCCCGAACATGGCCGGCAAATCCACGTTCCTGCGGCAGAACGCGCTGATCGTGCTGCTGGCGCAGATGGGCTCATTCGTGCCGGCCGCATCCGCCCATATCGGCGCGGTCGACCGCCTGTTCAGCCGCGTCGGCGCCGCCGACGATCTGGCCCGCGGCCGCTCCACCTTCATGGTGGAGATGGTGGAGACGGCGGCGATCCTGAACCAGGCCACCGGCCGTTCCCTGGTGATCCTGGACGAGATCGGCCGCGGCACCGCCACCTTCGACGGCCTTTCCATCGCCTGGGCGGCGCTGGAGCATCTCCATGAGATCAACCGCTGCCGCGCGCTGTTCGCCACGCACTATCATGAGCTCACATCGCTGGCCGCGAAGCTGCCGGCGCTGGCGCCCCACGCCATGCGGGTGAAGGAGTGGCAGCATGAGATCGTGTTCCTGCACGAGATCGCCCCCGGCGCCGCCGACCGCTCCTACGGCATCCATGTGGCGAAGCTGGCCGGCCTGCCGCCGGCCGTGGTGGCGCGGGCCGAGTCGGTGCTCGAAACTCTGGAGCAGGGCGAGCAAGCCGGCGCGCTCGCCCGCCTCGCCGACGACCTGCCGCTGTTCTCTGCGACTGTGAAACAGACCGCACCCGAGAAAGGCCCCTCGGAATTGGAACAGGCGCTGGCGGCGATCAATCCAGATGAGCTGTCGCCGAAGGAAGCGCTGGAGCTGCTGTACAAGCTGCGCGGGTTGCTGAAGAACGCGTGAGTTAACCAAGCAGGCATAAGTCGCGTTTACCTCACCGACTCCTAACTGCCATAAAATTGGAACCGGGCGCACCTATATAGGGTGCATGACAGGCACAGCCTCATTCGCCGAAACAATCGATGACGCTCCGGCGTCGCCCCGCTTCACCTATGCATCGCCCGAGCTGAACGGCTTGGGCCGCGGCCTCGTGCGCCTCCTGGAGTTCGCGACAGGGCAGCCGCGAATCCGCCGTCTCTATGAGGAGCATGCGAAGCTGGCGCGGCCCCATGAATGGTTCTGGCAGGATGCCATCGGCGCGCTCGAGCTGGATGTCCGGCCGGATCGCGATATCAGGGAAATCATTCCGGCGTCAGGGCCGGTGGTCGTCATCGCCAATCATCCCTTCGGCGTGCTCGACGGCATCATACTTTGCTGGCTGGTGGCGCAGGCCCGTTCCGATTTCCAGGTCATGACCCACCGCGTGCTGCACCAGGCGCCGGAGGTGCGGGCCCGCATTCTGCCCGTGGACTTCTCGGGCACCGAAATGGCGCTGCAGAACAATCTGCATTCGCGGCGCCGGGCGCGCGAATTGCTGGAGAATGGCGGCACGCTGCTGGTCTTCCCCGGCGGCGGCGTCGCCCGCGCCGAGCGTGCCTTCGGCCGTGTGGTCGATCTGCCCTGGGGCACGCTGACGGCAAAGCTGGCGCTGGCCGCGGGCGCGCCGGTCCTGCCGGTCTACTTCCACGGCCAGAACAGCCGCATCTTCCACATCGCCTCCGCCATCCACCAGGTGCTGCGCTACGGCATGCTGTTCCACGAGGTGCGCAACAAGATCGGCCACCGCATCGACGTAAGCATCGGCGACGTCATCGGCCACGAGCGGCTGCGGGAGTTTCCGGATGCCCGCAGGGCGACGGCGTTTCTCCATGACGCGACCCATGCGCTCGCCGCACCGCGCCCCAGGTAAACATTGAAATAACGGCGGAAATTGCCGTTTCGCCGGAGCGGCAAACCGGCCTATCATGACCGCGGTGCCGGGGTCCCCCAGCCTTTCGAAAGGGCGGGGTCATGGAACGCAGGCTATCCGCGATCCTCGCGGTCGACGTCGTCGGCTACAGCCGCCTCATGGAGAAGGATGAGGCGGATACGTTCGAGCGTTTGCGCGTGCACCGGAAAGACCTCTTCGAACCCGAGATCGCCGCCCATCACGGCCGCATCTTCAAGCTGACCGGCGACGGTCTGCTGGCCGAGTTCGGCAGCGTCGTCGACGCCGTGGAATGCGCGGTAGCTGCTGCAGCGCGCCATGGCCGAACGCAACAATGGCGTCGCCGACGGGCAGCGCATCGATGTGCGCATGGGCATCAATCTCGGCGATGTAATCATCGAGGACGAGGATCGCCACGGCGAAGGCGTGGTCATCGCCGCGCGGCTTCAGCAGCTGGCGGAACCCGGCGGCATCGCAGTGTCAGGCACCGTCGCCGATCATGTGAAGCACAAGCTGGCGCTGCGCTTCGAGCCGCGCGGCGAAGAGCGGCTGAAGAACATCGCGACTCCGGTAGCGGTGTATCGCGTGGCACCTCACGAGCCTAAGAGCTTGAAAACCGTGCGTAGAACAGGACTCCGCATTTGGGCAGCCGCTGCGGCACTACTGTTGCTGGTTGGAGGTGGCGTTGCTGCGGCTATCTATGGGATTCCGCCCATCAATGATCCACCATCAAGAAACTTAAGCCAAGGCATTCCCGTGATCGTCGTCCTGCCATTTCAGGACCTCTCGGGGAATAAAGCGCACAGTGACCTCGGTAAAGGCATCGCCGAGGCCTTCATAACTGACTTGGCGACGTTCCCCGAGTTCGAGGTGGTGTCCAGCACATCCTCCTTCGCCTACGCCGAGAAGCCAGTTCCGGAAATTGTCAAGGCTACCGGCGCCCTTTTTGTCATCGAGGGAAGCATTCGCGTCACGGGCGACGAACTGGGCGTGACAATGCAGCTAATTCGTGGTGACACGGATCGACATCTCAAGATCGCGCAAATCGAAGAGAAGCTGGTGGATCAGGTGGCGCTTCAAGCGGCGGTCGCTAGCCGTCTGCGTAGCGAACTCGGCGGCATGACCGGTCTGCTTCGAAAGGAGCTCGAAAAGATTGCCTGGAGTCACAGTGGTAACGAGATAACGGAGTTTGACTACTACGTCCGCGGCCATAGCTTTGTCATGCACGAACCGGCTGATTGGCCAAAGGCAAAAGAGCAATGGGAGGAGGGACTAACTCGATATCCCGATTCCGTCCTGCTTCGATGCAAGCTTATCTTCAATGAATTTAATTCGGGCAACGATATTGGCATCGCAAAGAAACTGTTCGCAGAGGCAACGAAGCTACAGAAGAAATCGCAACTCGACGAAATGTACTTGCTTTGGGTGGCTGCGTGGATGGATAGCAAATCGGGGAATCATAGAAGTGCTGCTAACGAGGCGAGAGCCGCCATCGCCATGGCGCCTTTTGATACGCTGCCGCACAACGATCTGGCATGGGTTCTCTATAGGGCGCATTTGTATGATGAGGCGCTTGAATGGTTTAAATTCGCTGCTACCGACGCCTATCCCATGAGGCGGTACTTTGACGATCTGGTGCAGGGCTACTCCATGGCACGCGCTTGGCCCGAAGCCGTGGAGTTTGCAAATGCGCAAATAGCAAAAAATCCGCCCGCGGTGAAATATTGGTACGATTTTCTCGGCACCGCATACATGCGGTCTGGGCAATCTGAAAAAGCCAAGGAAGCCTGGAAGAAATTCGCCGAGCTACCCGATCCGCCGCGATAGTCACTCACACCTATGAACTTTGCCGCGGCAGCGGCAGGACCGGCTTCTTCCCCGCTTCCCGCTGCGCGGACCAGTCGCGGCACCAATCGGAGCAGTAGAGATGCTCCGCGCCGTCGGCGGCTTTCGCCTTCAACCCTTCGTCATAGATCAGCACGCCGCAATTGCTGCATTTGTCGTAGGCCTCGATGTAGTAGCGCTTGTCGGCAAATCGCATGGACGCCTCACTCTGCCGCGTTCTTCTTGATGGCGGGCGCCGGGCCGTAGTCGCGTTCGGCGCGCTCGCGGGTCACCCAGCCTTCGCGGATGTCCTGTTCGATCTTCGCCCGGTCCCGCTTGCGCGGATCGCCCCAGCCGCCGCCGCCGCCATTGTAGAGCCAGACGCGGTCGCCGGGATTGATGGTCACGCCGGCGAATTTCGAGGGCGATACCTTGCCTTCGCCTTCGACGGCGGTCAGCCACTTGTCCGTGCCCGCGCGCTTGATCCGGATGCCGGCACTCGCCGCCTCGCCGCCGCCATGGAGGCCCCAGGGCTTTCGCTTGTGGCGGTCGCCCATATGGCTGACGGTGATCGGCGCTTTCCGGCAGAGCACGCGCTTGGACACGCCGAGGCCGCCGCGATATTCGCCGGCGCCGCCGGAATCCACCACCAGCGACAGTTCCTCGATCAGCCAGGGAAAGCGCACTTCGTAGACTTCGGCGGGGATCATGCGGCAATTGCCGTTGATACCGTTGACCGCGTTGTTGCCGTCGGCGAAAGGCCGGCCGCCCCAGCCGGCGGTGAGCAGGTCGTAGCAGACATAGTACTCGCCGGTGACGGGATCGGTGCCGCCGAAGAGGAAATTGCAATGGGTCGCCGCGTCGGTCGCCGGCGCCCGCTCCGGCACCGCCTGGGCCAGCGCGCCGATCACGGTGTAGGCGATGCGCGGATGGGTCTCCGTGTTGCCGCCCACTTCTGGTGCGGGGTAATCGACATTCACGACAGTACCCGGCGGCGCCAGCACCTTGATCGGCCGGAAGCAGCCGGAGTTCTTGGGGATCGACGGATCGGTCAGATGCAGCAGCGCGTTGTAGGTGGCGCTCCAGGTGACGCCCAGGGTGGCGTTGATCGGCCCCTTCGCCTGCTTGTCCGAGCCGGTGAAATCCACCACGATCTCGTCGCCCTGCACATGGCACTCCACATGGATGCGGTAGGGCCGGTCCTCGATGCCGTCATCCTCCATGTAGTCGTCGAAGGCATAGTGCCCGTCGGGAAAGGCCTTCAGCTCGGCGCGCATGCGCGCTTCCGAATAATCCATCAGGTCGCGGCAGGTGCGGGTGAAGACCTCCTTGCCGTATTTCCGGATCAGCGCCTCGGTGCGTTGCGCGCCCATCTCGACGGAGCCGATCAGCGCGCGGTAGTCGCCGTAGTTGTGCCGGGGCGTGCGCACATTGGCCAGCAGCAGCTTCCAGACATCGTCATTGTCCTTGCCGGCGCGCTTGATCTTGATCGGCGGCACCCGCAGGCCTTCATGGAAGATCTCCGTCGCCTCGCTGGGAAAGCCGCCGGGCACCGAGCCGCCCACTTCCGCCACATGGCCGATGGCGACCGCATAGCCCATCAGCTCGCCATCGACGAAGATCGGCGTGAAGAAGGAATGCTCGGGCGTATGCAGGCCGCCGCGATAGGGGTCGTTATGCACGATGACATCGCCGGGCTCGAGCGGCTCGGTCGAGAGCTCGCGCACGGAACTCTGCACCACCAGCGGCATGCCGCCGATCTGCGCCGGGTTGAACTCGGCGACGGCGATCATCTCGCCCTCGGCATCGGCAAGCGCGCAGGTGAAATCCAGCCCTTCATTGAAGATCGTCGAATAGGACGTCTTCATCAGGGAGATGCCCATCTCCCGGCAGATGGAGACCATCGTCGAGTCGATGATGGTCATGGTCACCATGTCCATGGGCATGTCCTCACACTCTCCAGAAGCGGTCGCGAATCTTCAGGTTGCTCTTGCTCGCGGGGAATACGCCCTCGCTGAGGAACCGCTCATGGCAGCGCTTCAGCGCCTTCCGGTCCAGCGTCACGCCCAGGCCCGGACCCTCGGGCACGGCGACGCGGCCCCGCTTCGGCACGAAGGTGCCCTCGGCGATCACGTCGTCGCCATACCAGCGGAACAATGTCTGGCTCGGCTCGCGCACATGCTCCATGGCAGCGGAGAGCTGCAAGTACGCAGCGCTGCCGACGCCGGTCTCGCCGCTGTGGAAGCGGAAGGCGACATCGAACTGCTCGCAGGCGCGGATGAACTCGACCGTGCGGCGGATGCCGCCATGCTCGTTGACATTGGTGACGATGCAGTCGGGCGCCCGCAGCCGGATGGCCTTCTCCAGATCGATCACATGGGTGGAGAAAGAGGCGCGGGTGAAATCGCGGAGCTGCGCGAACTCTTCATAGGTTTCCGCCGGGTCTTCGTAGTAGTGGATGACATAGGGATCGAAGCGGCGGAAGGCCTCGCGCGCCGTCGGCACGGTCCAGCCGCCATTGGCGTCGAGGCGGATCATCCGGTCGCCGACGGCGGCGCGGATCTCCCGCACCATCGTCACCTCGTCGTCGAGGGAGACCGTGCCCACCTTGCCCTCGAAGCTGTCGGAGTCATGCTGCTCCACCATGCGGCCGCAATAGCGGGCGATCTCCATGGGCGTCGATTCGCCGGGATCGGACGGGCCGGGATGGCGGAAGGCGAAATACTCGGTGAGCGCGATCTCGTGCCGCACGGCGCCGCCGAGCAGGACATAGAGCGGCACGCCCTCGGTCTTGCCGCGCGCGTCCCACATCGCCATCTCGACGCCGCCGAAGGCGCGGCGCTGCCCCACCACATCACCCCAGGGATTATAGCGCATGCCCCCGACGCAGCGGCGCTCGGCCGTGGTGAGCTCGCGGATGTCGAGGCCCAGCAGCCGCTCGCGGAATTTCAGCACATCGGCCGACCGGTCGCCGTCCGCGACCTCGCCGAGACCGGTGACGCCGTCGTCGGTCGCCACCTCGACGATGGTCTTGGTCAGCGAGGCGACCGAGCCGTAACTGAACACATAGGGCGCGGTGAAGGGAATATTGACCGGCGTCGCCTTGATGTCGGTGATCTTCATTTGCCGTCCTGGCCGGTGATGCGGAGATTGCCGTAGTCATCGACTGAAAGTGTCTGGCCCGGCCGCAGCAGCGTCACCGAGGCGGCTTCCTCGATGACCGCCGGCCCGGATATCCGATGGCCGGCGCGCAGCGCGGCGCGGTCGAACACCGGCGTGTCATGGGCGCCGTCTTCGAACACGACGCGGCGCGTGCCGGCGGCCGTGGCGGCGCCGGCGGATTTGGCGATCTTCGTGAAGTCCGGCTTCGGCGTCACCGACACCGCCGTCACCATGAAGTTCACGATGTCGATCATCTGGCCGGGAATGGCGAAGCCGAAGCGGGCGGCATGCATGTCGTGGAAGGCCTGCCAGAGTTTCGGCGTGGTTGTCTTCGTCGAAGCCGTCGAATGGCACCGGCACTTCCAGTTCGTAGTTCTGCCCGAGATAGCGCATTTCCAGGGAGCGGATGATCTCGAATGGTTCGCCATAGCCCTGCTGCCGGAGGTCGTTCAGTGCCTCCTCCACCAGCGTCTTCATCGTGGCGGTCGCGCGGCCGCGGTCGAAATCATGGGAGGTCTGCTGCAGGGTGCGATGCCGATCGACGCGCGCATCGGTCATGGTGAAGCCGAAGGCGGAGAACTGGCCGGGATGATTGGGGATCAGGCCATGGGGAATGCCGGCCTCCACCATCAGGTCGGCGGTATGGGGCGGGCCGGCGCCGCCGAAGCCCAAGAGGGTGAAATCGCGGGGATCCTGGCCGCGCTCGATCAGCACCGCCCGCAACGCGCCCACCATGTTGGTGTTGGCGATGCGCACGATGGCAAGCGCGGTCTCGTCCACATCCTTGCCGATGCGCTGGGCGATCTTGGCCACCGCGCGTTGCGCCGCTTCGGCGTCGAGCTGCATGGCGCCGCCGAGGAAATTCTTCGGGCTGATGCGGCCGAGCACCACCTGGGCATCGGTCACCGTGGCCTCGCTGCCGCCGCGTCCGTAGCAGGCCGGGCCGGGCTGGGCGCCGGCGCTCTGGGGCCCGACGCGCAGCAGCCCGCCCTTGTCGATCCAGGCGATGGAGCCGCCGCCGGCACCGATGGTGCGCACATCCACCATCGGCACCTGGATCGGAATGCCCCATTCCAGTTCGAAGGTGGAGGTGAAGCTCTCGGCGCCATCGATGATGGTGGAGCAGTCGGTTGAGGTGCCGCCCATATCCAGGCCCACCAGCCGGTCGATCTTGAGCAGCCGCGCCAGTTGCCGGGCACCGATGACGCCGCCGGTGGGGCCGGACACCGCCATATGGATCGGCGTCTGTGCGGCCGCCTCGAAGGTCATCTCGCCGCCGTTGGATTTGATCAATGCCGCGCGGTCGGGAATGCCGGCGGCGGCCAGCCGCTCGCGCATGCGGGTCAGCCGCGAGGCCACCTTCGGCTTCAGATAGGCGTCGGCGATGGTAGTGGAGGCCCGCTCATATTCCTTCCACTTGGGCACCACGTCGCAGGACAGCGACACCGGCATGTCCGGCAGTTCCTCCCGCAGGATCTCGGCAATGCGCCGCTCATGGCGCGGATCGAGGAAGGAGAAGAGGCAGGTGACGGCGACAGCCTCGCATTCGCCCTCGGCTTTCAGTTGCCGCGCCAGCGCCCGCACGCCCTCCTCGTCCAGCGCCGTGATGGTGTCGCCATAGCGGTCGATCCGCTCATCCACCTCGAAGCAGTGGCGGTGCTTCACCAGGGGATCGGGCTTGATCCAGGTGATGTCATAATGGCTGCGCCGGTTGCCGCGCTGGATGAACGGCACGTCGCGGAAGCCGCGGGTGGTGACATAGGCGACGGGGGCCCCTTTTCGCTCCAGGATCATGTTGGTGGCGATGGTGGTGCCGATGCGCAGATGGGCGATCTCCTGGGGATCGTCGATGCGCTTCAGGCCGTCCAGGATGCCGTCGGTGGGGTCTTCCGGCGTCGACAGGTTCTTCCAGGCGGACATGGCGCCGCTGGCCTGATCATAGGCGACAAAATCGGTGAAGGTGCCGCCGACATCGATGCCGACGATATAGCGCGTCACGCTGCCCTCCCCGTGCCGCCAGATTATTGTCCTGAAAGCCTAGCGGGCGCGGGCCGGTGGAGCAATGGCGTGGCTGCTACGCCGCCGCTGATCGCGCCATGAATCGCTTGATGTTGCGCAGCGCTTGGCGCAAGCGCTCGCGGTTTTCCACCAGGGCAATGCGCACATAGCCTTCGCCGTATTCGCCGAAGCCGAGGCCGGGGGCGACGGCGACCTTGGCCTCGCTCAGCAGCAGCTTGGAGAACTCGACGCTGCCAAGGTTGGAGAAGCGCTGGGGGATCGGCGCCCAGGCGAACATGGAGGCTTGGGGCGACGGCACATCCCAGCCGGCTTGGGCCAGGCCCTCGATCAGCACATCGCGCCGGCCCTTGTAGCGTTTGCGCATCTCAGCGATGCAATCCTGCGGCCCGTTCAGCGCCGCCGTCGCCGCCACCTGGATCGGCGTGAAGGCGCCGTAATCGAGATAGGACTTCACCCGCGCCAATGCCGCGATCAGGCGCTTGCCGCCGACGGCAAAGCCGATGCGCCATCCCGCCATGTTGTAGGTCTTCGACAGCGAGGAGAATTCAATCGCCACGTCCCTGGCGCCGGGCACCTGCAGGATCGAGGGCGGCGGATCGTCGCCGAAGTAGACCTCGGAATAGGCGACATCCGACAACAGCAGGATATCGTGCTTGCGGGCAAAGGCGACGATCTCCCGGTAGAAATCCAGATCGACAACTTCCGCCGTCGGGTTCGCCGGATAGTTCACCACCAGCGCGATCGGCGGCGGCACGCTGCCGCGCATCGCGCGCTTCAGCCCGGCCATGAAATCGGTATTCGGTCCCACTTGCACATGGCGGATGGCCGCACCCGCCATGATGAAGCCGAAGGAGTGAATCGGATAGCAGGGATTGGGCACCAGCACCGTGTCGCCGGGCGCGGTGATCGCCTGGGCGAAATTGGCGAAGCCTTCCTTGGAGCCGAGGGTGACGATGATCTCGCTCTCGGGGTCCAGATCCACATTGAAGCGCCGCGCATAGTAGGCCGCATAGGCCTTGCGCAGGCCAGGCACGCCGCGGGAGCTGGAATAGCCATGCACCCGCGGGTTCTTCAGGGTCTCCGCCAGCTTGTCGATGACATGCTGGGGCGGTGCCGCATCGGGATTGCCCATGCCGAGATCGATCACATCCTCGCCCCGCGCCCGCGCCGCCGCCTTCATGGCGTTGACCTCGGCGAACACATAGGGCGGCAGGCGGCGGATGCGATAGAACTCTTGCGGCGGCATCGTCTGGGTAATCTCCTGATGTGAGCCAAAACCCGATCGGGCGCGCACCCTAAACGAGGCGGCGAAAAATCCAAACAGCTTTGAACTATGAAACACCGCCGCGGCGTTTCTATGGCAGAGGCATTATTGAGCCCCGGTTAACGGCGGCGGGCCAGGGACAGCTGGACCCCCACTTCGGCCAGGGCATGGCTCAGGCGGGGAGCGGCGAAATCGATGAAGGCGCGCAGCTTGGCGGCGATCAGGCGGCCCTCCGGATAGACGATCTGCACCGGCACCGGCGGCAGGGCGAACTCGTCGAGGATGAGTTTCAGCCGCCCCTCGGCCAGCATCGGCGCCACCATATAGGTGAAGGCCTGGGTGATGCCTTCGCCCAGCGCCGCCCCTGATAATCGCCGCCGCGGCGTCGTTCACTTCCAGCCGGGGCGCGATCGAGACCGCCATCGTCCGCTTGCCGTCTCGGAACCGCCATTCCCGCACCGGATTGGCGCCGGGAAAGGCCAGGATCTCGTGGCGGCGCAGATCGGCGGGATTTTCCGGCACGCCGCGGGCGGCGAGATAGGCCGGGCTCGCCACCAAAACCCGCTGCACCTCGCCGACCGTGCGGGCCATAAGCGATGAGTCCGGCAGGTCGCCGATACGGATGGCCGCATCGATGCCTTCCTCGGTGAGGCTGACGATCCGGTCCAGCACGCGCAGCGACGCCGTGACCTTGGGATGGGCGCGCAGGAACTCCAGCAGCACCGGCGTGCCGTGCATGCGGCCGAAGGTGACGGGCGCGGTCAGGGTCAGGTGGCCGGTGGGGATGGCCGCGTCGCCGGCCGCAATCTTTTCCGCCGCGTCCAGATCAGCCAGGATGCGTTTCGCGCTGTCGAGAAAATGCGTCCCGGCCTCGGTGAGGCTCAGGCTGCGGGTCGTCCGGTTGAGCAGCCGGGTGCCGAGCCGTTCCTCCAACCCGGCCACGGCCCGGGTCACCGCCGGTGCCGAGACCCGTAACTTATTGGCCGCCTTGCTGAAATTTCCCAGCTCGGCAACCGCAGTGAAGATTTCGAGGGCCTGCAGCCGATCCATTCTATTATTCCATATGATGCAATAATAACTTCCATATTCAGCCTATTCTGTCACCCGGTAAACCGCGCCATCTTCAAATGTGAAAGGAAGTCCGATGACTGCACGTCCGCCGCTGCCGCCCTTCACTGCCGAGACCGCCGCCCAAAAGGCGCGGCTGGCCGAGGATGCCTGGAACAGCCGGGACCCCCAGCGCGTGGCCCTGGCCTACACGACCGACAGCCGCTGGCGGAACCGCGCCGAGTTCATCGAAGGGCGGGCGGAGATCGAGGCCTTCCTGACGCGCAAATGGGCGCGGGAGTTGGAGTACCGCCTGATCAAGGAAGTCTGGACCTTCGCCGGCAACCGCATCGCCGTGCGCTTTGCCTATGAGTGGCATGACGATAGCGGCAGCTGGTTCCGTTCCTACGGCAACGAGAACTGGGAGTTCGACGAGCAAGGTCTGATGCGCCGCCGCATCGCCAGCATCAACGATCTGCCGATCATGGAGACCGAGCGCAAATACCGCTGGCCCCTGGGCCGGCGTCCCGACGATCACCCCGGCCTGTCCGACCTCGGCTTATAGAGGCGGCGTTTCTTTCACGGAGACCATCATGGGACATCAGTTCTCGAAGATCGCTTTCACGCCGACTATACGGGCGCTGCAGGAAGCGGATGGCAGCCGCGCCAGCTATGCCAGGAACGAACTGGGCGAACCCCACCATGATCGTCTCGGCGAACGGGAAGCGGCCTTCATCGGAATGCGCGACAGCTTCTACATGGCGACGGTGACGGAGACCGATTGGCCCTACATCCAGCATCGTGGCGGACCGGCCGGATTCCTGCGCGTACTCGACGAGAAGGCCATTGCCTTCGCCGATTTCCGCGGCAACCGGCAATTCGTCAGCGTCGGCAATCTCGCCAAGAACGATCGCGTGGCGCTGTTCCTGATGGACTACGCCCATCAGGCGCGGCTGAAGATCCTGGGACATGCGCGGGTGATTGAACTGAAGGACGATCCCGTGCTGGCCGCGAAGCTAGCGCTGCCGGGCTACCGCGCCAAGCCCGAGCGCGCCTTCCTGATCACCGTCGACGCCTTCGACTGGAACTGCCCGCAGCACATCGTCAAGCGCTTCACCCTGGCCGATGTCGAAGATGCTGTCGGCGCGATGAAAGCGCGCATCGCCGAGCTGGAGACGGAATTGGAGAAAGCGACAGCCGAACGAGCTTGACGAACGTCTAGCTTGCCGGCGGCGGGGGCGGTGCGCCGATGGTGACGACGCGCTTGCCGGGGAAGGTGACGCGCGCCTGCCATTTCGTCCAGTTCGCGCGATAGGCCGCCATGTCCGGCAACTTCACCTGGCCGATGGAGCGGGTCTTTGTTTCGCTGCTGTAGTTCGCGTCTCCCAGGGGAAAGCCGAAGCCGATCCCCGTGCCGACACCGACGCCGCCGCCGTTCCAGCCGCTGTTGCCGACGCCGACCCCGACGCCCATGCTGGGCTGTCCGCCGCGATAGTCGCCGGTGACCTTCTCGCGGTCGACACGGAAAGCCGTGATCACCGTGCCATCCGGCGCCACCAGCTCGATCTGCTCGGCGGCTTCGGGGTCCAGCACATCGATGGTGACGGTGTCTATGCTGCCTGCGGCGAACGAGGTCACGACCGGCTGCGATTTGATCCGCTTGGTGCCGTCGTCGGCACAGCCGGCGAGACCGAGGGCCGCGATCAGGACGAGGGCGCGGTATGGCAGGGAGTTCATCCGAGGCTCCTTGGCAGATGAATAGGAGAATCGCGACGTTTTCTAGCTGGCAGTCTGCCACAGATTGACGTTCGGCGGACCGGCTTTATTCCGCCGGATGGCGGCTTGGTTAACCGGCGGGGAGGGCGGCGAAGGCCACGGCGATCTCGGCCGCGAGGCGGGCATTGTTGCGAATCAGCGCCATGTTGGCCTTCAGGCTGTCGCCGCCGGTGATCGCCGCCACCTTGGCCAGCAGATAGGGCGTGGCGTCCTTGCCGCCGATGCCCTGTTTTTCCATCTCGGTCAGCGCCTGCTGGATCGCCCGGTCAATGACCGGCGCCGCAATTTCGTCGGTGGTTGGAATAGGATTGGCGATCAGCATGCCGCCGCCGAAGCCGGGCGACCATTGCGCCCGCATCATCCTGGCAATGTCGGCGGCACTGTTCAGCCGCAGCGGGGCGGGAAAGCCGCTGTCCCTGACGTAGAACGCAGGGAAGCGGTCGGCGCCATAGACGGCCACGGGCACGCCCAGCGTTTCCAGCCGCTCCAGCGTGGCGCCGATATCCAGGATCGATTTCGCGCCGGCGGCGACCACGGCAACGGGGCTCTGCGCCATCTCCGAGAGATCGGCCGAGATGTCGAAGGTCTGCGAAGCGCCGCGATGCACGCCCCCGATGCCACCGGTGGCGAAGACGCGGATGCCGGCGAGGGCGGCAATGCGCATGGTCGCCGCGACTGTCGTGGCGCCATCGCCGCCGGCCGCCGCGAGATAGGGCAGGTCGCGCGCCGTCGCCTTCATCACATCGTTGGCTTTGGCGATGCGCTCGATTTCCTTCGCGTTCAGGCCCGCCTTCAACCGCCCGCCGATGACGGCGATGGTGGCGGGAACGGCGCCGCCCTCGCGGACGATGGCTTCCACGCTCAGCGCCGTCTCCAGATTCTGCGGATAGGCCATGCCATGGGCGATGACCGTGGACTCCAGCGCCACGACTGCCTTGTTCGCCGCCAGAGCGTCTCGGACTTCCGGCGCGATGTCGAGATAGGGATTCATCGGCGGCGCGCGGATTTCTTCGAAATGCTTTTCAGGATTGCCCGGGCGGTGATCTTCGGGCTGACGGAGCGCTCGCTGGCGACGGTGAGCGCCGCCGCCGCTTGCCCGCAATCAGCGGCGCGCATCAGGTCGAAACCGCGCAGAAGTCCGAACAAGGTTCCGGCGACGGCGCCATCGCCCGCGCCGGTGACGTCGAGGATCTTCGCCCGGCGGCTCGCGACAATGGCGCCGCGCTTTCCTTGGGCGGCGGAAACATACATGCCGCGGATTCCCAGATTGATGGCCACATGCTGCACGCCATGATCATGCAGCCATCGCGCGGCGCTGGCCAGACCTTGCCGGCTGTTTGCATCTTTGCCGGTGATCGCCGCAATCTCCGCGCGATTGGAAAACAGCGCGAAGATCGGCGCGCGCCGCTGCAGGATCCCGCGCAATCGCTTCACCTTCGGCACCGACACTGTCTCCAGCGCAATCGGCACATCAACAGCGGCGGCAAACTTCACCAGCCATGCCAAGGCCGGCATCGGCAGATTGCAGTCGGCGACGATCAGCCGCGCACGGCTCAATCGCTTTCGCTGCCCTAGCAGCGCTGCCGTCGTCAGCTGCTGCGTTGCCGCCATGTCGGCCACGCCGATCAACAGCTCGCCCTGCCGCGTCAAGACCGCGCCATAGCTGCCGGTGGCCAAGCGGCCGCGCAGGACGGCCTTCATATCGACTCCGGCGGCGCGTGTCTCCGCCAGCAGGCGGTCGCCCAGGGCATCGCGGCCGATGGCGGCGATGAGAGCCGTGGGCACCCCGAGCCGGGCCAGCGTTTCCGCGACATTTCGCGCCACGCCGCCGGGCATAACGGTCATGGCGCCGGGATTGGAGGTCGCCATGATCTCAGGCCCGGCGATCCGGCATTTCAGGTCCATATTGGCCCCGCCGATGACGATAACCGGGGCGGCCAGCTTGATTGCGGAGGATTTCGGCACGATCTCTGTGTCCGGTGGTGGGCCGGGATGGACAACGGCGGCGATGCTATCGGCCGGAGTGTACTTTGTCCCCTGCCATCGCGACGGTTAAGCCCGAAAACCGCTGGGTCCTGAAGCCGATTCCGGCGATAATTCGCCCCGCGGGCAGATGTGCCGATATTGAGGACAGCGGACTTGAGCGGACGGCTTCATGGACGGCGTTAAGGATCCCCGGTCGATCATCGATCGCCGCGATCTCGCTGTCCGGCTCGAACAGATATTCGCCGGCAAGCCCGATCCCACGGCGGCGCGGCCGGCGCTGCTGTCGCTATTCAAGCAGGCGCTTTCCGCCGGCCGGGCGGAAGTGCGGCGTCGCTTCGAGGCCGATCATGACGGCCGTGCCGCAGCCCAGGGCTTGAGCCTGCTGATGGATCAACTGATCCGCACTCTGCATGAGCTGGCGTCAGTCAGAATCTATCCCCTGCACAACCCCACATCGGCGGAACGGCTGTCGGTGCTGGCGGTCGGCGGCTATGGCCGTGGCGAGCTCGCGCCCTTTTCCGACGTCGATCTGCTGTTTCTCATTCCCTACAAGAACACGCCCCATGTGGAGCAGCTGGTCGAGTACATGCTTTACATGCTCTGGGATATGGGCCTGAAAGTCGGGCCGTCGACGCGCTCGGTGGATGAATGCCTGCGCCAGGCCCAGGCCGACATGACCATCCGCACGGCGATCCTGGAGATGCGCTACCTCACCGGCGATAGCGAGCTGTTCCAGACCCTGCGCCGCCGCTTCGCCAAGGAGCTGGTCGCCGGCAGCGGCGTTGCCTTCGTCGAGGCCAAGCTCAGCGAGCGCGACGAGCGCCACACCCGCATGGGAAATTCCCGCTATGCGACCGAGCCCAACATCAAGGAGGGCAAAGGCGGCCTGCGGGATCTCCACGCGCTCTACTGGATCGCCAAATATCTCTATCAGGTCGACGATATTGCCAAGCTGACGGAGCGCGACGTGTTCACCCAGCGCGAGGTGGTGCGCTTCGAGAAGGCCAGCGCCTTCATCTGGACCGTGCGCTTCATGCTGCATTACGTCGCGGGGCGGGCGGAAGAACGGCTCTCCTTCGACCTGCAGCCGGAAGTGTCGCGCCGCCTGGGCTATCGCGACCATGGCGCCATCCAGGGTGTCGAGCGGCTGATGAAGCATTACTTCCTGGTGGCCAAGAGCGTCGGCGATCTCACGCGCATCTTCTGCGCCGCGTTGGAGGCGCAGCATCAGCGGCGCTCGCGCCTGCGGCTGCCGGGCTTCCGCCTGTTCCGCCAGGAGATCGAGGGCTTCTCCGTGGATTCCGACCGGCTGTCGGTCGCCGGGCCGGAGGCGTTCCAGAAGCGGCCGGTGGATCTGCTTCGGCTGTTCGAAGTGGCCCAGCGTCATGAGATGGATATCCATCCCATGACCATGCGCTACGCCACCCAGAGCCTGCGGCTGATCGGCCGGGAGCTGCGCGCCGATCCCGAGGCGAACCGGCTGTTCCTGGAGATGCTGACCTCGCGCAAGGATCCGGAAGGAACCTTGCGCCGCCTCAACGAAGCCGGCGTGTTCGGGCGCTTCGTGCCTGACTTCGGCCGTGTCGTCGCGCAGATGCAGTACGACATGTATCACCACTACACGGTGGACGAGCACACCATCTTCGCCATCGGCATCCTGCATCGCATCGAGCAGGGGCTGCTGAAGGACGAGGTGCCGATCGCGTCTGATGTCGTGCACAAGATCCTGTCGCGCCGCGTGCTGTATCTGGCGGTGCTGCTGCACGACATCGCCAAGGGCCGGCATGGCGATCACTCGGATCTGGGTGCGGATGTGGCGCTGCAGCTCGGTCCGCGGCTGGGGCTGACGCCGGAGGAAACCGAAACCGTCTCCTGGCTGGTGCGCTATCACCTGCTGATGAGCAATACCGCCTTCAAGCGCGACATCGACGACATCCAGACGGTGCTGGATTTCGCCGCCGTGGTGCAATCGCTGGAACGGCTGCGGTTGCTGCTGGTGCTGACGGTCGCCGACATCCGCGCCGTCGGCCCGCGCACCTGGAACGGCTGGAAGGCGCAGTTGCTGCGCGAACTCTATTACCGCACGGAAGAACAGCTCGCCGGCGGCATGATCACCGAGGGCCGGGAGGCGCGGGTGCAGGCGGCCATCGCGGCGCTCCGCGCGGAACTGCCCGACTGGCCGGAGAGGGATTTCGCCACCCATGTGGACCGCGGGCATCCGTCCTATTGGCTCTCCTTCGACAACAATGCCCATGCCCGCCATGCCCGCCAGGTGCGCCGGGCGGAGATGAGCGCCCAGGACCTCAGCCTGGAGACGCGCATCGACCAGTGGCGCGCGGTGACGGAGGTGACGATCTACACCGCCGACCGCCACGGGCTGTTCGCCGACCTCGCGGGCGCCATAGCCGCTTGCGGCGGCAATATCGTGGATGCCCGCATCTTCACCCTGGCCAACCACAAGGCGCTGGACACCTTCTGGGTGCAGGACGCCGATGGCGGTCCTTTCGCCCGGCCGGACCGGCTGGCGCGGCTTTCCGCCAGCGTGGAGCAGACCCTGGCGGGCCGGCCGCTGCCCGATCTGGAGCAGCGGGACCGCTCGCTGCCCAGCCGTTATGCCCATTTCCCGGTGGCGCCGCGCGTCCTGATCGACAGCAAGCTCAGCGCCAACCACACGGTGATCGAGGTCAATGGCCGCGACCGGCCCGGCTTGCTTTATCGCCTGACCCGCTGCCTCAGCGATCTCAATCTCCAGATCTCATCCGCCAAGATCTCCACCTTCGGCCAGCGCGCGGTCGACGTCTTCTATGTAAAGGACCAGTTCGGCTTGAAAGTGGAAAGCGAGGCGCGCCTCAAATCGATCCGCGCCGGATTGATGCAAGTGCTGGAGCCCGAGAGTCCAGCCGCTGCCGCACCTTCGGAAGAAGACAGCGCAACTGCAGCCCAATAGTGTGCCAATGGCCACTATCTGCAACCTCCGCGCTTAATAGCTTCTTAGTAAACAAATCCTATGTTCGCCCGTTAATTGGGCAGAGTGGCGCCACAGGGTCGCCGCCCGCCTTGGGGATTCAAGGAGATTACCATGAGATTTCAGGGCGTTGGCTTATGCGTTGCGGCCGTCGTGGCCGCCTCCGGAATTTTTTCAGCCGATGCGATGGCGCGCGAACAGGTTCGTGTCGTCGCCAGTTCGTCGTCGATCGCTTACTTCGAAGCCGCCAGCGAGCAGCTTGTAAAGGCCGGGGTTCCCGAGCCGAAACTTGTCGAAGTATCCACGGCAGACCGGCGTCTTAAGGCTTTCTGCGGCGGTGTCGGCGTCCAGTTTCCGGATGTCGCGGGCATGTCGCGGAAGCTGAAGAGCGCGGAGATCGAAGCCTGCAAGGCCAACGGCGTTGCCGATATCATGGAAATCAAGTTTGGCTATGACGGCGTTGCGCTTGTCCGCAAAGCATCCTTCGTCAAGTCTCAGCCGATGAACCTGACTGCACAGCATCTGTGGCTGGCGATGGCGGCGCAGGTTCCGGTCAACGGCGCCATGGTCGCGAATCCGTACAAGATGTGGAACGAGATCGATCCGGCGCTGCCGGCGACTCCGATACATTTCTACGTCGGTCCGGAAGGCAACAACCCGCGTCAGATGGCGGTCGACTATGCGGGCAAGCCCTGCATGGCGGACGCGGTTGTCGGCGCTTTGGCGGAAGCCGAACAGGAGTCCGCTTGCGGTACGCTGCGCGCCGATGGGGTTCTGACCGAATTCTCCAAGAGCCGCGAGACCGTCGAGGCGCTGGTGGAAGGCAGTGACGATGTCATCGCGATTTCGGCCTACGGCCTGGTGCATCGTTTCGGCGATGAAGTCGGCACCGCGATGCTCGATGGCACTGCGCCGAACGAGGCGACGATCGTCGACGGAAGCTATCCTCTGGCGCGCAGCCAGTATCTGGTGGTCAAGACCGGCAACATGAGCGATGTGCCGGGGCTCCGCGAACTGGTGCTGGAAATGCTCAGCGACGGCGCCCATGCGCCTGACGGCTACCTGCAGCAGCTTGGCCTCATCCCGCTGCCGCCGGAGGAACGCACGAACATCATGCAGTCTTTCGGCAGCTAATCACGTTCCCAGGACCGGCGCCGAGGGGGCTCGGCGCCGGTCCTGCCGTTTCACGATGACCCATGACAATCGCGGCCGGGACAGCTAGAAGGGCAAGCTGATCCCATCGTCACCCTCCAGGCCGCGCTTGACCGCAATCCCGCCACACTACCCCGTAGTCTGAGCCCATGGCTCTGCTGCGAAACATTGCCACCGTCGGCGGCTGGACAATGGCCAGCCGGGTGCTGGGCTTCATCCGCGACGTCCTGATCGCCCAGGCGATCGGCACCGGCAACGCCGCCGACGCGTTCTTCGTCTCCCAGCGCTTTCCCAACCTGTTCCGCAGCCTGTTTGCCGAAGGCGCCTTCAACGCCTCCTTCGTGCCCCAGTTCGCCCGGCGGCTGGAGGGCGAAGGGCAGGAATCGGCGCGGCAGTTCGCCGAGCAGGTGGCCGCTGTCATGACCACGGCGCTGCTGATCTTCACCTTCGTTGCTCAGGCCGGCATGCCCTGGCTGATGTATCTCCTGGCCGGCGGCTATGCCGACAACCCCGAGAAGTTCGCCCTCAGCGTGCTGCTGACCCAGATCACCTTCCCCTATCTGCTGTTCATGTCGCTGACGGCGCTGCAGGGCGGGATCCTGAATTCGCTGCATCAGTACATGCATGCGGCGGCGGCGCCGATCCTGCTGAATGTGGTGATGATCCTGGCGCTGCTGTTCGTCGAGCCGTTCGTCGGCATGCCGGCCCATGTGCTGGCCTGGGCGATGACGGTGGCAGGTGTCGCGCAGTTCCTATGGATGGTGATCGCCTGCCAGAAGGTCGGCATGGCGCTGCGCTTCCCGCGGCCGCGGCTGACGCCTGACGTGAAGAAGCTGCTGAAGCTGATGGTGCCCGGCATCATCGGTTCCGGCGTCATGCAGATCAATCTGGTGATCGGCACGCAGATCGCCTCCTGGCAGGACGCGGCGGTGTCCTATCTCACCTATGCCGACCGCATCTATCAGTTTCCGCTGGCGGTGTTCGGCTCGGCCGCCGGCGTCGTGTTGCTGCCGGAGCTGTCCCGGCATCTGCGCGCCGGGCGCGATGGCGACGCCATGGCTTCTTTCAATCGCGGCATCGAATATGTGCTGCTGCTGACCCTGCCCTCGGCGGTGGCGCTGATGGCGATTCCGCTGCCGGTCATGGATGTGCTGTTCCAGCGCGGCGCGTTTACGGCCGCCGACAGCGCAGCGACCGCAGTGGCGCTGGCGATCTACAGCGCCGGCCTGCCGGCCTTCGTCATGGTCAAGGCGCTGACGCCCGGCTTCTATGCGCGGGAGGATACGGCGACACCATTCCGCTACGCCATCATCAGCATGATCGTGAATACGATCCTCAGCGTGGCGCTGTTCTTCGTCATGGGCTATGCGGGCATCGCGCTTGCGACGGTGATCGCCTCCTGGCTGAACATACTCATGCTCGGCCACAAGCTGCACCGGCAGGGCAATCTGGTGATCGACAGCAAGCTGCGCCGGAGCGCGCCGCGCATCGCGCTCGCCAGCTTGGTGATGGGCGCCGTGCTGCTGGCGGGGCAGTATGGTTTGCAGGATGCGCTGGCGGCGTCGTTCCTGATCAAGGCATCGGCTCTGGCGGCGCTGATCATCGCCGGCGTCGCGGTCTTCTTCGGCGTCGCCTTCCTCACCGGCGCAGTAAGCTTCAAGGACCTGAAGCGAGCTCTTGGCCGCAGCTAAGTGGGGTTCACCACAAAGTCACAAAGGTCACGAAGCGACCGAGCATGATAGCGGTCCGCCGTACTACCTTCGCTTGCTTTCGATTGGTTGCGGCCTTCGGCCGCGTTCAGTTGCCGACTGCTTTGTGGGCTTTGTGACTTTGTGGTGAAACCTTCTACCCCTGGCTACCCCGCCTGCGTCAGCCGCCGGATCGGTGCTGCAACTGGAATCTCCGCACCCGAACGCGGAAACAGCTTGATGCGCTGGGGCATCAGCAGCACATCCCGGCCGCTGCTGAGATCGCCGATGTTGCGGGACCGGTCCAGCTCCACTTCGACGATCTGCTTGCCGTCCTGTACGTCGAGCTCGACCCGCAGCAGATTGCCGGCGGTGAATACCTGGCGCACGGTGGCGGGAATGCCGAAGCCACTGCCGGCGGCGCGGATTTCCAGGTCATGGGGCCGCACGAAGGCCAGCGCCGGGCCGTCGGGATAGACGTCCCCCGTTCCTCCAAAAGACTGCCCGCCGATGAATACCTGCCCGCGGGAGACTTCGCATTCGAAGCGGTTGGAATTGCCGATGAACTGGTACACGAACGGCGACGCCGGATGATCGTAGATCTCCGCCGGCGTGCCGATCTGTTCGATCTTGCCCTGGCTCATGACCACAACGCGATCGGCCAGCTCCAGCGCCTCTTCCTGGTCGTGGGTGACGAAGATGCTGGTCAGGCCCATGCTGTCATGCAGGCCGCGCAGCCAGCGGCGCAGCTCCTTGCGCACCTTGGCGTCCAGCGCGCCGAACGGCTCGTCCAGCAGCAGCAGCTTGGGTTCCACCGCCAGCGCCCGGGCCAGCGCCACGCGCTGCCGCTGGCCGCCGGAAAGCTGCGCCGGATAGCGGTCCTGCAGATTGCCGAGCTGCACCAGCTGCAGCAGTCGCAGGACCCGCTCGCGGATCTCGCTCTTGGACATGCGTTCCGGACCGCGCTTGACGCTGAGACCGAAGGCGACGTTGTCGAACACTGTCATGTGGCGGAACAGGGCGTAGTGCTGGAACACCAGGCCGACATTGCTGTCGTTCGGGCGGATCACGTCCACCGGCTGGGATTGCAGCTTCAGGCTGCCGGAATCCGGCCGGTCCAGGCCGGCAAGAATGCGCAACAGCGTGGTCTTGCCCGATCCCGACGGGCCGAGCAGCGCCAGGAACTCGCCGTCGCGCGCCGCCAGCGACACGCCATCCAAGGCGGTGAAATTGCCGAACTTCTTGACGATCCCCGTCAGCTCGATCGCCATATTGTGCTCCGACTCCCCATTGTTATTCCATGCATTGCCGGCGGCCGATTTCGGCGCCAGGGAGATCCGTCTGCTGTCGACCGTGAAGGCCATGGTCCCGGTTCCCATTCGTCCGCTCAATGACGGGCTGCCGCGAGTTCGCGGCCGAAGCGCCATTCCAGCAGGCTCTTGCCGACCAGCGTCACCAGCGCCAGCAGGGCCAGCAGCGACGCGACGGCAAAGGCGCCGACAAAGTCATACTCATTATAGAGAATCTCCACATGCAGCGGCATGGTATTGGTGAGGCCGCGGATATGGCCGGAAACCACCGATACGGCGCCGAATTCACCCATCGCCCGGGCGTTGCAGAGCAACACGCCATAGAGCAGGCCCCATTTGATGTTGGGCAGGGTGACGCGGGTGAAGGTCTGCCAGCCGCTGGCGCCCAGCACCAGCGCCGCCTCCTCATCCTCCGTACCCTGCTCCTGCATCAGCGGGATCAATTCGCGGGCGATGAAGGGGAAGGTGACGAAGATGGTCGCCAGCACCAGGCCGGAGACGGTGAAGATGATGTGGATGTCGTGCGCCTTGAGCCACGGCCCGAACCAGCCATGGGCGCCAAACAGCAGCACGTAGATCAGGCCGGACACGACGGGCGAAACCGAGAACGGCAGATCGATCAGCGTGGTGAGCAGGCTCTTGCCGGCGAATTCGAACTTGGCGATGGCCCAGGCGGCGGCGATGCCGAAGATCAGATTGAGCGGCACGGCGATGGCGGCAACGGTGAGCGTCAGCCGAATGGCCGATAGCGCATCTGATTCGGTGATGGCGGCGAGATATGCCGCGACGCCTTTTTCCAACGCCATCGCGAACACCGCGACCAGCGGCAGGACCAGGAACAAGCCGATGAAGGCGAAGCCGATGAGGACCACCAGCAGGCGGACGGCGAACGGCTCCGTGACCGCCGAAGAGCGCGCGGCCCTGTTCGGCGGCTCCTTGCCGCCAGCCGATTGCAGTTCCGCGATCTGGGCTTCCATGACGGTCATGTCAGTCGCCTAGGCATGTACATTCAGCCCGCCCACCGGCGGGACCAGCGCTGGGCGAGATTGATCACCAGCAGCATGACGAAGGAGGCGGCGAGCATGACGACGCCGATCGCCGCCGCGCCCGCATAATCGAACTGCTCCAGCTTGATGACGATCAGCAGCGGCGCGATCTCCGATACCATCGGCATGTTGCCGGCGATGAAGATGATGGAGCCGTATTCGCCGACCGCGCGGGCGAAGGCGAGGGCAAAGCCGGTGAGCAGCGCCGGCAGGATCACCGGCAGGATGATCCGCGCCAGGGTCTGGAAGCGCGAGGCGCCGAGGGTGAAGGCGGCCTCTTCCACTTCCAGCTCCAGATCCAGCAGGATCGGCTGCACGGTGCGCACGACGAAGGGCAGTCCGATGAAGATCAGCGCGATCACCACGCCCAGCGGCGTAAAAGCGATCTTGATGCCCAGGGGAGCCAGCAGCGCGCCGATCCAGCCATTGGGGGCGCAGATCGCCGTCAGAGCGATGCCCGCCACGGCGGTCGGCAATGCAAAGGGCAGGTCGACAAGCGCGTCGACGATGCGCCGTCCTGGGAAACGGTAGCGCACCAGCATCCAGGCGATGAGGAGACCGAAGAAGGCATTGACGATGGCGGCGATCAACGCGGCACCGAAGCTGAGCCGCAGCGCCGCCAGCACCCGCGGCTCCAGCACCGCATGCCAGAAGCCGGCCCAGCCGAGCTCCGCCGGACGCAGGATCAGCCCCGCCAGCGGCAGCAGCACGATGATGCCGAGATACAGCAAAGAATAGCCGAGCGTCAGCCCAAAACCGGGGAGGACGCTCGGCCGCTTCAGGGAGAAGGCAGTCACGAGTCCAACGAGAGATTATTTACTGACTAGGCGGCACGTAGATCTGGTCGAACACGCCGCCATCGGCGAAGTGTTCGGCCTGCGCCGTCTTCCAGCCGCCGAACAATTCATCCACCGTGAACAGCGGCAGGTTCGGGAACTGGCTGGCGTATTTCTGCGCGACCTCTGCTAAACGCGGACGATAGAAATTCTTCGCCGCGATCTCCTGCCCGGCGGGCGAGTAGAGATATTGCAGATAGGCCTCGGCCACCGCGCGGGTGCCATGCTCGTCGACGACCTTGTCGACCACGGCGACCGACGGTTCGGCCAGGATGCTGACGGTCGGCACGACGATCTCAAGCTGATCCGGCCCCAGCTCGTTGATGGCCAGATGCGCTTCGTTCTCCCAGGCCAGGAGAACGTCGCCGATGCCCCGCTGCACGAAGGTGGTGGTGGAGCCGCGGGCGCCGGTGTCGAGCACGGGCACATGCTTGTAGAGCTCGGCGACGAAATCCCGCGCCTTCTGCGCATCGCCGCCGTTCTTCAGCACATAGCCCCAGGCCGCCAGATAGTTCCAGCGCGCGCCGCCCGAGGTCTTCGGGTTCGGCGTGATCACCTGCACATCGGGCTTCACCAGGTCGGCCCAATCCTTGATGCCCTTGGGATTGCCTTTGCGCACCAGGAACACGATGGTCGAAGTGTAAGGCGCACTGTTATCTCCCAACTTGGTCGCCCAATCCGGTGAAATCAATTCGCTCTGCTTGACGATGGCGTCGATGTCATAGGCCAGCGCCAGTGTGACCACATCGGCTTCCAGCCCGTCGATCACGGCGCGCGCCTGCTTGCCGGACCCGCCATGGGACATTCTAACGGTGACATTGTCACCGGTCTTCGCCAGCCACTCCTTGGCGAAGGCGTCGTTGAACTCCTTATAGAACTCGCGCGTGGGGTCGTAGGAGACATTCAGCAGCGTGATGTCTTCGGCATGGGCCGGCAGCGACGGCAGGGCGATCGCCGCCGCCAGCAGCAGACCGGGAATTCGAACAAGCCTGGGGATTCGAACAAGCTTAGAGAAACGCATGGAGAAACCTCCAACTTCGTTGGCCAGCCATTTCAGGGTTTGCGATCCGGTGGGAACAGCAGCGCTGCCCGCGCACCGGTGGTGCTCGGTCAGATCAGGGTCGATCCGTTCGAACGATCATGTCAGGCATAGGCGACATCATCGAAATCTCCTCTTCGATTGCCGCACCTAAAACGAAACCCGCACAGCAAGGGCCGGCGGGTGGCCTCGCTTTAGCTGCATTTGTTAAGCGCCCGCAAGCTGAATGCTCAAATCGGCGCATGACGTAAACGCTAGCAAAGGCACCGCGCTGGCGTCAATTGAAATTTATTCATCATGTTTCATAGCACCGGCCCGATCACGGAAATTACACGCTGGGGAAAGAAACGCGAACATCAATGAGTTGACCGCAGGTAGCCGGTCGGCGATAAACCGCGCGTTTTCCGGCGGAGCGTTCCACTCTCCGCCTCTTACAGAT
>CAWFKD010000014.1:0-83049 GCA_963816235.1 uncultured Alphaproteobacteria bacterium | reverse complement strand
CGTCAAAAGGCATTGCGGCGGCGGGATCAGCCGGTTTCCGCCTCGGCGGCCCGTTCGGCGCGTTTGCGGTCATGGGGACTGAGCAGCTTCTTGCGCAGCCGGATGCTCTTGGGGGTCACCTCCACCAGCTCGTCGTCGCCGATATAGGCGATGGATTTCTCCAGCGTCATCTGACGCGGCGGGGTCAGGCGGATCGCCTCGTCCTTCGAGGTAGTGCGGATATTGGTGAGCTGCTTGGTCTTCATCGGGTTCACTTCCAGGTCGTTGCCCCGGCTGTGCTCGCCGATGATCATGCCCTCATAGACCTGGATGCCCGGATTGATGAACATCGGGCCGCGCTCCTCCAGGTACCAGAGGGCATAGGCGACGGAGTTGCCTTCGGCGTTGGAGATCAGCACGCCGTTGCGCCGGCCCTCGATCGGGCCCTTGAACGGCGCGTAGCCGTGGAACATCCGGCTCATGATGCCGGTGCCGCGGGTATCCGTGAGGAACTCGCCGTGATAGCCGATCAGGCCGCGGGTGGGCACGAAGAAGGTGAGGCGCGACTTGGCGCCGCCGGAGGGACGCATGTCCTGCAACTCGCCGCGGCGCTGGCCGAGCTTCTCCACCACCACGCCGGAGAATTCGTCATCGACATCGACCTGAATTTCCTCGATCGGCTCCAGCCGCTGGCCCGTCGTGGGATCGGTCTTGAAGATCACCCGCGGGCGGCCGATGGACATCTCGTAGCCCTCGCGGCGCATGGTCTCCACCAGGATGCCGAGCTGCAGCTCGCCGCGGCCGGCCACTTCGAAGGCTTCCTTGCCGTCGGCCTCGCGCACCCTGATCGCCACATTGCCCTCGGCCTCGCGCTCCAGGCGCGCGCGGATCATGCGGCTGGTGACCTTGTCGCCTTCGCGGCCGGCCAGCGGCGAGTCGTTGACCGAGAAGGTCATGGCCAGGGTCGGCGGATCGATGGCAGTGGCATGGATCGGCGACGACACCACGGAATCGGCGATGGTGTCGGCCACGGTGGTTTCCGTGAGGCCGGCGATGGCGACGATATCGCCCGCCACCGCTTCCTCCACCGGTAGCCGCTCGAGACCGCGGAAGGACAAGCAGCTTGGTCAGGCGCGCATGCTCGATGACCCGGCCGAAGGGGCTCAGGGAACGCACATGCATGTTGATGCGCGCCACGCCGGAATGGATGCGGCCGGTGAGCACGCGGCCGACATAGGGATCGTACTCCAGCGTGGTCGCCAGCATGGAGAAGGGCGCGTCCATGTCGCCGGTCGCCGGCGGCACATGGCGGAGAATAAGATCGAACAGGGGCGCCAGATCCTTGCGCTCGTCCTCCAAATTCGTGGCCGCCCAGCCCTGCTTCGAGGAGGCGAACAGCGTGGGGAAATCCAGCTGCTCGTCATTGGCGCCAAGCGCCGCGAAGAGATCGAACACCAGGTTATGCACTTCGGTGGCGCGGGCATCGGGCCGGTCCACCTTGTTGATCACCACGATGGGGCGCAGACCCAGCTTCAGCGCTTTCATGGTGACGAACTTGGTCTGGGGCATCGGGCCTTCGGCCGCATCCACCAGCACCACGGCGCCATCAACCATGCTGAGGATGCGCTCCACCTCGCCGCCGAAATCGGCGTGGCCCGGCGTATCCACGATGTTGAGGCGATGGCCCTTCCAGGCGACCGACGTGCATTTGGACAGGATGGTGATGCCGCGCTCCCGCTCCAGATCGTTGGAGTCCATGGCGCGCTCCATCACCTGCTGGTTGGCGCGGAAGGTGCCGCTTTGCCGCAGGAGCTGATCCACCAGCGTGGTCTTGCCGTGGTCGACATGGGCGATGATGGCGAAGTTATGAATTGTCATGGGCGCGTCACTTATCGAACTGGAGAACGAAGATCCGCCGGCAAGAGATCGGCCAACCGCGTTTGCGGCCGGGGACCGATATGGCTGATCACTTCGGCGGCGGCGAGGGCACCGATGCGGCCGGCATCGAACAGATTATAGCCGGCAGTATAACCGTAGAGGAAACCGGCGGCGAACAGATCGCCTGCGCCGGTGGTGTCGACGACTTTTTCCACCTTGGCGGCGTCCACGACATGCACCTCGCCATCGGCGAAGATCACGGCGCCCTTTTCGCTGCGGGTCAGGGCGGCGACCTCGCATTTGCCGCGGGTGGCCTGGAGCGCCGCATCGAAGCTGTCCACCTGCCAGAGGGAGCAGATCTCCGCCTCGTTGGCGATCAGGATATCGATATGGTTCTCCACCAGGTCGCGGAAAGAGGCGCGGTGCCGCTCGACGCAAAAAGAATCCGACAGGGTCAGCGCCACCTTGCGGTCGGCACCATGGGCGATGCGGGCGGCCTGCAGAAAGGCCTCCTTCGCCTGGGGCGGATCCCAGAGATAGCCTTCGAGATAGATTACCTTGGAGCCCTTGATGGTGTCGGGGTCGACATCGGCCGGGGTCAGGTTCAGGCAGGCGCCCAGATAGGTCTGCATGGTGCGCTGGGCGTCGGGGGTGACGAAGATCAGGCTGCGGGCGGTAGGCGGCCCTTCAGTCTCCTGGGGGGTGTCATAAGTCACGCCCGCCGCCCGGATATCATGGCGGAAAACCCCGCCGAACTGGTCCTGGGCCACCTTGCCGATGAAAGCGGCGCGGCCGCCCAGGGAGGCCACCCCGGCCGCCGTATTGGCCGCCGAGCCGCCGGAGGCCTCGATCGCCGGCCCCATCTTGCGGTACAGGCTGCTCGCCCGGTCGGCGTCGATCAGGGTCATGGCGCCTTTGATAAGCTCTTGATCTTTCAAGAACTTATCGTCGGACTTCGTGATGATATCGACGATCGCATTGCCGATCGTGGCGACGTCGAAGCGGCTGTCGGCCATAAGGTCCCAATTTCGCTGGGGGTTTTCGGGGCGGTTTCCGCCTGATAAGGGCCGGAAAGCGCGGCCGGAGTATAGCCAGGACGCCCTTCCGGACAAGCCGGACGGCCAGGGAACCGGCCGAAGCGCCAAGCGGCCAAAAGCCGCGTCTTGAGCGGGGGGCGGGGCATCGCTACATAGCAGCCAGCGCAATTTTCGGTCGCACCCGCCCTTGATCAATTCCCTCATCCGCGGCTTCCAGCAGCTGTTCGATCCGCCGACCCGGCGCCTGGTGATCCTGAGCGCCCTCACTGCGCTGGGCGTGCTGATCCTGCTCGCGGTCGTCCTCTGGTTCCTGCTGGCGCAGTTCCAGTTCCTGGAGTGGCAATGGGCCGAGCGCGCCGTGGAGATCGGCGCCGGCTTCCTTCTGTTCATCCTCGTCTGGCTGCTGTTCCCCGCGGCGCTGTCGGCGACGGTCGGCCTGTTTCTCGACTCCGTCGCCTCGCAGGTGGAGCGCATCCACTATCCGAACCTGCCGGCGCCGCGCAAACAGGCATTGCATGAAGCCATTTGGGGCGGCGTGAAACTCGCGCTGGTTGCTCTTGGATTGAACATCCTCGTCTTGCCGATTTATTTCATTCCCTTTCTGAATATCTTTGTGTTTTACACGCTAAATGGCTATCTTCTGGGCCGTGAGTATTTCGAGACCGTAGCGCTCCGTCGCCTTAGCGCAGGTGAGGCGAGAGAGTTGTGGCGGAAAGAGAAGCGGCGGTTGATCGTCGCCGGTGCAGTGATAACTCTGATGCTGACGATTCCGTTTCTCAATCTGGTCGCGCCCGTGGTGGCGACAGCTTTCATGCTTCACCTGTTCGAATCGATGCGCGTGACCGCCGGCGGTGCCCGCGGCTAGAAATATTTGGCGCACGAGAAGAACCATGAGCGAGAGCAATAGGGGGCAGCGGCTGCGGCCGGCCCCGCACATCATCGGCACCGTGATCCTGCTGGCAGGCTTGCTGAGCGGCTGTCAGTCGCCGGAGCTGGCATCGGGCGATAAAGTTGCCGCCGTGCCTAAGTCCGGCATGGGCGCGCCGCCGAAAGTGCTCGGCCTGAAGCCCCATGACGTGCAAGAGCTGCTGGGCATGCCGAAGCTGGTACGCCGGGACGATCCGGCTGAGGTCTGGCAGTACCGCAGCAGCGCCTGCGTCCTTGATGTCTTCCTCTATCCCGAGGAGACGGGCGCACAACAGGTCCGCTACCTGGAAGCGCGCACCGTGGCGGCCGAACCGGCGCGCACCGATGAGTGTGTCAACGATATCCGCCGCACGAACCGGCTGCCGACCTGATCATCTAGACTTGGTGCGCCTTGCCGTCTTGCGCTTCGGCGCGGCCGGCTTACCCGGCTTGGGTTTCTTAGCCGCGACCGCCGGCACATCCCCTGTCTTCTCCTTGAAACCGCAGAGGTCGATCAGTACGCAGCGCGGGCAATCGGGCTTGCGCGCCTTGCAGATGTAGCGGCCATGGAGGATCAGCCAGTGATGGGCGTGGAGCTTCCAGCGCTCCGGCACGTTCTTCTCCAGCGCCTGCTCCACCGCGTCGGGCGTCTTGCCGGGGGCAAGGCCGGTGCGGTTGCAGAGGCGAAAGATATGGGTGTCGACGGCCATGGTCGGCTGCGCAAAGGCGATATTCAGCACCACATTGGCGGTCTTGCGGCCGACGCCCGGCAGCTCCTGCAGCTTCTCGCGGTCCGCCGGGACCTCGCCATTGTATTTTTCGATCAGGATCTTGCTGAGGGCGATGACGTTCTTGGCCTTGGTGTTGAACAGGCCGATGGTCTTGATGAAGCCTTTCAGCCGCTCCTCCCCCAGGGCCAGCATCTTCTGGGGCGTGTCCGCCAGCTTGAACAGCTCCACCGTCGCCTTGTTGACGCTGGCGTCGGTGGCCTGGGCGGACAGGACCACGGCAACCAGAAGAGTGAAGGGATTTATATATTCCAGCTCGCCCCGGGGATTGGGATTGAGCGCCGCCAGCCGGCTGAAGAACTGATCGGCATCGAGCTTGCGGGCGGCCATGACGTACCTAGGGCTTAGGGGCGGGGTTTCGCGGGCGGCGGCAGAGACGGTGCCGAGTCTAGCGGCGGCAAGTGCTGCGCGCCAAGGGGCTCCGCTTTGCCGCCCCCTCTTTGGCCAATTATAATCGCACCATGGATAATGTTGCCGAACCGGCCAGCAACCTTGCCACGGCGGAGACACCCGTGATCTTCGACGCCGTGCTGCATCCCTATCGCAGCCTGAGCCGCCGCGGCTTCCTGTTGCTGATGCTGTTGGTGGCGCTGGTGGGATTTGCCGGCGGTATCGCCTTCGTCTATCTGGGCGCCTGGCCGATCACGGGATTCGGGGTGCTGGAGCTCGGGCTGTTCTACGTCATGTTCGAGCTGAGCTATCGCAGCGCCCGCCTGTTCGAGCGGGTGCGGCTGACCCGGGACGAACTGGTGGTCGAACGGCACGAGGCCAACGGCGAGATCAGGCGCTGGCGGTTCCAGACCTATTGGCTGCGGGTGATCATCGACGAGCCGGCGTCCCCTGGCAGCCAGCTCATGCTGTCGTCCCATGGGCGGCATCTGACCATCGGCAGCTTCCTGACCGCGCCGGAACGGGCCGATTTCGCCCGCTCGCTCCAGGCGGCGCTGGCGGCATTGCGCTAGATCAGCCGCGAACGGACCTGCTGGATTCATGCACGGACATCGCCGCGACTATGGGCTGCTGTTGCTGCTGGGTTCGATCTGGGGCGGCTCATTCCTGTTCATCAAGATGGCGGTGGCCGATATCCCGCCGATGACCGTGGCCGCGACGCGGATTGTCATCGGCGGTGCCGTACTCGCTGCCGTCGCCGCCGGCCGCGGCCAGAATCTGTGGCGGCTGCGGCATCACTGGCGGCCGCTGCTGGTCATGGGCGCCTTCGGCACCATGCTGCCCTTTGTCATGATCGGCTGGGGCGAGACCCATATCGACAGCGGGCTGGCGGCGATCCTGATGGCGGCGGTGCCGTTCAACACCATCCTGCTGGCCCATCTGTTCGTGCGCGAGGAACCGCTGAGCTGGAGCAAGATCCTGGGCGTCGTGCTGGGCTTTGCCGGCGTCGTGGTGCTGATCGGGCCAGAGGCGCTGAACCAGCTGGGCGGCCAGGCGCTGGCGCAGATCGTCGTTCTGCTTGCCACCGTCTGCTACGCGGTCAACAGCATCATCGCCCGGCGGCTGAATCACTTCAGCGGCGAGACGGCGGGCGCCGGCATGCTGATCGCGGCGGCCATTTTCGCCGTGCCGCTGAGCCTGGCGCTGGACCGGCCCTGGGAGCTGGCGCCGTCGGGGACCGCGCTGTTCGCCGTGGTCACGCTGGGGTGGCTCTGCACCGGCGCCGGCTATCTGCTGTTCTTCCGCATCATCGCCCGCGCCGGCGCGGGGTTTGTTTCGCTGAACAACTTCCTGGTGCCGCTGTTCGGCGTCATCTGGGGCGCGATCGTGCTTGGCGAACGGCTGGAGCCCCGCGCCTTCATCGCCTTGCTGCTGATCCTGGCGGGTGTGGCCGCGCCGCGGCTGCTGCAGCGGCGTTCAGCGGAGGCTAAGACTCAGCTCGACAAGCCCAGCACATCGGCCATCGAGTAGAAGCCCGGCGGCTTGTCCTGGGCCCAGAGGGCGGCGCGGATGGCGCCGCGGGCGAAGATCTCGCGGCTGGTGGCCTTGTGGGTGATCTCGACCCGCTCGCCGTCGGCGGCGAACACCACCGTATGTTCGCCCACCACATCGCCGCCGCGCAGCACGGCGAAGCCGATATCGCCGCGGCGGCGGGCGCCGGTCATGCCGTCGCGGCCGCGGGCGGAGACCCGGTCCAGCGCCACGCCGCGGCCCTCGGCGGCGGCTTTTCCCAAGGCGAGCGCGGTGCCCGAGGGCGCATCCACCTTGGCGCGGTGATGCATCTCCACGATCTCGATATCCCAGTCGGGATCGAGGGAGCGCGCCACCTGGGTCACCATGCGCAGCAGCAGGTTCACCCCCAGGCTCATATTCGGCGCCAGCACGATGGCGGTCTGCCTGGCATGGCGTTGCAACGTGGCGATCTGCGGGGCTTCGAGGCCCGTGGTGCCGACGATGTGGACCTTGCGGTGTTTCGCCGCCAGCTCCGCGTGATGCAGCGTCGCCGTCGGGCTGGTGAATTCCAGCACCGCGTCGGCGGCGTCGAACAGATCGCCCGCATCCGCGCCGACAGGCACGCCCAGGGGGTCGATGCCGGCCAAAGCGCCGACATCGCGGCCGATGGCCGAGGAACCGGCGCGCTCCACGCCGCCCACCACCAGGCAGCGCTCATTGGCGGCCGCCGCGCGCACCAGCATCTGCCCCATTCGGCCGGCGCAGCCGACCACGCCGATGCGCAAGGCCGACTTCAGCCGGCTATTGTCGGGAGTCGGCCGCGGGATGGCCGGCGCGGCATTCTTGCCGCCGGAAGCCTTGGCGCGCGACGCCTTTGTCTTGGAGGATTTCGCCATGGGGCCCTGCCGCTGTTTTGCGGCAGTTTGGGGTGGGCCCCGGCAGTGGACAACCTAAAACTGCCCGGACCGGCGGCGGGCGCCCGAAGGCCGCCCTTAGTCCTTCAGGTCTTCCCAGAAATCCCGCACCTTGGAAAAGAAACTTTCCGATTGCGGGCTGTGGCTCTTGCCCTTGCCGGCGGAATCGAACTGCTTCAGCAGATCCTGCTGCTGCTTGGTCAGGTTGACCGGCGTCTCCACCGACAGCTCCACATACATGTCGCCGCGGGCGGGCGAGCGGAGCACGCTCATGCCCTTTCCGCGCATGCGGAACTGCTGCGCCGTCTGGGCGCCGGCGGGAATATTCAGCTTCACCCGCGTGCCGTCGATATTCGGCACTTCCACTTGGCCGCCGAGCGCGGCAGTGGTCATGGGAATCGGCACGCGGCAATGGAGATCGCTGCCGTCGCGGCGGAAGATCGGATGGGTGGCGATGGTGAGAAAGATATAGAGGTCGCCGGCCTGGGCGCCGTTCATGCCGGCCTCGCCTTCGCCGGCCAGGCGGATGCGCGTGCCGTCCTCCACGCCCGCCGGGATATTTACCGACAGGGTCTTTTCCTTGCGCAGGCGGCCGCTGCCGCTGCAGCTCTTGCAGGCTTTTTCGATCACCCGGCCGCTGCCGCCGCAGGACTGGCAGGTGCGTTCGATGGTGAAGAAGCCCTGGCTGGCGCGCACGCGTCCGGCGCCGCGGCAGGTCTGGCAGGAGATCGGCTGCGCACCCTTCTCGCCGCCGCTGCCATGGCAGGCCTCGCAGGACACGGTGCCGGGAACGCGCACATTCGTCTGCTTGCCGCCGAAGGCGTCCTGCAGGTTGATGGTCAGGTTGTAGCGCAGATCGGCGCCGCGGGCGCGGCCTTGTTGTGCGCCGTCGCCGCGCCGGCCGCCGATGAATTCGCTGAACATCTCGTCGAAGATGTCGGAAAAGTTTGTGGCCGTGAAACCGAAGCCGCCGCCGCCGGCACGGGCGCCGGCCATGCCCTGCTCGAAGGCGGCATGGCCGAAGCGGTCATAGGCCGCGCGCTTCTGTTCGTCCTTCAGGACGTCATGGGCTTCGTTCAGTTCCTTGAATTTCTGTTCGGCGGCCTTGTCGCCCGGATTCTTGTCCGGGTGATATTTCATCGCCGCCTTGCGGAATGCCTTCTTGATGGCATCGCCGTCGGCGTCACGGGTTACGCCCAGCAGTTCGTAGTAGTCCTGCTTTGACATGGATGCGGCGCCGATCCCAACCTATGTGCCGTCAGCCAGCTTCATTTGACCCTGTCCGTCATAGCCGGCTGACGGCGATGACATGATGCAGTCCACCGCCCGTGATCAGGCTGCGCCGCCTTTGCGGTTGTCCTTCACTTCCTCGAAGTCGGCGTCGACGACCTTCTCGCCCGACTTTGCGCCGCCGCCGGAACCACCGGAAGAGGCGCCGCCGCCCGTGCCGTTGCCGGAACCGGAGGCACCGCCCTGCTGCGACTTGTAGATCGCCTCGCCCAGCTTATAGGACGCCTGCAGCGCGGCATCGGCCTTGGCCTTCATGGCCTCGGCATCGTCGCCTTCCAGCGATTTGCGCAGATCGTTGAGCGCGTTTTCGATCACCGACTTGTCGCTGCCGCTGACCTTGTCGCCATGCTCCTTGAGCTGCTTCTCGACCTCGTGGATCACGTGGTCGCCGCGGTTGCGCGCCTCTACCGTTCCCTTGCGCTTCTTATCCTCAACGGAATGGGCCTCGGCATCCTTGACCATGCGGTCGATATCGGAATCCGACAGGCCGCCGGAGGCCTGGATGCGGATCTGCTGCTCTTTCGAAGTCGCCTTGTCCTTGGCCGAGACATTGACGATGCCGTTGGCGTCGATGTCGAAAGTGACTTCGATCTGCGGCATGCCGCGGGGCGACGGCGGAATGCCGACGAGATCGAACTGTCCCAGAATCTTGTTGTCGGCCGCCATGTCGCGCTCGCCCTGGAAGACGCGGATCGTGACGGCGGTCTGGCCGTCCTCGGCCGTGGAGAAGGTCTGGCCCTTCTTGGTCGGGATGGTGGTGTTGCGGTCGATCAGCCGGGTGAACACGCCGCCCAGGGTCTCGATGCCCAGGGACAGCGGCGTCACGTCCAGCAGCAGCACGTCCTTGACTTCGCCCTTGAGAACGCCGCCCTGGATCGCGGCGCCGATGGCCACGACTTCGTCGGGGTTCACGCCGCGGTGCGGCTCGCGGCCGAAGAATTCCTTCACCGTCTCCGTGACCTTGGGCATGCGGGTCATGCCGCCCACCAGGATCACTTCGTTGATCTCCGACGCCTTGATGCCCGCGTCCTTGAGCGCATTGCGGCAGGGCTCGACGGTGCGCTGGATCAGCTCGTCCACCAGCGCTTCGAGCTTGGCGCGGGTCAGCTTGATGTTGAGATGCTTCGGGCCGTTCTGGTCGGCCGTGATGAACGGCAGATTGACCTCGGTCTGGATGGCGCTGGACAGCTCGATCTTCGCCTTCTCAGCCGCCTCTTTCAGGCGCTGCAGGGCGAGCTTGTCCTTGCGCAGATCGATGCTGGTCTCTTTCTTGAACTCGTCGGCGAGGTAATCGATGATCCGGGCGTCGAAATCCTCACCGCCCAGGAAGGTGTCGCCGTTGGTGGACTTCACCTCGAACACGCCGTCGCCGATTTCCAGCACGGAGATATCGAAGGTGCCGCCGCCGAGATCGTAGACGGCGATGATGCCGCTGCCCTTTTTCTCCAGGCCATAGGCCAGCGCGGCCGCCGTCGGCTCGTTGATGATGCGCAGCACTTCCAGGCCGGCGATGCGGCCGGCGTCCTTGGTGGCCTGGCGCTGGGAATCGTTGAAGTAGGCGGGAACGGTGATGACCGCCTGGGTGACTTTCTCGCCCAGATAATTCTCCGCCGTCTCCTTCATCTTCTGCAGGATGAAAGCGCTGACCTGGGAGGGGGAATATTTCTTGCCCTGGGCTTCGACCCAGGCATCGCCATTGTCGCCGGGCACGATCCTGTAGGGGACCAGGCCCTTGTCCTTCTCCGTCATCGGGTCGTCGGAGCGGCGGCCGATCAGGCGCTTGATCGCGAACAGCGTGTTTTCGGGATTGGTGACGGCCTGGCGCTTCGCAGCCTGGCCCACAAGGCGTTCGCCGGTGTCGGTGAATGCGACCTGGGACGGCGTGGTGCGCGTGCCCTCCGCGTTCTCGATCACCTTGACTTCTTTACCTTCCATGACCGCCACGCAGGAATTCGTGGTGCCAAGGTCGATGCCGATGACTTTGCTCATAATATCCCTCGCTCGAACAGCAGACCCTCGTGTGCCGACCTTCCCAAGCGAAGCATCAGCCGGGTCCCTTTATTGTGCCGTTATTGCCAACAACACCAGCGGCCCAAAGGCCCTGTGCTGCCGCCTATTTTGACACGGGGCTTATATAGGCAGGGTTAATTGCGGTGCAAGTGCGCGCAGGCGGGGAAAGACAGCTTATAGCCGTGATCGGCCTACATTATTCAACCCCAGGGGTGCCATTTGGAGGCCGCCGCCAGGGGCTGGAAGCGGAGAAAAACCGCACGTTTACACTTTGCTAACCGTCTCTCTGCTAGGGAAAGGCTCATGAGCGAGACGAATCCGACCGAGGATTTCGAGCCGGAAGAGCCGGGCGACAACACCGACGCCGGCGCCAGCCTGCAGATCCTGCAATATGTGATGATTTTCACGATGCTGGCGGGAATCGGCATCGCCGGCATGGCGGGCGCCGAGCTGGGCTCGACCGTCCTGACCATCTGCGGCGGCGTGCTCGCCGCCTTCAGCGGCCTTTTCTACGTCTACCTGACCATGCGCGGCTAGCCGCCGGGGGCTGCCGGCCGCTATCCTGCGGCCATGATCGTTTCCGCCAGCTATCGTACGGATATTCCAGCATTCTATGGCCCCTGGTTCCGGGCCCGGCTGGCGGCCGGCTTCTGCCAGGTGGCCAATCCCTATGGCGGCGCGCCGGCGACCGTGTCGCTGCGGCCCGAGGACGTCGAGGGGTTCGTGTTCTGGACCCGCAATGCCGGGAGCTTCCTGGAGGATCTGGCCGAGGTCAGGCGGCGGGGCATGCCCTTCATCCTGCAGATGACGGTGACCGGCTATCCCCGCGCCCTGGACGCCAGCACCATCGCCACGGACCAGGCGATCGCGCAGTTCAAGGAAATCGCCCGGAGGTTCGGCAGCGCCGTGCCGGTCTGGCGCTATGACCCGATCCTCGTCAGCAGCCTCACCGACGGGACGTGGCACGAAGAAAATTTTGCCCGGATCGCCGGGGAGCTGCGGGGCAGCACCGACGAGGCCGTGGTTTCCTTCGCCCAGTTCTATGCCAAGACCAAGGCGAACCTGGCGAAGGCGGCGGCGGCGCATGGGTTCACCTGGCGCGACCCCGACAGGCCGGAAAAGCGGGCGCTGCTGCAACGGCTGGCCGCGATCGCGGCGGAGAACGGCATGGCGCTGACCCTCTGCACCCAGCCGGATCTGGCCGGGGACGGAATCGAGCCTGCCCGCTGCATCGATGGCCGGCGGCTATCGCGAATTGCCAACTGCGAGATCGCGGCGCGGGAGAAGGGCAACCGGCCGGGCTGTTTCTGTGCGGAGTCGCGGGATATCGGCGCTTATGACTCCTGCGTTCAGGGCTGCGCCTATTGCTATGCGGTGCGCAGCCCGGCCGCGGCCCTGCAGCGGCGGCGGCGCCACGATCCGGCCGGCGAGATGCTGATCCCGCCGGCGCAGGCGGGCGCGAGACGCCGGCGTATTTTCCCGCGGAAGCGATCAGCGCTGACGAGACGCCCTCGACTGCCGTACGGTGCTCGGCACCGTCGCGTCGATGTGGGGAAGCAGGTCCGCGGTTTCTATGAGCACACCCTGGAGTACAAACACCGTAGCAAAGCTGTTCTCGCCGCCGTTTCGATCGACTTGTACAGTGTATCCGACCATTGGCGCTCGTCACGGCGCGGACAAAATCGTCGAGTTCGACGTACCTCGCGTGTCCTTGAAACCGATCAAGATGGCAGAGATATCGAGGATATCGCCCGTCGTCGGCGTGACATCGAAGTCGGTTATCACATCGACGCCCTGCGCGTTCTGGTTGGCCCGCACGAAGATGTCCTGATCGGTGCCTCCAGTCAGCGTGTCGTTGCCGCCGCCGCCGTTCAGCGTGTCGTTGCCGGCATCGCCGGACAGATCATTGGCGCCGAAGTTTCCGCTGAAGTTGTTATCGGACTTGTTGCCGTTGACGTGGATATTGCCGTTGCCGAAGAGGAACACGTTCTCCACGTTGTCCCAGAGCTTGTCGATGCTGATGGCGGAGAAAACGGTATCCTTGCCCGAACCCGGATCGGCTGTTTCGATAATCTTGTCGGTTCGCGATGTTGATGAAATATAGCATCGTCGCCGTTGCCGCCCTCCATCGTATCGGCCCCGCCGAAGCCATCGATCTTGTTGGCCTCGCTATTGCCGACGATGATATTGCCGATGCCATTGCCAAAGCCGTTCTCGGCAGTCTCCAGATCGCCGTCGTCGAGCAATGTGAGATTCTCGAAATTGGCGCCGAGGGTGTGGGTGACCTTGCTCTGAACCAGATCGGTGCCGATACCGGTTTCCGACACTTTGTCGCCAATGTTGTCGATGAAGTAGATATCATTGCCGAGGCCGCCCACCATCGTATCGCTGCCGTCGCCGCCATCGAGCGTGTCGTTGCCGGCATTGCCGATGAGCTGATCTTTTCCAGCCAGGCCGAGCAGCTCGTTATCTGCCGAATTGCCGATAATGATGTTCGAGGTGCCGCCGCCGGTCCCATTGACGCGCGGCCGACCCTTCGACAAGGGTCAGATTCTCGATATTGTCGCCGAGGACGAAGGACACGTCGCTGATGACCGAATCGGTGCCTTCGTCGGCGTTCTCCAACACCTTGTCGCCGACCCTGGACAATGAAGGTGTCATTGCCCTTGCCGCCGCTCATCGTGTCGTTGCCGCTCAGCCCGTCGATGCGATTGTTGCCGTCGTTGCCGACAATGACGTTGTTGATGCCATTGCTGCCGGTGGCGTTGATGTTCGCCTTGCCGAGAAGCGTCAGATTCTCAAAATTGTCGGCCAGCGTATAAGTCACAAAGCTGCTGACGGTGTCGGTGCCCTCGCCGCCATTCCCTCGACAATCTCGTCCTTGATATTGTCGACGACATAGATGTCGTTGCCGACGCCGCCGATCATGACGTCGATGCCGCCGCCGCCGTCCAACGTGTCGTTGCCCAGGCCGCCGTCGAGGCGATTGGCCGCGGCATTGCCGATCAGCTTGTTGGCGTCATCGTCGCCGGTGGCGTTGAGCGCCAGCTTGCCGGTCAGCGTCACATGCTCGAAATTGACCAGGAATACGATCGTTCAGGAGATCGATATCGACGAAGGGCGTCTGCAGCGTGTCGGAGCCGCCATTGGCGGCCTCGGTCACCTGATCCTTGAGGCTGTTGACGACATATGTGTCGTCGCCCAGGCCGCCTTCCATTGTATCGCCTGGACCGTTCGCGCCGTTAAAGACGCCGTTCAGGATGTTGTCGCCGTCGTTGCCGGTGATCTTGTTGGCGATGCTGTTGCCGGTGCCATTTATGTTTTCTGTGCCGGTCAGGATCAGAGCCTCGACATTGGCCGACAGGACGTAAGTCGCTGACGACTTGACGGTGTCGAAGCCGCCACCTGCCGCTTCGGTGATCTTGTCCTTGGTGTCATCGACGATATAGAGATCGTCGTCCGAACCGCCTGTCAGAATGTCGATCCCCACGCCGCCGTCCAGCGTGTCCTTGCCGGCATTGCCGGTCAGGATGTCGTTGGCCGCGAAACCGAACAGCTCGTTGGCATTGCTGTTGCCAAGAATGAGGTTGTTTACGTTACTGCCCTTGCCGACGGTGGCGACCGACAAACTCAAGCAGTGTCAAATTCTCGATGTTGGCAGCAAGAGTGAAGCTGACTTCGCTGATGACGCTGTCGACGCCGCTCGAAGTGCCGCTGTTGTCAGAAACGATATCGTTGATATCGTCCACGAGGAAGGTGTCGTTGTTGTCACCGCCCCACATATCGTCGGCGCCGTCGCCGCCATCGATCGTATCGTTGCCGTTGAAGCCTTGGATTGTGTCGTTGCCGCCCAGGCCGCTCAGCTTGTTCGAGCCGAAATTGCCAAGAATTTCGTTGGCGAAATCGTTGCCGATGACAAACAGGGCAGCGCCACCGGTAATGTCGACATTCTCGATGTTCTTGAAGCGGTCGAGGCGGAGATCGACGCTCAGGGTGGCTTCGACCGTATCGGTGCCTTCGCCGCCCTGCTCATCCAGCACGTCGCCGAGATTGTCGAAGTGCAGCCGGTCGTCGCCCAGGCCGCCGATCATGGTGTCGGCGCCGCGGTTGCCAAACAGCGTATCGTCGCCGGCAAGGCCTTCGATCTTGTTGTTGCCGAAATTGCCGAAGACATTGTTGTCGAAGTTGCTGCCGACCGCATCCACGTTTCCCGTGCCGAGGAAGTGGATATTCTCGATGTTGGCCAATGTGCCCGACAATGAGACGTCGAAATGGAGTCCAAATCTCGTCGTTGTCCACGCCGAGCTCGACTTCGATGAGGACATCGTATTCCTCGATGCGATCGATGACGTAGATATTGTCGCCCTTGCCGCCGATCAGCGTATCGATGCCGGCGCCGCCATTCAGCGTGTTCTTGTCGTCGCTGCTGGTGATTTTGTTGCCGAGGGCATTGCCGATCACCTTTATCGGCCCGTCATCCGCCAACTCGATGTCTTCGAGATTGGCGCCCAGGACATAGCCGCTCGCCGTGGCGATAACCCGCACCGTGTCGTGGTCGCCGTGGCACGCCCTCGATGATCGTGTCGAAGGTCCGATGATCTTGTCGATCTCGTAAACATCGCTGCCGGCGCCGCCGGTCATGACATCGACGCCCCGCCAGGCCGCCGATCCCGACGAGCGTGTCGTTGCCGGCGTTTCCGGTAAGCGTATCGTTGCCGACATCGCCGACGATCTGGTTGTTGCCGGCGTTTCCGGTGATCTTGTTGGCGGATATGTTGCCGATGCCGTCGATATCATCGCTGACGCCGGTGCTGAGCAGGATCAGGTTTTCGATGTCGAGCGTGCCCGAAAGATCGTAGGTGACCTTGGTCTCCACCGTATCGATGCCGCCGAGATCTCGCCGGAAATTTGTCGCCGCTGCTGTCGACGACGTAGGTGTCGTTGCCAAAGCCGCCGGCCATCGTATCGTTGCCCTCGCGGCCGTCGAGGCGATTGGCGCCATTGTTGCCGGTGATGCTGTTCCAAGATCGTTGCCCGTGCCGCTAGATTTGCCGCGCGCCGAGCAATTCCAGATTCTCCAGATTGTCGCCGAGCGTATACGCAATCGTGCTCTTGACCGTGTCGTTGCCCTCGCCGGACAGTTCCAGGATCACGTCCTTGATGTTGTCCACAAAGTAGGTGTCGTCGCCCTTGCCGCCGGTCATGCTGTCCGCGCCGGCCAATCCATTCAGCGTGTCATTGCCGTCTGCGGTCGAGTTAGGCTATCGTTGCCGGACGTTCCGATGAGTTCCATATTCCCAGTTCCTGTCACTATGCCGATCTCGATGCCCTTGGCGGAGTATCGAACTTCTTGTTCGAAATGACCGTATCGACGCCCCCCGAATCGATAACGATGTCCGTGTTCCCCTCGACGAAGTAGGTATCGTTGCCAGCACCGCCATTCAGCGTATCCGCGAAGTTGTCGCCACCAATGCCATCGCCGATAAGCGTGTCGTTGCCATTGCCGCCCGACAGACTGTTGTTGCCGTTGTTGCCGGTTATCTTGTTGTCGGTATCGCTGCCCACCGCATTGATATTGCCGTTCTGAACCAGCTGGATGTTCTCGATCTCCGAGAAGCCAACGAGCGAAATGCTGACTGCGGACTGGATCGTGTCGGAACCCTTCGCCGGCTTGTTCGATGACCTGGTCCTTGCCGGTATCTTTCGTGTCTTCGATGAAGTAGACGTCATCGCCCAAGCCGCCGATCAGCGTATCGTTGCCGTTACCGCCTCTTAGCTCGTTGTTGCCATCGTTGCCGGTGATCTTGTTCGCCAGATTGTTGCCGGTGGCGTTGATGTTCGCGGTGCCGGTGATCTCCAGGTTCTCGATCTCGACATCCGTCATGGTGAGAAGGGAGAAGCTGACATCCTCCAGCAGCACCGTATCGATGCCCTTGCCGAAGTCCTCGGCTATAACATCGTTCACCGCATCGATGATGTAAGTATCGTCACCATCGCCGCCCTTTAGCAGTATTGGCCGATGCCGCCGGCGAGCGTATCGTTGCCGTCGCCGCCCTCCAGCGTGTCGTCGCCGGCCTCGCCCAGCAGGTTGTCGGCGCCACCTTCGCCCAGGACCCAGTCGTTGGCGTCGCCGCCGAACAGCGTGTCGAGCCCTGCCCGCGCCGCCGGTCAGGCGTGTCCGCGCCGCCCAGTCCCGTCAGGATGTTGCTGGCGATGTTTCCGAGGATCTGATCGGCGTCGACGCTGCCGGTGCCGTTGATCGCTTTACTGCCCGCCAGAACCAGGTTCTCGATATTGGCGACGAGCGTGATAAGTAGCCATCGATCTCGACAGTGTCGGTTCCCTTGCCGGCGATCTCCGAGATCAGATCCAGCGTGACATCGACGATGTAGCGATCGTTGCCGTCGCCGCCGGCCATCGAGTCGGTGCCGGCGTCGCCCTGCAGCGTGTCGTTTCCGGCATTGCCGGTCAGCGTGTCGTTGAGATCGCCGCCGAAGATCTTATTCGCGCCGCTATTGCCGGTGATCAGATTGGCCAGGGTGTTGCCCGTGCCGCTCAGATCCTCGATTTCCGTCAGCGTCAGGTTTTCGACGAAGCTGGCGAGCGCCGAAATGGAAACGCCGGCTTTGATCTCGTCCGTGCCGTTGCCGGTAAGCTCCGTAACGATGTCGCCGGTATCATCGACAGTGTAGACGTCGTTGCCCTTGCCGCCGGCCATGGTGTCGGTACTGAGGGCGCCATCGAGGCTATTGTTGGCATCGTTGCCGGTGATGAAGTTTTTCAGCTCGTTGCCGTTGCCGGTGATGGCACCGGTGAGAAGCGTCAGGTTCTCGACGTTCTTGGCCAGCGTCGTCGTGGCGAGCGTGGTTTGCACCAGGTCGGTGCCCTCGGTGTCATTCTCGGTAATGACGTCGCTGGCGTCGAATCGAGCAGGTAGACGTCGTCGCCGAGACCGCCGAAGAGCTGATTGGTGCCTGCGCCGCCGCCGAGGGTGTCATTGCCGTCTCCGCCGTCGAGCGTATCGTCGCCGATCTCGCCCTGCAGAGAATCCGCGCCGCCTTCGCCGAATACCAAGTCGTTGGCGTCACCGCCCAGAGCGTGTCGATGCCGAGGCCGCCCAGCAGCGTGTCGGCGCCGCCGAGGCCGGAGATCAGGTTGCTTGCCGCCGTTGCCGTAATCTTGTTGGCGTCGACGCTGCCGGTGCCGTTGATATCGAGAGCGCCGCCGAGGATCAGATTTTCGATATTGCCGCTGAGCGTAAACGTGGCGATGGTCTGCACCGTATCGCTGCCGCCGCCGCCCAGTTCCGCGATCACATCTTCCGTCAGGTCGACGATATAGGTGTCATCGCCGAGACCGCCGGTCATGCTGTCCTTGCCGGCGCCGCCTTCCAGGGTGTCGTTGTTGTCGTTGCCGAACAGCGTATCGTCGCCGACGGCGCCGAAGAGGCTGTTCTTGCCGGTGTTGCCGGTGATGACGTTGCCGAGCGTATTGCCGAGGCCTTCGGAGGTCCTCAGTACCGAGCAGCGTGAGATTCTCGATATTGGCGGCCAGGGCCGTGGCAAGGGAGATGCCGGTCTTGATCTCGTCGATGCCGGCGTTCAGCGCCTCCGTCGTCACATCGCCGCTGTCATCGACGACATAGACGTCGTCGCCGGCCTCGCCGGCCATGGTGTCGATGCCGGCGCCGCCATCCAGGCTGTCGTTGTCGGCGCCGCCGGTCGAGCTGATCCAGGTCGTCGCCGCCCAGCAGCATGTCGTTGCCGGCGTTGCCCAGCAGCGAGTCCTTGCCCAGCAAACCGGTCAGCAGATTGCCGACGGTATTGCCGGTGATGACGTTGCCCAGTTCGTTGCAGGTGCCGCTGGTGCGCGCCGGTCAGAAGCGTCAGATCCTCGACATTCGCGCCGAGCGTCAGATTGACGGAGGCCTGGATCTCGTCGCTGCCTTCGCCCAGCGCTTCCGCCACGGCGTCGGAAAGCGAGTCGACCTTGTAGACATCGTCGCCCAGGCCGCCCGCCAACGAATCGTTGCCGCTGCCGCCGTCGAGAATATCGTCGCCCTTGCCGCCGGTCAGGGTGTCGATTTCGCTGCCGCCGTCGAGGCTGTCGTTGCCCTCGTCGCCGTCGAGCAGATCGGCGTCGATACCGCCCAGCAGCGTGTCCAGTCCGATGCCGCCCAGGAGAGAATCCGCGCCGGCGAGGCCCGACAGCGCGTTGCTGGCGTCATTGCCGGTGATCTTGTTGGCTTCGGCATTGCCGGTGCCATTGATACTGAGCCCGCCGGTGAGCGTGAGATGCTCGATATTGGCGCTGAGCGTATAGTTGACGGCGGATTCGACTGTGTCGATGCCGCCGCCGCCGAGTTCCTGAATCAGATCGCCGATTTCACTGACGATGTAGCGATCATCGCCGGTGCCGCCGGCCATCGAGTCGTCGCCGGCATCGCCTTGCAGCGTGTCTTTGCCGGCGTCGCCCTGCAGCGTATCGTTGGCGCCGCCGCCCAGGAGCTTGTTATCGCCGGTATTGCCGGCGATGATGTTCGCCAGCGCGTTGCCGGTGCCGTCGATATTGGTGGCGCCCAGCAGCGTGAGGTTCTCGACATTGGCGAAGGCGGCGATGCTATAGGTGATCGACGCCTTGACTTCGTCGATATCCACGCCTGTCTCGACGATCTTGTCGGCGGCGTCATCGACAAAATATGTGTCGCTGCCGTCGCCGCCGGACATGCTGTCGACACCGGCGGCGCCGTCGAGATTGTCGGCACCGATGCCGCCGGTCAGCGTGTCGGCATCGTCGCCGCCATCGATCGTGTCATCGCCATCATTGCCGCTCAATGAATCCGCGCCGGCCAGGCCGCTCAGCAGGTTGGCGCCACCGTTGCCGGCAATGGCATTCGCGAGGTCATTGCCCGTGCCGCTGATGTTGCCGGCGCCGGTGAGCGTCAGGTCTTCGACATTCGCGGCCAGCGTATGGTTGACCGACGCCTGGACCAGGTCGTCGCCGCCACTGATGTCTTCGATCGTCGCATCGCTGCCGGAATCGACGACATAGATATCGTCGCCGGCGCCGCCGGTCATCTTGTCGTCGCCCGTGCCGCCGGCCAGCGTATCGTTCGCCGCACCGCCGGCCAGCGTGTCGTTCTCGCTGCCGCCATCGACGGTGTCGGCGCCGTCGCCGCCATCGAGATTGTCGCCGCCGACGCCGCCATCCAGCGTATCGTTGCCGAGGCCGCCCGACAGCGTGTCGGCGCCGGTGAGGCCGGTCAGCTTGTTGGCGCCGTCATTGCCGGTGATCTGGTTGTTCTCGGCATTGCCGGTGCCGTCGATCGCGGCCGTACCGCCGAGCAGGACCAGATTCTCGACATTGTCCGACAGGATGTGGGTGACGGTGGATTCGACAGTGTCCAGGCCGCCGGCAAGGGCTTCGGTAACCACATCTGTCGCGGAATCGACGCTGTAGCGGTCATCGCCGGCGCCGCCGGTCATCTTGTCGTTGCCGGTGCCGCCGCTGAGCGTATCGGCGCCGATGCCGCCATCGATCGAGTCGTCGCCCGCGCCGCCGATCAGCGAATCGAGCCCGTCGCTGCCGATCAGCGTGTCCAGGCCGCCGGCGCCGTCCAGCGTGTTGTTGTTGGTGTTGCCGGTGATGACATTGTTGAGGCCGTTGCCGGTGCCGGTCGTCGCCGCGCCGGTCAGGGTCAGGTTCTCGATGGCGCCAAGGGCCGCGATCGAATAGTCGACCGACGATTTGATCGTGTCGGTGCCTTCACTCGCCGCTTCGCTGACGCCGTCATTCTTGTCGTCGACAATGTATAGATCGTCGCCGATGCCGCCGGCCATCGCGTCGATGCCGGTGCCGCCATCCAGCGTGTCGTTGCCCTCGCCACCGATCAGCGAGTCGATGTCGACGCCGCCATTCAGGCTGTCATTGCCCTTGCCGCCGTCGAGCGTATCGTTGCCCGCGAGGCCCGACAGGCTGTTTCCGGCGTCGTTGCCGGTAATCTCGTTCGCGGCGCCATTGCCGGTCCCGTTGACGCCACCGGTCAGCAGAACCAGGTTCTCGAGATTGTCGGCCAGCGTGACGTCGGTGGCCGTCGAACGCACCTCGTCGATGCCTTCGTTGAGATTCTCCGTGATGCCGTCGGTGCCGGCATCGACGAAATACACATCGTCGCCCTTGCCGCCGATCAGCGTGTCGTTGCCGGTACCGCCGGTCAGCGTGTCGTTGCCGATACCGCCGGTAACCGTGTCGTTCTCGCTGCCGCCATCCAGATTGTCGTTGCCGTCGCTGCCGTCGAGGGAGTCGGCGTCGGCATCGCCCTGCAGCGTGTCGTTGCCGAGGCCGCCCAGCAGCGTATCCAAGCCGGCGCCGCCGGCCAGGCTATTGTCGCCGCTGTTGCCGGTAATCTTGTTGTCGAGATTGTTGCCGGTGCCGTTGATATTCGCGGCGCCCGTCAAGGTGAGATGCTCGACCCCGTCCGCCAGCGCCGCGATCGTGACGCTGGACTGCAGGGTGTCGGTGCCGCCGGTCTCCGTGATGACGAACTTGTCGCTGTCGACGATGTAGAGATCGTCATCGGCGCCGCCGGCCAGCGAGTCCTTGGTGGTCGCGGCGCCGCCGACCAGCGTGTCGTTGCCGGTGCCGCCATCGAGCGAATCATCGCCGGTATCGCCTGATAGCGAGTCGTTGCCGCCGGCGCCGAGCAGCGTGTCGTTGCCGAGATCGCCATCCAGCGCATTGTTGCCGCTGTTGCCGGTGATCAGGTTGTTCAGCGTATTGCCGGTGCCCGACAGGCTGTCGGTGCCCAGCAGCGTCAGGTTCTCGACGCCGCCGGCCAGCGCGGCAATGGAGATCGTGGATTTGATCTCATCGGTGCCGAGCGTTCCGGTTTCCGTGACGACATCGGAGATCGAGTCGACGATATAGAGATCGCCGTCTTCGCCGCCGGCCATCTTGTCGTCGCCGGTGCCGCCATCCAGAGTGTCCTCGCCGGCGCCGCCGACCAGCGAGTCGTTCTCGCTGCCGCCCGTGAGCGAATCCTTGCCGGCCTGGCCATCGAGGGTATCGGCGCCCGTGAGGCCCGACAGTGCATTGTTCTGGACATTGCCGGTGATCAGATTGTTCTCGGCATTGCCGGTACCGGTCGTGGCCGAACCGGTAAGCGTCAGGTTCTCGACGTTGTCGAACAGCGACGCGATATTGACCGCGCTATCGACCCTATCGATTCCCTCGCCGCCGATTTCGACAACCGCGTCGCCAAGATCACTGACGATGTAGACGTCATTGCCGTCGCCGCCGATCAGGGAGTCCGAACCGGCGCCGCCATCGAGCGTATCGTCGCCGTCGCCGCCGATCAGCGTGTCGTCGTTCGTGCCGCCATCGAGCGCTGTTCTTGCCGCTGTTGCCGGTGATCTTGTTCTTTTGGCCGTTGCCGGTGCCGTTGATGTTCAGGGCACCGGTGAGCTCGAGATTCTCGACATTGCCGGCGGTGCCGAGATCGAAGGTGACGCTGGACTGGACTGTATCCGTGCCCGCGCCCACGCCCTCGGTAATGAGATCGTTCGCGCTGTCGACGATGTAGAGATCGTCATTGTCGCCGCCCGCCAGGGAATCCTTCGTGCCCGCGGCGCCGCCGACCAGCGTGTCATTGCCCGCGCCGCCTTCGAGCGAATCGTCGCCCGCATTGCCCTGCAGCGAGTCATTGCCGCCGCCGCCCAGCAGGGTGTCGTTTTCCGCACCGCCATCGAGCGTGTTCTTGCCGCTGTTGCCGGTGATGAGGTTGGCCAGCGTATTGCCGGTACCCGAGAGGTCCGCGACACCGTCCAGCGTGAGGTTCTCGACGCCTGCAGCGAGCAGGGTAATGTTGACGGTCGACTTGATCTCGTCATCAGTCGATGCGCCGGTCTCTGTGACGACATCTGAAATCGAATCGACGATGTAGAGATCATCGCCTTCGCCGCCGATCATCTTGTCGTCGCCAGTGCCGCCTTCCAGCGTATCATTGCCGTTGTTACCGGTCAGCGTGTCATTGGCGGCGCCGCCGTCGAGAGAGTTATTGCCGGAATTGCCGGTAATGGCATTGGCAACATCGTTACCCGTGCCGTTGATGTTGGCTGTACCGGTCAGCACCAGATTTTCGACTTCGGCACCGAGCGTGTAGGTAACGGCGGCCTGCACCGTGTCCGTGCCGCCCGAAACGCCTTCGACTACCTTGTCGTTAGCGGAGTCGACAAAGTACGTGTCGTCGCCGGCGCCACCGATCATACTGTCGTCGCCGAGGCCGCCATCGAGTGTATCAAGACCGCCGTTGCCGATTAGCGTATCGGCGTTGTCACCGCCGGAGAGGCTGTTTTCTCCATCATTGCCAGTGATGACGTTCTTTTCGGCGTTGCCCGTGCCGTCTATGTCCACGGCACCGGTCGCAAGCGTCAGGTTCTCGACATTGGCGAACGGCGCGAGCGAGAAGGTGACGCTCGATTGGACGGTGTCGGTTCCCTCGCTTCCGGCTTCCGTGATTTTGTCGCCGGCATTGTCAACGATGTAGGTATCGTCGCCGGCGCCGCCGATCAGCGAATCTGCGCCCGCGCCGCCGTCCAGGGTATTGGCGACAGTATTGCCGGTGATGACGTTGTTGGCTGTATTACCGGTGCCCGTCGTCGCGCCTGTGAGGAGCGTCAGGTTTTCGACATTGGCGAACGAAGCAATGCTGTAGGAGATCGACGCCCGCACTTCGTCGATGTCAGCGCCAGTTTCTGTGATCTTATCCGACGCGTCGTCGACGATATAGACGTCGGCGCCGGTGCCGCCGGTCATGCTGTCGATGCCGCCGCCGCCGTCGATGGTGTCATTGCCGATGCCGCCGATCAGCGTGTCGGCATCCGCGCCGCCGGATAGGGAATCGTTTCCGTCCCCGCCGTCTAGTGTGTCGTTGCCGGTGCCGCCGTCCAAAGTGTCGTCATCGGCGCCGCCGATCAGCGAGTCATTTTCAGAACCGCCCGACAGGCTGTCTTTGCCCGCCGCGCCATCCACCGTGTCGTTGGCACCCAGACCGGACAGCGTATTGGCGCCGGCATTGCCGGTGATATCGTTGGCAAGCTCATTGCCGGTGCCGCTCGCCGCGCTCCCAAGGAGCGTCAGGTTCTCGATGTTGGCGCCCAGCGTCGTGCTGGCGGCGCTCGATTGTACTTCGTCGGTGCCGCTGTCGGCGGCTTCGGAATACTTGTCGTTCGAACTGTCGACGATGTAGGTGTCGTCTCCCAATCCGCCATCGAGAGAGTCGTCGCCCAGGCCGCCATCGAGGGTATCGTTGCCTTCGCCACCGGTCAGCGTATCGTTCGCGTCGCCGCCGGCGAGGCTGTTCTTGCCCTCATTGCCGGTGATGGTGTTGGCGAGCGTATTGCCGGTGCCGCCGATGTCGCCGGTGGCCGGCGCAAGGACCAGGTTCTCCACATTGGCGATGCCGGCGAGCGAGAAGGTGACGCTCGACTGAATGGTGTCTTTGCCTTCGTTCAGGTTCTCGGTGATGATATCGTTGGTGGTGTCGACGATGTAGAGATCGTCATTCGCGCCGCCCGCCAACGAATCGGGACCCGCACCACCTTCAAGAGTATCGCCGCCGGCGCCGCCGGAGAGAGAGTCGCTGGCGGCGCCGCCGTCCAGGCTATTGGCGCCGGTATTGCCAAGGATGGTGTTGCCCAGGCCGTTGCCGAACCCGTCGACGTCAGCCGTACCGGAGAGCGTCAGATTCTCGACATTCAGGCCGAGTGCGTAGGTTGTATCGATCTGTACGGTATCGGTGCCTTCGCCTGAGGCTTCCGTTACGGTGTCGGTTGCATCGATGATGTAGGTGTCATCACCCTTCCCACCCAGGAGCTTGTCGGCGCCAGCGTCACCTTGCAGCGTGTCATTGCCGAGGCCACCGTCGAGCGTGTCGTTGTTCGCGTCGCCGAACAGCTTGTTGTTGCCGTCGTTGCCGGTGATATCGTTGGTGCCGGTGTTGCCGGTGCCGTTGATATTGGCGCTGCCGGTTAGCTCCAGATTTTCGACGTTATCGCTGAGCGTATAGGTCACGCTCGATTGAACGAGGTCCGTGCCGACAACAGCCGCTTCGGTGATCTTGTCATTGGTCGAATCGACGATGTAGGTATCGCTGCCATCGCCGCCGGCCATGCTGTCGTCGCCGGCGCCGCCGTCCAGCGTGTCATCCTCAGTGCCGCCAACCAGCGTGTCATTGTTGTCGCCGCCATCGAGCGAGTCGGTACCCGCAGCGCCGTCGAGCGAGTCGGCACCGAGGCCTCCATCGAGCGTATCGCTGCCATCACCGCCAAGCAGCGTGTCGTCGCCTTCATTGCCGACCAGGCTGTTTGCGCCGGTACCGCCGGTGATGAGGTTCTTGCCGCTGTTGCCGGTGCCGGCGATCGTGCCTGCACCGGTGAGCGTCAGATTCTCGACCTCAGTGAAGCCGACAATCGAGAATGTGCCGGCCGACTGAACCGTATCAGTGCCACCGCTTGCCGCTTCCTGAATCGAGTCGCCGGCATCGACAATGTAGGTGTCGTTCCCGATGCCGCCGGTAAGCGTATCGTTCCCGGCATCGCCCTGCAGCGTGTCGGCGCCATCGCTGCCTGCTAGCTGATCGTTGTCCTTGCCACCCGTGAGACTATCGTTGTTCGTGGTGCCAGTGATGGTGTTGGCGAGATCATTGCCGCCGCCGAGCGTCGCAGCTCCGCTGAGCGTCAGCTTCTCTACGCCGGCAGCAAGTACTGCAATCGAGACGCTGGATTTGATCTCGTCGATGTCGGCGCCGGTCTCCGAAACAGCATCTAAAGTGTCGTTGACGATGTAGATGTCAGCGCCGGTGCCGCCCGCCATACTGTCGGCGCTTGCGCCACCGTCGAGCGTATCATTGCCCGCCCCGCCGGTCAGCGTATCCAAGCCGACGCCGCCCGATAGACTGCTGGCAATAGAGTTGCCGGTGATCAGATTGTCTTCGTTGTTGCCACCGCCGAGCGTCGCGCTTCCCGTCAGCGTCAGATTTTCGACATTGGCGGCAAGCGTCACGATATCGACGCTGGACTGGATCAGGTCGTCGGTTCCCTCGCCGGGATTCTCGCTGACCGTATCGCTGCCGGAATCGACGACAAAAGTGTCATTGCCGGCGCCACCGATCATCTTGTCGGCGCCGGAGCCTCCGTTCAGCGTGTCGTTGTTGGCGCCACCGGTCAGCGTGTCTGCGCCGTTCCCGCCGGAGAGACTGCTGGCGGCAGTGTTGCCGACGATCTCATTGTTTCCGTCGTTGCCGCCACCGACCGTGGCCGCGCCTGTCAGAGTCAGATTTTCGACATTCAGCGCCAGCGTGCCAATGTTGACGCTGGAGATTACAGAATCCGTGCCTTCGCCGTTATTCTCGGTAACGACGTCACTTGCGGAATCGACGACGTAGGCATCATTGCCGAGACCGCCTTCCATCTTGTCGGCGCCCGTGCCGCCATCGATCGAATCGTTGTCGGCCCCGCCGACCAGCGAATCCGCCCCGTCCTGACCGAGCAGCGTATCGTTGCCGGCGTCGCCGATAAGGTCGTCGTCGTTCGCACCGCCATCGAGGCTGTCGTCGTTCGCGCCGCCGGTCAGCGTGTCATTCTCGGTACCGCCCAACAGGGTGTCATTGCCGGCGCCGCCGTCCAGATTGTCGGCGCCTCCAAGGCCCGATAGCGTGTTCTTGACGCTGTTGCCGGTGATGACGTTTGCAACGGTGTTGCCGGTGCCATCGATCTCGCTGGCCCCCGTCAACTTCAGATTTTCAAAGCCGGCGAGAAGCGTATAGCTGGTCCCGATCTGGACTTCATCGGTGCCGCTGACTTCGGTGAGCGTGTCGCTGGAATCGATGATGTAGGTATCGTTGCCCGCGCCGCCGGCCAAGTTGTCAGCGCCAGCGCCGCCCTGCAGCGTGTCGTTGCCCACGCCGCCAATCAGTGTATCCAGTCCGGCCGCGCCCGTCAGGCTGCTGGCGATCGAGTTCGCGGTGATCAGGTTGTCTTCGCTGTTGCCGCCGCCGAGTGTTGCGGTTCCGATCAGCGTCAGGTTCTCGACATTTGCCACCAGCGTCGTGATGTTGACACTGGATTTGATGAGATCGTCAGTGCCCTCAAGGGCATTCTCGCTGACTGTGTCACTGCCGGAGTCGACAGTATAGGTATCGTTGCCGGCGCCACCGGTCATGCTGTCGATACCAGTGCCGCCGTCCAGCGTATCGTTGTTGATGTCGCCGGTGAGAGTATCTGCGCCGATCCCGCCGGAGAGGCTGCTGGCGGTGGTATTGCCGATGATCTTGTTGTTTTCGTCGTTGCCGCCGCCGAGCGTCGCGGCACCGGTCAGCGTCAGGTTTTCGACAAAAGCCGCCAGCGTGCCGATATTGACGCTGGAGGTTACGGAGTCCGTTCCTTGTCCGGTCGCTTCGGTAACAACATCACCTGCAGCGTCGACGACGTAGGAGTCATTCCCGGCTCCGCCTTCCATCGTGTCGTTGCCGACGCCGCCATCCAACGAATCGTTGTCGGCGCCGCCGACCAGCGAATCGATGCCGATATCGCCATGCAACGTGTCGTTGCCGACGCCGCCGATGAGGTCGTCGTTATTCGCGCCGCCATCGAGGGAGTCCGCTTCGGTGCCGCCATCGAGCGTGTCGTCGCCATCGCTGCCTTCCAGCGTGTCATCGCCGCCCGCGCCATCGATGGTGTCGTTGCCGTCGAAGCCGATCAGGTGATCGGCACTGCTGGAGCCCGTCAGGGTATCGTCGGTGGCAAATACGTCGCTAAGGAGAGTGCCGCCATTGGCTTCCGTCAGGAAGGTGCCAGTTGGAATGCTGAAGCCGGTGACTGTGAACTGCTGGCCACCGATGTCGCGTGTCCAACTGGTAACGGTGCCGAGGCTCGGATCGCCGCTATCGAAGCCGCTGCCGACCAGCGTATCGGTCGTAACACCGTCGGTGTATTGCACCTCGCCGGAATTGACGAACGTCCGATTGAGACTGTTCGTCAGGACCGAAAGCTCCAGCGTCGTGAAATCAACAGCGCTGTTGGCAACAAATACGGCCACGGCAAAAACTCCCTGCGCGCCTCATTAATCAAATGCCGTGGGTTTGCGCGGTGACAGGCGTCACAGGTGGGTGCTGCGGGTTATGCCATCGATCGCTGCGGCCCTTCGATCGGGCATCCGCTACATCGTCGGGAAATCGCCGAACTGCCGCGAACGGCATCACATCTGCCCGCCCGCACCGCCCCTGCGCTGAAGACCGGCTAGCGACCCCAGGTCGCTCAGCTCTTCAGTCCCGGTTGTCCACCCAGAGAACCTAGTTTCGTGTGCCTTGTTTCGCTCGCGATCCACGACCGCGTATTAGCGAAAACCGTAGGCCAGACGGGCTCTTCGCAACAATGCCTGAGCACTTACGGCTCGATTACAATTCGGTAATTTACCGTACATCTTCACATCACGGCCTTGTGATGGAAGGAATTTACACCGCCATTAGTGCGGTATTCGAGGCGGCCACGCGCTAGCGCTGCGATGATCCGGCGATCATCGCAGCGTGTTCTGTGGAAAAGATCCTTAACTTAAGATTTCGGCTCGTCGGCCGGCGGCGTTTCCGCTTCGGGCTGCGGTTCGTCCGTGAGGCTGGAGAAATCGAGGCTGAGTCCGTCGTCGGGCGGCGGCGGAGTTTCTTCCTCGTCCAGGAAGTCCATGTCGTCCGGATCATCGGCCGGCGGCGGCGATTCCGCCGCGGCGTCGCCCTTGGCCACGCCGACCAGCGCCGGCCGCAGCAGCCGGTCATGGATCAGGTAGCCCGGCTCCATCACCTGTACCACCGTGCCCTGGGGCTGCCCCGTGCCCGGCACCTCGAACATCGCCTGGTGAAAATTGCTGTCGAACTTCTCGCCCAGCGGATTGATCTGCCTGATGGCGTGCTTCTCAAAAGCGGTGAGCAGCAGCCGCTCGGTCATCTCCACGCCGGTCGTCAGGTTGGCCAGCGCCTCGTCATAGGCCAGCGCCTCCTGGGGCACATGCTCGATGGCGCGGCGCAGATTGTCGGCCACGACCAGGATGTCCTTGGCCAGGATCGCCGGCGCATGCTTCACCGCCTCGTCGCGGTCGCGCTGGGTGCGGCGGCGGGTGTTCTCCGCCTCGGCCATGGCGCGCAGGGCTTGGTCCTTATACTCGGCGGCCTGGGCCTGGGCGGCGACCAGCGCCTCCGCCAGCTGCAACTCATGGCTGCCCTTGGGCGCATCTACTGCCGACAGTTCGGGCGCCGGCTCTGAATCATTCGCGGCTCTATCGTTCGCCGCGCGGTTCGAGGCCGCCGAGGCCGGTTCCGTCTCGTCCGGACCGTTTTCCTGATCGTTCATCATCAAAGCCTTTAGCCGAGAATGCGCCCGATGACCCGTGCCGTGTAGTCGACCATGGGTATAACACGGGCGTAGTTAATTCTTGTCGGACCGATGACGCCGACCGCGCCGACGATCTTTTGCCGGCTATCCCGGTAGGGTGCAATGACCATCGAACAGCCCGCCAGGCCGAACAGCTCGTTCTGGGCGCCGATGAAAATCTGAACGCCTTCAGCAGTTTCCGCGGAATCCAACAGCTTGGCCAGGGATTCCTTGGTCTCCAGCGCGGCGAACAGGGCCCGGATCCGCTCGAGGTCCGAGAGCGCCGTGACATTCTCCAAGAGGTTGGCCTGGCCGCGGACGATCAGGGCGCCGCCGATATTGCCGCCGGCCCAGGTGGCCAGCCCTGCCTCCACCACCCGGCTGGTCAGGGAGTCCAGCTCGGCCTTGTGCTGCTCCATCTCCGTGGTCACGGCGGCCCGCGCCTCGGCCAGGGTGCGGCCCACCAGACGGCTGGCGAGGAAGTTCGAGGCCTCGACCAGGGACGAGGAGGGCAGGCCCACCGGCACGTCGATGATGCGGTTTTCCACCTGGCCATCTTCGGTCACCAGCACCACCAGCGCCCGGCCGGGTCCGAGATGGAGGAATTCGATATGCTTCAGGGTGCGCTCGGCCTTGGGCGCCACCACCAGACCGGCGCATCGCGACAGGCCCGACAGCAGCTGCGATGCCTCTTCCATCACCTCCGGCACGCTGCGGCCGGCGGCGGCGCATTTGCCGTCGATGGTGCGGCGCTCCTCCTGGGTCAGGTCGCCCAGCTCCAGGAGGCCGTTGACGAACAGCCGCAAGCCCCGGTCGGTCGGCAGCCGGCCGGCGGAGGTATGGGGTGCATAGAGCAGCCCGGCTTCCTCCAGGTCCGACATGACATTGCGAATGGTAGCCGGCGACAGCGCCATGCCCAGGCGGCGCGAGATCGAGCGCGAGCCGACGGGCTCGCCGGTCTCCACATACGCATCGACGATGTGGCGGAGAACCTGACGAGACCGTTCGTTGAGATCGCCGAGTCGAGAAGTGTTTCCTTCGGGCATCTTCATCAAAGGGGTCCCGAGTGCAAATTCAATGTAGTAACGGGCGTATGCAGCGTCAACGCAACCACTTTGCCGTTGTTCCCGCTGATTTATTTGGAGTCTTTGCGCCATCAGCCGGAAATCAGCAAAGCCTAGACCCGGCGGGACGGGCCGGATAGCGTGCGCGCCCGAGTTTCCGTCGCGCGGCGCCGCGCAGAGGTCCAGCCATGAAACCCGTCCCCAACAACGCCCAGCGGCCGTCCGGCCGCGCCGTCGACGCCCTGCGTGCGGTGACGCTGCTGCCCAACGTGAACAAATATGCCGAGGGCTCCTGCCTGGCGCAGTTCGGCGACACCCATGTGCTGTGCACCGCCAGCATTGAAGACCGGGTGCCGCCCTTCCTGCGCAACACCGGGCGCGGCTGGGTCACCGCCGAGTATGGCATGCTGCCGCGCTCCACCGAGAGCCGCACCGACCGCGAGGCCGCCAAGGGCCGCCAGGGCGGCCGCACCCATGAGATCCAGCGGCTGATCGGCCGCAGCCTGCGGGCGGTGACCGACTTGAGCGGATTTGGGGAGAGACAAATCAAGGTGGATTGCGATGTCATCCAGGCCGATGGCGGCACCCGCACGGCGGCCATCACCGGCGGATTCGTCGCGCTGCATCTGGCGTTCCAGCATCTGAAGAAAGTCGGCGCGGTGACCCGGGTGCCGCTGACCGACCATGTGGCGGCGATCTCCTGCGGCGTCGTCGGCGGCCGGGCGGTGCTGGATCTGGACTACGCCGAGGACAGCAACGCCGACGCCGACGCCAATTTCGTGCTGACCGGCAGCGGCGGCATCATCGAGATCCAGGGCACCGCCGAAAAGGCGCCGTTCAGCGAAGCGCTGTTCGCCACCATGCTGGGCCTGGCGCGCAAGGGCATCGGCGAACTGATCCAGCAGCAGAAACTCGCCACGGAAAAGGCACCGTGACGGCGCCGCGCAAATTCAGCGGCAGCAAGCTGGTGATCGCCAGCCACAACAAGGGCAAGGTCGGGGAGATCCACGACCTGCTGCGGCCGCTGGGTGTTGATGTGGTTGCGGCGGCGGAGCTGGGGCTGCCGGAGCCGGAAGAAACCGGCACCACCTTCGTCGCCAATGCCGAGCTGAAAGCGCGGGCCGCGGCAAGCGCCGCCGGCTTTCCTTGCCTGGCCGACGATTCCGGTCTGGCGGTCGATGCCCTGAACGGCGATCCCGGAATCTATTCGGCCCGCTGGGCCGGACCGAAGCGCGACTTCCGCCTGGCCATGGAGGAAGTGGAGAAAAAGCTGCAGGCCAGCGGCGACAAGGAACGCCGCGCTCACTTTGTTGCCGTGCTCAGCCTCTGCTGGCCCGACGGCCATTGCGAGAGCTTCGAGGGCAAGGTGTTCGGCCGCCTGACCTGGCCGCCCCGGGGCGATCGCGGATTCGGCTATGATCCCATCTTCATTCCCGACGGCCGCGACACCACATTCGGTGAAATGGACCCCCAGGAGAAGCACGCCATCAGCCACCGCGCCGAGGCCTTCCGGCAATTGCTCGCGGCCTGCTTCGCGCGCAAGTGACGGCGATGAACGCCGGGCGCGAGCCGGGGTTCGGCCTCTATGTGCACTGGCCGTTCTGCCGGTCGAAATGCCCCTATTGCGATTTCAACAGCCATGTGCGGGCGGCGGTGGATCATGGCCGCTGGCGCCGGGCGCTTGCTGGCGGAGCTGGCGCATTACGGCGCGGCGACGAAAGGCCGCCGCCTCACCAGCATCTTCTTCGGCGGCGGCACGCCATCGCTGATGGAGCCGGAGACGGTGGGCGCTGTCATCGAGCAGGCGCGCGGCATCTGGCAGGCAGACGCCGAAATCGAGATCACCCTGGAAGCCAATCCGACCTCCGTTGAAGCGGAGAAGTTCGCCGCCTTCCGCGATGCCGGCGTCAACCGGGTGTCGCTGGGCGTGCAGTCCCTGCGCGAGGCAGATCTGAAATTCCTCGGCCGCCAGCATAGCTCCGGCGAAGCGCGGCAGGCGATCGAGCTGGCCCGCCGCTATTTCGACCGCTTCACCTTCGATCTGATCTATGCCCGGCCGGAGCAGACCGTCGCCGCCTGGCGGGAGGAGCTGCGGGAAGCACTGACGCTCGCCGGTAGTCATCTCTCTGTCTATCAACTGACCATCGAGCCGGAGACGGCGTTTGCGTCGGCGGTGCGCCGCGGCGATTTCACCGTGCCGGACGAGGACGCAGCGGCAGCGCTTTATGAGGCGACCCAAGAGGCGCTGGCCGCGGCCGGCCTGCCCGCCTACGAGATCTCCAACCATGCGCGGCCCGGCGAAGAGTCCCGCCACAATCTGACCTATTGGCGCTATGGCGACTATGCCGGCATCGGTCCGGGCGCCCATGGACGGCTGACGCTGGAGGGCGTGAAATATGCGACGCGCCAGCATCGTGCGCCCGAAGCCTGGCTGGAAGCGGTCGAACAGAAGGGCCACGCGACGCGGCAGCGGGATGTGGTGGATGCCGAAGCGCGCCGCGAGGAGATGCTGATGATGGGCCTGCGGCTTGCCGAAGGGATCGACGCCGATCGCTTTGCCGCGGAAACCGGCGAGCCTCTGATGTCGGCCCTCGACCCGCCGCGTCTGAAAGCGCTGATCGAGGGCGGCTTTGTGGAGATGGATGATCGCGGCCTGCGGGCCACGGCCGCCGGCCGGCAACGGCTCAACGCCGTGCTGGCGCAGCTGCTGGCTTAATAGATAAAGCCGTCGAAGTTCGGCGGTGGCGGTTCGCGGATCTGCGGGCCGGCCGAGCTCACCTCGAGGATCGCCAGGCCGCGATCGACACCGCCATTGGGCTTCAGCCGGAACAGGCCGTCGACGCCATAGAAGCCGTTGGGATCGGTCAGCGCCTCGGCGCCGAAATCAGCACCCGACGACCCAGCGGCCAGCGCGGCCGACATCAGCACCGCGTCATAGGCCAGATAAGCCACCCGCGGCGGCGCGCTGCCATAGACCGTTTGATATTTGGCGGCAAAGTCGCGGATCTTCTGCGGATCCGGTGCCGGATACCAGGCGCCCGCCAGCAGCGGCTCGCCGGCGCCGCCGATGCTCTCCCACGCCGTGGAGCCGAGCAGCCTGACCTGCAGGGGATCGATGCCGAAGGTGGGCAGGCTGCGGACGATGCCCAGCAGCCGCTGATCGCCTTCGGGGATCAGCAGCGCATCGATCTGCCCGCCGCCGGCGATGAACTGGCCCAGCTGGCCAACAGCGAAAGACGCATCGAGGCTGTTGGGATCATAGTAGTCGACGCGCACCACTTCGGCGCCGGTGCTGGCCGCCGCGGCCTTCAAGCCGGTGGCGATCGCCTGGCCATAGGCGTTCTGCGGCAAGAGGGCGGCAAACCGCTTTAGCCCCTGGCGGCTGCTATAGCCGACGATGCGCTCCACCTGCAGCCGCGGCAGGATGCCCATGACATAGGCGCCGTTGCCGGCCACGGTTTCGTCCGAAGAGAACGACACCAGATTGATCGCCTTGCTCTGCACCACCGGCCGTACCGCCTGGACATTGCGGCCGAACAGCGGTCCCAGGATAAACCGCGCGCCATCAGCAAGCGCCGACTGGGCGGCCTGGGCCGCCGGGCCGGGTGCGCCGGCATCGTCGCGCACTTCCAGGGCGATGTTGCTGTCCCGGGCATCGAACAAGGCCAGCTGGGCGCTGTTCAGCATGGCCTGTCCGGTGGCGGCGTATTCGCCTGTCAGCGGCAGGATCAAGCCGACCTTGATGCGCTCGCCTTCCGGGATTGCCATGGGGATCGCGCCGCTGTCGGTGGCGCCATCCGATCCTTGTGTGCCAGTGTCGGAGGCCGGTACGTTGTTGCCGCCGCAGCCGGCGAGCGCGCCCGCCAGGAGCGACGCGGCGATGACGGCCCGGGCGCGGCTTAGCCACGGCTTCGACAGGTCAGATGTCAGCTCCGCGATCGACGTCATCGTCCCCTTCCTCCGCGCCCGGCAAGCCGGCGCGGGGAAAACCTACCCATCGCCCCGCGGGAAGTAAACCGCTTGAGGCCCGCGATGGGGCGCCGGGCACCGGCACGCTGGCAATTGTGGCAACGCCGATCGGCAATGCGGGCGATATTTCTCACAGAGCGGTGGAAACGTTAAGAAGCTGCGCCGTGATCGCCTGCGAGGATACGCGGGTGACCGGGCCGCTGATGGCGCGGCTGGGCATCGCGACGAAGCTGATCGCCTATCACGAGCATAACGCCGCCCGCATGCGCCCGGCGATCCTGGCGCGGCTGGCCGATGGCGAGACCGTGGCGCTGGTATCCGATGCCGGCACGCCGCTGGTATCCGATCCCGGCTATAAGCTGGTACGCGACGTCATCGCCGCGGGCCTGAAGGTGACGACGATTCCCGGTCCGTCGGCGGTGCTGGCGGCGCTGGTGCTGTCGGGGCTGCCCAGCGACCGCTTCATGTTCGCCGGCTTCCTGCCGCCGAAGACAGTGGCGCGGCGGCGTGAGCTCGGGGACCTGGCCGGCATCGGCGCGACCCTGATCTTCTTCGAATCCGCGAACCGGCTGGCAGCGGCTTTGGCCGATATGGCCGAGACATTGGGCGAGCGCGAAGCGGCGGTGACCCGCGAACTGACCAAGATGTTCGAGGAGGTGCGCCGCGGCAGCCTGCGGGAGCTGGCCGGGCATTACGCTGCCGCCGGCGCGCCGAAGGGCGAGGTGGTCATCGTGGTCGGTCCGCCAGGCGCTGCCGCGGCCCCCGATGACGCCGAGATCGACCGCCTGCTGGCGGCGGCGCTGAAGCAGGAAAGCCTGCGCGATGCGGTCGATGGGGTTACCGAGGCCACCGGCTTACCACGGCGGGAGATCTATGGCCGGGCGCTGCGGCTGACCAAGGGCGGAGATTGATGGCCGCGCAGACGTCACCGCGCGAGCGCCATCGCGAGCGCCGGCAGCGCGCCTATCGGCGCGGCCGGCGCGGCGAGTTCTGGGCCATGCTGCTGCTGCGGCTGAAGGGCTATCGCATCCTGGCGCGGGATTTCCGCGTGCCCATGGGCGAGGTCGACCTGATCGCCCGGCGGCGCGGCGTGCTCGCCTTCGTCGAAGTGAAATCCCGCGACTCCGCCGAAAGCGCCATCGAAGCGGTGACGCCTTATCAAAGTCAGCGTATCGCCCGCGCCGCAGCAGCGTTCGTCGGCCGGCATCCGCGCTACCAAACCGATGCGTTGCGCTTTGATGTGATCGTGGTGGCAAAGCATCGCTGGCCGCAGCACCTGATCAACGCCTGGTTTGCTTCGTAGGGGTCCGCTTCGTAGGAGTCTGCTTAGGGGGACAGCAGAGATTTTACGCTAAGGCGATCTTGTGCAGCGGAGCCGGCGCGAGAAATTGCCGCGGCGAGGATTGAGTCTTGCAGCGGCGCGCGGACGGGGCGAAGATCGTGTCATGGATAGCCGGGATACCATGGATTATCTGCGCGGCATCGGCGCCGCCGAGGATGAGGATGTCGACCTTGCGGCCGGTGCACTGGCGCTGGCCAGGCTGTCGCGGCCGGATACCGATCCCGAACCCTATCGCAATCACCTGGCGGCGCTGGTGAGGGATGTGGGCATCGCCACTGCGGCCACTTCGGAGCCGCTCAATCCGGGGATCGCCGGACGCATCGCCGCCCTGACGGCCGTGATCGTCGATCGCCACGGCTATCGCGGCGACCGGGAAACATACGACGATCTTAACAACGCCAACCTGATGAGCGTGATCGACCGCCGGCGCGGCATGCCCATCGCCATGAGCATCCTCTTTATTCATGCCGCGCGAGCCCAGGGCTGGTCGATCGACGGAATCAATTTCCCCGGCCATTTCCTGCTGCGGCTTCGCCATGGCGGCGAAGCCGCGATCATCGATCCCTTCAGCGAAGGCCAAATCCGCACCGCCGCCGATCTGCGCACCCTGATCAAAGCCGTGCGCGGCCCGGAGGCGGAACTGGCGCCCGGCGATTGCCAGCCCGCCGGCAACAAGCAGATCCTGTTGCGGCTGGAGAACAACATCAAACTGCGGCTTCTCCGCCATGAGCGCTTCGGCCCTGCGGCGGAAGTGGTCGACCGCATGCTGCTGGTGGCGCCCCAGGATGCCGAGCTATGGCAGGAATATGGCGTGCTCCATGCGCGCATCGGCAATATGCGCACCGCCCTCACCGCCCTGGAGAAATCAATCGCGCTGCAGCAGCGCCACGAGCGCCGGGGTGCGGCGCAACAGCTTCTGGCGCAGCTGCGTTCGCAGATGAATTGACCGCCGCCGCCGGTTCCGCGTAGCGTAGCCGGTCCCCGCGAAACATCCCCGCCCGACCACAGCGCCAAGAAAAACACCGCCATGAGCCTTGCCGTCGCCATCCAGATGGATCCGATCGAGTCGATCAATATCGACGCCGACAGCACCTTCGTGTTGGCGCTGGAGGCGCAACGGCGCGGCCATGGCCTGTTCCATTATCTGCCGCGGCACCTGGCGTTTCGCGATGGACGGCTGCTGGCGCGGGCGCGGCCGCTGCAGGTGCGGCGCGAGCGGGGCAACCATGCGACGCTGGGCAAGCCTGAGATGCTGGATCTGGCGACGGTCGATGTCATCCTGATGCGCCAGGATCCGCCGTTCGACATGTCCTACATCACCGCCACTCATTTGCTCGAGCATGTGCATCCCCGCACCCTCGTGGTGAACGATCCCGTGCATGTGCGCAATGCACCGGAGAAGTTGTTCGTCACCCATTTCGACGGGCTGATGCCGCCTACCCTGATTACTTCGGATCGGGACGAGATCCTTGCCTTCCGCCGTGAGCATCGGGACATCATCGTCAAGCCGCTGTTCGGCAATGGCGGTGCCGGCGTGTTCCATATCACCGAAGGCGACGAGAACCTGAACGCGCTGCTGGAAATGTTCACCCAGCTCTATCGCGAGCCTGTCATCGTGCAGCGCTATATTCCGGAAGTGCGCGCAGGCGACAAGCGGATCATCCTGACCGATGGCGTGGCCGTGGGTGCGGTGTCGCGAGTGCCTGCCGCCGGCGAAGCGCGCTCGAACCTCCATGTCGGCGGCAAGGCGGTGAAGGCGACGCTGACGGCGCGGGAGCGGGAGATCTGCGCCGCCATCGGTCCGGCGCTGCGGGAGCGCGGCCTTGTCTTCGTCGGCATCGATGTGATCGGCAACTATTTGACGGAAATCAACGTCACCTCGCCGACCGGACTGCAGGAAATCAATCGGCTGGATGGCGTGATGCTGGAGAAGGGCCTGTGGGACGCGATCGAAGCCCGCGTCGGCAGCCGCGAGCGGCGGCCGGTTTGATCCGGCGTCAGGCTGCTATGTAAGCGACTCCAGTTCGCCGATGCGGCGGAACAGTTCCGGCGCCTCGGCCTCGTAGTCGCGCCAGCGGCCGATCGAGCTGGTGTAGACCGGCTGGCGCACCTGGCGGATGCTGGCGGTGCGCACGGTGCGCTCGGTCTTGTGGAACTCAAGGCAAGCGTCCTGCCAATCGAGGCCGCAGAAATCCACCAGCTGCCGCGACGACGCCTCGAAATCGGCGACGGCGGTTTCATATTGCCGCTCCAGCATCGGCACCGGCAGCACCCGCCGCCAATGCTCCATCAACCTCTGATACTGCGCGTAGTAGTGGGCGAAGTCGTCCAGATCCAGGCTCCAGGCGATCGGGTCGAGGAAATTGGTGGTGAAGCACGACCAAGCGACGTCGCGCGGATCGCGGCGGCAATGGATGATTTTGGCGTGCGGCAGCATTGCTGCGATCAAACCGAGATTCTCGAAGTTTCCCGGAAGTTTATCGACGATGCGCTTGGCATCCGGCGCCATTGCCCGGATCGTGGCAAGATATCGATCGGCTTCAGCGCGCAACTGCTGGAAATCGATTCGCAAAGCTCCCGCACGATTCGTGATCCGCCGCGAATAGGCATTGGGATCGAGTTTTGCCGCTGCGTTCGGGATATCCAGCAACTCGTCGGCGCCATGTACGTCGCTGTGGCTTGCCAGAATCTGCTCCGAGAGCGTCGTCCCGGAGCGCGGCATGCCGACGATGAACACCGGCAGATTGGAAGCGCTGCCGCCGCCCTTGTGGGCACGGAAAAAATCCATGTCATAGGCGGCGATGATTGCCTCGACGCGCTGTTCCCGCATGCGCCTGTTGTAGAAAATCCGGCGATTCGCATAGGATTGCCGCCGCAGCTTGTTGCCGACATCATAAGACTTGATAGGCGCTGTCATATTGCTTCCGCGCCGCATAGACGGGTCCCAGCGCCATATGCACCCCGGCGCGGTCTTCAATGGGCCTGGCGCTGTCCTGCACAAGCGCTTCGGCCTTTTGCACCAGTTCGTCAGGCGCCGACTTGGCCTGCCGCTTCAGCGTGCCGGCGATCGCCGCCGCCGAGTCCGGGCGCAGCTGCTGCACTTGCGCCAGATACTTCGTTGAAGCCTCGAAATCCCCATCGCGCTCTGCGATGGTGGCAAGCGCAACCAGCGCCGAGATACGCTTGGCGGTCGGCGCATTCTCGGCGATTTCGGCGTATTGTCCGGCTGCTTCCTCAGATTTGCGAAATCGGGACAAAGCATTCGCAAGGAGGAGCTTGATGTCGACATTCTCCGGAGCCGCGGCGCGGGCCTGCCGAAGATTCTCTATGGCAGCGTCGCCATCGCCCAAATCGGCATAGATCGCGCCCAAATTGCTCAACGCGGCCGGATGTCCGGGTTGCCTGACCAGCAACGCCGCAAGGCCTTCTATGGCCGCCTCCGAGTTGATGGGCCGCCTGGCCACCGCGAGATTGATGGCAATCTCAGCGCTCTTTGGCCGCAGGTCCGCGGCTATCTTCAGGTGACTTTCGGCCTTGTGCCACTGTTCCAGGTCGATCAGCAGCGTGCCCAGATTATTGTGGGCCTCGGCGAAGTCCGGCTTGATCGCGACGGCGCGTTCCAGATGTGCCACCGCCTCTTCCTTGCGGCCCATTGCCCGCATCAGATTGCCAAGATGCACATGGGGATCGGGATATTGCGGCGACAGCGACGCCGCCTTGGTGAAGGCCTCCACCGCCCAGTCCACCGCGCGGGTCATGCCATAGGAAATCCCCAGCGTGTTGTGATAGAGCGCCGAGCCCGGTTTCAGGGCGATGGCCTGCCGCACCAGGGCGATCAACTCGTCGGGCTTGCCGCTTTGCTGTTTCAAGGCGCCCAGCAGATGCAGCGCGTCGGCGCTATTAGGATCATCGGCCAGGATGTCGCGATAGGCGCGCTCGGCCTCGGCAAGCTTGCCGGCGCGATGCTGCGCGATGGCCGCGGCCAGGCGGTCCTGCATCGGATTGGGAACGTTCGGGGCGGCGGAGTCGGCGCTCATGATCGCGCTGATCTAGTCGCTTCGGGCAGCTCGTTCAATAGCCACGGTGCGGCGGCCGCGCACCGTCTCCCGATGGAGAATGTACAGGCCGCTGGCGATGACGACGGCCGATCCGCAGAGGATGAAGGCATCGGGTATCTCATGCCAGACCATGTAGCCGATACCGACGGCGAAAACGAGCGCCAGATACTCAAACGGCGCAATGATCGAGGCGGGCGCCATGCGGAACGCCTGGGTCATGGCCATCTGGGCCACGCCGCCGATCAGCCCGATGCCCGCCAACAGGAAGAACCCACCCAAATCCGGCGTCTGCCATTGGAACGGCAGGGTGAGCGCGCCGGCAGCGGTGGCGAACAGGGTGAAATAGAAGACCGTCGTCGCCGCCGGTTCGGTGGCGCTGAGCCAGCGGACGGAAATCATCGCCAGAGCATAGAACACCGCACCGCCGAGCGCGAACAAGGCGGCGGGATTGAACAAGCCGGCGCCCGGCCGCGTCATGATCAGCACGCCGATGAAACCGGCAATGACAGCCGACCAGCGGCGCAGGCCGACCTTCTCGCCCAGCAGCGGCACCGACAGCGCGGTGAGAAAGATCGGGCCCGATAGCGTCAGGGCCACCGCTTCGCCCAGCGGCAGCAGCTTGAAGGCGGTGAACACCAGCCCCATGGCGGTGACGCCGACGATGCCGCGCAGGATATGATCGCGCGGCCGACGCGTGCGCAGCGCCGAAACGCCGCCCGCCTGGTGCAGGAAATAAATCACCGGCACGAAGGCGAATAAATTGCGGAAGAAGACGATCTGTCCGGTGGGATAGGTCTCGGAAGCGTATTTGATCAGTGCGTCCATGCCGGAAAACAGCACCACCGCCCCCAGCATGTAGTAGATGCCGTGCAGAATTCGCGAAGCCAATGCTGTCGAGGGAGATGCGGCTGTCATTGCGGCGTCAGTGAAGTCCGCGGCACATTGCCTGCCGCCCCGAGGCAGGTCAAACGATGCGCCCCGCCGCAGTAAACCCCACCATTTGCTATGGTTGGGCAATCCGCTGCCGATCGGCTAGAATCGGCGATCCCAAGGGATTGAGGAGCTGCGCCGAAAAATGACCCCGTCTCGCTTTGCCGTTCTCGAAATCTCAGGTACGCCGCGCCAGCGGGGCCGCGTCCATGGCGAGGGCCTGCGGCCGCTGATCGCCGAGCGGGACCGATGCTGGCGCCAGGAGATCGAAACGCGCACGAAGATTTCCGCCGACGATTTCATCGAGGATTTCCTGCAGAGAACCAATTTCACACCGGCCATCGAGCGCTGGACGCCGGACCTGCATGAGGAAGTCAAAGGCATCGCCGAAGGTTCTGGCTTGAGCTATCGCGCCATTCTCGCCGCGCAGTTCATGGACGAGGAATGGTGGTTCCAGCGCCAGTACCGGAACCATTGCAGCAGCTTTGGTGCGGCGGCCCGCGACGGCCATCCGGTGCTGGTGGGACAGACCATGGACCTGCCGAACTGGATGGATGGATTCCAGACGCTATTGCTGATCCGCGGCGCGCAGCCCGGCCTCGATGCCTATGTCGTCACCGCCGCCGGCATGATCGCGCTGACGGGCATGAACAGCCGCGGCCTGGGTGTCAGCGTCAACACGCTGATGCAATTGAACTCGTCGGCCGACGGCCTGCCGGTAGCTTTCATCACCCGGCGGCTGATCGAGACGCCGGTCTTGGGCGAAGCGGTGAGATTTTCTCCAGGCGGTCCGCCATGCCTCCGGCCAGAACTACATCCTGGGCGATGCCACTGCTGTCCGCGATTTCGAGTGCAGCGCCGGCCGCGTTGCCGAGGTCAGGGCTGCGGCGGATGGGCGCATTTGGCATACCAATCATCCGCTGGAGAACCGCGATTTGCGGACCGATCTCACCGAATCCTGGTGGGAACGGCAGGCCCGGGATTCCGGCTGCCGACTGGAAACGCTGGCGCGCCGCCTGGAGGGCGGCCCCGCCCTCACGGCCGACAAGGCGGCGGCGATGCTATCCTCCCGGGATCATCCGGAATTTCCGGTTTCCCAGGAGATCAGCCGACGCCGATGACGGCTTTACCTTCGCCGCCATGATCGCCGAACTCGGCTCGCAGCCGCGGCTTCTGATAGCGCCCGGCGCGCCGTCCCGGTACCCGTTCGCGACCTTCGACTTCGCCGCCGGCGTCAGCGGCATTGCCCAGGCCGCCGAATAGGTTCGCGCGCAACAAAATATCGTGCGCGATCGCCGCCCTGTTGGATTCCCAAGTTTAGCTTGGCGGGCCCCGGACAAATGCCCTAACTTGAGCCCCAACAAGGCAATAAGACCAAGGTTTGGGAGAGCGCTTGACTGACATAGCCGCTGTGGAGGCACAGGGCGTCACCAAGGTATTCGGCCTGGGGCCGGATGCCGTACGGGCCCTGGACAATGTCTCTGTCACGATCCGCGAGAACGAGTTTTTCACTCTTCTCGGGCCCTCCGGTTGCGGCAAGACCACGCTGCTCCGGCTGATCGCCGGCTTCGAGCTGCCCACCTCGGGCGATATCCTGCTCCATGGCCAGTCGGTGGCCGACCAGCCGCCCTACCGCCGCGCGGTCAACACCGTGTTCCAGAGCTATGCCCTGTTCCCCCACATGACCGTGGGCGAGAACATCTCCTTCGGGCTGGAGATGCGCGGCTCCTCCCGCGCCGATGCGCAGAAGACCGTCGACGAGATGTTGTCCCTGGTGCAGATGTCCGGCCTGGGCGGCCGTCGGCCCTCGCAGCTCTCGGGCGGCCAGCAGCAGCGCGTCGCCCTGGCCCGCGCGCTGGCCAATCATCCGAAGGTGCTGCTGCTGGACGAGCCGCTGTCAGCCCTGGACCTGAAGTTGCGCCAGGGCATGCGCACGGAGCTCAAGGCGCTGCAGAAGCGCACGGGCATCACGTTCATTTTCGTCACCCACGATCAGGAAGAAGCGCTCACCATGAGCGACCGGATCGCCGTGATGAGCAAAGGGCAGATCCAGCAGCTGGGCACGGCTCTGGACGTCTATGAGCGGCCGGTGAACCGCTTCGTCGCCGACTTCATCGGCGATACCAATTTCGTCGTGGTCGACATCGTCGGCGCCGAGAATGGCTGGATGCGCTGCCGTGGCGCGGCCGGCCTGGAGTTCATGGCCTCGCCCGCGGGCAACAAGAAGAGCGGCAGCGCCACCCTGGCGATCCGGCCGGAGAAGATCCGGCTCAAGGCCGGCGGCGCCCATGGCGAGATCGTGCAGTCGGTCTATACGGGAACCGATACCAACTATCAGGTGCGCATCGGCGACGGCAGCGGGCTCAGCGTCCGCGTGCAGAACGCCGTCGATGGCGGCAGCCCGTTCACGGTCGGCGACAAGGTGGGCATCGATGTGCCCTCCGGCGCCGCCCGCATGCTGCAGGACTGAACGGAATGGCCGAAGTTGTCATCGCCGGCTCGATACGCACTCCGCGCCCGACGGTCGAGCAGCGCGTCAGCGCGGCCCAGGCGGCGGCGGAGCGGGTCACCCGCCGCACCCGCTGGGGCCTGATCGCCCCGGCGCTGATCGTGATCGGCAGCCTCGGCATTGCGCCGCTGATCATCATCGTCATCTATTCCTTCCTGAAGCCGGGCGCCTATGGCGGCGTGATCTGGGAGTATTCCAACGCCGCCTATGTGCAGTTCCTGTTCGAGAAGGATCTGTTCGACGAAAGCTATCACTTCACCTCGTCCTATTTTCAGATCTACGCCCGCTCCATCGGCCTTGCCGCCTTCACCACCATCGGCAGCCTGATCCTGGGCTTTCCGACGGCCTATTTCATGGCCACGCGGCCGCCGCATCAGCGGAATTTCTGGCTGTTCCTGATCACGCTGCCGTTCTGGTCCAACCTGCTGATTCGCACCTTCGCCATCTTCGTGCTGATCCGCGACGATGGCATCGTCAATAACGCGCTGCTATCGATCGGTCTGCTCAGCGAGCCGTTCCAGATCATGTACACGGATACCGCCGTCGGCATCGCCCTGCTCTACGGCTTCCTGCCCTTCATGGTGCTGCCGATCTATGCCAGCCTGGAAAAGCTGGATTTCCGCTATGTCGAGGCGGCCTACGATCTCTATGCCACGCGCTGGCATGTGCTGTGGCGGATCATCGTGCCGCTGTCGAAGCCGGGCATCGTCGCCGGCTGCCTGCTGGTGTTCATCCCCGCGCTCGGCGCCTATGTGACGCCGCTGCTGGTCGGCGGCGGCAAGTCGCTGATGATCGGCAATCTGATCGCCCTGCAGTTCGCGGGCTCGCGCAACTGGCCCTTTGGCTCATCGGCGTCGCTGATCCTGATGGCGCTGGTTCTGATCGCGCTCTACGTCTATGTGCGCTATGGCACGCGCAAGTCGGACTTCGCCCATGGCTGATGTCGTACTGCAGCCCGGCCGGCGCATCAGCGCGCGCAGATTCGATCTCAAGCGGATCTATGGCTTCGGCACTATCGCTGCTGCCTGCCTGGCCTTGCTCTACGCGCCGATCCTGATCTTGTTCGCCTTCTCCTTCAACGGCACGCGGTCGGTGACAGCCTGGAGCGGCTTCAGCCTCGATTGGTATCCCAAGGCCTTCCTGAACGACAAGATCTGGGGCGCAGCGATCAACACGATGCAGATCGCCATCTTCGCGACGGTGATCTCCACGATCATCGCCACCGCCGCCGCGTTGGCGACGACGCGGACCAAGCCCTGGCGCGGCCAGACCGCCAGCTACATGACCATCAATCTGCCGCTGATGGTGCCGGAGATCGTCACGGCCATCGCCACGCTGAGCTTCTTCGGCCTGGTCGCCGCCGCGCTCGGCGCCCGTCTCGGCATCATCCAGATCATGCTGGCGCACACCTGCTTCTGCATTCCTTTCGCCTATATGCCGATTCGCGCCCGGCTCGAGGACATGGATTTGACCCTGGAGCAGGCCGCCGCCGATCTTTATGCCACGCCCTGGCAGACCTTCCGCCGGGTGACGCTGCCGCTGCTGATGCCGGGCATCATCGCCGGCGCCACGCTGGCTTTCGTCGTCTCGTTCGACGATTTCACCATTACCAGCATGCTGGTGGGGCCTGGCGAAACCACCCTGCCGATGTATGTCTGGACGTCGATCCGCCGGGGCATCAGCCCGGAGATCAACGCCATGTCGACGATCCTGCTGGTGATCTCGATTTTGCTTGTGTCCCTGTCCTTCCTGATCGGGCGCAAGAAGTACTGAGTACCCCCATGTGGCCAGAAAACAGAGGAGATGAATAATGTTGCGTCACGCGTTACGTATGACCGCGGCAGCCGCGCTGCTCTTTGCGAGCAGCGCCGCCTATGCCGACGGCGAGTTGCACCTTTACAACTGGGGCGACTACACCAACCCCAAGCTGATCGAGAAGTTCGAGCAGCAATACAACATCAAGGTCACGCTCGACGACTACGACTCCAACGACACGCTGCTGGCCAAGGTCCGCGCCGGCAACACCGGCTATGACGTGGTCTTCCCGTCCGACTACGCCGTACAGATCCTGCTCGGCGAGGGCTTCCTGGCGAAGACCGAGCCGAACAAGATGGAGAATTTCAAGAATGTCGATCCGCGCTGGGTCGACGTCTACTGGGATAAGGGGCGGAATTACAGCGTGCCGTGGCAGTGGGGCACGACGAATTTCGCCGTCGATACCGCGGTCTATAATGGCGACATCGACACCCTGGCGATCCTGTTCAATCCGCCGCCCGAGCTGGACGGCAAGATCAACATGCAGCCGGAAATCGTCGAGGTCATGCATGCGGGGCTGCGCTATCTGGGCAAGCCGCTCTGCAATGGCAATCCGGAAGACCTGAAGGCGCTGAACGATCTGCTGGTCGGTGCGAAGCCGCATTGGCGCACCATCGACTATCCGATGATCGAGCCGCTGGTGGCCGGCGACGTGGCCGTGTCCCATGGCTGGAACGGGGCGGCGATGCGCGCCCGCCTGCAGAAGCCGACGCTGAAATATGCCTATCCGAAGGAAGGCGTGGCCGGCTGGATGGACAATGCCGTCGTCCTGGCCGATGCGCCGAACATGGAGAATGCCAAGCTCTGGCAGAACTTCATCATGGACCCGGAGAATGCCGCGCTGATTTCCGACTTCGCGAAATACGCCAACGGCATCATGGGCAGCGAGAAGTTCTTGCCGGAGGAGTTTGCGAACGCGCCGGAGATCAAGATGCCGGCGAATGCGCCGGTACCGACCTTCCAGCCGCCCTGCCCGCAGGAAGTGACGGAGAAGTACAACCAGATCTGGACCAATCTGCTGAAATAAGCGGAAGGATCTGATCTGAACCGACTTGCAACGGGGGAGGTCTTGCGGCCTCCCCCGTATCTTCTTTGAGAGACGTCATGGCTGCCGAACCCCTGGAAAGCATCACTGTCGCCCTTTGGGCGGCCAATCTGGCGACCAAGCTGAACGGCATCGCCGCCTGGATCGCCACCGTCGACCAGCAGCTCGCCGAGGCCAAGGCCGCCGGCGCCCGCATCCTGGTGATGCCGGAATTCGTCAGCGAACACTGGCTGAGCTACGCGCCCTCAGGCTTGAAGATCACCGAAGAGATTCCCTGGATGGCCGAGCAGGGCGAAGCGGCCCTCGCCGCCCTGCAGCCCCTGGCGACGCGCTACGACATGGCCATCCTCGCCGGCACCATGCCGGTGAAGGCGGAGAATGGCCGCGATTATCTCAACCGCGCCTGGCTGCTGCTGCCCGATGGCCGCACGGTCGCCTATGACAAGGTGGTGCTGACGCCCGGCGAGAAGAACCCCGAGGCCTGGAACCTGATCCCCGGCGACAAGATCCAGATCGTCGAATGGCAGGGGCTGCGCATCGCGCCCCTGGTCTGCCTGGATGTGGAGATGCCGGCGCTGGCCCATCGCCTGGCGTCTTTGGATCTCGATCTGATCCTGGTGCCCTCCATGACCGGATTCCGCTCCGGCTTCCGCCGCGTTTTCGATTGCGCCAAGGCGCGCGCGGTCGAGCTGCAGACCGTCGTCTGCACCGTCGGCGCCATCGGCGTGCCCGAGCATCTGCAAAGCCGGGAGTCGAATGTGTCGGGTGCGGCCGCCTACACGCCCTGCGAAGCGGTGCTGGGCTATGACGGCGTGGCCGGCACCATCGGTCCGTTCAGCGAAACGGAGGGTCCCGGGCCGATGCTGATCGCCCGCGACCTGCCGGTGGGAACCGTGCGCCGCCTGCGCCACGGTCATGCCGAGGTCTGGCCCGGCCCCTGGAGCGCCGAGCATTTGGCGGTCGAGACCCATGGCAGCCGGAAGGATTGACAGCGCGGCCGGATTTCTGCACATCGCGGCGCGCATTCACGGGGAGAGATCATGAGAACCGTTTACACCGACGAGCATCGCCACCAGGACGGCAAGTTCGAACTGATCGAGGGCAAATTCCTGCCGCCGTTCGAGATGCCGCGCCGGGCGCAGATCGTCATCGACCGGGTTCGCGCCAAGAAGCTGGGGCCGGTGACGGCGCCCGACAGCTTCGACCTGGAGCCGGTCTACCGGGTGCATGACAAAGGGTTGGTGAGCTTCCTGCAGACCGCCTGGGACGAATGGGTGCAGGCCCATGGCTGCTACGATGCGCTGCCGATCACCTGGCACACCCGGGCATTCCGCAAGAAGCCGCCCCTGCCCGAAGTCATCGACGGCAAGCTCAGCTACTATGCCATCGATGCCGGCACGCCGATCACCGCCGGCACCTGGCGCGCGGTGAAGGGTGCGGTGGATGTGGCGCTGACCGGCGTGAAGCTGGTCAATGGCGGGGAGAAGGCTGTGTTCTCCCTCTGCCGGCCGCCGGGACATCATGCGGGCAGCGATTTCTATGGCGGCTATTGCTTCCTAAACAACGCGGCCATCGCTGCGCAGGCTTTCCGCGATCTCGGCGCCAAACGCGTCTGCGTCCTCGACGTGGATTATCACCATGGCAACGGCACCCAGGAGATTTTCTACAACCGGGCCGACGTGCTCACGATCTCGATCCATGCCGATCCGCTGCAGGAATTCCCCTTCTTCCTGGGATTTGCCGACGAGACCGGCAAAGGCAAGGGCGAGGGCTATCACAGGAATCTGCCGCTGCGCTGGGGCGCAAAATGGGACAAGTATGAGGAAGCGCTGACCACGGCGATGAAGGCGCTGAAGAAGTTCAGCCCTGATGTGGTCGTCGTGTCCCTCGGCCTCGACACCTTCAAGGAAGATCCGATTTCCAAGTTCAAGCTGGAGCATGAAGATTACCTGCGCATGGGCGAGATGATCGCCGGCGCCAAGAAGCCGACGCTGTTCGTATTCGAGGGCGGCTATGCGGTGGATGCCCTGGGCATCAACACCGTGAACGTGCTGTCGGGCTTCGAAGGCAAGCGGTAACGAGAGCGTTGGGCCGGCCCGCATGAAGACCATCTACAGCGACGCGCACCGGCTGCATGCGCCACCGCTGGAATTCAACTATGGCGATTTCGGGCCGGCGTTCGAAACGCCACAACGGGCGGAAATCGTGCTGTCGCGGGTGCGGGACGCCAAGCTGGGCGAGGTCTTGCCGCCCGATGAAGTGGGCCGCATGGCGGCGGGACGCATCCATGATGCCGGCCTGATGAATTTCATCGAGACAACCCACGCGGAATGGCAGAAGCGCTATGGCGAGAGCTATGTCATTCCCACCGCCTGGATCGCGCCGGGCATGCGCCGCAAGCTGCCCAACAAGCTGCGGGCGCGGCTGGGCTACTACTGCATCGATACTTCGACGGCGCTGACCGCCGGCAGCTGGGCCGCGGCCAGCGCTGCCGTCGATGTGGCGATCACGGCGCAGCGGCTGGTGGCCCAGGGCGCTTCGGCCGCCTTTGCCCTCTGCCGCCCGCCCGGCCACCATGCCGGCAGCGATTTCTATGGCGGCTATTGCTTCTTCAACAACGCCGCGATCGCCGCGCAAGCCTTCATCGACAATGGAGCCAGACGCGTTGCCGTCCTCGATGTGGATTTCCACCATGGCAACGGCACGCAGGAAATCTTCTACCGGCGCAACGACGTGCTGTTCTGCTCGCTGCATGGTCATCCCGAGGACGAGTATCCGTACTTCTCCGGCTATGAGGATGAAACGGGCGAAGGCGCAGGCGACGGATTCAACGCCAACTTCCCGCTGCGGCCCGGCACAGCCTGGGCGCAATATCGGCCGGCGCTGGCGGCGGCGCTGAAACGCATCGATGCCTATGGCGCCGATGCGCTCGTCATCTCGCTCGGCGTCGATACCTACGAGAACGATCCGATCTCCAGCTTCAAATTGAAGTGCGAAGATTATCTGCGCCTGGGCGAAATGATCGCCGGCGCCGGGCGGCCGACTTTGTTCGTCATGGAGGGCGGCTATGCGGTGGAAGAGATCGGCATCAACACCGTGAATGTGCTGACGGGATTTGAATCCGCCCGCTGAGCGCCATCAGTTGCCGCGCGATTCGTCGCGTTAACCACACAAATTCATCTAAAACTTTGACGCAATCTTAAGAGATTGTTTGCGATCATCCGTCTCGTCGTCGGGTGGGATACAGAGTACCGAACCTTCCTGGACGCGAGCCGCAAAATGATGAGGAGACTTGCTGTGGGAATCATGCTTCGCGCGAAAATCGTCGCTCTTTCCTTGGCCTTGGGTCTGGTTGTCCTGATGCCGTCGGTGAGCTTGGCCTGTACGTCGACCGATGTGAGCGCGCTCGAGCGCGGCACCCGCTTCGACCCCCAGATCGTGCCGGCGCAAAGTTTCTCGGTCGGCGCCGTCTCGGCTGCGAGATCGGGCCGCTAAGCGGTCCAACAGCGGGCCGGCAAGAACCGGAAGCGGCGATGCCGGCCCGCCGATGCCCTGCCAGCGAGGTTAGTGGCAGGCATACCATATCTGGACAGAATTCCTTAACGATTCCGATATCTAGTATGTCCAGGACGCCGACCCGGCGTTTACGAAATTTTAAGTATAACTTGTCGAAATCTGCAGGGGAGTTGGCGGCCGAGATCCCCTCGGGGCCGCCAGCGTCTACAGAAATAGAACAACGGCTGAAAGCCATGTCGGAGATCGAGACCCTGCGCCGGTCGCTGAGCGCGACCCACGATCCCAAGATGCGCTGCACGATTCTCTGCCGCCTGGCGGAGCTGGTGGGCGAGTTCGACGTTGCCCAATCACTGGCGCTGGCCGAGGAAGGCGCCGACATCGCCAAGCGCAATGGCCTGGGCCAGGACGAAGCGCGCTGCCGGCTGGAGATGGGACGTTCTTATCGCCTGCTCGGCCGCTACACCGAGGCGTTCGAAGCGGTCGGCGATCTCGGCGCAAAATTCCTCGAGGCGGGCGACAAACTCTCCGCCGGTCTCTCCTATAAGACACTCGCGGCAACTTATCTGGATCTCGGCCTGCTCGACGACGCGCTGGAAGCAAACCAGCAGGCGCTGGCGGTGCTGGCCGAAGTGGGCGATCAGGCGCTCTATTGCAAGGCGCTGATGGACTCCGCCTATGTGCTGCAGGAGCGCGAGCAGTTCGTCGAATCCCTCGATGTCCTCGACAATGTGAGCAGCCGCCTGGTGCTGCTGCCGCCGGAGGATACGGTGTATGACCGCCTGGTGCTCGACTATGCGCGGGCGCACAACCTGCTGCAGCTCGAGCGCTACACCGAGGCATCGACAGCGGCGACGCGCGCGGTGGCGGCGGCACGCAGCATCGGCAATTTCAGCATGGGCGCCGGCTGCCTCTCGATTCTCGCGGCGGCGCGGGCGAAACTCGGCGCGCTGGAAGAAACCCGGGAATCCATCGCCACGCTGATGCGCATGCTGGATGCGGCGGAAGATCCGTTCGACCGTTCCATCGCGCTGATGAATTGCGGCCGGGCGCTGGCGGTGCTCGGCGATGTCGAGGGCGCACTGGCCCGCACCGAGACGGCGCTGGCCAATGCCGAGGCCAAGGGCATCAAGCGGCTGACTGCCGAATGCCACCGGCAGCTGGCGGATCTGTTCGAGCAGGCCGGGCGGGTCGGCGACGCGCACCGGCATTTCCGCGCCTATCACAAGCTCGACAAGCAGCTCAACCGCGTCGGCAGCGAGAGCCGCATCAACCGCATGCAGACGCGCATCGATGTGGACCGCGCCCGCGTGGATGCGCTGGAACGTTCGCGCAAGGATCTGGAGCGGCTGGTGGGGGAACGCACCACCGAGCTCAGCACGGCAAAGGAGCAGGCGGAGATCGCCAACCGCAGCAAGAGCGAGTTCCTGGCCCATGTCAGCCACGAGCTGCGCACGCCGTTGAACGCCATCATCGGTTTCGCCGAGCTGATGCGCACGGAGACCTTCGGGCCCGTGGGCTCGACGCGCTATCAGGAATATCTGGGCGACATCTACAACAGCGGCCATTTCCTGCTGTCGCTGATCAACGACGTGCTCGACCTCTCGAAGATCGAAGCGGGCCGCCGGGAGATGAACTACGAGCTGATCGCCGCCGGCGACCTGGTCAATTCCTGCCTGCGTCTGGTGAAGGAGCGGGCGCTGGAAGCGGGCGTCGGGCTCGAAGTTGCGCTGCCGGCGCAGCCGCTGCGGCTGATGGTGGATGTGCGGGCGGCGAAGCAGATCTTGCTGAACCTGCTGACCAACGCCATCAAATTCACGCCCCGCGGCGGCGCCATCAAGGTGGCAGCGCAAGCGGACGGCCCGGAGAGGATCGTGCTGTCGGTCATCGACACCGGCATCGGCATCGCGCCCCAGGACCTGCATCGGGTGATGGAGCCCTTCGCCCAGGTCAGCAATGCGCTGAACCGCAAGCATGCGGGCACCGGGCTGGGGCTGCCGCTGTCGCGCATGTTGGCCGAGCTGCAGGGCGGCAAGCTGTCGCTCGCCAGCCGCCTGGGCCAGGGCACGACGGTAAAGGTGGAACTGCCGGCGGCCGAGGCCGAGCAGGCAGCGCAGCCGGAAGCGGCTGCCGATCTCAAGGCCAGTGCCTAGCCCCTAGGACGCATCCGGCGGCGTCATCCGATCGCCGCTGATCTCCAGGATGAATTTGCGCCTGATGGCGCTGCCGAAATCCTTGTAGCCGTTGGCCGGCAGCACGAAGGAGCCGGGCCCGCCGACCACATGGTCGCGATACCATTGCTCGATCGTCAGCGCTTCGGCGCCCTCGAGGATCGGCAGGCCGTTGATCGCGACATCGTACTTGATCAGGGCATCCCGCAGACTGTCGACCGCTTCGCGGGGATTGCAATTGTCCCGGCCGTCGCCGGAGACATCCACCACCATGCGGTCGGCCGGCAACGGCGCCAGCGGCAGCACCTTGTCGGCCACCAGCTCCAGCATCCGGGACATGCAGGTGAAATCGTCGGCATGACGCGGCGCCGCGCGCACCTTGGCGGCAAAGCTCCGGGCATCTTCGGGGCTGGTGATGATGGTCCAGGGGATCATCACTTCAGGCTCGTGGGACCAGTTGACCAGGATAACCTGCAGCGAGCCGCGCGGCCCGGAGACGATCGCCCGCTGCACCTCGCTGTCCTCGAAGGCGCTGGCGATGCCCTCCATCTGCAGGGCATAGCGCGTTTCATCGACGGAGCCCGAGACATCCACCGCCAGCACCAGCGTCGTGTCGACGCGGTCGGCCGCCGTCTGCGCCGCTGATTCCGAGGCAATGAACGCAAGCGCGACAATCAGAAGGGCGAGAATACGCGGCAATCGCGGCCTATTGGATGATCGTGTTCAGATTGAATGCTTTTTCCAGTCCCGCTGCCTGGTCCAGGCCGCGGGCATTGCGGAAGATCGCGCCGTCCAGATTGGCGCGGTCCAGATTGGCGCCGGAGATATTTGCGCCCGTCAGGTTTGCCTTCGACAAGTCGGTGTGGGTCAAGTTGGCCGACGCCAGATTGGCGTTGGTGAAATCGGAGAAGGTGAGCCAGAGATAGCTGAGATCCGCGCCCGACAGATTGGCGCCGCTGAAGTCGCAGTCGATCAGTTCCGTGCGGGTGGCGGTCAGCAGCTCAGTCGGCAGGGTTTGGCGCATGACGGCGCCGCTAAGATTGGCATTCCGGAAATTCGCTGCGCTGAGCTTGCCGAAGATTTCCGCGCCCGTGAGATTGGCGCCGGCAAAGTTCGGCGCCTCGTCCTTGCGCACGGCGAGCGTGGTGAAAGCGGCTGGCCGGCGCATCTTCACGCCGGTCATGTTGGCGCGGGCGAAGCTGGTGCCGATGATCACCGTGCGGTCCAGCATCGCGCCCGCCAGATTGGCGTCCGAGAGATCGGCATGATCCAGCTCGGAGCCGAACAGATTGACGCCGGCCAGATTTGCCTTGGAGAAATCGAGGCCGGTGAGATCGAGGAAGCTGAGATCCAGGCCGGCGAAATCGGCCGGCGGTCCGTTCCGCGCCTTGACCAGCCGTTCCACGACCTGGCGCACCGTGAGATCGGCGGCGGCCGCGAATCTGGGCCGACAGCGCGATCGCGCCGGCGAGCAGGAGAGCGAGACCATGGCGGGCGAGCTTCATGCCGCGCCGCCTAGGCCGTGAGCGGCGCGTAGCTCAGGGGCACGGCCGTGGTCCATTTCAGCTCCTCCATGGCAAAGCTCGAACTGACGTCGAACAGGTCGATCTGCTCGATCAGGCGTTTGTAGACACCGTCATAGGCGGCGATATCGGGAACCACCACCCGCAGAAGATAATCCACATCGCCCGCCATGCGATAGAACTCCACCACCTCGGGAATGCTGCCGACCACCTCGGCGAACTTGTCCAGCCAGTCCTGGTGGTGGCGGTTGGTGCGCACGGAGACGAAGACGGTCACCCCCACATTCAGCTTCTGCCGGTCCAGCACCGCCACCCGGCGCTTGATGATACCGGCTTCCTCCATCATCCGGATGCGCCGCCAGCAGGGGGTGGGCGACAGGCCGACCCGCTCGGCAATGTCCGAATTCGACAGGCTGGCATCCGCCTGGAGCAAAGTTAGGATTTTCTTATCGAATTCATCCATTAGAAGAACGTACCACGAAAATGCCATCCTTGGAGAACAAAATTCCGTGATCCGGCCATTTCCCGCTAGAGATAGCAAAGTCATTTCACCTGGTTATGGCATCATAGTCAGGCTCGATAACCAGCCGGGAGCCGCCTTCATGTCGCCGATCGATGCCTTCACCCGCCACCCCGCCGCCGTGGGCGAGACCTATAGCGAACATTTCGCCTTTGCCACGGGCGTGGGCGGCCGGATGATCCTGGCCGGCATGGCCTGCATGATGCACGGCCTGTTCCCGTTCCTGTTCGAGCGCACCGGCAGCCGCACCATCCTGGACCTGCACAAGCAGGTCACTTCGGGCGCCCGGGCCAAGCTGAACAGCCAGGAGACGGCGGCCGCGATCCAGGCCACCATCGTCCGCTCGGCCTACTTCTAAGCCGGCTTCCGCCGCCGGACCTCGCCTTCCACCAGCCCCTCATGGGGATGCCTGCGATCGCCGCGGGCGTTGCGCTTCCGCACATAGGTGATCATCGCCGCCGGGTAATCGTGCTTCACCTTGAGCGCGGCGATCAGCGCATCCTCCGCGTCCACTGACACCGAATCCGTTTTCGCCTTCACGGTCATGCCGACGAGATAGGCGATCATCATGGCGGGGCACTCCTGCATTGGTGACGGGTGCGCCAGCATAGCGCGCCGCCGCCATCCGCGCATCGGCGGCATATCGCCACAATCCGGACTTTGCCGCGCGCGCTCGCGCGCGACTAAGATCGCGCGGTTGTAGGGCCTCGCCCTCGTCGCAACCCCAGCGCGTATACCGTCACATCCGAATATGACCGCCCGCATCAAGACCGTGGCCTTCGAGGGTGTGGATGTGCGGGAGGTGGATGCCCAGGTGGGCATGACCGGCGGGCTGGTCAATTTCATGCTGGTGGGCCTGCCGGACAAGGCCGTGGGCGAGAGCCGGGAGCGGGTGCGCGGCGCGCTCGCCGCCATCGGCCTGGCGCTGCCGTCGAAGCGCATCATCTGCAACCTGGCGCCGGCCGATCTCGCCAAGGAAGGCAGCCATTTCGATCTACCCATTGCCCTGGGGCTGCTGGTCACCATGGGCGTGCTGCCGGCCGATGCGTTGCAGAACTACACGGCGTTGGGCGAACTGGGCCTGGACGGCTCGATCGCGCCGGTGGCCGGCGTGCTGCCGGCGGCGATCCATGCGGCGAGCCAGAACCGCGGGCTGATCTGCCCGGCGGCGCAAGGCGGCGAGGCGGCCTGGGCCGGGCAGATCGAGGTGCTGGCGCCGCCGACGCTGCTGGCGCTGATCAACCACATCAAGGGCAGCCAGGTGCTGACCCCGCCGCAGCCGAAGCTGGCGGAAGCCGTGGGCGCGCTGCCGGATCTTCGGGACATCAAGGGCCAGGAATCGGCCAAGCGGGCGCTGGAAGTGGCGGCGGCCGGCGGCCACAACATGCTGATGATCGGACCGCCGGGCTCGGGCAAATCCATGCTCGCCGCGCGCCTCCCCGGCATATTGCCGCCGCTGGCGCCGGCCGAGGCGCTGGAGGTGAGCATGGTGCATTCCCTGGCGGGACAGCTCGCCGACGGGCGATTGCTGCGCACCCGGCCGTTCCGCGATCCCCATCATTCGGCCTCGCTGCCGGCGCTGGTGGGCGGCGGCCTGCGCGTGCGGCCGGGCGAGGTTTCCCTCGCCCATCTCGGGCGTGCTGTTCCTGGACGAGCTGCCGGAGTTCCAGCGGCCGACATTGGAATCTCTGCGCCAGCCCCTGGAGACCGGCCGGGTCAGCGTCGCCCGCGCCAACGCCCATGTCACCTATCCCGCGCGGTTCCAGCTCATCGCGGCGATGAACCCCTGCAAATGCGGCTATCTCGGCGATCCGCAGCAGGGCTGCTCGCGGCAGCCGCGCTGCGCGGAGGACTACCAGTCCCGCATCTCCGGCCCGCTGTTCGACCGCATCGACCTCCATGTGGAGGTGCCGGCGGTGTCGCCCAGCGATCTGTCGCTCCCGCCGCCGGCGGAGGGATCATCAGAGGTGGCCGCGCGGGTGGCGGCGGCGCGGGCGCGGCAGACCGAGCGCTTCGCCGCGGTGAACGCGACGGCGGCGGGCAACGGCCATGGCGCGGTCATCGAGGCCGGCCTCGCCGGGAAGATCATCCGCACCAACGCCGAGGCCGATGGCGAACTGCTGGAGCAGGTGGCGGCGCCCGACGCCGAGGGCCGCCGGCTGCTGACCGAAGCGGCGGAGCGGTTCAAGCTGAGCGCCCGGGGATATCACCGGGTGCTGCGGGTTGCCCGGACGCTGGCCGACCTGGACGGCGCGGCGTCCGTGCGCCGGCAACATGTGGCGGAGGCGCTGAGCTACCGGCGGATCCAGCTCAGAGGGTAAGGAAGATTGGTTTCACCACATCCGCCTTCGCTGAAGCTTCGGCGGACAGGGAAGTCAGGAGGCGCACGAACGGTTTGCACGCGAAGGCGCGAAGCCGCAAAGAAGAAAAGGATTGGCCGCAGATGAACGCAGATAAACACAGATGCAGTGAGTGGCCGTCGGCTGACGGGGATTCCCGGTCAAGGATGGATTCCTGCGCGCCAGCGGCGCGCAAGAAATCAGAGAGGCCTCCTATTCAGAGCTTTCACGGATAGCTCGCTGTATCAGCGTTCATCTGCGGCTACTTCTTCTTCGCGGCTTCGCGCCTTCGCGTGCAAAACTTTCCTTCGGGTTAGACCTTTCACGCGCATATTTCGCGCTATCTTCGTTCGCACAACGCCTTGATCTGCCTGCAACAATTTTTTAGCAATGGCATCGCTAAAACCGGCTTTCGCCATCAGGCGCAAGGCGTTATGCGAGAATTGCGGCGCCGCGCCCCGGGGGACCCTGATTTTTGGGAACGATGCCATACAAGGGAATCACCGGCCCTTGGGTTCGCGTGCGGATTTTTCACGCGCCGATGAATTATTGTCGGGCAAGGAGAGCCAACGGCGGACTCCCCGGCGGGAGCCGCACGGCATACAAATACACGATGTCCAACATCGAGCCGCAACTTCCGCGGGACTAACCAGTATAGGAGTTATTTCCTTTATGTCAAGCAAGAGGGACCGGCATGCCTGAGCCCATCGCCATCAGGCGGATCAACGGCAGCTGCCATTGCGGCAATATCCGCTTCACCTTCGACTGGCCCGGCGCCGGGCCGACGATACCCGTGCGCGCCTGCGGCTGCGGCCTATGCGTGAAGCATGGCGGCGTCTGGACCTCGCACCCGCAAGGGCGCTTCGCGCTGACCATCGCCGACGAGAAGCAGGATCACGCGCTACCGGTTCGGCACCAAGACGGCGGATTTCCATATCTGCACCACCTGCGGCGCGGTGCCGATCGCCACCTGCGAGATCGAGGGCGCGCGCTACGCCGTGGTCAATGTGAACACGTTCGACAATGTGGACCGCAAAGAGCTCGTCGTGGCGCCGGCGGACTTCGAAGGCGAGACCACGGAGAACCGGCTCGCGCGGAGGAAGCGCAACTGGACGCCGGAGGCGGGCAAGGGGCGATAGCCAAAGATTGAATCTGACTCTGTGTTTGCCAATGCAGTTCCCTCGCCATCTGCAGCGGCGAGCACGGCGCGACGATAAAGCACAAGAAGTAGGGAGGAAGAATGATCTACTTCACCTTCTCCAGTATCCACAGATACGAGGTCCCGTGGATATCGGTGTAGAATGCTAACACCTTGAGATCCCTGTTCCCGAGCAACTTCTGCACCATCGTCGGCCCTGTCCACCGCTCCATCGTTAGTCTGTATCTGGACCCCTTAGGACCCTGACGACACCAAACATAGAAATTGTACGGGGGGCCGGCATTCGGCTGCGACACGAGCGCAACGACCCCTGTCAGATCGCTAGGGCTGTACTTGTTTATGAAGTCCTGCACCCACCTCCATTCGTTGCGCTTCCAGTCTGACCGCCACGTTTCTATCCTCGGCCGAATCACGAACTTCTTTTGCGCCATCGTCCCCTCCCCTTGTGAGATTGAACCCTCGAAGACTACGACGGGTTAGAGGTCGACGCTTCTCCCAAATAGGGGGAGGCTGTCGCGTTTGTAAGATGCAGTTAGTTGGCCGGGGGATTTCGAAGGCGAGACCACCGAAAACTGCCTCGCCCGCTGCAAGCGCAACTGGGCGCCGGAGGAGGTGAGAGGAAACTGACATTGAGCCCTTTTTTGTGGCGTGGATGTATGCCTGCAATGCTCGTGGTAGGCTACGGCGCAACTCGGAAACAGGAGGGCAAGCGATGGCCATGACGGTGTTGACGCTGTTCTATGTGATCCTAACGGCAGGGATCGTGCTCATGACCGCAATTGCCTGCCTCGCCGCTAAATACACAGCGATCCAGAATCTCGTGACGAGCTTCCAGGAACAGTATTCCAGCAGGGATATGTACAATGATCTCCGGGCTCTGGCCGAGTTTGAACGCGCTGACAAAGATGAAGTAAAAGGCGACAATATCCTAAAACGCCTCGTTCCGCTGATTGAGCGTCCTGGGGAAGAGAATACCGATGCGCTTGCCGCTGCGGAACTGTACGTCAAGCTGGATAAGCGCGATGTGGAGTATGCCCGACGCAACTTGAATTTCTACTTCAAGCGGGCTTACCGACTCTATCAACGCGGATATCTCCCGCTTGAGGATTTGCAGTTGATCGTCAATACAAATGGCAAGGACCTTTTGTTTCGCGTCGTGCAGCCACTGTCCATGGCAGATCACCTGGTCCTCGTGTCTGCGAAGGATTGGAAACGATTCAAGAAAGGATACGAGAAGGGATGGTTTAATTGGTTCAGCGAGCTATCGAAGATAGCGGATGCAGAGCTACCACCCAAATCCAGGACTACGAACGCGCTTGGTTGGTTGTGGCACAAGATCGATATGCGTGGAATATCCCCCATCCCACGAACACCAACTCTCTCGTAAAAAGCAGCCGCCGCCAACAATCTGGGTATCAGTCTGAATGGAAGGAATCGGATCAGAGTAAATTTTTCAGCGTTCCCGCAAACCGGCTCTGACCCCCGTTTTCTGAAGATAACCTCCTAGGGTTGGCATGAGGAGGGTCTAATTACTTGTTCAATGGGAAAGCGACTCGAAGTCAGATTCGAACTATCAGTCTATCTTCGAGGATTCAAATGAAGGTACGAATACACGGCAACTTGAGTGAAAGCCCCACTCCCAACTACCTCATTCAAATACGCTGCCCACACTGTAGAAGTATCGGCGTGTTTCAGGGGACCAACATCCATGACCTAGTGTTCCAATTTCCGAGGGCTCAGGAACTCAAAGGCCCTTACTGACAGACCTACCGTGGTCATGCATACAGGCTTGGCCGGTCTGCGGCGCTGTCCTAACCCACAATGTGAAGGGCATCTGTTCTTCCTAGCGGAAGACCAGACGATAACCACTACCTACCCAGCAGAGACGATTGACTTTGACAGTTCGGACATTCCCCAAAGAGATCGTTCGCGACCTTCGAGGAAGCTGTCCTGTGTTATGGCCAAAGTTGCTACGTTGCCGCAGCAATCATGGTTCGTCGCACAATGGAGGAGGTGTGTGAGGACCGCGGAGCAACAGGTAAGAACCTGCTCGAACGCATCAAAGCGCTTAGCAGTAAGCCCACGATCTCCCCGAACTTCTGGAAGGGGCCGAGGAATTGCCCATTTTTGGGAGCGGACGCTACACACGTCGACGCTCGGGACTACGATCAGATTGACAAGCGCACATGCGAACTCGCTATGGATTTGGCGAAGGAGATCTGAAAGCGCTCTACCAGCATAAGAGTCTCGGTGCTCGACTGAAGGCGTTCAAGAAACCGCAGTCCGGCACGCCTCAGGCGACACCATGGCGTCGCAATGTCAGACAAGAGTGACGGTCACGACTGGGTTCAAACCGGCTCAGCATTTTTGAGAGAGGGGAATCGGGATCAGAGTAGGTTTTCCTGCGTTCCCGCAAACCGACTCTGACCCCGTTTTCCTTCGGCCCTTACATGGCACCTGACGTGAGCGCGACTCGTCGCCGGAGCACGACCGGTCTGCGCCGATTCCTGGATCTCGAGCAGCAGCGCGCCTGGATGGCGGGCAAGGCGAAGCTGCGCGATGCCGGTGAGCGCGCGGAATCGCTGGAGCTGCGGCTCAGATACGTCGCGAAGTATGAGAAGCTGCTGCGCCGGCCGCAGGCGCGGGAGGTGCTGGAGATTCTCCGGCGCTATGGCCGCGACTGCATCCCGGTCCCGCTGATGACCGAGCGGCACTACTGGTCGGTGTCCTGCCTGCCGTCGACGCCGGGCAAGGCGCTGATCCGCGTCAATGCGAGCTGGATGGAGCTTTTCGCGCTGTATGCCGATGGCGAGGGCATCCGGGCGAATTTCCTGCTGCATCTTTCGGATTTCACTACTGATCATTCGCTCGACCAGGGCCGGGTGGACGAATCCTTCCTCGAACGCTGCGTCATCGCGCCGGAGGACGTGGGCTGTTTCTTCCCGCGCGGCGAGGACATCTTCGGCGTCAAGGTCCGCGGCTTCGCCTCGATCGGCAAGTTCATGAAGACGCGCCGCGCGTTGCGCGCCATCCGGGCGTTCAACCTGACGCATATGAACCGGGGCCGGAACGCCTATCAGGCGAGCCACTGCTACAGCCTGGCGGATCACATGCTGGCGGGCTGAGCGGTTCCGTGCGCCGAGCGAAGACGAATTGCGATCGTTCAAGCAGATCAGGCCCGGAGTCGTCCTCCGGGGCCTGAGCGGAATCAACGCAACGTCGCTCCGCCTACGCCTTCGCCAGCACGAAGGCGCGGACGAAGCTGGCGTTGTAGAGATCGGCGCCCCAGCCGTCGCTGGCTGTGCCGTTCACAAACAGGTTCTCGCTGAAGCCGGCGACGGTGCAGCCATCCACCGGACAGCCCGGGGGCAGGTTGTCGTTCAACAGGTGATCGACCGTCTGCACCTTCGGGCTGGTGCTGGCAGCCACCGGGCCCGATTCGGAGATGACGGACTGAATCCCGCGCACGACGCCGAAGCTGTAGGTGGCGAAGTTGTGGGGATGCAGCGCCCGCCAGGCCATGGTGACGGAATCGCCGGCGTGATACTTGAGCACGCCGCAGCAGGGATCGGCCGGGGTTGCAGCGATGGTGGGTGCTGCGATGTCGGCAAAGCAGCCATTGTTGTCGACATGGAGCGTGATCACCATGCTGTTGCCGCTGACCAGGCCGAGGGTGGAGGCATCCACCGTATTGATGGTGCCGGTGCCGTCCGGATCGGTGGGCACGGCGTAGACGATGCCGAGCGCGCCGATGTTCACCGGCTGTCCATGGTTGTTGAAGAGATCGACCTTGATCTCATACTTGCCGCTGGTGTCGCTGCCCACGAGGGTGCCGGTAGCGTCGTAGTGCATGCCGGGCGCGATTTCCACGCTCGGGAACTTGGCGCTGGCGAAATGCTCCTTGATCTCGTTGATGTCGGGCGGCGTGTCCCAGACGCCCGCCGGCGCCACCGACGGGTAGGGTATCTTGAACATGTTGGGTACCTGGTGGCCCGCGCCGTCATCGACCGGGATCGGCCCGAGCAGTTCCGGCGTCCAGGCTGGCATGTTGCCCGTCGGCGTGGAGACATCGTGGCGGTAATAGTGATGCACCTGCCCGATCAGCGGCAGGAACGTGCCGATGCTGCCCTTGCGCCAGGAGAGCTGATAATAACGCACGCCCGCGGCCTCCAGATCGTTGGAGAATTCGAGCCGCGGCAGCAGCATGCTGCCCCAGGGCGCGCCGGCCTGGGTGAGGCCGAGGTTGGCCGGCGTCGTGCTGCCGGCAAGATCCTGTGCCGTGCCGTAGATATTGTTCAGGCCATGGGCGCCGATGGCGAGGAAAGCGACCCAGCGGTTCTTGCCGCCTGGACCGACGACCGGCGGACAGGGCGAACAGGTATGGGCCCAGGGACTGGACGTGAAGAGATTGACCTCTGTCCCGCAGGCATAGTTCCACCAAGTGTAGCAGGCGACCGGTGTCGGCGCGTAGACATAGACGTCGAAGAAGCCAAACAGCTTCTGCTTCGCCTTGAAGTAGAGATCGGGCGTGTCCGGGTTATGGCAGCCCTTGAAGAAGAAGGTCTGGAAATGGCCGCATTCATCGGTCTGCGCCGTCGCCACCAGCTGCTTGGTGACGAGCAGGGGATACAACAGGCAGAGCAGCGGGCGGACCAGCCTGGCATTGTCGATCAACGCCTGCTGGAACTGCAGCTTGCTGCCGAGCTGTGCGGCGTAGCGGAGGTCGGTGGATTGCGCGATCTGTCGAAGCGTGTCGGCTGAATCCGCATCCAGCCGATGGCGGAACTCCGCCTGTTCCTGCAGCATTGCCGCGCGGGCGAAGGGCGCCGGATCGGGGCCGGGCTCCGGCACCGGTATGGGAATCGGCCGGGGATCGACGATGATATGGCGCAGGCGATCCAGCACCAGGTCCGGCAGTTTCGGAATGATGATCCAGATCGGATCGACCTCGTACACTTCCACAGTCGCGTTGCAGACCGGGAAGTTCTCGTACTGGCCGCCGACAAGCACGCGCTTGTTCAGATTGCCGCGCACGAAGCAAAAGCCCCAGAGCCAGCAGCGCCAGATGTCCGGGAAGATCGTGAGCTCCACATCGAAGCGTGAGGCCTTTGCATCCACGCGCAGATGCTTCTCCTGGGCGCCGCGGCGGATGAGATCGTTGAAGTCCGCCGAGTCCTTGTCGGCCTTGGGCCCGACGAGGACCCGCAGCCGCGCGACATTGCGGGTGGACGGCACCTTGAGCGTCGCCGCACCCTTGGCATCCACGGGAGCGGTGGCGAGCAACTGGCCTTCGGATGAAAATGCGTAGGCGGCAACGTCGGGGGCCTTGTCGGCCTTGGCGACGTCAATCAATTGGGCGCGAACGTGAATCTCGAAATGTTCGTTTTCCTGCTTGGCCATATTTGACTCCTTGCAATAGCTGCCAGAGTGAAATGGCCCCTTGGATTTTCTTGAACCCGGAACGTCCTCATAAAAAAGGCGCCGCCCGCGCGGCACCATTGCGTTCCCAAGGGCGCGAGGATGAACTTATTCCGCCGCCCGCGCGGTGCATCCGGTCACAATCCGCTGTGGGAGATTTGTGGCAGGCGTCCGCCGGTCAGGCGGCGGCGCTTTTTCTCTCTGCCGCTGCAGGTGGCGCGAACTCCGCGGCGAACTGCTGGCGGACGCCGCGGATCATCTCTTCCTGATCCGGATATAGCGCACGGAGAATCTCCACCGCGAAGGAGACCGGTGCGGAGGCAGCGGCGGTGATGATGCCGTTTGCGCTGACGCAGGGACTGTCGCGGTAGAGCTTTTCGCCGCGGTAGGCGGGGAGGTTCTGTTTCAGGAAATCGAGGCTGTTGCTGGTGTGCGCGTAGTGATCCAGCAGGCCGGCATGGCCGAGGGCGAGCGTCGCGCCGCAGATGGCGGCGATCGGCTTGCCGGCCCTGGCGCGGGCCTGCAGCGCCTCGGACAGGCCGGCGCGCGGGCCCTTGGCCCAGAAGTCGCTGCCGGGCAGGAGCCAGAGATGTGCTGCGGCGGGCTTCAGGTCGGCGAGGCGCCTTTCCGGCTGCACCAGCAGGCCGCCGATGGAGCGCACGGCGTTGCCGTCGAGGCTGGCGGTGATCACGGACGCGCCGAAGTAATGCCGCGCGGCCGGAAGGACCGGCCCGATCTCCCAATCGGCGAAGCCGTCGACCAGCAGGACGGCGATGGATTTCTTCATCTCAAGATCTCTCCGCGTATCGCGTTACTCGGGGCGGGTTATAGACGGGGCCTGCTGACAGCATACTGTCAGGAGAGAATCGGTGCACGAGGATGAATAAGGAGACCGCCGATGAACGCAGATTAGAAGGGATGAACGCCGATGCACCGAAGCTGTTGTCATGATCCCACATAACGATCGGCCAGCTTGATTGCGCGCCCATGGCGCGCGGGAATTCCACAGGGAATGCAACACTTGATCTTGAAGAAAGATCCGGCATATCTGCGTTCATCCCCTCTTATCGGCGTTCATCGGCGGATTTCTTCCGTCAGTGCAGATCACGGCGCCGTGAGCCTTTCATAGCCGAGCGCTATCGAATCGGGAGTCAGGCGGTATTTCCGTTTCGGCGCATCCTGGGCGACTTTCTCTGCGGTTAGGGCGGCCTTTTCGGCCGCGATTTCTTAGCAGCAGAAAGAGGAGCTTCCCCATGTTCAACAGCAACCCGCGCCGCGCCATCTGGCAGACGGCCGCCATCGCCGGCGCGATTGCCGGTTTCACCGCCTTCTCGGCCCAGGCCGGCGAATGCCCGGCCGACCAGCTGCGGCCCGACGGCAGCGGCCAGCAGGCCGGCGCCACCATGCCCAAGGACGTGACCGACACCGTTCTCGCCACCACCGACCTGTCCCAGGAGATGGTGGGCGTGGCCGACCATCAGTTCCGCATCCGCCGCCTCGAACTGATGCCCGGCGGCGAAGTTCCCTGGCACAGCCATGAGGACCGGCCGGCGATGATCTATATCGTGTCGGGCGAAGTGACCGAATATGCCAGCACCTGTGCCGTGCCGATCGTGCACAAGGCCGGCGACGTGGCGCCGGAGACCCACACGACGGCGCACTGGTGGAAGAACACCGGCAAGGAGAAGGCGGTGCTGATCTCCGCCGACATCCTGCACGACAAGATGGACAGCAACATGTAACGGCTTTGCAGGCCCGCGCCTCCCACGGGCCTGCAATACCTTGCGACGCCGCGGCCGTTCCGTTGCCGCATCGACGATCGGGACCGCATTTCCCCCGGCGGTCCCAGCCGCGGCGTCGCATGCCTGCTTTGTGAGAGTGCTTCAATGCTTGTCATCCCGGAAATCTCGCACGGCGCGTAGCGCGGCGAGATTGTCCGGGACCCATGAACACCGGGCGGTTGGCACGACAAATCCGATCGTTCCGTGTTCATGGGTCCCGGGCTCCGCCACTGACGTGGCGGCCCCGGGATGACAAATGTTGGTGCGGCCCCGATCATTCTGGATTTCAAGAATTGGTGAAGCGATGACCGATATCAGCATTGCCGAGACGGTATCTAAACCAATCTCCGAGAGCCGCGTGCGATTGCTGCGCCTGGCTGTTATCGGCGTCACCAGCTTTCTCACGCTCGTGGATCTGTTCGCCGCGCAGGCGATCCTGCCGACGCTGGCGAAGGCCTATGGCGTGATGCCGGCGGCGATGGGCTTCGCGGTCAATGCCAGCACCATCGGCATGGCGGTCGCGGGCGTGGCCATCGCGCTGTTCGGCCGGCGCATCAACCGGCGGCTCGGCATCTGTGCCGCATTGGCATTGCTGGCCGTGCCGACGACGTTGCTGGCGATGGCGCCGGATCTCGCGACCTTCACCGCGCTGCGGATCGCCCAGGGCCTTTGCATGTCGTCGGCGTTTACGCTGACCATGGCCTATCTGGCCGAGCAGAGCCGCCCGGAGGAAACCGCCGGCGCGCTGGCCGCCTATATCACCGGCAATGTGGCGAGCAACCTGTTCGGCCGGCTGATCTCCGCGTCGCTGGCGGATATGCTGGGGCTGGCACCGAATTTCTATTTCTTCGCGCTGCTGAATCTGGCGGGTGCGGCCGTGGTGTATTTCGGCCTCAGAAGCTGCCAGCCGGCCGCCAATGCAAACGGCAAATCGCCGCTGGCAGCCTGGGCCGCGCATTTCCGCAATCCCGCGCTGCGGGCCGCCTTCGGCATCGGCTTCATCATCCTGTTCGTGTTCATCGGCACTTTCACCTATGTGAATTTCGTGCTGGCGCGGGCGCCGATCGCGCTGCCGCCGATGTCGCTGGGGTTCGTCTATCTCGTCTTCCTGCCCGCCCTGCTGACCACGCCGCTGGCCGGACAGGCGGTGCGGCGCTTCGGCACGCGGCCGGTCTTCTGGAGCGCGCTGGCGGTGGCCGGTACCGGGCTGCCGCTCTTGCTGTTGCCGTCGCTGGCGCCGGTGCTGGCGGGGCTGGTGCTGGTGGGCGCGGGCACGTTCTTCGCCCAGGCGGCGGCGACCGGCTTCGTCGGCCGCGCGGCGACCGAAGAGCGGGGTGCGGCGAGCGGGATCTATCTGGCGAGCTACTATCTCGGCGGGCTGGCCGGCAGCGCGGTGCTGGGCCAGGTGTTCGATCGCGCCGGCTGGACGGCGGCGGTGGCGTTGATCGGCGTGTCGCTGGCGGTGGCGTGCCTGCTGGCGTTCAAGCTCAGGCTGCAAACCAGCTAACCGGCCGTCAGCACCGGCTTGCCCAGGACATTGAGCAGCGGCTCGATGCCGAGGCCCGGTGTATCTGGTGCGGTCATCTTGCCGTCCTTGCGCTGGGGCGCGCCCTTGGCGATATCCTTGGTGCCGTAGCTGTTGAAGTCGGTGGCGGAGAACAGGAACTCGTCCGGCGTGGAGCGGGCGAGATGGGCGATGGCGGCGGTGACGATATCGCCGCCCCAGGTGTCCTCGATGGTCATGGCGACGCCGGCGTTCAGGCAGAGGTCGCGCATTTCCCGTGCGCGCGTGAGCCCGCCGACTTTGGAGATCTTCAGGTTGATCACATCCATCGCGCCCTCGGAAATCGCGCGCAGCAGGATGCCGATGCCGTCGATGTTTTCGTCGAGAATGAACGGCAGCGATGTGCGGCGGCGGACGGTCAGGCATTCCTCGTAGGTGCGGCAGGGCTGCTCGATATAGACATCGACATCGCGCACCGCCTGCACCACGCGGGCAGCCTCATGCATGGTCCAGCCGGTGTTGCTGTCGGCGATCAGGACGTCGCCGGATTTAAGCACCGCGCGGCAGGCGTGGATGCGCTCGATATCGGTGTCGGCGTTGCCGCCCACCTTGAGCTGGAACTTGGTGTAGCCCTCGGCGCGGTAGCGGCCGACGCTGGCGGCCATCTTGTCGGGCGTATCCTGGGAGATGGCGCGGTAGAGCTTCACCTCGGCCTGCTGCGCGCCGCCGAGCAAGGCATAGACGGGAAGCTTCGCCATCTTGCCCAGGATGTCCCAGCAGGCGACGTCGACCGGCGCCTTCACGTAGGGATGGCCGCGGATCGCCTCGTCCATCCGGCGATTGAGCACGCCCAGATGGGTGGGATCGAGGCCGATGAGCTTCGGCGCGATCTCCTTCAGGCCGGCGCGCACGCCCGCGGCATAGGCCGGCAGATAGGCCGGGCCGAGCGGGCAGCATTCGCCATAGCCGGTGATGCCGGCGTCGGTCTCCACGGCGACGACGGTGGCGTCGAAGGTTTCCACCGCATTGTCGTTGGACCAGGCATAGCGGCCCTCCTTCAGCGGCAGGTCCACCTGGTAGGCTGATATCTTGGTGATTTTCATTCCGGTCTTCCCCCTGGGCGCCGCGGTCAGGCGCGCTTTTTCTTGCTGTCGTCTTGCGGCGGCTTTTCGCTGCGGCGGATGACCTCGGTGAGCGACGCGCCGGCATGGCGGATATGCTCCTCCAGCGCGCGGCAGGCGCCCGCCACATCGCCCTTCTTGCAGAGCTTGACGATGCCGGCATGCTCGCGCTCGGCGCGGCTGCGCCCTTGCGTGAAGGAGATATGCATGCGGGTGTAGCGGTCGGCATTCTGCAGCAGCGAGGCCACGATATCAGCCGTGCGCGGCTGATCGGCATGACGATAGAGCAGGCCATGCAGCGCGGTGTTCAACTCACCCCAGCGGCCCACATGATCGGCGCGCAGCTCGGCGCTGTATTCGTCGAGGATGGCGTCGATGGCGCGGTAATCTTCGGGCGCGAGTTTCGGCGCAGAGCTTGCCAGCAGGCGCGGCTCGAGCAGCGCGCGCAACTCATAGATCTCCTCGACCTCCGCCGCCGATAGCGCGGAGACGATCGCGCCGCGATGGGGATGGATGATGACAAGCCCCTCGGCCTCCAGCTGGAACAGCGCCTCGCGGATGGGGATGCGGCTGATGCCGAACTCGGCGGCCAGCGCATCCTGGCGCAGCTGGAATCCTTCCGGGAATTCGCCGTCGAGGATGCGGCGGCGCAGTTCATCCGCGGCCGCTTCGACGCGGGTGCGGTGGCCGAGCTGGAATTTCTGCGCCGTGCGTTCCTGCATGCCTGACCCCGGAGAATGTGCGCTTGCGTTTTCGGCTTTTATATTGTATACAATATCCATCTGGACGGATTTGTCAACGGTTTCAAGCATCGAGGGAGCAGAAAATGGCCAAGCATGTCGCCTGGGAAGGCGTTTTTCCCGCCGTCACCACCCAGTTCCGCAGCGATTTCAGCATCGATTATGACGCCACATCCAAGGTGATCGACGCGCTGATCCGCGACGGCGTCTCCGGCCTGATTCTCTGCGGCACCGTGGGCGAGAACAACTCGCTGTCCCGCGACGAGAAGATCAAGATGATGGAGATGGCCAAGTCCGCGGCAAAGGGCCGCGTGCCCGTGGTGGTGGGCGTCGCCGAATACACGACGGAGCTTGCCTCCGGCATCGCCAAGGAAGTGGCGCGGGTCGGCCTCGATGGGCTGATGCTGCTGCCGGCGATGGTGTACTCCGCCAAGCCGCGGGAGACCCTGGCCCATTTCCGCGGCGTCGCCAAGGCGACCGACCTGCCGATCATGCTCTACAACAATCCGCCGATCTATCGCACCGACGTGACGCCGGAGATGCTGGCCTCCCTCGCCGATGTGGACACCATCGTCTGCTTCAAGGAGTCCTCGGGCGACACCAGGCGCTTCATCGATCTCAAGGCGATGACCGGCGACCGCTTCATTCCGTTCTGCGGCCTCGACGACGTTGTCGTGGAGTCCGTGGTGATGGGCGCGGTGGGCTGGGTATCCGGCCTGTCGAACGCTTTTCCCATCGAGGGCGAGACGCTGTTCCGCCTGGCGCGGCAAGGGCGGCTGGACGAGGCGATGCCGCTCTATGAGTGGTTCATGCCCCTGCTGCATCTGGATGCGCGCTCGGACCTCGTGCAGTGCATCAAGCTGTGCGAGCACATCGTGGGCCGGGGCACGCACCTGACCCGCCCGCCGCGGCTGGCGCTCGAGGGCGCCGAGAAGGCCGAGGTCGAGGCGATCATGAAGAAGGCGCTGGCGACGCGGCCGAAGCTGCCGGATGTGGGCCTGAAACGCGCGGCGGCTTAGAGCACGGCGATATCACCTGGGCTTCATCACCAGATATCAAACCGCCCCCCTTGAGGGGGCGGTCGGATCATCGAGCAACGCGAGAGGATCCGGGTGGGGGGTATGGCTCGGTGCTGGCAGTCTTATGCTAAGCCAATTCGGCGTGCGCTGATGGCGACTGTCTTCGAGACACCCCCCTCCTGACTCATCGGGCTTACGCCCGATGAGCCATCCTCCCCCTCAAGGGGGAGGATTGAAGGTAATCTTCAATGATAATTGATCTCTACAACCCCACCGCCTGCGCCACCAGGCGGTGGAAGTGATGTACCGCCTGTTCGGTGATGACGCTGCCTGCGGGATCGGCGACGAAGCGGCCCTGGCTGTAGCCTCTTGACGCCAGGCCGCGCTGCACGGATTCGCAGAGCGCCACGTCCTCCGGGTTCAGGATGTTGCGGCTGTATTCGATGCGCGCATTGTCCTCGGCCGGGAACTCGTTCCCCGGCACGGCATAGCGGTCGCCATGGGTGACGGTGATGCCGGCGCCGCCGGGCATGTAGCTGAACACGCCGACTGCCGGCGATCCCGGCAGGACGTTGAAGGTGGTGGTCGGCCAGAGCCACCAGAACAGCGCCCGCTGCTCCGGCGCATTGCGGCGCAGCGGGTAGGCCTTGTTGTCATACTTGCCGACCACGCCCTTCTGGCTCGACCAGAGCCCGGACGCCGCCGTCTTGTAACTCTCCATCGATACCAGATCGGCGAAGGCCGGGTGCGCCGGCGCGCAATGGTAGCATTCGAGATAGTTGTCGACCGCGACCTTCCAGTTACAGGCCATCCGCCAGTTGGGATAGCTGGTGACGGCGATCATGCCGTCCTGCAGCACCTCGTCCTTCAGCTCCTGCGCCAGATCTCCGGCCTGTTCCGCCAGCGGCTGCGCGTTCTCATCAAGATTGAAGAAGACGAAGTGATCGGCGAAGACCTCGATCCGCACCGGCTTCAGATGAAAATCCTCTGATCGAAAATCGGCGACATCATCAGTGCCGCGGGCCGTCCGCAGCCGGCCGTCCGCATGATAGGACCAGGCGTGATAGGGGCAGGTGATCACCTTGGCGCAGCCGCGGCCCTTCAGCAGCTCATGGGCGCGGTGCTGGCAGACATTGTAGAAGCCGCGCAGCGCGCCATCCTTGCCCCTGATGACGATGATGTTCTGATCGAGGAGGCCGGCGGTGAGATAATCGCCGGGATTGACCAGGGCCGAGAGTGGGCCGGCATAGTGCCAGCTGCGCTCGAAGATCGCCGTCCGCTCGCGCTCGAACAGCTGGGCATCGGTATAGGCCCAGCCGGGCAGCGTGTGGGATTTGCCGGGTTCGGCATGCAACGGCTTCATGCTCGGATGGTTCTGCAGTCCCGCTTGTTCCATGGCCCTCTCCCGTTCGGCAAAACTCTAGCGCAGCGGCGCCGGGAGGGCCAGACGGTCAGGGACGAAGGGAAGCATGAAAGAAGAAGGGATCGAAATTGCGCAATCTGCGGCCGACGCCGCAGGCGCAAGGGCATATCGGTCACAAGGTTCAGGCGCGCGAAATCCGCGCAGGCGTGACCGCGGCCTAGTTCAAGAACCCCTTGATCGATTCCAGAAATCGAACAACCGAAATCGGCTTCGGCATGTAGGCGTCACAACCTGCCTCTAGAATTTTCTTGTCATCGCCTTTCATCGCGAAAGCGGTAACGGCTATGACCGGAATCGCCCTAAAGTCGTCGTCTTCCTTAAGGGAACGCGTGACATCCAGCCCCGAAAGGCCGCCCGGCAGCTGCACGTCCATGACGATCAGATCGGGATGGTGCTCTCGCGTCAGCTGAAGGCCTGCGCTCCCATCCGATGCCCGCAACACCTTATATCCGTGCGCCGACAGAAGGTCGTTGAAGAGCTTCATATTGAGTTCGTTGTCCTCCACGACGAGGATTGTCTTGGTTAATGCGCCATTTTTCGTAGGCGATTCAACGGCGGATGCATCAGAGAGAGCCACGCGTCACCTCCAAGCAGTTAGCCAGTTCACACGGCTCAGCCGCCAGGCTGTCCATGTGATCCGCAATCGTATCAATTACCCCTTAAAAATTCGCAAATTTACCCTTTAAGAATTGGCAATTCCAAACTGAACGCTGCGACGGTTGGGTTGCCGCCAAACCGTCGGGCATGTTTCCTGTCCGACGTGAGACAATATTCCTGGTGATGCGGTGTCGGACGGTCTTTGGGACCTTTCTGCTATTCCTCAAGCCGAGGCCATACCCGCACCTGCCGGCATTGTCGGACCGGTCTATTGCTGACTATTCTGGCGCCAACAAAACCAACCGACGGGAGATTAGAAATGGCGAAGAGTAAAGGCGGTAACGGCCAAACCGGCGTTCAGCCGCCGCTGCAAGCGCGGCTCGAAGGCGGCGGCACGCCGCGAATGACCGACTGGGTGATGAAGTCTGAGACCGGCCTGCTGAAAGACGTGCTGCTGGGACCGGCGGAGAGCTTTCGCTGGATGGGCGAGGAGAACGCCGCCTATTCGTCGCTGGTGCGGGACACGCTGCGCCGCGGCTACAAGTTCGACAAGCAGGTGGCGGCGCGGCAGCACCGGGAGATGGTGGACGCCTATGAGGATGCGGGCGTGGCCTGCCATTTCCTGCCTGTGGATATGCATAACCCCTATCAGGTGTATGCCCGGGACTCGAGCTTCATGACCCCCTATGGCGCCGTCATCTGCCAGCTCGCCAATCCCAGGCGGCGGGGCGAATATGCCAGCGCGCTGCGCTTCTATCTCGCCAACAACATCCCGGTCTACGACATGGTCAGCGCCGGCAATTTCGAGGGCGGCGATTTCAATATCATCCGGGATGGCGCGGTGCTGATCGGCTATACGGGATTCCGCTGCGAAGAGGTGGCGGCGCGGCAGATCGGCGACTGGTTCGCCAAGGAAGGCTGGGAAATCAAATACGCGCCGATCGACCAGTTCTATGTCCATATCGACCTGATGGTCTGCATGCTGAACGAGCATTGCGCGGCGGTCTGCCTGGAGACCACGGAGGACGACGTGGTGGACTGGCTGAAGGCGAAGAAGATCGAGATCATCCCCGCCAGCTTCAAGGAGACCATGAGCCTGGGCTGCAATGTGGTGGCCCTGGGCAAGGACCGGGTGCTGTCGCCCCTGGGGGCCAAGGACCTGAACGGCAAGATGCGGGCCGCCGGCTTCAAGGTCTATGACCCGGACATGACCATGTTCACCCGGGCCGGCGGCGGCGTTCACTGCATGTGCCAGCCGCTGCGGCGCGAGGCGGCCTAGGATTAGAGGCTGCCTATAGGTTGGGCATTCCGGCCCGCTCCCCTCGGGAGCGGGCCGGTTCCGTTTGGTAAGCACTACAGGATAAATCCCTGCATCCCGACCAAAAGCGGGTTCCGCCGCCGCCCGACTTCCGGCTAGAGTACGGTCCATAAGCCCGGCAAACGGGCGGTCTGGGATACGTCTTGAGGGAGGCCCCATGGCTTTGTTCCTGAGCCTGAGCCGCGCCATCGACGCGGTGACGGCGTTCATTGGCCGCTGGATCTATTGGCTCATCCTGGCCGCGGTCCTGGTCAGTGCCGGCAACGCCATCATCCGCAAGCTGTTCGACATCAGCTCCAACGCCTGGCTGGAATTGCAATGGTATCTGTTCGGCGCCGTGTTCATGCTGGCCGCCGCCTATACCCTGCAGCGCAACGAGCATATCCGCATCGACATCATCTCCAACATGCTGTCGCAGCGGGCGCGCAACTGGATCGACATCGTCGGCCATGCCCTGTTCCTGCTGCCGTTCTGCGCGCTGATGATCTGGGAGATCGCTCCCTGGGTGAAGAACAGCATCACCTCGGGTGAGATGTCCGGCAGCGCCGGCGGGCTGATGCTCTGGCCGGCGCGCATCTGCCTGCTGATCGGTTTCGTGCTGCTGTTCTTCCAGGGCATCTCCGAGCTGATCAAGCGCATCGCAGTGATGCGCGGCGTCATTCCCGATCCCCATGCCGGGCATGCTTCCGCCCATGGCGCCATCGAATAGTCCGAGCGCAAGTTCAGGAAGCAGGCATTCATGATCATCGATCTCATCGCCCACAATATGGCGCCGATCATGTTCGCGGCGCTGGTGGTGTTTCTGCTGCTGGGCTATCCGGTGGCGTTCTCGCTGGCCTTCGTCGGCATCAGCTTCGGCATCCTCGGCATCTGGCTGGGGGAATTGGATACCCATCTGTTCGGCCTGCTGCCCGAACGCATGTGGGGCATCATGTCGAACGACACCCTGCTGGCGATTCCGTTCTTCACCTTCATGGGCCTGATATTGGAACGATCGGGCATGGCCGAGGATCTGCTGGATACGGTCGGGCAGTTGTTCGGCCCGATCCGCGGCGGCCTCGCCTATGCTGTCGTGTTCGTGGGCGCGCTGCTGGCGGCGACCACAGGCGTGGTGGCGGCATCGGTGATCGCGATGGGGCTGATCTCGCTGCCGATCATGCTGCGCTACGGCTATGACCGGCGGCTGGCCTCGGGCGTGATCGCCGCGTCAGGCACGCTGGCGCAGATCATCCCGCCCAGCCTGGTGCTGATCATCATGGCCGACCAGCTCGGCCGCTCCGTCGGCGACATGTATGCCGGCGCCATCATTCCCGGCATCGTGCTGGCGGTGTTCTATGCCGGCTATGTGCTGATCGTAACGATTGTCCGGCCGAAGGCGGCGCCGGCCTTGCCGATCGAAGCACGCACCCTCGGATCGGGCGTGATTTCGCTGTTCGTGACCGTTGCCATCGTCACCGCCATCGGTTTCGGCGTCACGGAACTTTTGCATGGGCATATGCAAGGGCCGGAGATCGGCGGTTTCTTTGCCGCAGCCCTGGTGGCCTATGTTTTCGCGCTCGCCAACCGCGTCCTGAAACTCAACCTCCTGTCACGGCTGGCGCAGCAGGCGATCATCGTGCTGATGCCGCCGCTGGCGCTGATCTTCCTGGTGCTGGGCACCATCTTCATCGGCCTGGCGACGCCGACCGAGGGCGGCGCCATGGGCGCTGTCGGCGCGCTGCTGCTGGCGATGGCCAAGGGCCGGCTGAGCCTGACGATGACGAAGCAGGCACTGGAGTCCACCGCCAAGCTTTCGGCCTTCGTGCTGTTCATCCTGATCGGCGCCCGGGTGTTTTCGCTGACCTTCTATGGCGTCGACGGTCATAGGTGGGTGGAGGAACTGCTGGTCGATCTGCCGGGCGGACAGATCGGTTTCCTGGTGGTCGTCAACCTGATGGTTTTTGTGCTGGCCTTCTTCCTGGATTTCTTCGAGCTGGCCTTCATCGTTGTGCCGCTGCTGGCCCTGCCGGCGGAGAAGCTGGGCATCGACCTGATCTGGTTCGGTGTGCTGCTGGGCATCAACATGCAGACCTCGTTCATGCATCCGCCCTTCGGCTTCGCGCTGTTCTATCTGCGCTCGGTCGCCGCGCGAACACCGTATAAGGACAAGATCACAGGCGCCGTGATCCAGCCGGTGACCACCGGCCAGATCTATTGGGGTGCGGTGCCGTTCGTCTGCATCCAGGTCATCATGGTCGGCCTCGCCATCGGCGTGCCCGAGATGATCATGCACTACAAATCCGGTGCATCGACGGTCGACCCCGCAACGATCGACATTACCGTGCCGCCGACCGGCGGCGAAACCAACGGCCTTGGCGGAACGCCCGACTTCGGCACGCCGCCGGACCTGAGCCAGCCACCCGACTTGAGTCAGCCGCCCGATCTCAGCCAGCCACCGGATCTAAGTCAGCCGCCGGACCTGAGTCAGCCGCCGAAAATCGAGTAACGTTGCCGCTCAAATGACAAGGGCCCGGAGTTTCCCCCGGGCCCTTTCGCGAAGTCCTGGTTGACGAACTACAGCGCTTTCTTGCGCTGCTGGCCCATCATGAAGGTGTCGAAGTTGTATTCGGAGATCTGGAACCAGAGATACTCCTCGGCGCGGAACGCCATCATCGCGTCATGCACTTTCTTGAACGCTGCGTTGGTGCCGGCGATTTCGGCATAGGTTTCCTTCGCCGCGTTGAAGCAGGCCTCCATCACATCCTGCGGGATAGGGGCGAAGCTGCGCGCCGCCGGCCACCAGCTTGCGCAGTGCCGGCGGATTCACCGCGTCGTAGCGCGCCTGCATGTCGCAATTGCTCGCCTGGGCCGCGGCACGGATGATCGCCTGATAGCTCGGCGGCAACTCCGCCCATTTGGCGGTGTTGACCATGACATGGAGCATGGCGCCGCCTTCCCACCAGCCGGGGTAGTAATAGTACGGCGCCACTTTGTAGAAGCCGAGCTTCTCGTCGTCATAGGGGCCGACCCATTCGGCGGCATCGATCGTGCCCTTCTCCAGCGACGGATAGATGTCGCCGCCGGCGATCTGCTGCGGCACCACGCCGATCTTGGAGATGACCTTGCCGCCGAATCCGCCGATGCGCATCTTCACGCCCTGCATGTCGGCGACGGAGTTGATCTCCTTGCGGAACCAGCCGCCCATCTGCGCGCCGGTGTTGCCGCAGGGCATCGCGTAGAGATTCTGGGTGGCATAGAATTCATTCATCAGATCCATGCCGCCGCCGTGATACATCCAGGCGTTCTGCATCCGGCTGTTGAGGCCGAAGGGGACCGCGGTGCCGAAGGCATAGGTGGGATCTTTGCCCCAGTAGTAATAGCTGGCGGTGTGGCAGGCCTCGACCGAGCCGGCGCCCGTGACGTTAGCGGCCTCCAGCCCCGGGGCCAGTTCGCCGGCGGCGAAGACCTGGATCTGGAATTTGTTGTCGGTCGCCTCGGCGACAAATTTCGAGAAGGTCTCGGCCGCGCCATAGATCGTGTCCAGGCTCTTGGGGAAGCTGGAGGTCAGACGCCACTTGATCTCGGGCGCGGATTGCGCGATGGCCGGGGCGGCGATGGCGGCCGTGGCCGTGGCAGCCGTGGCGAGACCGGCGGACTTGATGAACTTGCGGCGATCCATGGATCGGGTACCTCCTGTTAAAAGACTGATTTGATTGGATTTTCTGCAGCAGTGTGGTTCGCGTCGAGGGTCTTGATGCGGGCCGGGCGGGGATTATAGCCAGCGAGGCGACAGCGGCAATCATTTGCGCCGCTTATTGTCGGAGAAACGACCCGACAAAGGAAGGGGGGTGTGGCATGGTGCGGCCGACATGATAAAACCTCGCTGCAACCGGACTTCAATTTTCTCCCTGGGCGATTGCGCCGGCCTCAAGATATCCGTTCCCGGACCGTCGGCGCGGACCGGTTGAAACAACAGACACAGCACGAACGATTTCCATGTCGACCAAACCAATCGAGGCGCCCGGCGCCGCCGCCGGCAATGGTGCTGCACTGGCGGAGCGGCGGCGCTTGCTGGCGCTGGCCCTGGGCAGCGTCGGCGTCGTGTTCGGCGATATCGGCACCAGCCCGCTCTATGCCTTCCGCGAGTCGATCCGCCACGCCAGCGGCGACGGCCTCTCCCGGGATGAGATCATCGGCACGGTGTCGCTGCTGCTCTGGGCGCTGATCCTCGTCATCACCCTGAAGTATGTCTTCTTCATCATGCGGGCCGACAACAAGGGCGAGGGCGGCCTGCTGTCGCTGATGGCGCTCGCCCAGGGCAAGCGCACCGGGCTGGGGGTTGTGTTCATCCTCGGTATCATTGGCGCTTCGCTGTTCTACGGCGATGCCGTCCTGACGCCGGCGATTTCAGTGCTTTCGGCCGTGGAAGGGCTGAAGCTGGTGACGCCGGTGTTCGAGCCATTCGTGATCCCCATCACGATTGTCATTCTGACGCTGCTGTTCTCCGTACAGAATCACGGCACCCATCGCGTCGCTTCGCTGTTCGGCCCGATCACCGCGCTCTGGTTCATCGCCATCGCCGCTCTCGGCGCCTGGCATATCGTCGATGATTTCGCGATCCTCCTGGCCTTCAATCCATTTCATGCGGTGACCTTCACCCTGTCCCATGGCTGGACGGCGTTTGCCGTGCTGGGTTCGGTCTTTCTGGTTCTGACCGGCGCGGAGGCGCTGTATGCGGATATGGGCCATTTTGGCCGCCGGCCGATCCGGCTGGCCTGGCTTTCATTCGTACTGCCGGCGCTCGCCATCAACTATCTCGGCCAGGGCGCGTATGTTCTGAACTTTCCCGCCGGCGCCGACAATCCGTTCTTCCGAATGACCCCTGAATGGGCCCTGGTGCCGATGGTCGCCCTGGCCACCGCGGCAACGGTCATTGCCAGCCAGGCGGTCATCACCGGCGCCTTCTCCCTGACCCGGCAGGCAATCCAACTGGGCATGCTGCCGCGCATGGAAATCCGCCACACCTCGGCCGATCTGTCCGGCCAGATCTATCTGCCCCATGTCAACCGGCTGCTGCTGATCGGCGTGGTGCTGTTGGTGCTGCTGTTCGAGACGTCATCGAATCTGGCTTCCGCCTACGGCATCGCCGTGGCGGGAACGATGCTGGTGGAAACGCTGCTGGCGTTCGTTTATGTGCGCCGGGTCAGGCAATGGACAGTGCCGATGGCAATCGCGGTGGTTCTGCCTTTCCTGTTCATCGATCTCGTTTTTGTCATCGCGAACGGGCTGAAGCTGCCTGACGGCGGCTATGCGCCGGTGCTGCTGGCGGTGGTGATCATCCTGCTGATCTGGAGCTGGGTGCGGGGATCGAGGCTGCTGCTGGACAAGCTGCGGCGGGAGAGCGTCGACCTGCACGACCTCGTCACCATGGTGCAGAGCAAGAGCATCCACCGGGTGCCGGGCACCGCCGTTTTCCTCACCAACAACGAGGGTGCCGCGCCGTCGGCGCTGATGCACAACCTCAAGCACAACAAGGTCCTGCATGCGCAGAACTTCATCGTCACGGTGCATACCGCCGATACGCCGCGGGTGGATCCCGACAAGGCGCTGCAGGTGGAGCGGCTGTCGGACGAAATCACCAAGGTCTCCATGACCTTCGGCTTCATGGAGACGCCGAACGTGCCGCGCCTGCTGAGCCGCTGCCGCAAGGACGGCTTCGATTTCGACATCATGTCGACTTCGTTCTTCCTCAGCCACCGGTCGCTGAAACCGGCCGTGCAATCGGCCATGCCGCGCTGGCAGGACAAGCTGTTCGTCGCCCTGGCCGGCCGCGCCACCAGCGCCACCGACTTCTTCCAGATCCCCTCCCAGCGCGTGGTAGAGATGGGGATGCAGATCCTGATTTAGGCGGCCTACGCCTTCTTCCGCGGCGGGTCGTAGAACATGCGGTTGGTGGCCCAGCAGCGGACCATGCTGCGCTCGATCTTCATTTCCTTGGGATACCAGATCTCGGTCCACATCTCCGTGCCCGGCTTAGCATAGGCCGGGGGCACGCGGGCATAGGCGATGTTCTTCTTCAGCGTCGGCGACCAGATTGCCGACGTGGTCAGGCCAAGTTCCTGCTTGCCGGGCTTGTCGGCATAGATGAAGGAGCCCGCCGCCGGCTTGCGCCCTTCGATTTCGAGGCCGATCAGCAGGTGGCGCGACAGATTCTGCGCCTTCTCCCGCTGCAGCGCGCGCTTGCCGACGAAGTAGCAGTCCTTCTTCAAATTCACGGTCCAGCCGATGCCGGCCTCGTAGGGCGACTCGCGTTGCGTCGGGCGCACGGCATAATTCGCGGCGAGGTAATCCACATCCACGAGGATGAAACCCGCCTCGATGCGCGCGATATTCAGCGCCGCCGACCCCATCGGCGCGATCTTGAAGGGCTCGCCCACTTTCAGCAGCGTGTCCCACAGCCACAGCGCATCCTCGGGCTTCACCCAGACCTCATAGCCGAGATCGCCGGTATAGCCGGCGCGGTCGATGCGCATCCAGCGGCCGTCGACGGTCGCTTCCATCAGGCCAAAATGGGCCAGCTTGTCGATACCGGAGACGCCGAGCACCTGGAGGATCTGCCGCGAATTCGGTCCCTGCAGCGCCAGGCCGCAGAGCTCGTCGCTCATGTCCTCGATGGTCACATCGAAGCCGTAGGCGGTTTCCTTCAGCCAGGCATATTGATGCAGCGCTGCATTGAGGATGAAATCATTCTCGGCCAGGCGGAACAGCGTGCCCTCTTCCACCAGCTTGCCGTCATCGTCGCACCAGGCGGTGTAGAACACCTGCATCGGCTTCACCTTGGTCACGTCGCGGGTGACCAGATGATCGACGTAGCGCGCGGCGTCGCGGCCCTGGATGCGGTATTTGATCAGCGGCGAGACGTCAAAGATGGTGGCGCCATTGCGGATGGCGAAATATTCGAGCTGCACCGAATCGAAACGGTTCGGCGCCATGAAACCCATCCAGCGGATCCAGTCGTTGGAATGGCAGAGCGCCGACAGCCGGTCGTGGAACGGCGTCTTGCGCAGGAAAGGCTGCATATGCCGGAGATGGGTCATGGCCGGCTCCAGTCGGCGCGGTGGCGCAGCGCCTCGCGGGCCGCATTGGCGCCGGGCAGCCCCGTGACGTGGCCGCCGGGATGGGCACCGGCGCCGCAGAACCAGAGCCCGGGCACCGGCGAGCGGTATTGCTGATAGCCGCCGGCGGGGCGCAGCAGGAAAACCTGGTCCAGGGTGATCTCGCCATGATGCCATTGGCCGCCGGTGAGGCGGAACTGGGATTCCAGGTCGTGGGGCGTCAGCACTTCCGTCGCCAGGATGCGCCGGGTCAGATCCGGTCCGTGGGCGGCGAGCACCGTCAGCGTCCGGTCGAGGATCTGCTGCCGTGCCTGATCGGGCGTGGCGGCGCGCAACTTGTAGGGCGCAAACTGGGCCATCACGGAAATCACATGCTTTCCCGCCGGCGCCAGCGAAGGATCATGGAGCGTGGGGATCACCACCTCCAGCGCCGGCGCAGCGGAGACGCGGCCATATTTCGCGTCGTCATAGGCGCGCTCCACATAGTCCGAGCTCGGCGCGATGATCAGGCGCGCCGGACCTTGGCGCCAGGACTCTGGCAGGCTGTCCAGCGCCAGATGGATTTTCGCCGAGCAGCCGTTCATCCGCAGATGGCGCATGCGCTGGGCGAAGTTGGTGTCCAGATTCTCCGGTCCCACCAGCTTGAGCAGGCTGCGGGCGGGATCGGCGCTGGAAAGGACAATGCTGGCGGCGATTTCCTCGCCGCTCTCGAGCACGACGCCCTGCGCGCGATCGCCGCGCATAAGCACGCGCTGCACGGGCGCATTGGCGCGGAGCTCCACTTTGAACGAGCGGCAAGCCGCCGCCAGCGCCGCCGTCACGCTGCCCATGCCACCGGCGGGCAGATGCAAGCCGCCGAGGCCATGCTTGCCGAACGAGGCCAGCCGGTAGAGCAGATTGTAGACGGTGCTGGGCGAGCGCGGGCCGAGGAACAAGCCGAACACGCTTTCGAAAGCGAGCAGGCCCTTCAGCGCATCGCTCTCGAAATAGTCGTTCGCCAGGTCGGCGGAATTCATGGTGAGGATGCGGGTCAGTTCCAGCATGTCCTTGCGGCCGAGGCGGCGCATGTGGAAGGCCAGCAGCCCCAGGCCGATCTTGCCCTGCCAGTCATTGGCCATCAGATCGGGCCGCGGCGGCGTGCGCGTGAGCATAACGCCCAGCGCGTTGGCCTGGCGCTGCAGCCGTGCCATCACCTTCGGATAGGCATCGGCGTCCTTGGCGGAGAATTGATTCAGCGAAGCGCGGGTCCGCGGCGCATCGCCGCTGAGTTCCAGCCGGGCGCCGCCGGGCAGCAGCGCCGCCGTGGCCAAGTTCTGCGCGGCATAGGTCAGGCCGTTCTTTTCCAGCTGCAGATCGGACATGATGCGCGGATGCAGCCCGTGCAGCAGATGGGCGACGGCGGAGACCTTGAATCCCGGCGCGAATTCCCGTGTCACCGCGGCGCCGCCGAAGCCGTCGGCAGCTTCCACGACAAGAGTCCGTAGGCCGGCCTTGCCCAGATAGGCCGCCGCGGTCAGCCCGTTATGGCCGCCGCCGATGACGATGGCGTCGTAGGCAGCGCTCACCGGATCACCCGGTTCTTGAAGTCGCGCAGGATTTCCCGCGCCGCATTGGCGCCTGGCGCGCCCATGACGCCGCCGCCGGGGTGGGTGCCGGAGCCGCACATATAGAGTCCGTCAAACGGTCCGCGATACTGGCCGAAGCCGGGGAACGGCCGGTTGAACAGCAGTTGATCCAGGGTCAGCTCGCCATGGAAGATGTTGCCTTCGGTGATGCCGACTTCGTTCTCGATGTCCCAGGGCGTGCGCGTCTGCACATGGAGGATCAGCTTGCGGAAACCGGGACAGCTGGCTTCGATGGTATCGAGTACATCTTTCTCATATTGCGCGCGCATCTCGGGCGACCAGGGCCCTTCCGCCAGGGCGTAGGGCACATACTGCACGAACACCGACATGAAATGCTGGCCCGGCGGGGCCATGGTGGGATCCACCGTGGTCGGGATGACGCAATCGAGGAACGGCCGCTTCGACCAGCGCCCATATTTGTAATCGTCGAAGGCATGCTCGATGTAATCGAAATCGCCGCCGATATCGATGGTGCCCCAGCTCGCCTCTTGCGGCAATCCGGCGAAGTGCGGCAGACCGGAGAGCGCAATGTTCAGCTTGCCGGAGGAACCGCGGATCTTGAAATTCTTCGCATAGGTGTGGATGTCGGGATCGATGGCATCGAGGGCTGAGCGTTCGATCAGCTTCAGATAGGTCCGCTTGGGATCGGCATTGGTGATGACGGTGCGCGCATAAATCTCTTCGCCATTCTCGAGCGCCACACCGACGGCGCGGCCGTCGCGTGTGATGATGCGGTTCACTTCGGCGCCGGTGCGGATTTCGGCCCCGGCCTCGCGCGCCGCAGACGCCATCGCCGCGCTGACGGAACCCATGCCGCCGCGGGCAAAGCCCCAGGCGCCGATCTGCCCATCCACCTCGCCCATATAGTGATGCAGCAAGACATAGGCCGTGCCGGGCGATGACGGCGCCAGCGCGGTGCCGATGATCGAGGAGGTGGCCGAAAATCCCTTCCAGCGCGCATTCTCGAAATACTCGTCGAGGAAATCGCCGATGCTCATGCCCCAGAAGCGGATGATCTCGTACATCTGCTTCTCGCCCATGCGGCCGAACTCCCGGCCGATCTTCAGCAGGCTCTCCAGATCGTTATGCCGGCCCCAGGGATTGATGCGGTTCTGGGCGAAAGGATTTAGCCGCGTCGGATCCGGCGGCGTGACGCTCATCAGCGGCCGGATGAAGCGGCATTGCCGCATGATCTCCGCGGCGTAGTAGTCGTAGGTCTCCGCATCGTGATGGGAATGGCGGCGCAGGGATTCCCGCGTGCGGTCGTGATCGCTGTAGGTGACGATTCCCTCGCCGTCCGGATTGGGAAACCCGTTGGTCTCGTAGGGCGTGACCTGCAGCCCATGCCGCGGCAGGTCGAGGAAGCGCATGATCTCCGGCCGCAGCAGGCTGCAGACATAGGAGCAGGTTGAATAGGTGAAGCCGGGATAGATCTCCTCGGACATCGCCGCACCACCCACCTTGTGGTAGCGCTCCAGCACCAGGACCTTGAGCTTGTTGCGGCCGCCCTTCTCGCCGCCCATGGCGAGGTAGGCCGCGCAGGTCAGCCCGTTATGGCCGCCGCCGATGATGATGCAGTCGTAGGCTGGCTGCATGGCCCGGAATCCCGATGGAGATTGCCCCTTGCGCCCGATGGCGCGGCGCCAAGATGGCGGGCCGGTTCCGATTCGTCAATTATATTGAATGAGCGTTCATTTTGGAAACGCAATATATTGAAAAGACGATATTATTCTAATCGATGGGTTGGTTTCTGGGTTCGGTCGGGCCGAAATTCCTAGGAAATAGCGCGGCTAGCTGCTGGCGCAGCGCCGCCTCGCCGTCGCATTGCCGGATATAGCCGGTGAGCATGGCCAGCCAGATGCCTTCGCAGGCGGCGACCAGGAGATGGGTGGCGGCATGGACGTCCAGCTCCGCGTAGCCACCGGCCCAGGCCAGTTCCCGCACCAGCGCTTCCATGCGCTGGTAGTAGGCCTTGTCCCGGGCCCGGCACAACCGCCGGTAGATCGGCCGCGCGCTGGCCTCGCCCCAGAAGGCGAACCAGGTGGCCAGCCGCTCCCGCCGGCAGAGCGCGGGATGGAGATGGGCCAGCACCACCGCCCGCAGCCGCGCCGCCGGATCGTCGGTGGGAATCTGCTCCGCGGATTCGGAGATCGTATCGAATTCCCGGGTGAGCTGCTTCAACGCCTCGGTCATCAGCGCCTGCTTGCTGGTAAAATGCTGGATCACCGTGCCGTTGGCCACGCCTGCGGCGCTGGCGATATCAGCCACCGTGGTGTCGACGATACCCTTGCGGCTGATGCAATCGAACACGGCGTCGATCACGCGCTGCCGG
>CAWFKD010000013.1:7500-229009 GCA_963816235.1 uncultured Alphaproteobacteria bacterium | reverse complement strand
CGCCGGCAGGCCGAACAGCACGCTGCCGCCGTCGGCTTGCGAGTCCGGCAACAGGATCGGCGGCATTCCGGCCGCTTCGGCGCCGCGGAAAATCCTGCAGGATCCGGCCATCGGCCGACACCAGGCTGATGGCGCGGAGCTGGCTGGCGTCCTCCATCAGCGCCTGCAGTGCGGCGGTCACCGAGGGATCGAAGCTTTGCGCAAAGCGCTGGTCGAAGTCGCGCAGGCGGTTGGCGGCCTGCAGCGTGCGGTCGACGACGGCGATGGACTGGCTGGAATGCTGCTCGAGCATGCGCGCCAGGCTGTTGGTCTGCTTGCCTGCGGCGAGCAGCGCGCCATCGCGTCCGTACCAGAGTCCGTAGGAGATCAGGCAGCCGATCAGGGCAGCGAGCAGCAAGCCGAATCCCAGCAGCGTGCGGCGCACGCGCGTGGGCGACGAGAACGCCGCGGCGTTGATCGAAGCGCCGATCGTCTTGCTCAAGGATGCACGCTCCCACGTGGCTGAGAAATCGTTAATGAGTTTTCATCAACTACGCTAAGAAACGCTTAATCGCGGCGGAAAAGATTCAGCCGGAATCCTACAAGTCCTTGTGACGAAATATTTCGTTAGACTTGCAGAGAATTCTCTCTGCATTCGCGGCAATTGCCGGGGAGCGGAAAAATCCCCGTGCTTACATGGTCCGCGGCAGGTGGCGGGCGATCCAGCCGACGCGCCAGGGCGAACAGCCCGCTGGCGATGAACACGGCGCCGATATTGTCGAAGATCAGCAGCAGCAGGGAGAACACGGCGGCGGGCATCAGGCTGGACAGATCGGCATAGCTGCGGAACACCGTGGCCATCTGCGGCCGCTCCAGCGGCCGGACGGCGCGGATGAAAGGAATATTTCCCAGGGCGTCCAGGATGACGCAGCAGAAGGCGCCGCCCAGCAGGCACAGCCCCGACCGCCAGGGGCCAGTGCAGCATGAGGAACGCCAGGATGGTGAAGGCGCTGAGCCCGGCGTAGGCGGCGATGATCGGCCGCCGGATGCCGTGCCGCGCGGCGATCCTGCCGATGAACGGCGTTATCAACAGCAGGATGTTGCCGGCCGACACCAGCACGCCGCCCCAGAAATGGCCGCGCTCGGTGCCCAGCGCATCGGTCGAGATAGAGCGGCGGCATGACGAAGAACATCGACCACCAGGAGGACCGGCCGAAGGCGATGAACCAGCCGAGCCGCAGCCGCGGCTGCGCCAGGAACCGCCGGATGCTGGCCAGGGGCCGCGGCGGCGGCCGGGTCGCGGCAGCCACGGCGGGGTTCTCCGTCATGCGAAGATACCAGAAATAGCCCAGCAGCAATGTCGCGGCGATCGCGCTCAGGGCCTGGCCGGTGCCATGGCCGAAGCGCTGATTGAGCCAGACCCCCAGGAACGGCCCGGCGCCCCAGGCAGCGGCGCTGAATACCAGCCGCAGCGGTTCGGCCAGGACGAAATCCCGGCGCTGGATGTGATCCATCATGTAAAGCTGCAGGGTGACGCTGGTCATCGAGCCGGCCAGGGCGACCGACAGCATGCCGCCCACCTGCCCGGCGAGCGTGCCGGCCGACAGCAGCAGCGCCGCGGCGATGAGCATGACCACGCCCAGGGTATAGACCCAGCGGCGGCGGAAACGGCGGATCAGGTCGGGAATGGCAAAGCTGACGCAGAGCGTGGTGGCGTAGACACCTGTGTACAGAAGATTGACCGTGCCCTTGTCGCCCAGCAGTTCGTAGGCCTGCAGCGGCGTGATGGTCGCCAAGGTTGCCCGCGCCAGGGATTCCAGCGTGAACATGACGGCAAACACCACGGCGCCCGGCGTGGTGAGAGACCAATTCAGGCCCGGTGAGCCTTTGGTCGTTCTGGCGGATCTGAGGGGAGCTGAAACCATGATGAGCGCGGCGCATCGTGAATAGCACGGCGCCGCCGGTTCGCCCAGGCTAAGTCCATAGGGGGCGGCGGTTCCGGTTGCGCTGGCGTTCACGGAAAGAGATGCTGCCTCAAGGAAACGAAAGAAGATGCATGGCTGAATTGCAATCTCCGCATGCGGCCGAGGCCGGCGCCCAGGGCGCAAGGCGGCGCGGCCGGCGGACCTCCGGCGGGTTCAAGCAGCCGCCCTGGCGCGACGCTGCGCAACCGCTATAGCCCGGTCGAGGTGATCGACGCCGAGGGGCTCGAACGCATCCACGAAACCTCCATGCGCGTGCTCGAGACCCAGGGGCTGGAGTTCCTCAGCCCGCGCGCGCTCGACATCCTCGCCAAGGCCGGCGCCGATGTGGACCGAGCCACCGGCCGCGTGCGCTTCGACCGCGGCCTGATCGAGCGCTGCCTGGCGACGGCGCCGTCCAGCTTCACGCTGCATGCCCGCAATCCCGATCGCAATGTCACCATCGGCGGCGATCATCTGGCGTTCTGCGCGGTCTCCAGCGCGCCCAACTGTTCCGATCTCGATGGCGGCCGCCGCCCCGGCACCTTCGCCGACTACAGCAATTTCCTGCGGCTGATGCAGAGCCTGAATATCATCCATCTCGCCGCCGGCTATCCGGTGGAACCGACCGACCTGCCGCCGCCGACACGGCATCTGGATGCCTACAGCGCTGTCATCAAGTTGACCGACCGCGTCTGGTCGCCCTCGGCGATCGGCGCCACGCGGGTCGAGGACGGCATCGAGATGAACTGCCTGGCGCGCGGCATCACCCGCGACGAGCTGCGGCAGAAGCCCGGCCTGCTGACTGTCGTGAACACGAACTCGCCGCGCCGCGTCGATGGGCCGATGCTGGACGGGCTGACGGCCATGGCAGAGGCGGGGCAGGCGGTCATCGTCACGCCCTTCACGCTGTCGGGCGCGATGGCGCCGGCGACCCTGGCCGGCGCGCTGGCCTTGCAGAACGCCGAGGCGCTGGGTGTCATCGCCTTCACGCAGCTCGTGAATCCGGGCGCGCCGGTGATCTATGGCGGCTACACCTCCAACGTCGACATGAAATCCGGCGCGCCGGCTTTTGGCACGCCGGAATATACGCGGGCGGCGATGGCCGGCGGCCAGCTGGCGCGGCGCTACAAGCTGCCCTACCGCTCGTCGAACGCCTGCGCGGCGAATGCGGTGGATGCGCAAGCCGCCTATGAGTCGGAAATGTCAGTCTGGGGCGCGGTGATGGGCGGCGCCAATCTGCTGAAGCATGGCGCCGGCTGGATGGAAGGCGGCCTCGTCGCCTCGTTCGAGAAGCTGATCGTCGATGCGGAGATCCTGCAGATGATGTCGGAGTTCCTGCAGCCGCTGGTCGTCGATGAGGACACGCTGGCGCTGGACGCCATCGGCGCCGTGCCGCCGGGCGGGCATTTCTTCGGCGAGGCCCATACGCTGGCGCGCTATGAGAATGCCTTCTATCAGCCGATGCTGTCGGATTGGCGCAATTTCGAAACCTGGCGCGAAGCCGGCGCGCTGGACACGGCGCAGCGGGCGAATGGCGTGTGGAAGCGGCTGCTGGCGGAGTATCAGGAACCGCCGCTGGATCAGGCGATCGCCGCGTCGCTCGACGCCTTCGTCGCCAAGCGCACGGAAGAAGGCGGCGTTCTCTAGCGGCGGTTAGGACTCGAGTTCCTCGATATCAGAAACCAGGCGGAATCCCACATTGGCCGGCGGTATGCCGGACGCGCAGCCGCCGGTCGCCGGATCCCTGATGAAGATCGAGATCGTCGCCTGATGCAGCCCCATGGCGAAATAGGCCGGGCAACGGGCATCATCCGCATCGCCGACGGCACAAGTGGCAGTCCACTCCCAGACATTGCCGCCGAGATCCCTGATGCCGTTCGGCAGAGCACCGAAGCTGCCGCTAGGCTCGACGCGCGCCGGCACGGGCTTGGCTTGCGCGTAGTCGGCGGCCCAGGCGAGGCGGGGATCGTCGAACAGCTTCTTCCGTTCCGGTTTCGGCAATTCGGCGGCGAAGAGAGACCACTCCGCCGCCGATGGCAGACGGTACTGCACGTCGCCGCGGCTGTTCACCCAGGTGACGAATTCCTCCACATCCAGGCGATTGACGCCGACCACCGGAAACGGCCGCGCATCGTTGCGGCGGGCGGGCCGCGGCAGGAAGCTGCAGCCGCCGGCGTCATGGCAGCGTTTCCAGTCCTGCCAGGTGACTTCGGAAATGCCGACGCGCAGCTGGTGACCGTCCTCGACCGTGACGGTCACCGTCTGCGCAATTGAGAGCGGCCGATCGCTCTCGAGCAGCGATTTGACCGGGTCGCATCCGGCGAGGGCGCCGAGGCTGAGCAAGCCAGCCACGGCGCCGCGCGCCAGGATGACCATGGACCCGGCCATGGTTCAGCTGCTGATCGGGCCCGGCTTGGCCACCTGCATCATGAGATCGTCGTTCCATTCGCCTTCGACGACCACATGGGCGGTGGCGCCCAGCATCACGGCCTCGATCAGGTTGTGGTTCACATAGGCATAGAGGCCCGGCTGCTGGAATTTGTAGACCATGGCGCCCGCCGAACCGCCGCGGATGAACCAGGTCTCCAAATTGGTGTCCGGCCTGTCGTTGAACGAGCCGCCTTCCCACACCATGTCGCCATGGCCGCCGATCAGGTGGGGCCGCGTGTCGCGATTGGCCTGGGCATGGATGAACAGCACGGTCTCGCCGACCTTCGCCTTGAGGGCACTATCGCCGGTGAGAGCGCCTTTCGCGCCGTTGAACACGACGTGAGTGGGCGTCAGCTTCCGCATCACGTCCAGGGCATCGTTGAAGTTTTCGCCCGCCGCCTCGTACTTGATGAAGTCGCCGTTCTCGTCGCGGGGGATATAGTAGTCCTGCTCGCCGATGAAGTAGGCGCGGTCATAGGTGAAGGGGTTGCCGGCCGCATCCTTCAGGCCGTCGCGCGGCAGCACCATAACGGCGCCGTTCATGCCATGGACGACGTGATAAGGGATCATCACATCGCCGGGCGCACAGTGATAGACGAAGACACCCGGCTTGATCGCCTTCCAGCGCAGCACGGCCTGTTCGCCCGGCTGCACCTTGGTCAGCGCCCCGCCGCCCAGGGCGCCGGTTGCCGCGTGAAAATCGATATTATGCTCCATGGCGTTAGTCGGGAGGTTGCGCAGCGTCAATTCGACATAGTCGCCCTCATGGACCACGATCATCGGCCCGGGCACAGAGCCGTTGTAGGTCAGCGCCCAGACTTCCGTGCCCTCGTCGTCGATCACCATCTTCTTCTCTTCGATGGTCAGCAGGACCTCGACGATCTTCGGACCGGTCGACGCAACCTGTTCATGTTCGGGCAGATGCGGCGGCGCCACCATCTGCTGCTGCACCCGCGGCAGGGCGCTGATATCCACCGCCGCCGTCTGGATCGCCGGGGAGACCGATCGTGCCGCCGGTCCCGCGACCGTCATCGCCGCCGGCTGCCGGGCCAGCACCGTGCCGGCCAACGCCGTTGCGGAAACTAATCCTGTAGCTTTCAAGAATGCCCGCCGGCCCTGAGCCGTCTCAGAGTGTCCCTAATCTGTCGCTCATGATTTCCCTCCATCAGCCCGCGCCGGCGGCATGACCCAATGCCCCGACCCTGTAGCTTAAATGTAGGGTTCCCGCGCCTTAAGCCGCTTGATCCAGGTCAAGGGAAGGGCCGGTGCGACAAAATGCTCAGGCGTTAACCGATGCCGCGGATTTCCGCGTGGCGAAGCGCAGGACGATATAGCCGGCGATGCCCGACAGCAGCGAGCCGCCCAGCACGCCGATGCGCAGCGGCGCGGAATAGTAGGTGTGATCCCAGGCAAGCGTGCCGATGAACAGGCTCATGGTGAAGCCGATGCCCGCCAGCAGCGACGCGCCATAGATCGCCAGCCAGCCGGCGCCCTCGGGCAGGCGCGCCAGCCGCAGCTTGACGCAGATGAACACCGACAGGAGAACGCCGATCTGCTTGCCGATGAACAGGCCGGCGGCGATGCCGAACGCGATATTCTCGAACAGCGAGGCGAAGCGAATGCCTGTCAGCGACACCCCGGCATTGGCGAATCCAAACAGCGGCGTGACCAGGAACGCGACCCAGGGATGCAGCATATGCTCGAGATCACGCAGCGGTGAGCTGCCATCGGGAGCGCGGAGGGGAATCGCAAGGGCGATGGCAACGCCCGACAGCGTCGCATGCACACCGGATTTCAGCACGCAGACCCAAAGCACAATGCCCAACAGCGCATAGGGCGCGATGCGGGTGACTCCGGCGCGATTGATCGCGAACATCGCCGCCAGGACGATGCCCGACAGCACCAGGGAAGCCACTGAAAGTTCCGAACTGTAGAACAGCGCGATGATGACAATGGCGCCGAGATCGTCGAAGATCGCCACCGCCAGCAGAAATACCTTGAGCGCCACGGGCACGCGGTTGCCCAGCAGGGACAGCACGCCGAGAGCGAAGGCGATGTCGGTCGCCGACGGGATGGCCCAGCCGTGAATCGCATCGCCGCTGCTTGAGTTGAGCGACGCATAGATCGCCGCCGGCACGGCCATGCCGCCGATGGCGGCGATGGCCGGCAGCAGCGCCTGGCTGAAGCTCGCGAGCTCGCCTTCCAGCAGCTCGCGCTTGATCTCCAGCCCGACCAGCAGAAAGAACACCGCCATCAGCCCGTCATTGATCCAGAGCAGCATCGGCTTGGCGATCTCCAGCGCGCCGATGCGGATCTCCACCGGCATCGTCAGGAAGATCTTGTAAAAGGGCGCGACCGGCGTGTTGCTGACGATCAGCGCCAATATGGCGGCGCCCATCAGCACGATGCCGCCGGCGGCTTCCAGCCGCAGGAATTCGCCGATGCCGGTCGCTGCCTGTGCAATGATTCGACGCAATGCTTGTCCCCCTCGCAATGGAAACTGCCGCAGTGCAGCGATTGAGGCCAGCAGAATCGCCGTGGCCTTGCTGCTTGCCGGGGCCGCCGATAAGGTCGGCGCGGCAACAAGGGGACAGGTGCCATGGCCGCAGATTCACAGCTCACATCGCTGACCGCGCAGGACGCCGTGCGCCTGCTGGCCGAGCGCAAGGTCTCGCCGCTGGAGCTGGTCGAGGCGTCGGCGGCGCGCATCGCCGCGACGGACAAGGCCGTGAATGCCATGCCCACGCTCTGCCTCGACCGCGCGCGGGATCATGCGAAGCGCATCATGGCCGGCAAGGCGCCGGAGGCAACGCCCTGGCTCGCCGGCCTGCCGATCGCGGTGAAGGACCTGAATGACGTCGCGGGCGTGCGCACCACCTACGGTTCGCCGATCTTCAGCGACCATGTGCCCGAGCGGTCCGACATCATGGTGGAGCGGCTGGAGGAGCGCGGCTGCATCACCATGGGCAAGTCCAACACGCCGGAGTTCGGCGCCGGCGCCAACACCTTCAACGAGGTGTTTGGCGAGACGCTCAATCCCTGGAACACGGCGCTGACCTGCGCCGGGTCCTCCGGCGGTGCGGCGGTGGCGCTGGCGACGGGGCAGGTATGGCTCGCCACCGGCTCGGATCTCGGCGGCAGCCTGCGCACGCCCGCCAGCTACTGCTCGGTCGTGGGGTTGCGCCCCAGTCCCGGCCGCGTCGCCAACGGACCGAATGAGCGGCCCTTCGGCACGCTGTCGGTCGAAGGGCCGATGGGCCGCACGGTGGGCGATGCGGCGCTGATGCTGGATGCCATGGCCGGCTGGCATATCGAGGATCCGCTGTCGCTGGAGTCGCCCCGGGAATCTTTTCAGGCCGCGGCGGCGGCAAGGCGGCGGCCGAAGCGCGTCGGCTTCTCGGCCGATCTGGGCATCGTGCCTGTGGATGCGGAGGTTCGCGAGATCTGCGCCGCCGCGGCGCGCCGCTTCCAGGATCTGGGCGCCGCCGTCGAGGAAGCCTGTCCCGATTTCACCGGCGCCATCGAGTCGTTCAAGACCCTGCGCGCCGCCGGCTTCGTCGCCGGCTATGCCGACCTCTATGAGAAGCGGCGGGACAAGCTGAAACCCGACGTGATCTGGAATATCGAGCATGGGCTGAAAGTCACCGCCGGCGACATCGCGAAGGCGGAGCTGGCGCGGGGCACGCTCTATCACCGCATCGTGCAGTTCTTCCAGAGTCACGATCTGCTGCTCAGCCCCGTGGCGCCCGTCGCGCCCTTCGACGTGAAGACCCGCTGGATCCGCGAGATCAATGGCGTGGTCTTCGACAACTATGTCGAATGGCTGCGCCTTGCCTACGCGATCACCCTGACATCCTGCCCGGCGATTTCCGTGCCCTGCGGTTTCACCAAGGACGGCCGGCCCGTCGGCCTCCAGATGGTCGGCAAGCCCCGGGGCGAGGCGGCGCTGCTGTCGGCGGCGGCGGCGTTCGAGGAGATGACCGGGCTGGCCAAGCAACTGCCCATCGAGCCGCGGGCCCCCAAAAGAGCATAAGACAGCCCGCCCTCGACCCGGCGGGAACGGCGTCCTGCGCCAAGGGGTTGAGTCAGGACCGCAACATAGTTCCTGTTTTGTTCTTTAATATTGCGGAAATTATTGCTCTGCAAGATGTCGCATGGGTCTGTGATCGTGTGCATAGTGCTTGCGAATTTTGCGGCGCACAAGAATACTGCAAGTGCGAAGGCCGATTTGGCCCTCGGTCTTACAACGGCCCTTAAGGATCAGCAGCGATGCTCGAATTGCACGGCCACTTCCTCGAAGACATGACCGTCGGCATGACGGAAATCTATTCGCGCACCGTGACCGAGGCGGACATCGTGCTGTTCTGCGGTATCTCCGGCGACAGCAACCCGGTGCATCTGGACGAGCAGTTCGCGCAGAAGACCATGTTCAAGGGCCGCATCGCCCATGGCATGCTGACGGCCAGCTTCATCTCCACCGTGCTCGGCACCAAGCTGCCGGGGCCGGGCTGCATCTACATCAGCCAGAATCTCAAGTTCAAGGCCCCGGTGCGCATCGGCGACACCGTCACGGCGCGGGTTACCGTCACCGCCGTCGACCAGGAACGCGCCCGAATTACCGTCTCCACGGTCTGCCATGTGGGCGAGACCCAGGTGATCGACGGCGAGGCGATGCTCATGGTGCCCCGCCGCGCCAGCCTGGCGCAGGCCGCGGAGTAACCATCTCCCTGACTGTTGGCCGGCCCGGCGCCGGCCCTTACGCAAACCGGTCGGCCGCCCTATAAGGGCGCGCTGACGTTATGCTCATGCCGGCCAAATGCCGGGCACGAAAGCATTTTGGGATGGGATCCTAGGTCGAGAACGATGCGGCTGTTTCGCCACTATACGGAAGTCCCCGCGGAGGCCCGCGGCGCCGTCGTCGCCATCGGCAATTTCGACGGCGTTCATCTGGGCCATCAGGCGGTGCTCGCGGAAGCGGCGCGCCGCGCGGCGGCTCTGCGGGTGCCGCTGGCGGTCATGACCTTCGAGCCCCATCCCCGCAGCTATTTCAAGCCCGACCAGCCACCGTTCCGCCTCACGCCCCTGCGCATCAAGGTGCGGGCGCTGGAGGCGCTGGGCATCGAACATCTGTTCGTTCTGCATTTCGATGCCGAGCTCGCCGCCAAGAGCGCCGAAGCCTTCGTCATCGAAGTGCTGAGCGAAGGACTAGACGCTGCCCATGTGGTGATCGGCTATGATTTCGTCTTCGGCCGCGGCCGCACCGGCAGCGCGGCGCTGATCGCCGATCTCGGCGCCGTGCATGGCTTCGGCGTGACGTCGGTGTCGCCCCAGGCGACCGGCGGCGGCGAGATCTATTCCTCGACCCATATCCGCGATCACCTGGCGGCCGGCCGCGTCCGCGCGGCCACGACCTTGCTGGGCCGGCCTTGGGAGATGGAGGGCCGGGTCGAGGCCGGCGACAAGATCGGCCGCAGCCTCGGCTTCCCCACCGCCAATATCGCGCTGGGCGAATACGCACTGCTGGCCCATGGCATCTATGCGGTGAAAGCAGGCATCGACGAGGGGCGCGGCACGGTCTGGCGCGACGGCGCCGCCTATGTAGGTCCGCGGCCGACGGTGGGCGGCACCCAGGCGCATCTGGAAGTGCATCTGCTGGATTTCGACGGCGACCTCTATGGCCGCCATATGCGGGCCGCCTTCATCGACCATATCCGCGGGGACAAGGCGTTTGACGGGCTGCCCGCTTTACAGGCACAAATCGCCGAGGATTGCCAGACGGCGCGCCGCATCCTGGCCGCTTACGACGGGCCGGCGCCGGGCGCCCTCATGGCGCTGCGGCCGGCCGCGGCGCTTCTGCGCGATGGCGGCGAGTTCTATCAACAGGCCCTCGGGCCGAAATCGAGCATGAGCGACGCATGAGCGTGGATTACAAATCGACGGTCTTTCTGCCGAAGACCGACTTCCCGATGCGGGCCAACCTGCCGGAGCGCGAGCCGAAATTCCTCGCCCGCTGGCAGGAGATGAATCTGTTCAAGCGCTTGCGGAACGAATCCAAGGGCAAGCCGAAATTCATCCTCCATGACGGGCCGCCCTACGCCAACGGCGCCATCCATATCGGCCATGCCCTGAACAAAATCCTGAAAGACGTGGTCAACCGCTCGCAGCAGATGCTGGGCAAGGATGCCAACTACGTGCCGGGCTGGGACTGCCACGGCCTGCCGATCGAATGGAAGATCGAGGAGAAATACCGCGCCGCCGGCAAGGACAAGGACGCGGTGCCGATCATCGAGTTCCGCCGGGAATGCCGGGAATTCGCCCAGCATTGGGTGGATGAGCAGCGCAAGGAGTTCCGCCGCCTGGGCGTCGAAGGCGACTGGGAGAATCCCTATGCGACCATGTCCTTCGCCGCCGAGGCGCAGATCCTGCGGGAGATCGGCAAGTTCCTGATGAATGGCGGCCTCTACAAGGGCGCCAAGCCGGTGCTGTGGTCGGCGGTAGAGAAGACCGCGCTGGCCGAGGCCGAGGTCGAATATCACGACCATGTGTCGAACACGATCTATGTGAAGTTCCCGGTGCTGCGCTCGCCGCTCAAGGAATTGTCGGGCGCATCGGTCGTCATCTGGACGACGACGCCCTGGACCATCCCCGGCAACCGGGCGATGGCCTTCGGCAAGGAGATGGATTACCAGATCATCGCCGTGACGTCGGCCGCCGAGGGCAGCGCGGTGCGCGTTGGCGATAGATTGCTGATCGCCTCCGAATTGCGCGCGACATTCGAAAAGGAAACGGGCATCTCAGGCGCCGACACATTGTGGTCGGGCAAGGGCGACGCGCTCGCGGGCACGGTGTCTGCGCATCCGCTGCGGGGCAAGGGCTACGACTTCGACGTGCCGATGTTCGCCGGCGATTTCGTCACCACGGAGCAGGGCACCGGCATCGTCCATATCGCACCGGGCCACGGCGCCGATGACTGGGAGCTGGGCCGCGCCAACGGCATCGAGGTGCCGCAGACCGTCAGTGAGGACGGCTCGTTCTATCCCCATGTGGCGCTGTTCGCGGGCAAGCGCGTGCTGCGCCCCGACGGCAAGAAAGGCGACGCCGATCCCTCCGTCATCGCCGCGCTGAAAGAGGCCGGCGTGCTGCTGGCGCAAGGCAAGCTGACCCACAGCTATCCACATAGCTGGCGCTCCAAGGCGCCGCTGATCTTCCGCAACACCGCGCAGTGGTTCATCTCCATGGACACGAACGATCTGCGCAAGAAGGCGCTGGAGGCGATCGACGCCACCAGGTTCGTTCCGGCCCAGGGCCGCAACCGGCTCTATGCCATGATCGAGCAGCGCCCGGACTGGTGCGTCTCGCGCCAGCGCGCCTGGGGCGTGCCGATCGCCGTGTTCGTCAACAAGAAGACCGGCCAGCCGCTGCGCGATCAGAAGATGATCGACCGCATCGCCGACATATTCGAGAAGGAAGGTGCGGACGCCTGGTATTCGAGCCCGCCCTCGCGCTTCCTCGGCAACGAACACAATGCCGACGACTACGATCAGGTGAAGGACATCATCGAAGTCTGGTTCGAGAGCGGCTCGTCCCACGCCTTCGTGCTGGAGCCGCGCAAGGACAGCGACCTGGCATGGCCCGCCGATCTCTATCTCGAAGGCTCGGACCAGCATCGCGGCTGGTTCCATTCCTCGCTGCTGGAATCCTGCGGCACCCGCGGCCGCGCGCCTTACAACGCCTTGCTGACTCACGGCTTCACGCTGGATGAGCAGGGCCGCAAGATGGCCAAGTCCCTGGGCAATGTGGTGGCGCCCCAGGATGTGATGAAACAGCACGGCGCCGATATTCTGCGCCTGTGGGTGGTGGGCTCGAACTATGTCGAGGATCAGAGCATCGGCCCCAACATCCTGAAGTTCCATGCCGAGCGCTATCGCCGCCTGCGCCAGACCTTCCGCTATTTACTGGGCGCGCTCGAGGGCTTCGACGCCAAGGAGCGGGTCGAAGCCGCGCAGATGCCGGAGATCGAACGCTGGGTCCTGCATCGCCTGGCGGAACTCGACGCCCATGTGCGGCGCTGCGTCGATGATTTCGAATTCGGCGATCTCTGCACCGCCGTCTACAGCTTCTGCGACAGCGATCTCTCCGCCTTCTATTTCGATGTGCGGAAGGATGCGCTCTATTGCGACAAGCCCGACAGCTTGCGCCGCCGCGCCGCCCGCACGGTGTTCGACCGGGTGTTCAACTGCCTTGTCACATGGCTCGCGCCGATCCTCTGCTTCACGGCGGAAGAGGCCTGGCAATTCCGCAATGGCCGCACGGAGAACGAGGCCTGGAACGACAGCGTGCATCTTCGCACCTATCCGGAGGTGCCGCAGAACTGGCGCGACGAGGCGCTGGCGGCCAAGTGGAACAAGATCCGGGATCTCCGCCGCGTCGTCACCGGCGCCATCGAGCTGGAGCGGGCGAATAAGCGCATCGGCGCCAGCCTGCAGGCCCATCCGAAGATCTTCGCCAACGGCACCTATGTCGAGGCGCTGAACGGCGTCGATCTGGCGGAAATCTCCATCACCTCGGCGGCGACTTTGCAGCCGGGCGCTCCGCCCGCCGGCGCCTTCACCCTGGCCGACGTGCCCGATGTGGGCGTGGTGGTCGAGCTGGCCGACGGCGACAAATGCGAGCGCTGCTGGCGCGTGCTGCCCGATGTGGGCCGCCACGGCCATGACGGGGTCTGCGGCCGCTGCGCCGAGGCGCTCGGCCCGCGCGCGGCGGCGGAGTAGCAGCCGGTGGGGCCACGCCGTTTGCGGCCAATGCGCCTGGGTTTCGCGGTCGCCGTCGCGGCGCTGCTGGTGGATCAGGCCAGCAAATGGTGGATCCGCGACGTGCTGATGGATCCGCCGCAAAACGTCCCGGTCACCTCGTTCTTCGATCTCGTGTTCGCCTGGAACCGGGGAATCGCTTTCAGCCTGTTCCGCTCGGACTCGCCGGTGGCGCCCTGGATCTTCGCGGGTTTTGCCGTCGCCATCGTCATCGGCCTGGGCGTCTGGCTATCGCGCCTGACCTTGCGCTGGCCCGCCATCGCCCTCGGCCTGATCATCGGCGGCGCTCTCGGCAATGTGCTCGACCGCCTGCGCTTTGCCGGCGTCTTCGATTTCCTCTGGTTCCATGGCGAAGCCTATCCCGGATTTTGCCGCATTCTCGAAACAGTCTGGCTGGGTGGATTCGGCTGCCAATGGCCGGCCTTCAACCTGGCGGATACCGGCATTTTCGTCGGCGTTTCCATGCTCGTTTTGGACGGATTGTTCCGGCGCGAGGAAAAGAGTAGAACAGCGCCGTAACAGGAGACACAGATGCGTCATAACCCACTGGCTGGATTGGCTATTCTGACTGTCGCGCTGGCCCTTGCCGGCTGCGGCAACTCGTTTCGCGAGTCCATCGGCCTGACCCGCACGGCGCCCGACGAGTTTCAGGTCATCGCCCATGCGCCGCTCAGCATGCCGCCGGATATCAACCTGAAGCCGCCGGCGCCCGGCGCGCCCCGCCCGCAGGAACCGGCGACCCGCGACCAGGCGCAGTCGATCGTCGTCGGCTCCAGCACTGGCGAGCCGGCTCCCACCATCGATCTCACCGACAAGTCGGCGGGCGAAGCGGCCTTTCTGACCACCGCCGGCGCCGTGGATGTGGATCCCGAACATCCGGCAGATCGTCGAAGAGGAGACCGCTTCCCAGGTGGAGCGGGACCGTACCGTGGTCAGCCGCCTGGTGTTCTGGCGCGAGCAGGAGCCCTATGGCTCGGTCGTCGATCCCGTGGGCGAGAGCCAGCGCATCCAGGAGAACATCGATCAGGGCAAGCCGATGACCGAAGGCGACACGCCGATCATCACGCGCAAGAAGAAGGGCCTGCTGGAAGGCATCTTCTGAGCCGCTGACGCCGATGTGATGACAGATTCATCGACGGGCGCCGCTGCAACGGCGCCCGTTTGCGCTATATCTCCCACAGTCGCAACCGAATCCTTCGGGCAATTCATGAAATTCTCGGCCTTTCACATTCGGATCGCGGCGGCGCTGGCCGCCTTCATTCTCGGCAGCGCCGGCGCCGCCACCGCGCAGGCGAAGGTGTTCGATCCCCGGACCTTCACGCTGGCCAACGGCCTGCAGGTTGTGGTGGTGGAAAATCACCGGGCACCCGTGGTCACCCATATGGTCTGGTACCGCTGCGGCGCCGCCGATGAGAAGCCGGGCAAGACCGGCATCGCCCATTTCCTCGAGCATCTGATGTTCAAGGGCACCAAGACCGTGCCACCCGGCGCCTTCTCCAACGAAGTGGCCCGTTATGGCGGCGACGAGAATGCCTTCACCACCGAGGACTACACCGCCTTTTTCCAGTCGGTGGCGGTGGAACATCTGGAAGACGTGATGCGGCTCGAGGCCGACCGCATGGCCAATCTGGTGCTCACCGACAAGGAAGTGCTGCCGGAGCGTGACGTGATCCTGGAAGAGCGCCGGCAGCGCATCGACAACGAACCGGGCGCTCGCCTGTCGGAAATGATGCGCGCCAGCCTGTATCTGAATCATCCCTATCGCATGCCCACCATCGGCTGGGAAAACGAGATGCGCCAGCTGACCACGGCGGATGCGCTCGACTGGTACGGCCGCTGGTACGCGCCCAACAACGCGACACTGATCATCGCCGGCGACGTCACGCTGGAGCAGGTGCGGCCGCTGGCGGAAAAATATTATGGCGTGATCGCCAGGCGCGATGTGCCCGAGCGCAACCGGCCGCAGGAGCCGGCGCAATTCGCGCCGCGCCGGGTAACGATGGAAAGCGCCGAAGTGAAGCAGGGACAATGGTCGCGCCAGTATCAGGCGCCGAGCTATCGCATCGGCCCCAAGGAAGAGGTCTATGCGCTGGAATTGCTGGCCGAAATCCTCGGCGGCAACACCACCAGCCGTCTTTTTCGCCGGCTGGTAGTCGATGACCGCATTGCCGTCAGCGCCGGCGCCTATTTCGATTCCGATGCCTACGATCTCGGCACCTTCAGCTTCTACGCTGTGCCGCCGCCGGGAACCGATGCCGCCACAGTCGAGAAGGTCACGGACGAAGAGATCGCCCGGCTGCTGCGCGACGGCGTCACCGAGGACGAACTGGCGGCGGCGAAAAAGGCGCTGCTGTCCGATGCCATCAAGGCGCGCGATGGCATCGCGGCGCCGGCGCGCATCATCGGCACCAGCCTCAGCACCGGCAGCACCATCGAGGATATCGAGGAATGGCCCGACCGCATCCAGGCGGTCACCGCGGAACAGGTGAAGACCGCCGCGGCGAAAGTGCTGCAGATCAATTATTCGGTGACCGGCACTTTGCTGCCGATCGGAGGCGCAGAATGACCGGAGTCCTCGCGATGATCGGCCGCTGCCCCCGCGCCGCCGCTACGCTTGCTCTCGCCGGCCTGTTTGCGCTCGCGTCGCCGGCCCGGGCGATCGAGCTGCAGCAAATCACCAGTCCCGGCGGCATCAAGGCCTGGCTGGTGGAGGATCACAGCATTCCCCTGATCTCGCTCAGCCTCGCCTTCCGCGGCGGCTCGGTGCTGGATCCCGCCGGCAAGGAGGGCATGACCAGCCTGCTGGCCGGCCTGCTGGACGAGGGCGCCGGCGATCTGGATTCCGGCACGTTCCAGCGGCGGCTGAACGAGCTTTCCATCGACTGGCGCTTCGATGCCGGCATGGATGAATTCAGCGGCGGCCTCCGCACGCTGACCGAGAATCGCGACCAGGCCTTCGACCTTCTCCGCCTCGGCCTGACCCAGCCGCGCTTCGACGCCGATCCCGTGGAACGCATCCGCGGTCAGCTCCTGAGCGTCATTGCCGGCGATGTCAGCGATCCCGGCTCCATCGCCAGCCGCGCCTGGTGGCGTCTGGGCTATCCCGATCATCCCTATAGCCGACAGACCGGCGGCACCGAGGCAGGCCTGAAAGCCGTCACCGTCGAGGATTTCCGCGCTTATATGAAGCGCGTCTTCGCCCGCGACAATCTGATCCTCGGCGTGGTCGGCGACATCACCCCGGCGGATCTGGGCATGCTGCTGGACAAGACTTTCGGCGCGCTGCCGGAGAAAGCCGATCTGCCAGACATCGCCGAGGTCGCACCGGTGGACGGTGGCACGACCGTCATCGTCGATCGCGACATCCCCCAGAGCGTGGTGCTGTTCGGCCATGAAGGCCTCAAGCGGCACGATCCCGATTTCTTTGCGGCCTATGTGATGAACTACATTCTCGGCGGCGGCGGCTTCTCGTCGCGGCTCACCGAGGAGGTGCGGGAGAAGCGCGGCCTTGCCTATTCCATCGCCACCGATTTGGTGACGCTGGATCACACGGGCATCATCATGGGCCAGGTGGCGACGAAGAACGAAAGCGCCGGCGAGACGATCGACATCCTGCGCCGGGAATGGTCGCGGCTGGCGGTGGACGGGCCGACCGCAGAGGAGATCGCCGACGCCAAATCCTATATCACGGGTTCCTACGCGCTGCGCTTCTCCAGCAGCCAGCGTATCGCCGATATCCTGGTGGCGGTGCAGGAGGAAGATTTCGGCGCCGACTATTTCACCAAGCGCAACAGCTATGTCGAAGCGGTCACCGCCGACGACGTGAAGCGGGTGGCCAAGCGGCTGCTCGATCCCGCCAAACTGCTGGTGGTCGTGGTCGGCAAGCCGGCCGGCGTGACCGCCACGGCGCCGGCGCCGGAGGGACTGTTCTAGGCCGAATCGGGGCCGGCGATCGGGCCGGCCGCTGGTTGCAAGGCCCGCTGTCTGGTAGGATCGCGGCCGCTTCCCGATTCGCCACCCTCCCGCAAATTCGCAGGCTATCGGTCATGCCGATTCGCGTTCTCCCGCCCAACCTGGTCAACCGGATCGCCGCCGGCGAAGTGATCGAGCGGCCGGCTTCGGCGGTGAAGGAGCTGGTGGAAAACGCCATCGACGCCGGTGCGCAGAATATCGAGGTGACCCTGCGCGACGGCGGCCGCGGCTTGATCGCCGTCGCCGATGACGGCCTCGGCATGACGCCGGCCGAGCTCGCGCTGGCGGTGGAGCGCCACGCCACCTCGAAGCTGCCCGACGACGATCTCGTCAACATCGCCACCCTGGGCTTCCGCGGCGAGGCGCTGCCGTCGATCGGTGCTGTTGGGCGCCTCACCATCACCTCACGCAAGTCCGGCGCGCGCCGAGGGCTGGCGCATCTCCGTCGATGGCGGCGCCAAGGGCGAGCCGGAACCGGCGGCGCTGTCGGCGGGCACGCGCGTCGAGCTGCGGGATCTGTTCTACGCCACGCCGGCGCGGCTGAAATTCCTCAAGGCGGTGCGGACCGAGCTCGACCATGCCGCCGACATCGTCAACCGGCTGGCCATGGCCTATCCGAAGATCGCCTTCGCCTTGTTCGACGATTCCCGCGCGGTCCTGCGCCACGGGCCCGCGGGCGACCTGCTGACCGATGCGGCGGCGGCGCGGCTGGCGCGGCTGTCCCAGGTGATGGGCCGCGACTTCGCCGACAATGCGCTGCCGATCGATACCCTGCGCGAATCCGTGCGGCTGTCGGGCTATATCGGCCTGCCGACGCTGAACCGCGCGACCTCGGCGCAGCAATATCTGTTCGTCAACGGCCGCCCGGTGCGCGACCGGCTGCTGCAGGGCGCGGTGCGCGGCGCCTACCAGGATTTCCTCGCCCGCGACCGCCATCCGCTGGTGGCGCTGTTCGTCGATCTGCCGGCGGAAGAGGTGGATGTGAATGTCCACCCGACGAAGGCCGAGGTGCGCTTCCGCGATCCCGGCCTGGTGCGCGGCCTGATCGTCGGCGCCTCCAAGCATGCGCTGGCGGCGGCCGGCCACCGGGCCTCCACCACCGTGTCCCTGGCGGCGCTGGGCAGCTTCCGGCCGGGCGAACGGCCGCTGTCGGCGGCGAATAGCTGGCGGCCGCAGCACGGCTCCGGACCGCGCGGATTCGGCGAACAGACCGCCGCCCTCTATGCGCCCTACGATTTGCCGTCGGTGGATCCGCGGACCACCGACATGTCGGGCTTGCACGCGCCCTCCGCACCGCCCGCGGCCGACGGCGCACCGGCAGCCGCCCATCCGCTTGGTGCGGCGCGGGCGCAGCTGCACGAGACCTACATCATCGCCCAGACCGCCGACGGCCTGGTGATCGTCGATCAGCATGCGGCCCATGAGCGGCTGGTCTATGAGCGCATGAAAGCGGCGCTGACGCAGGCCGGCATTGCCCGGCAGGTGCTGCTGATCCCCGCCGTGGTGGAGCTGGACGAAGCGGCGGCGCAGCGCATCGTCAGCAGGCGCGGTGAGCTGGCGGAGCTCGGCCTGGTGATCGAAGCCTTCGGTCCGGGCGCGGTCGTGGTGCGCGAGGTTCCGGCGCTGCTGGGCGCCACCGATGCCGCCGGGCTGGTCCGCGACCTCGCCGACGAGCTGGCGGAATTCGGCCAGGCGCTGAGCCTGAAGGAACGGCTGGAGCAGATCTGCGGCACCATGGCCTGCCATGGCAGCGTGCGCGCCGGGCGGCGGCTGGCGCCCGCGGAGATGGATGCGCTGCTGCGGGAGATGGAGGCGACGCCCCATTCCGGCCAGTGCAATCACGGCCGGCCCACCTATGTGGAGCTGAAGCTCTCCGATATCGAGCGGCTGTTCGGCCGGCGCTAGGCTGCCGCCATGTTCGGCCGCTTCCGCGCCCTGCACCGCACGGTCTGGCTGCTGGGCATCGTCAGCCTGTTCACCGATCTCAGTTCCTCCATCATCTACGGCCTGCTGCCGGGCTATCTGGTGGCGCATTTCGGCGCCACCGTAGCCATGGTGGCGCTGATCGATGCGGTGGCCGAAGGCACGGCGTCGTTCGCCAAGCTGTTCTCCGGCGTGCTCAGCGACTGGATCCGGCGCCGGAAGGAGCTGGCGCTGCTGGGCTACGGCCTCAGCGGCCTGGGCAAGATCCTGTTCCCGATCGCCGCCGGCGCCGGCGGCATCCTGCTGGCCCGTTTCGTCGACCGGCTGGGCAAGGGCATCCGCGGCGCGCCCCGGGACGCGCTGGTGGCCGATGTCACGCCGCCGGAGTTGCGTGGGGCAGCGTATGGCCTGCGGCAATCGCTGGACGAGGCTGGCACGCTGCTGGGTCCGCTGTTGGCCATCGCCCTGATGTGGCTGTTCCTCGATGACGTCCAGGCGGTGTTCTGGGTCGCCTGCATCCCCGCGGTGCTTTCGCTGGCGGTTCTGGGTTTCGGCGTGCGCGAGGACGCGGCAGCGGTGCAAAGCGCTGATGGGTTCCCGCTGCAGCGGGCCGCCCTGCGGCGGCTCGGCCGCCGGTTCTGGTTGTTCATCGCCGTGCTGCTGCTCCTGCTGCTGCCGCGCTTCACCGATGCATTCTATCTCCTGCGCGGGCAGCAGCTGGGATTGCCGCTGGCCGTAGCGCCGGCGCTGCTGGCGGCCATGAGCTTGATGACGACGCTGCTGACCGCGCCGGTCGGCCTCCTCTCCGACCGCATCGGCCGCTGGCCGCTGCTGATCGGCGGCTTCGCAATGCTGGCGGCGAGCCATGCGGTGCTGGCAGCCGCCGGGTCGATCGCCCTCGTCTTCGCCGGCGCCGCGCTGTTCGGCCTGCACCTGGCGCTGACCCAGGGGTTGCTGGCGGCGCTGGTGGCCGACCTGGCGCCGGCCGATCTCCGCGGCACGGCGTTCGGTGTTTTCCATCTGGTATCGGGCATCGCCATGGTGGGTACGCTCGCCGCCGGCTTTCTGTGGGATGTCTGGAGTTCGTCGGCGATGTTCTGGATCGCCGCCGCCGTCACCGTCGCCGGAATCCTGGCGCTGCTGCCGTTTGCCAACGGGCAGCGCCATGCCAAGCTGGGCTGAACGGTACCAAGGGGTGCTTCAGTGACAACGGCAAGGGACAGTAACGCGCCGGTCTTCGCACCCGGCCTTTTCGCCGGGAAGCATCTGCTGGTCACCGGCGGCGGCACCGGCATCGGCTTCGCCATCGCCCGGGAATTCGCCGCGCTGGGCGCGCGGGTGACGATAGCCGCACGGACAGAGGCGAAGCTGCAGGCGGCGGCGGATGAACTGCGCAAGCTTGGCGCCGATGCCGCATGGCATGCCGTCAATATCCGCGACGAGGCGCAGGTGGAGACGCTGTTCGACGATCTGGTGCGCGATCGCGGCCTGCCGGATTTCCTGGTCAACAATGCCGGCGGGCAGTTCGCGGCGGCGGCGCTCGACATTTCCGCCAACGGCTTCCGCGCGGTGACCGATCTCAATCTCCAGGGCACCTGGCAGATGTGCCGCGCCTTTGCCAGGCGCGCGATCGCGGCGCATAGCGGCGGCCGCATCGTCAACATCGTCTTTTCCGATATCGAGGGCGCGCCGCGCTTCGCCCATGCCGCCGCCGCCCGCGCCGCGGTGGTCAACCTGACCAAGACCCTGGCGATGGAATGGGCGCGCGCGGGCATCCTGGTCAATGCGGTGGGTCCGGGCACCATCGATACCGAAGGCATCCGCCAATATGCCGAGGAAGATTCCGGCCGCGACGTGGCCGGCCTGCCGGTGCCGCGCCTGGGCGCGCCGCGGGAGGTGGCGCTGGCCGTGGCCTATCTCTGCTCGCCCGCTGGTGACTATGTCACCGGCACGGTGCTGGTGGTCGACGGCGGCGCCGCTCTGACCAGCCGGCGGATGCCGGAGTAGCTCGGCACCATCGAGCCGCCCCCTCCCGCTCGCGCCCCAATCTGTCTGGCTGTTCTCAAGCAATATGCACGCTCGACTTCCCTCCCCCGCGAAGCGGGGGAGGGGGAGCCAAATGCTGACGCAACTCACAGAACCGATGCAGGAGGGGGCAGAGGCGCTGGACTACCCAAAGCAGTCGGTGTCGTCTTCAATCAGCAACCGCCACAGCGGTAGCCGGCGCGGCTTTCGCGCGCACGGGGCGGCGCAGCAGCAACAGCATCGGCAACGCCGCCAGCACCACATACATCATCAGCCGGAAGTCATTGAGATAGGCGATGGTGGCGGCCTGCTGGGTCACCAGGGCATTCAGCGCGGCGATTCCCTCCGGCGTCGACGGATCGAGCAATGGCGGCAGCAGACCCGGCGACATCATGGGATTGAACGGCGAGATATGCTCGCCGATCTGCATGTGATTGATCTGCGTGAATTGCGACAACAGCGCGGTGACGATGGAGACGCCGATGCTGCTGCCGAGATTGCGCATCAGGCTGAACAGGCCGGTGGCTTCCGTGCGCAGCTCCGGCGCCAGCGTGGCGAAGGTCAGCGCGCTCAGCGGCACGAAGATCAGCCCCAGCCCCAGCCCCTGGACGACGCCGGTGCGGATGATGGCCCATTGGCTGACATCCGTGGTGAATTCCGCCATCTCCCACAAAGACAAAGCGGTCAGTGCCAGGCCGCCGAAGATCAGTATCCGCGCATCCACGCGGCCGACGATCCGGCCCACCACGATCATGGCGATCATGGTGCCGATGCCCCGCGGCGCCAGTACCATGCCCGTGGTGATCACGGGATAGCCCATCAGCCCCTGCAGGAAGGGCGGCATCAGCGCCAGCGTCGCCAGCAGGATGATGCCGATGACGAAGATGAACAGCAGCCCGACCACCAGGTTGCGATCCCTGAACAGACGCGGCTCCAGGAATGGCCGTTCCGCGGTCAGCATCTGCACCAGGAAGAGATAGATGCCGAGGCCGGCGAGGCAGGCCTCGAGAATGATCTCGGTGGATCCGAACCAGCCCTGGACCTCGCCGCGATCCAGCATCAATTGCAGCGCGCCGATGCCCAGGCTCAGCATGGCGAAGCCGAAGAAGTCGAAGCCGCGGCCGGCGTCGCGCTTGGTCTCCGGCACGAAGCCGAGGATGCCGAAGAAGGCCATCAGGCCGAAGGGCAGGTTGATCAGGAACACCCAGCGCCAGTCGTAGTATTCGGTCAGATAGCCGCCCAGCGTCGGGCCCAGGATCGGACCCACCATCACGCCGACGCCCCAGAGCGCCATGGCGGAGCCGTGCTGCTCCTTGGGATAGGTATCCAAGCAGCACCGCCTGGGACAGCGGCACCAGGGCGGCGCCGAACACGCCCTGCAGCAAGCGGAACGCCACCATCTGCGGCAGCGTCTGCGCCAGGCCGCAGAGCAGCGACGCCACGGTGAAGCCGGCGACGGCGAACAGGAACAGCCGCTTGCGGCCGAAGCGCGCCGCGAGAAATCCGGTCGGCGGCGTCATGATGGCGGCGGCGACGATGTAGGAGGTCAGCACCCAGCTGATCTGTTCCTGGGTGGCCGACAGGCTGCCCTGCATGTGCGGCAGCGCCACGTTGGCGATGGTGGTGTCCAGCGCCTGCATGATCGTCGCCAGCATGATGGAGACGACGATCATGCCGCGGTGGGCGGGCGCCCCAGAAGCCGCCCCAGGGACCGCACCGGGGGCTACGCCCGCGGCGGCGGAGGTCATTGGTCGACTCCCATCCAGGCCAGGGCCGAGCCGATCGGGCTGGGCAGGATGCGGTGATAGCCGGTGTCGATCTCGATGACCGCGCTCATGCCCGCGCGCAGCGGCGGCTGGCCGGGCCGGTCGGCGATCTCCAGCCGCACGGGAATGCGCTGCACCACCTTGACCCAGTTGCCGCTGGAGTTCTGCGGCGGCAGCAGGGCGAACTCCGCGCCTGTCGCGGCGCTGATGCTGCCCACCGTCGTGGTCCAGGTCGTGCCGGGATAGGTGTCGATCTCCACCGAGGCGGTTTGACCCGGCCGCACATGGGTCAGGTCGGTTTCCTTGAAGTTCGCCTCGACCCACAGATGGTCGGTCTCCACCAGGCTGAAGATCGGCGTGCCGGTCTTGATATAGTCGCCGGGCCGCAGCGTCAGGTTGGTGATGATGCCGTTGGCGGGCGCATGGATCTCCGTGCGCTGCAGGTCCAGCGCCGCCTGGTCCCGCGCCGCCTGGGCGGCGAGATAGCGCGCATGCTGCTCCGGCGGCGCATCGGCCTGGCCGCCCAGCTCAGCGAGGATGGCCGCCAGCTCCTGCTGCAGCGCCGGCAGTTCCTGCCGCGACGTGGTCAGGTTGTGGCGCGCCTCGTCGAGCTGGGTCTGCGCGGCGATCTGGCTCTTCGCCATCTTCTCGTAGATGCCGAGCTCCTGCTCGTAGAAGGCGATGTTCTCCTGCGCCATCACGATCTCGGACTGCTTCTGGCGATAGCTGGCCTCCTTGGCCAGGATGCCGTCGCGGGTGGTCTTGAGCTGCGCCTCGGCCTGGGCCAGCGCCAGGCGGAAGGGCTGCGGGTCGACCTGAAACAGCAGCTGCCCGGCGGTGACATGGTCATTGTCGGCGACGGCGACGGCCTCCACCTTGCCGGAGATCTCGGCGCTGATGGCGGCGATGTCGGCCTTCACATAGGCGTTGTCGGTCGACACATAGCGCGCGCCCGAGACGTAGAAATAGGCGCCGCCGATCAGCAGCGCGAGCGGCCCGAGGATCAGCAGCAGCGGCCGCAGCCGGCGCATCAGGGGACGGCGCGGCGCCGGGCTCACCGCCGGCGTGGGTTCGGAAACGGCCGGGGCGGCCATGTCCGTCGTCTGTGAAATCGCGTTCATGATTGCACCCGATTGCCGCTAGCGGGCGGCCCGGCGCGGGCGGCGCATCCGCCCCCGCGCTGATTCATTGGTTTCGATTTCGCCGGTCTGGCTGGCGGTTTCCCGCTCCGACAGGTTGGCCTTGATCTTGATTAAACTGTCGATCAGCGCGTCATGTTCCGCTGATGAAACGCCGGCCAGCGCCTCGGCCCGGGTGGCGGCGCCCAGCTCATGCATCTTCTCCAGGAACTTCCGTCCGGTGGCGGTGATGAACAGCAGCCGCACGCGGCGATCGGCCGCGTCCAGCCGCCGCTCGATCCAGCCGGCGGCCTCCAGCTTGTCGAGCTGATGCACCAGGGTGATCGGCTCGATCTCCAGGATGTCGGCCAGCGCCGCCTGGTTGATGCCTTCGTTGCGCGACAGATGGGCCAGGACGGACCACTGGGCGCGGGTCAGGCCGATGGTCCGCGCGCGCCGGTCGAACCGCTTGCGCAGCAGGCGCGAAACGTCGTGCAGGAGAAAACCCAGGCTGCGTTCGGGATTGCGGCCGCTCATGGCAAAATCATATATGTTGCTTATGATAAGGTAACTTATGATAACTGGGCGGCGGAATCAAGGCGCTGCGCAAGATTGTCGCAGGCTGCCGACGGTCACTCTCGCACAAGGCGGTGCCGGCTAAGTCTGGGGATTTAAGGGATTTTCTTTGGAGGCGTCGCGAAGGAACACTCAACTATTGTCATCCCGGAAACTGCGCGTCAGCGCAGTTGTCCGGGACCCATGAACACCGAACCGTGGAGAGGTAACCCGACGAATTCCGAGTTCATGGGTCCCGGGCTCCGTCGCTGACGCGCCGGCCCCGGGATGACAAGTTGTGGTGTCGCACCGCCGGAGTTGCGGAATTGGACACTATCAATCTGCGGGGGCCGATCTCCGGTCGCTCTGGGCGGACGGCGGTGAGATATAGGTCACTTTGTCTGCTGAAGGATCGTAGCGGAATATGACCGCGGCGGGGGCATTCTCGGCGGTCATGAGAACTTCCTTTCCAAGCGCCCGGCCAAGCTGAGACATAAACGTGAGCACAGCTTCAGCCTTCTCATCACTGTTCACTTCACGAGGATCGAGGTCCAGTTCAAGCTCACTCTCCAGAAAGAAATGGCAATTCAACCTTACGCTGCTCATGTCGATTTCCAGCAGCAGGCCGGCATTCATCTCCGGATAGAATACTCCTTTTACATCGGATGGGATTGGCGCTGGCACGCCATTGATCCAAAACGACACTCGGTACTCGTCCGATCTAGCCAATGTCAGAAATTTATTCCAATCATCCCGCGATATGGACACGACATAGATATCGCGAAGACTGCCATCGCAGTCGAAGGCCTCTTCGTAGCTTTTCACACTGAAGGATCGACTCATCTGCTGCCGTGGTTTGTTTGCTTGCCGCAGGAAGACGAAATCCGCAATCCTGCTTTACCGCACCTGACGCACCTGATTATATGCGCGCCCCTAGCGACCCCGGGAGACTCCCCATCACCGCTTCAGCAGCCCATCGGACAGCAGGCGATCATGTCGCGCGCGGGATCGCCTTCGCGTTGATCGCGTTCTCGATCTTCTCCTGCGCCGATGCGGGGGTCAAATGGCTGACCGAGCGCTATTCGGTGTTCCAGATCATCTTCGTCTCCAACCTGTTCACGCTGATTCCCGTGGCGCTGCTGATCCGGCACGAGGGCGGCTTGCACAAGCTGCGGCCGCGCCATCCCTGGCTGGTGGGGCTGCGCTCGATCCTGCTGGCGATCGACATGGTGCTGGTGTTCTACGCCTTCACCGAGCTGCCGCTGGCCGATGCCTATGCGCTGATCTTCGCCGTGCCGATGGTGGTGACCGCGCTCTCGGTGCCGATCCTCGGCGAGAAGGTCGGCTGGCGCCGCTGGAGCGCGGTGGTCGTCGGCTTCATCGGCGTGCTGATCGTGCTGCGCCCGGGCATCGCCGAGCTCAAGGCGGGGCATATCGCCGCGATCTCCTCGGCGCTGTTCTTCGGCCTGTCGCTGATCCTGGTGCGGCGCATGGGCAAGGACGAGTCTACCGGCGGGCTGATCTTCTGGATGGTGGTGGCGCTGCTGGCGGTGAGCGCGCCGATCATGCCCGAGGTCTATGTGCCGATGTCCTGGCCGGATCTGGGACTGATGGCGGTTCTCGGCCTGCTCAGCGGCGCCGGCCACCTGATGCTGATTCGCGCCTTCCGCCTCGCGCCCTCGGCCATTGTGGCGCCCTTCCACTATTCACAGATGATCTGGGCGGTGTTCTTCGGCCTGTTCCTGTTCGGCGACATTCCCGATGCCTGGGTGATCTCCGGCTCCGCCGTCATCATCGGCAGCGGGCTGTACATTCTCTGGCGTGAGACGGTGCGGGGAAGGGCGAAGGCCTGAACTACCCCACTGGGGAATGTTTCAAAATCAGCAGCCGCGCCTTTCCATAGTTGCGGTCATCCAGCAGCGTGAAGCTCGGCGGCAGCGTGATGCCGTCGTCGATCGCCAATTCCACGATACAAATCGCACCGTCAGCGATCCAGCCGCGTGCCGCAAGGGCTGCCAGGGCCGGTGCAGTGAGATCGCGGCCATAGGGCGGATCAAGGAAAACAATCGAGCAAGGCGCACCGGGGCAGGGCGGCGGCTTCGTCGCATCGCCGGGCATGACGGTGGCGTTGGCTGTCTCGCCCAGGGCCTTCGCATTGGCGCGGATGGCGGCGCAGGCCTTGGCATCGCTCTCGATGAACAGCGCATGACCGGCGCCGCGGGACAGCGCTTCCAGCCCGAGCGCACCGCTGCCGGCGAAAGCGTCGAGCACCCGCGCGCCCGGTAACGGCGACGTGCCGTCGGCGGAGAGATGGCCGTGGATCAGGATGTTGAACAGCGCCTCCCGCGCGCGGTCGGAGGTCGGCCGCACGTCCTGTCCCGGCGGCGCCTCGATCCGCCGCCCGCGATGCTTACCGCCGACGATGCGCATGGGATGATGCCATTAGGCGAGGCGGTTGGAGAAGATGAACCGCAAAGGCGCAGAGGCGCAAAGAATAAAGTCAGAAAGAAGTTTGGCCACAGATGAACGCAGATGAACACAGATAGGGTGTGGATTTTGGAAACGCCGCGATATCTCACTGCTGTTTAATTTCTTGCGCGCCGCAGGCGCGCGGGAATCCATGGCCATATCAGCGTTCGCTCTCGCCAAGAAAGTCACGCTGCATCTGTGTTTATCTGCGTTCATCTGTGGCCAACCCCCTTTCTTGCTTCTTTGCGCCTCTGCGCCTTTGCGGTGAATCCTTCCTTCTCCTCACCCCAGATGCCCCGCCTTCGCCGCGGCGCCGATGGCGTTCATGAACAGGCGGCCGGCGGCGATGGTGGTGAGGTCGTTGAGATCGTATTTCGGCGCGATCTCCACGATATCCATGCCCACCAGCCGGCCCTTCTTCACCAGGCCATGAATCAGCGAACGCATATGGTGATAGAGCAGCCCGCCGGGCGAGGGCGCCATGACCGCCGGCATGACGCCGGGATCGACGCCATCGGCATCGACGGAGAGATAATACTTGCGCCCGTCGGGGATGCGCTTCAGCACGGACTCGATGCCCTGCTCCAGCACATCATACGAAGTGAACACCTGGGAGCCATAGGCCTTGGCGTCCTTGATGTCCGAGGGCCGCGCGCTGCCCTGGCCGCGCAGGCCGATCTGGATCATGCCCTCGATCCATTTCATCTCCGACGCGCGGCGGAACGGATTGGAATAGCCTTCCTTCACGCCCTCGACCTCGTCGCGCCAGTCGAGATGGGCATCCACATGCACCAGCGTGATCGGCCCCACGGTCTCCAGCGCGCGGAAGATGGGGATCGGCACGCCATGATCGCCGCCGATGGACAGCAGCATCTTGACCTTCGGCAGGATCTTCCGCGCCGCCGCCTCGGCGTTGCGGTAATGGGCCTTCATGTCCCAGGGATCGGCGACCACGTCGCCGCAATCCACCGCGCGGATGTTCTTGCCCGCGAACAGCGGCCCGTCGAAATCGAAGTCATGCCGGTCCAGCGCCTGGCTCAGCCGCTCGGTCGCCTGACGCACGGCCGTCGGCGCGTTGGATTGATCGTTGGTCACCTCCGACATGCGATAGGGCGCGCCATAAGGCAGGCCGAGAATCGCCACATCGGCCTGCAGATCGTCCAGGTCGGTGGCCAGCGGAAAGTTCAGGAAGGTGTGATAAGGCTTCCGCGGCGGCTCGGTGAGCTTTGGCGCCGTGTCCTTCGTTGTCGCGCGATTCATTTCTTCTTCCCTCTCAGATATTCCGCGATCAGGCATAGCTGCTCGAACATGATGACCATCGCGGTCAAGGTGGTGATGTTGTTCGGGCTGTCCTTGGTCGGGATGATGCAGACGATGTCGGCGCCGATCACGTTCTTGCCCTTCAGGCCCTGCATGATCTTGATCACCTCCGACGAGGTGAAGCCGTCATAGCCGGGTTCCAGATTGGCAGCGGCCGGCGCCACGCTGGGATCCAGGCAGTCCACATCGAAGGTAATGTAGATCGGCGAGTCGCCGACCCGCTCCAGGATCGTCTCGATGGTCTTCTGGATGCCGATCTCCCGGTACTCGTCGATGGAGATGACGCGGTAGCCCATGCGGTCGCTGGACTTGCGCCAGTCCAGGGTCACCACATTGCCGCGGATGCCCACCTGCACGCTCTTCGACGCATCCACATGGCCCTCGGCGACGAGATAGGCGGCCCAATGGGCGGCGGAGCGCACGCTGCCGAGCCAGTGGGGAATGTGATCATAGGCGTCGGTATGGGCGTCGAAATGCACCAGCGCCACCTTCTTGCCGCCGGTGAGCTTGGCGTTCGGGCCTGAGATCGCCTTCAGGATCGGGCCGGTGATGGAGTGATCGCCGCCGATGGAGACCGGCCGCACGCCCGCTTCGTCCAGGCGCTTATAATAGGCCTCGATATGCTGCACGCTGATGTCGTTGACCATCGCTTCCGGCAGCGGCACGTCGCCGAGATCGTTGATCCGGCATTCCTTCCAGGGGTTGAGGTTGAACAGGGCGTGGCAGCGCCGGTACCAGCCGGACATATGCCGCAGGAAGCGCGGCGCCAGATGCTGGTCGCGCTCGGTGGAGCCGTTGCCGGAACTGTGAGGCACGCCGACGAGGCCGATATCCGCCGCCGTCAGGTCTTCGTTCCAGGGCGCGCGGAAGAAGGTGGGGATGCCGAACCAATACCAGCGGCTGGTCTCCGCCTTCATCCGCTGATAGGTCGCCTCATCCCATGCCGCGACGGGCGCGATGTCGTTCATGTCTGCTCTCCCGGAGTTTGTTCTTGTTATCAGGGGAGATTAGCAACGGCGCGGAGCGGCGGCAAAGCGGGGATGCAAGTCAAGGAAGAGCAACCACAGAGGCACAGAGAACACAGAGAAGCAAGCAAGGATGGGTTAGCCGCTGATGAACGCTGATGAACACAGATTCATCGAGAATCTCTGAGACGTCACCGGGTTTCCTCTGCCAGATTGCTTGCTTGCGCGCCGGAGGCGCGCAGGAATGCGCGCGAGACGTCAGAGCCCTATCGTTGAGAGCGCAAGCGCGGTGTATCTGTGTTCATCTGCGTTTATCTGCGGCTATCCTCCTCTTCCTTTCTTCTCTGTGCCTCTGTGTCCTCTGTGGTGAATCTTTCTTTCTTGCGCCACCACCCAGCAGTGTTCCGATCGATCCCGCCGGCACTTCCTCCACCGCTCCCGCCTCAAGTCCCTGCCAGCTCGAACGGTCCGAAGGACACCCGGATCAGCCGGCTCACCGGCCAGCCCAGATGCTCGCAGATGCGGCGGATCTCCCGGTTCTTGCCTTCGGTCAGGGCAAAAGTGAGCCAGGCGTTGCTGCCCTGCTGCCGGTCCAGCGTGGCCTGCACCGCGCCGTAGTTCATCTCGTCGATGGTGATGCCCTTGGCCAGGTCGCGCAGCGCCTGCGGATCCACCGCGCCGCGCACGCGCACCCGGTACTTCCGCACCCAGCCGCCCGACGGCAGCTCCAGCTTCCGCGCCAGTTCGCCGTCATTGGTCAGCAGCAGCAGGCCCTCGGAGTTCAGATCCAGCCGCCCGACCGAGATCACCCGCGGCATGTCCTTGGGCAGGGCATCGAACACCGTCGGCCGTCCTTGCGGATCGCGCGCCGTCGTCACCTGGCCGCGCGGCTTGTAATAGCGCCAGAGCCGCGCCGGCTGCTTCAGCGGGATCGCCTTGCCGTCGACTGCCACGGCCATGCCCGGGGTCACATTGATCGCCGGCGAGGCCAGCACCACGCCGTCGATGCTGACGCGGCCGGCGGCGATCCAGCGCTCGGCGTCGCGGCGCGAGCAGAGGCCGGCGCGCGCCAGCAGCTTGGCGATGCGCTCGCCCTTTGCGCCCGGCTTGGATTTATCGGGCGCGGATTTTTCGGGCTGACTTTTTTGGGCTGTCATTCTCTCGGACATGAAAGGCCGGATTTGCTCAAGAGTATCCGGCAGGGACGCTGGTTTCCAGCGGGCAACCGCTCTTGTGCGATCCACGATCTGCACTAACTGAACGGCAATCGCTTTTCGTCAGACAATTCGGAGGGAAACCAGACCATGACTAAGGTTCTCGTACTGTATTACTCCAGCTACGGCCATGTGGAAAAAATGGCGCAGGCCGCGGCCGAGGGCGCGCGCGAGGCGGGGGCCGAGGTCACGATCAAGCGGGTGCCCGAGCTGGTGCCGGCGGATGTGGCGAAAAAGTCAGGCTTCAAGCTGGACCAGTCAGCGCCCATCGCCACCATCAACGAACTGGCTGACTACGATGCCGTCATCTTCGGCGTGCCGACGCGCTTCGGCAACATGGCGGCGCAGATGAAGAACTTCCTGGACCAGGCCGGCGGCCTGTGGATGGGCGACAAGCTGGTGGGCAAGGTGGGTGCAGTGTTCACCTCGACGGCGACCCAGCATGGCGGCCAGGAGTCCACTATCCTCTCCACCCACGTCGTGCTGCTGCATCTGGGCTTCGTCCTCGTTGGCCTGCCCTACAGCTTCAAGGACCAGATGGGCGTGAAGGAAGTGGTCGGCGGCTCGCCCTATGGAGCTTCGACCATCGCCGACAGCGACGGCTCGCGTCAGCCTTCTGCCAAGGAGCTGGCCGGTGTCCGCTTCCAGGCAAAGCATGCGGCGACGATCGCGAAGAAGCTGAGCTCATAAGGCTGCCTCGGCAATTGCTGTTTCCTCGATCATCGCTCGCATCAGCTCGCCGGCCCTGCGGTGTTTCAGGTTGGGTGCGATCTGGCCGCTCCAGAGCGAGACCAGATCGGTCCGCCCCGCCTTCGCCGCCGCGGGCCGGAGCTGTGACATGAACCAGCTTTGAATGGGGAAGGGCGCCAACTCCGCCGCCCGCCCCGCCATCTCCTCCACCCAGCGGTTACGCAGGCCACGGGCAAGCCGGCCCGAGAAAGCGCGGGTCAGCGCCGTCCGTTCCGCCTTGGCGCTGAACAGCGCGGCCCGGTGCTCCGGCGTCGCGCCGGACTCCTCGCAGGCCAGGAAAGCGGTGCCGATCTGCGCGGCTTGTGCGCCCAGCGCCAGCGCTGCCCGAACGCCGCGCCCATCGGCGATGCCGCCTGCGGCGATAACCGGCGCCTTCACGCGCCGTGACACCAGTTGAGTCAGGGCGAAGGTGCCCATCAGCGAGTCCTCGGCCCGCGCCAGGAATGACGGCCGGTGGCCGCCGGCGTCGAATCCTGTCGCGACGATCAGATCGATGCCCGCATCTTCCAGCGCCTCGGCTTCGGCGATCGAGGTCGCCGCGCCGATGGTGACGATGTCCCGCTTCTTGCAGCGGGCGAGCACATCCGGTCCGGGAATGCCGAACACGAAGCTGAAAGCCGGCGGCGCCGCATCGATCAGCGCCTCCACCTGGTCCGCGAAGCGCTGGCCATAGCGCGCGGGCATGGCCGGCTTCTCGACATCAAGCTCGCGGAAATAGGGCCGGAAGATTTCGAAGATGCGGTCGAACTCGGCCTGGTCGATCTTCTCGCCGCCTTCGTCATGATCGCTGACCCAGAGATTGAGTGCGAAGGGCTTGGCTGTCAGCGCGTGGATTTCTGCCGCCAACGGGCCGATGGCATCGGGCGCCAGGTGATAGGCGCCGAAAGAACCAAGGCCGCCAAGATTCGAAACCGCCGCCACCAGTCGCGGCGTCGACAGGCCGCCGCCGAACGGCCCCTGGATGATCGGATGCTCGATGCCCAAACGGCTGACGGCTTCGTTCCTGCGGCTCATATGCGGCTCCTGTTGACGGCGTCGAAGCCAAATGTGACATCATCGATAACCATTGTATATGTCGTAACCGGTGGTAACTTGCATTTTCAGGTTTCCATTTGGTAATCGGAATCATCATGGCCTTGAAGCTGCGCAAGAACCGGGTGCCGCTGCCCGGATGCCCGCTGACGGAATGCATGGCGCTCCTCGGCGGCGCCTGGACGCCGAATGTGATCTGGTATCTGAGCGCCGGCCCGCGCCGCTTCGGCGAGTTGCGATCGGACATCCCACCGATCTCCGCCAAGGTGCTGAGCGCAAGGCTGCGCGAGCTGAAGAAGAAAGGCGTGATCACCCGCCGGGTGATGCCCACCTCGCCGCCATCGGTGGAGTATGCGCTGACCGATCTCGGCCGCGAATTCGTGCCCGCCATCGGCGCGATCATGGAAGTGGGGCTGAAGCTGAAGCGGCGGCGCGCGGCTTAGAAAAACTCACGCGCTCTTAGCCTGAGATTTCTTTCCCCGCGAAAGCGGGGATCCAGGGCTGCAGAGCGCTCTGCTTCTCCTGGGCTCCCGCTTTCGCGGGAGAAGAAATCTAGGAATGCGAAACTTCCGGTGAGGTTACTTGAGATCTACCGGCAGGCATCGATGAACGCGTCGAAGATCCGCGCGTCGCCTTCGCTGATGTCGTATTCGGGATGCCATTGCACGCCGATGCAGAATTTTCGGCCGGGATGCTCGATGCCTTCGATCACCCCGTCGGGCGCCACTGCATCGACAATCACGTCGGGGCCGACATCCTTCACCGCCTGGTGATGGGCACTGTTGACCTGCAGATGTTCTGACTCGCAGATCTGGTGCAGCCGCGTGTCCGGCATCAGATTGACCGCATGGCCGGCCTCGGTGCGCGGGTTCGGCTGCTCATGGGCCAAAGCGCCGGGAACCTCTTCCGGGATATGCTGGATCAGCGTGCCGCCGAGGATGACGTTCAGCAGCTGTTGGCCGCCGCAGATGCCGAGCACGGGCATGTCCTGCTCGATCGCCGCCTTGGTGATGGCGATCTCGAAAGCGGTGCGGCGGTCCTTGGTCTTCACCGTCGGATGGCGGTTGCTGGCGCCAAAGATCGAGGGGTCGACATCGAACGCGCCGCCGGTGATCAGCAGGCCATCGAGCTTTTTCAAGTACGCCGCCGCCTGCTCCGGTTCATGGGGCAGCAGGATCGGCAGCCCGCCGGCGCGCACGACGGCGTCGCAATAATTCTGCCGCAGCGCATACCAGGGCAGCTTGGAATAGCCGCCGGGGCCTTCGCTATCCAGGGTGATGCCGATGACGGGAGTGCTCACTTCTTGCTCTCGATCAGTTGTTTGAGGCGGGCGATATGGGCCGGTCCGGTGCCGCAGCAGCCGCCGATAACCCGGGCGCCCGCCGCCAGCCATGCCTTGGCATGGACGGCATAATGCTCAGGGTCCAGGTCTTCGCGCAATTTCAAAAGCCCGTCGGTGGGCTTCTTGCCGTCCATCACCCAGTCCTTCGGCACGTCCTGGAAGGTATTGGCATAGCCGCCGGCGACCTTGCCCAGCTTGGCCAGCTCGGGCATGGCGGCGTCGATGCTTTCGGGTGCGGTGCAATTGGCCAGGATGCCGGACACCGGCAGGTCCTTCAGCTTCGCCGCCGCCTCGGCGATGGTCTCGCCGCTGCGCAGCTTGCCGGACTTGTCTTCAAGCAGGGTGAAGGACACCCAGACCGGCCGGCCGAATTCGGCGGCGGCGGTGGCGGCGGCCCGCGCCTCCTCGCCCGACGACATGGTCTCGCAGATGAAGAGATCGCAATAGGGCTCCAGGATCTCCGCCTGCTCGCGGTAGAGGGGGACGATCTCGTCGAACTTGCCCACGAGGTCCGGCCGGTAGCTGCCCCGCAGCGGCGGGAGGGAGGCGGCAACCGCGACGCCTTCTTCGGAGCTGCGGCTGGCGGTGATGGCCAGCTTGCCGGCGAGGCGGTTCAGCTCGACGAATTTGTCCTCGATGCCCTCTTTCTTCAGCTCGCTGCGGATGATGCCGTAGGTGTTTGTGGTGATGATGTCGGCGCCGGCTTCGATGTAGTCCTTGTGGACCTGCAGCACGGTATCCTTGGCCACCAGCAGCGCATTAGCCGACCAGATGGTGTCCAGGATCGGCACGCCGCGGTTGCGCAGTTCGCGGCCCATGCCGCCATCTAAAAGCGCCGGACGCCCCTCGGGCATCAGAAGTTCGGGAATATCACTCATACTAATGAACTATCGTATATGTGGACGGTGGTGCGCATCCTACAGCAAAATCTTAACAATTCCTCAAGGCGGCAATATGGCGGCAGTAGCGGCCGGGATGGTAGGAACCGAAGCATGAGCGAAACCCTTCCAAAGGCGGCAAAAAATGCCGACCCGATGACCCTCGCCCTGGCCGAAGCCGGCCGCGCCGGCGGCCGGGGCGAAGTGCCTGTCGGCGCCGTGCTGGTAGATAGCGTCACCGGCCAGGTGCTGGCCATGTCCGGCAACCGGGTCGAAGAGCTGCATGATCCCACCGCCCATGCGGAGCTGCTGGTGCTGCGGGCGGCCGCGGCCGCGGGTGCTTCCAAGCGCCTGCCCCTTGCCGATCTCTATGTGACCCTCGAACCCTGCCCCATGTGCGCCCAGGCGATTGCCTTCGCGCGGCTGCGCCGGGTCTATTATGGCGCCTACGATCCCAAAGGCGGCGGCGTCGACCATGGGCCGCATATCTTCGAGCAGCCCACCTGCCACCACCGTCCGGAGATCTATGGCGGCATCCGGGAGAGCGAGGCGGGCGATCTGCTGAAGGCATTCTTCCGCGCCCGCCGCCCCTAGCCGATCACGAACTCCTGAAGGCGGTTGATTGGCCGGGGCAATGAGCCGCACCATATAGAACGCCGCAGGAGGTGCATGATGGAAAGAGCAACATTCGCGGCCGGCTGTTTCTGGGGCGTGGAATCCGCGTTCCGGCAGTTGCCGGGCGTGCTGGCGACGGCGGTGGGCTACACCGGCGGCCAAACCGAGAACCCGACCTACAAGGAAGTCTGCTCCGACCGCACCGGCCATGCCGAGGCGGTGACCGTGGAATTCGACCCCGCCAGGATCAGCTATGAGCAGCTTCTGGGCGTGTTCTGGGATCTGCACGATCCGACCCAGCTCAACCGCCAGGGACCCGACTATGGCGGCCAGTACCGCACGGCCATTTTCACCCACGGCGCCGAGCAGGAGAAGATCGCCAAGGCCTCGAAGGAGCGGCTGGGCAAGTCCGGCAAGTTCCGCAAGCCCGTGGTGACGGAGATCGTGCCGGCGCCGGTGTTCTACATGGCCGAGGATTATCACCAGCAATATTTCGAGAAGCGCGGCATGGCGCCGGTCTGTCACGTCCGGCCGGCGGCAGCCGAAGCCGTCTAGTTGTTAACGGGACGCAGGCCGGTGCCTTGGGCGAACGCTATCGTGATTAGGCATTGGCCCGCTCCCGTAGCATAATAAAGCATGATTCTAATGCCGGACCGGCGGCGCTTAACTCATAGTCCGGGAATGCCACAGGATTAGTGGCGTCAGTCATTTAGGCTCATTTCCAGACGGTCCGGCGGGCCCCGCAACGCCTAGGACCGTAAACCGATTGTTAAGACTGCGCGCTCACCGTTGATACTTCTTGCCGCGCGCGAAGATTTTGCCGAAGGGGGTTGCAGATGAAGACTCGTTTCTTCCTCGCCATACCGGCTTTGGCCTTGGCTTTGAGCGTGACTTCGGCAAGGGCCGACGAGCCCAGCCTCTATCTCGGCGCCGGCGCCGGCGTCAATTTCGCCAACGATCTCGATGTCTCCGGCGGCAACGAACTGGACAGCGATATCGGCTGGACCGGCATCGGCACCATCGGCGTCCGCTTCGGCAACGGCCTGCGCAGTGAACTGGAAGGCGGTTACCGGTTCAATGACGGCGACATCAACGGCATCAGCGCCAACACCAAGACCTGGAACGCGATGGCGAACCTGCTCTACGACCTGGAAACCGGCACGATGCTCGAGCCCTATGTCGGCTTCGGCCTTGGCGCGGTGAACACGGAGATGGCCAACGACAGCGAATGGGCCTTCGCCTATCAGGGCATCGCCGGCATGAGCTTCGAGGTCAGTGACTGGGTCGAGCCTTTCATCGACTACCGCTATCTCGGCACCGCCGGCCTGAATACCGATCCCCTGGGCAACGATCTCGACGACCAGATGACCAATCACACCATCCTGGCGGGCGTGCGGGTCACCCTATGGCAGCCGCGCCAGGCGGCGGAAGCGCCCGCACCGGCGCCGGAACCCGAACCGGTCTCCCAGGCGCCGCAATGCGGCAACTACATCGTCTTCTTTGAGTTCGACAGCGCCGAGCTGACGCCGGAGGCCATGAACATCATCGGCCTGGCGGCGAACGCGGCGCGGCAGACCGGTTCCTGCAAGATTACGGTCACCGGCCATACCGACACCTCGGGTTCGAAAGCCTACAACGAGAACCTGTCCCAGCGCCGGGCGCAGAACGTCGCGGCGGCGCTGGTGAGCGACGGCATCGCCCAGGGCGAGATCGTCGTGCAATGGCGCGGCGAGGCGCAGCCGCTGGTCCCCACCGGCGACGGCGTGAAGGAAGCCCAGAACCGCCGCGTCACCATCGATATGATCTGAACGCTGGAGTCTCAATTCGCCGCGCAACGCGCCACGCCCGGCAGCACCGGCGCGGGTTGTTTCGCGACGAACGACTTCAGCTCCGCCGGCTGCTTCAGCGCCAGCACTTCGCCATAGAGCTTTTTCGTCGCGGCGCAGAATCCGTTCTTGTCGCGGGAGCTGCGCTGCGACGCCAGGTTGGCGAGCTGGGTGATGAATTTGTCGGTCTGCGCGCCGGCCTGGCTGCCATGCTCGCGCTTGAAATAGGCCTGCAGCGCCTTGCCGTCGCTGACCAGCTGCGGCCGGAAACTGGTGACGAACTTGTTGTAGCGCGCCGACTCGCCGCAACTCAGCGCCGACACCATCAGCTCGGTCTGGAATGCCCGGGTCTGCAAGGGCGGCAGATCTTCCGGCTTGGCGCAAGCCATGGCTCCCTGCGTCGCCGCGCAGCAGCGCCAGAGCTGCAAGCATTAACACCGTACGGACTCGGCCCGGGATCATCAGGGGATCAAAACCCCGCGCGATTAAGAAGACGTGAATCCGCCGACGATGTTACACCGGCGGGCCGCCGGAGTCCGCGCTACCTGTCGGCTTCCTGCAGCGACACTGCGGTCAGGCCCCAGAGTTCCACCGGCTCGCGATGGCCGCGGATGACGTGGCTGCCCATTTGCCGGAAGCCGGGCAGCAAGTTCTCGCCGCCCTCCCGCTTGACCGCTTCGATGACGGCGTCGCTGACCAGGATGGCGGTGTCCAGCGTGCGGGTGAGGGCCTCGATGCGGCTGGCCAGATTCACCGTGTCGCCAATCACCGTATGCTCAAAGCGGCGCGCGCTGCCCACATTGCCCAGGGTCGCTTCGCCGTAATGCAGGCCGATGCCGATGCGGATCGGCCGCAGGCCTTTCGCCGTCCGTTCCAAATTCCATTGGTTCAGTCCCTTAACCAGGCCGCGGGTACAGCCGAGCGCATTCGACGCATCATGGGCGCCGGGCCAGGGCGTGCCGAAGGTCGCCATCACGCCGTCGCCGATATATTTGTCCAGGGTGCCGTGATGGCCGAACACCGCTTCCTCCACCAGGGAATGGAAGCGGCGCAGCAGCTCGATCACCTCGTCCCGCGGCATGGCGGAGCTTGTCGCGGTGAAATTGAAGATGTCGGCGAACAGCACGCCGATGGTCTGGGTGCGCACGGCGTCCAGCTTGCCGCCGGTGCGCATCAGCTCGTCCACCATGTTGGGCGAGAAATGCCGCGCCAGCACGGCGCGCTGGCGGTCGCCGTCGGCGAGCTGCTGCTGGAATTTCTTGCGCTCGCTGATGTCGCGGATGATGGCGGTGAACAGCCGGCCCTCCGGCAGCGGCACTTCCGTCACCGTCAGTTCCACCGGGAAGACCGATCCGTCGGCCCGCTGCGCTTCCAGCTCGATGAGCTGGCCCAGCACATGGGGCTTGCCCGTCGCTATGTAGCGCTTCATGCCGTCGCTATGGGCCTGGCGCAGATGCTGCGGCACGATCAGGTCGCCGATCGGCTTGCCGATGCATGCCTCTTCGTCCAGGCCGAACATGCGCGCCGCCGCCGGGTTGAGGCCGACCAGGCAGCCGCCATCGTCGGTCGTGACGATGGCGTCCATGGCGGTGTTGAGGATTGAGCGCACCCGGGCCTCGCTGCGCCGCAGCGCGGTCTCCGCTTCCTTGCGGGCGGTGATGTCGACCAGGGCGCCGACATAGCCGGTGAAGACGCCGTCGGCGCTGAAGCGCGCCACCTCGGTTTCATGCACCCAGCGATATTCGCCGTCATGACGTCGGACGCGATGCTCGAACTCCACATCCTCCTGTTTCGCCAGCGCCTCCAGATAGAGCTGCGTCGTGCGCGCCAGGTCGTCGGGATGCACGTCCAGCTTCCAGTCCCAGCCGCCATTGGTCATGTCCTCGAGCTCGCGCCCGAAGAAATCCAGGAAGCCCCTGTTGGCGAACACCAGCTGGTCATGCTGGTCGATCATGCAGAGCAGCACCGGCGCGTCATCAGACAGCATGCGCAGCTTGGCCTCGGCCAGCTTGACGTCGGTGATGTCGCGCAGCGAGCCGACGATGCGCACCGGCTTGCCCTGGTCATAGACGATCATGCCGCGGGCGACGAACCAGCGCTCCGGCAGGTCCGGCAGCCGCTGCCGTCCCTCCAGCCGGAATTTCCGCCGCTGCAGCGCAAAGCGCAGGCGGAAATAGCGCCGCGCCGCCGTCACGTCCTCGGCGTCGAATTGCGACAGCAGGGCCGCCGATCGAATGGCCGAGCGCGCCGTCGGCAAGGCCGAGGATCTCGTGCAGCCGCGGCGAGAAATAGGCGCGGCCGGTGACCACATCCAGGTCCCAGAGGCCGTCATTGGCGCCGCGCGCCGCCAGGGCATAGCGTTGTTCGGAGAGGCGCAAGCGCTCATCGGATTCCGTGCGCTCGATGGCGCCGGCGATCAGCGCCGCCGCGGTCTTCAGGATGCCGATCTCCAGCTCGCTCCAATGGCGCTCATGCTCGCAATCGTCGAAGCCGAGGAAGCCCCACCAGCGGTCGCGCAGCAGGATCGGCACGGAGACGAAGGCCTTGGTCTGCTGCTCCAGGAAGATGCGCCGGTTCTCGCCGGTGACCTCCGATAAAGTCGCCTGGATCACTTCGCCGGCCTGGCGCCGCATCGACCAATCGTCGAGCCGCCCATCCTCCTCGACGATGCAGATATTGTTGTAGCGGGGATCGTCGCTCAGCGTCGCATAGCCGGGCGCCGCCCAGTCATAGCGGCAGCTTTCGCTGAGCCGCCCGTCCGGCCCGTCATGCACCTCGAACAGCGACACCCGGCTGACATCGGTCGCCGCCCCCAGCCGCGCCAGCAGCTCCTGGATGCCCGGCCGCCAATCCTCGGCGCCGATGATCTGAGTCGCGGCATAGCCGACCGCGTCCAGCATCGCCGTGCGGCGCGACAATTCCGCGGCAGCATCGTCCCGTTCTAACCCGATCGTCTCGGCCATCGGCTGTCTATCGGCTGTTTCTGGGCCCTCGGGACCGGCTCACGCGTTATCAGCTGTTTCCGCGGTTATTTGTTTTGCTGATCGTGCCAGCGATAATAGCGTATTGCGGGTGCCAGGAACCAGGGATTGCCCCAGTAATAGGGCCGCCCGGGGAAACCCAGCCCGTCCAGCGGCGTCGCGCCATCCTTCAATCCCAGCACCTGGCGCCCGAGACGCATGCCGAAATAGCTGGCCAGCGAAACGCCGGAGCCGCAATAGCCCATGGCGTAATGCAGGCCGTCGCGCTTGCCGATATGGGGCATGGTGTCGAAGGTGTAGGCGACGAAGCCCATCCAGCTATGGCTGACCTTGGTGCCCTTCAATTCGGGGAACAGCCGGGCGAGCTCCTGATGCAGCCGTGGCGCGCTCACCTTCGGATCGGTTTCCTTGTAGGCGACGCGGCCGCCGAACAGGATGCGCCGCCGGTCGGGCGAGGCGCGGTAGTAATACACCAGCTTGCGGCTATCGCTGACGACGCGGTTCTTGGGCATCAACACTTTCATCAAATCCGGCGGCAGCGCCTCGGTGGCGATGATGTAGCTGCCGATGGGGATGACGCGGCGGCGCAGCCAGGGAGTCAGGCCGCCGGTATAGCCGTTGGTGGCGACGATCACCTCGCGCGCTTGCACCGTGCCGCGCGGCGTCGTCAACTGGAAGCTGCCTGCTGCCCCATCGATGGCGCTGACCGGCGTGCGCGGATGAATTGCGGCGCCTGCAGCGATGGCGCGATCCAGCAGGCCCTGATGATAAAGCGCGGGATCCAGCGACGCATGGCGCGCGAACACCGCGCCGCCGAAATAGACATCGCTGCCCAGCTCGCTGCGCTGCTCGCCGCGGGGCACCATATGGCATTCCACCTCCAGCCCCTTCGGCTGGTTCTGCAGGCGGCGCGCCAGCGCCTCGTATTGCGCGGGATTATGCGCGGCGTGAAAGCGGCCGACGCGGGCGAAGCCGCACTCGATCTTCTCCGCCGCGATGAACCGGTCGATCCAGTCCAGTGCGGTATGGCCTTCCTTCAGGATGGCGAAGGCGCGCTCGGCGCCATGCAGCGCCGCCAGCTCCTCGAAGCTCGGCTTGAAGCTGGTGCTGACCTGGCCGCCATTGCGGGTGCTACAGCCCCAGCCGGCATCCTCGGCGTCCAGCACCACCGTGCTGCGGCCGCCCCGCGCGGTCTCGATGGCGGCGCAGAGCCCGGTATAGCCGGAACCGATGATCGCCACGTCCGCCTGCGCCGGCAGCGATGATTCTGCGAGTCGGGGTCGTGGCGCGGCTTCCCACCAGTAGGGACTGTTCTTATAATCGGCGGCAAATACCGCTGCGTTTGATGTCATGTATTCGTCCGGGCCCGAATTGCCGTTTCTTTTGTTTGCTCAGTCATATGGTCAGACGGGAAGACAGTCAAAGAAATGTGATGGAGGCCATCTATGCGCGAATCACATGCCGCGGGCGCAGCCACTCAACGCCTCACGGTAGTCATGGCACTGTTGACTCTGGGCATTCTCGCCAGCGCGGGTGCCAGGGCTGTCGACATGAGCGACGCCGACTGCGAAGATCTCGAGATCTCGCTGGAGCCTGCCGCCGATTTCCGCTCCATTGATTGCGAATCCGGCGAGGAGCGTGGCGGCATGGAAAAGGCGGGCGTGACCTCGACAACGATCAAAGGCGAAGACGCCCTGTCTTTCATCGTTGTCTTTCACGACCGCGCCGGGAGCCACACCTATCTGCGGCTATCCGATCCGAGAGGGCTTTTCAGCAAGACATTGAAGCTTGATATCGAGGGCAGCTGGGCCACCACGACCTTCGTCAGCAACCGGTTCACTGTCCGCACATTCTTCGGCAAGCTGGAGTCGCAGCCGGACAAAGTGCCCTGCTTTGCCTTTTCCCGCTATATCCAGCGGGTCCCATACACCCCGGGCTACCGGCACATGGTCGGCGGCCTCTATTGCGAAATTGTTCCCAGCGACGAGCCGGTCACGCGGATCCGCATCGATCAGATGACTGCCAAGATCAAAGGCGACATGCTTTGAGGGGATGCCAGACATGACAGTCCGCTTGCGCCCCAAGTTCGCCCATGCCGCCGCTGTCTCGGCGAGATTTGCGGCGGCTTTGCTGGTGGCCGGCTTTCTGCTCGGCGGGGGCCCCGCTGGTGCTGTGATGCGCGACGCCGATTGCGACGATCTGGACATCGCGCTGGAACCGGCGGCCGACTTCCGCTCCATCGAATGCGAATCCGGTCAAACCGGCCATGGCGGCGGCTCCGGCACCGTCGGCATGGCCTCGATCGAGGCAGAGGACGCCCTGTCGTTCATCGTCGTGTATCACGACCGTGCGGGCAACCGCACCTATTTGAACCGGGTCGACCCGCAACGGCTGTTCGGCAAATCCCTCAAATTCGCCATCGAGGACAGCTGGGCCCGCACGTCATCTGTCAGCAACGGCTTCACCGTCAAGACCTTTTTCGGCAAGCTGAAATCGGTGCCGGAGAAAGTGCCCTGTTTCGTTTTCTCCCGCTACGCCGGCCCTGTCTCGCACTCCACCGGCTTCCGCCATATGGTCGGCGGCGTCTATTGCGAAGTGGTTCCCAGCGACGATCCGGTCACGCCCGCGCGCATCGACCAGATGATGGGCAAGATCCGGGGAGACATGTTTTGACCGGGCAGCCGTCGGCGGCGGCGCGCCTGCGTCAGGCATGCCTGGGTTTGGCGACAATCATTTCGGCGGCGGTCTTCAGCCTCCCCGCCGGTGCCGGAAGTTGCGCCGACGCGCCGTTCCGCATGGCCGGGAGTTTTCAGGCCAATATCGTGGAATGCGACGGCGCCTACTCCAGGCATTCGATCGTGGCCCGCGGCGATCACTTCAAGCTGTATCTGGAGGCGCTTCTGCAGGGCTCTTTTTGGTATCAGCCGGTGAAGGCCTACTTCCAGGACTCCGCATCCTTCGATGGCACGTCGGACTGGGGCGAGGAACAGGACGCGGAACGCCGGTTCGACTACGCGACATTCCGCGGCGATCTCCTGGATGACTATGCCGGCGTCTTGTCCTGCGTGGCCATCACCCGCCACTCATCGCCCTATATGGGGCGCGGCGTGATTTCCCAGCATCTGATCGTCGGCGTCTACTGCGACGAATCCTTTGGCGAAGCGCCGATACCGGACGCGCGCATCAACGAGATCATCGACGCCATCGAATTCGAGTTCGAATAGCCCTCAGCTCTTGACCGCGCGCCAGCCGATATCGCGGCGGCAGAAGCCCTGGGGCCAGTCGATCAGATCCACCCCTTCATAGGCGCGGGCCTGGGCCGCGGCGATGGTGGCGCCGGTGGCGGTAACGGCGAGCACGCGGCCGCCATTGGCCAGCACCGTGCCATCGAGCCCGGCCTTGGTTCCCGCATGGAACAGCATGACATCCGGCAGCGCGGCCGCCCTGTCGAGGCCGCGGATGGCCGAGCCCCGCTGATAACTGTCGGGATAACCCTTGGCGGCCATCACCACGGTCAGCGCCGCCTTGTCCTGCCAGCGCAGCTGGAAATTCTTCAGCATGCCGTCATGGGTGGCGATCAGCGCCGGCAGCAGGTCCGACATCAGGCGTACACATAGCACCTGGCATTCGGGGTCGCCGAAGCGGACATTGTATTCCAGCAGCTTCGGTCCTTCGGCGGTCAGCATCAGCCCGGCAAACAGCACGCCTTTGAACGGCCGGCCCTCGGCCTTCATCGCCGCCACGGTCGGCTCGATGATCTTGCGCATCACTTCGGTGACGACGGTGTCGGTAACCACGGGCGCCGGTGAATAGGCGCCCATGCCGCCGGTATTTGGGCCCTTGTCGCCGTCGAAGGCGCGCTTATGGTCCTGGGCCGAGGCCAGGGGCAGGGCGGTCTCGCCGTCGACGAGGGCGAAGAAGCTTGCCTCTTCGCCGCCGAGAAACTCCTCGATCACCACTTCCTCGCCGGCTTCGCCGAACTGGCCGCCGGTCAGCATGGAATCCACGGCGGCCTCGGCCTCGGCCACGGTCTCGGCGATGATCACGCCCTTGCCGGCGGCCAGGCCATCGGCCTTCACGACAATGGGCGCGCCCTTCTGGCGGATGAAATCTTTCGCCGCCTTGGCGTCGGTGAAGCGGCCGTAGCCGGCGGTTGGAATGCCGTACTTGGCGCAGAGATCCTTCATGAAAGCCTTGGAGCCCTCCAGCGCCGCCGCCGCCGCGGTGGGGCCGAACGACTTGATTCCTGCTTCGGTCAGCCGGTCCACCAGCCCCAGCACCAGCGGCGATTCCGGCCCGACGACCACGAAATCGATTCGCTCCCGCCGGGCGAACTCAACGATGGCCGGGATATTCTCGGCGGCGATGGACACGCATTCCGCCTCCTGGGCGATGCCGGCATTGCCGGGGGCGCAGTAGAGCTTATCGCAGAGCGGCGAGCCCGCGATCGCCCAGCACAGCGCATGCTCGCGCCCGCCGCCGCCCACCACCAGAATACGCATGGATGGAAATCTCCTGGGATTTTCCGGCTGTGTTTAGCAGACGGGGGCGGCAGGGCAAGGTGAGGGTGGCAGGCGGCCACGCCGGAAATCGGAAACACGGGAACAGGCCGGCTCGCTGGGGAGCCGGCCCGCCCTATCACTTCCGCAAGGTGACGTGGAATATGGTGATGTTTCCTGTTTTTGCGTATGACTTCCGATTTGACCGCAGGAAGCCGTAGGCGCCGAGGAGTATCAGGACGGCGGCTACGGAAAACAGACCATAGGCGAAGAATTTGGACAGATCGGGCAGCAAAAGTGGTATAATAGCGGCCAGAATACCGACACCGACGCGGATCAGCTCCTTGGGCATGAGGGTTCTCTCCTTCCCGACTCTGCTTGCGGTTCATAGGTATATCGTCATGGCATCTTATTTACGTACAATACTACGTATTATACATAATTTGGGAGGCAATTTCGTGGTAACGGCGCCCGCCTTTCTCCTGTGGGCAGCATCCCCGCTGGACGAAGCGGAGGGTTGTTTTTCGCCGGTTCCCCGCTGGACATGGGGTCCATCGCTCGGATTCACCTTTGCCGCTGGATATCCGTCCAGCGGGATTGCTGCCGGCTGGCCGGCGGTGCGGTAGGATAGCCCCATGAGCGATTCGATCATTGCCACGCCCATCCCCGGCAGCAACATGCCGGAATTCACCGTCAGCGAGATCAGCCAGGCGGTGAAGCGCACCCTCGAAGGCAACTTCGAGCGCATCCGCGTGCGGGGCGAGGTGTCGAAGCCGAACTACCACAGCTCCGGCCATCTCTATTTCAGCCTGAAGGACGAAGGCGCGGTCATCGACGCCGTCTGCTGGCGCGGCACCGTCGGGCGCCTGCGGTTCCGGCTGGAGCATGGCATGGAGCTGGTGGTGACCGGCCGGGTCAGCAGCTATCCCGGCAGTTCCAAATACCAGATCGTCATCGACCAGGCCGAGCTGGCCGGCGAAGGCGCGCTGCTCAAGATGCTGGAGGAGCGGCGCAAGCGACTGGCCGCCGAAGGCCTGTTTGACGAAGCGCGCAAGCGGCCGCTGCCCTATCTGCCCGAGGTGATCGGCGTCATCACCTCGCCCACCGGCGCCGTCATCCGCGACATCCTGCACCGGCTGGCGGACCGTTTCCCGCGCCATGTGCTGCTCTGGCCGGTGGCGGTCCAGGGCGATAACGCGGCGGCCCAGGTGGTGGCGGCCATTGCCGGCTTCAACCGGCTGCAGCCCGGCGGGCCGGTGCCGCGGCCGGATCTGATCATCGTCGCCCGGGGCGGCGGCAGCCTGGAAGACCTGATGCCCTTCAATGACGAGGCGGTGGTGCGCGCCGTGGTGGCCAGCGACATACCCCTGATCTCCGCGGTCGGCCACGAGACCGACACCACCCTGATCGACTTCGCCAGCGATCGCCGGGCGCCTACGCCCACGGCGGCGGCGGAGATGGCGGTGCCGGTGCGCGGAGAATTGCTCGGCGAGATCGGCGAGAACGGCCTGCGGCTGGCGCGGGCGGCGCAGCGGCTGATCGCCGAGCAGAAGATGCGGCTGGAGGGCCTCGCGCGCGGCCTGATCCATCCGGCGCGGTTGCTGGAGGACATGGCCCAGCGGCTGGACGGCTGGACCGAGCGGCTGGGGCAGAGCCTGAAGGGATTCTTCGCCGCGCGCACCGAGCAGGTATCCCGCGCCAGCGCCCGGCTGGTGACGCCGCAACAGCTCATCCACCAGAAGCGCCTGGCGCTTGCGGAAGCCGCATCAACCTTGCGCCAGGATACGCAGCGGGTGCTGGCAGTGAAGCACCAGCGTTTCGCCGGCGCGATGGCGTTGTTGCGTCCGGAGGTGCTCGACAACCTGCTGCAGCGCGGACGCTTGCGCCTCGACTCCCTGGCGGGCCTGCTGGACAGCTACTCTTATGAACGGGTGCTGGCGCGCGGCTTCGTGCTGGTGCGCGATGCCGCCGACCATGCCGTATCGTCGGCCAGGGCGGTGACCGCCGGCGCATCCTTGCGGCTGCAATTCGCCGACGGCCAGGTGCCGGTGACCGCCACCGGTGGCGCCGGCAAGCCGCCGGCTTCAACGCCGCCATCATCCTCGCCCGCGCCGAAGCGCAAGCCTGACGACAAACAGGGATCGCTGTTATGACTCTGGCACGCCGGACGTTGCTGGGATTAGCGGCACTTTTGCCCGCTGCTCTCGCGGCGCGCCGCGGCCGCGCCGCGATGCCGCTGGACGGCGACTTCATCCAGGGCGGGTTGCTGGTGGGTCAGGCCGATGCGGACAGCAAGGCGGCGCTCGATGGGACCGCGATCAAAGTCTACGGCGACGGCCGCTTCCTCCTCGGCTTCGGCCGCGACGCCGCCGCCAAGGCGCTGCTGAAAGTGACCATGGCCGGCGGCATAGTCGAAGCCCGGGAACTCGCCATCGCCCAGCGGCAATATGAGGTGCAGCGCATCAACAATCTGCCGAAGAACCAGGTGGAGCCATCGGAAGCGGAACTGGCGCGCATCAAGACCGAGCGCGAGCGCATCGCTGTCGCCAAGCAGCGGCACGACGCCGACGCCGTTCTTCGACGAGGGCTTCGACTGGCCGGTCCTCGGCCCGATCAGCGGCGTCTATGGCAGCCAGCGGGTGCTGAACGGCCAACCGCGCCAGCCGCATTTCGGCGTGGACGTTGCCGCACCTACGGGAACGCCTTTGAAAGCGCCGGCCGGCGGCGTGGTGTCCCTGGCCGATGCCGACCTGTTCTTCACCGGCGGCACGGTGATGCTGGACCACGGCTACGGCCTGACCTCGATCTTCGCCCATCAGAGCAAGATCGAAGTCAAGGAAGGCGACAAGCTGGCGAAGGGCGATGTGTTCGGACTTCTGGGCGGCACCGGCCGCGTCACCGGCCCGCATCTGCACTGGGGAATCTATTTGGGCACGATCCCCCTGGACCCGCAGCTCCTGGTGCCACCGATGCCGAGCTAGCGCCCGGCGGCGCGCTTTTGCGGGGCCGGCGTCGAGGCGGCCTGCCGCTTCACGCCTTCGGCCGCCGTTTCGATGGCGCCGAACAGGTCCTGCATCTGGTGGTCGACGGTGCCGAGCGCGGCGCTGACCTGCTCCACCAGGGTGGCGTTCTTCTGGGTGACCGTTTCCATCTGGGTCACCGTGTCGTCGACCTGCTGCACGCCCATGGATTGCTCGCGGCTGGCCGAGGCGATTTCCGAGACGATGTCGGCGACGCGCTTCACCGCGTTGCCGATATCAGACAGCGTCGTGCCGGTCTTGTTGACGAGGTCGACGCCCTTGCGCACCTGATTGGAGCTTTCGGCGATATGGGACTTGATCTCCTTCAGCGCCTGGGCGCTGCGCTGCGCCAGCGCCCGCACCTCGGCGGCAACCACAGCAAAGCCGCGGCCGGCATCGCCGGCGCGCGCGGCTTCCACCGCGGCGTTGAGCGCCAGCAGGTTGGTCTGGAAGGCGATCTCCTCGATCAGCACCACGATCTCGGCGATGCGCCCCGAAGAGGACTCGATATGGCCCATGGCCTCCACGGCCGCCGCCGCCACCTGGCCGCTGCCGTCGGCGGCGGAACGGGCGTCGAGCGCCAGCTGGTTGGCCTGTTGCGCGTTGCCGGCATTCAGCTTCACCGTCACCGACAGCTGGCGGATGGCCGCGGCCATCTCCTCCAGGCTCGCCACTTGCTCTTCGGTGCGGGCGGACAGGTCGGTGGCGCCGCTGCTCAGCTTGGTCGTGCTCGCCTTGATGGCGGCGATGCTCTCGGTGGCCTGGTCGACCACGCGGCCCAACTGCTCCGACGCTTCCCGGAGCTGGGCGTTGGCATGCTGCAACTCGTCTTCCGTGCTCTTGATATCGGTCACGTCTTGAAGGGTGCCGATATACTGAACCACCTTCCCGGTATGGTCGCGCACCGGCTCGGCGATCTCCCGCGCGTAGCGCAAATTGCCGCGCTGGGTCACCATGCGGAAGCTCAGGTCCCAGCCGCGGTTGGCCTCGGTGTTTTCCGTGATGGTGCGGTCATAGCGCGCGCGGTCGTTCGGATGGATGGTCTGCAGGATCTGATCGTGCTTGCAGATCTCCGCCATGTAGTGCTCGACGGTGGTTTCGTGGGCCTTGGCCAGCTCCTCGCCGATCTCCAGCATCCGGCCGTCAGCGGGATCCCAGACCCAATGGCCGACCTTGCTGATCCGCGCCGCCATTTGCAGGATTCTGGTCTTGTCGATGGCCGTGGCCTCGGCTGCGGGCTTCGCCGCGGCGGGCGCGCTGATGATCTGCGGCGCCGGCTTGGCGGCCGCCGTGACTGGCCCAGCGGTATCTCTGGCAAAAAGCTTGCGCCACATCGGCGGTTGGCCCCGGTTGCGAGCGATGATCTTTTTCGAACGAATCCCCACAGCGGCCGCGATCGCAGCCACCCTGCAATAGGTAGTGAGGAATGCTTAAGAGCTTCTTAAGCGAAGCTGCGGACTCAGCCGAAGGGTTGCAGATTTCCCAGGAACTGCTCGGCCGAGCGCGGCCAGGAATAGGTGAGGGCGATGCTGCGGCAAAGGCCGGGCGCGATGTCGCGGGCGCGGCGGGCGGCGTCGGCCAGGTCTTCGCTCAGGACGCCGGCGCCGGTGCCATCCACCACATCCAGGGGGCCGGGCACCGGATAGGCTGCAACCGGCAGGCCGGAGGCCATGGCCTCCAGCAGCACCAGGCCGAAGGTATCGGTGCGGCTGGGGAAGACGAACACATCGCTGGCGGCATAGTAGGCGGCCAGCTCCTCGCCTTGTTTTTCACCGGCGAAGTGGACGTCGGGATATTTGCGCCGCAGCTCCGGCAGCAGCGGCCCGTCGCCCACCACGACTTTGCTGCCCGGCAGATCGAGCTTCAAGAACTCCTCCAGGTTCTTCTCCACGGCGACGCGGCCGACGCAGAGATGGATCGGCCGCGGCAGGTCGAGGAAGTCCTTGTCGCGCGGCCGGAACAGCTTGGTATCCACACCGCGCGACCAGCGCTTCACCCGGGTGAAGCCGCGCGACTCCAGTTCCGTCTGAATCGAGCCCGTCGCCACCATCACGCCGTGGGATGGCGCATGGAACCGGCGGAGCGTGCGATAGCTCCAGGAAACAGGAATGCGGAACCGCGCCTCGATATATTCGGGGAAGCGCGTGTGATAGGCCGTAGTGAAAGGCAAGCCGCGCTTGCGGCAATAGCGCCGCGCTGCCTGCCCCAGCGGCCCCTCGGTGGAGATATGGATCGCCGCCGGCCGCAGCGCCTCGATCATCGCCGTCAGTTTGCGCGCCGGCAGCAGCGCCAGCCGGATTTCCGGATAGGTCGGGCAGGCCATGTTATGGAAGAGGTCGGGCGAGAAGACATGGACCTCATGGCCCAGCCGCGTGAGCTCCTCGCGCGTGCGAGTCAGCGTGCGCACCACGCCGTTCACCTGCGGCTGCCAGGCGTCGGTGACGATGAGGATGCGCATCAGCCGGCGGTGACCCGCTGCGCCATATGGAAGAACGAGATCTTGCGCACCGCCGGCCAGTCGATGATCTCCAGCCGGCCGTCGCGATGCTCCACGAGAGCGGTGCAGCTTTCCACCCAGTCGCCGTCGTTGCAGTAGAGGATGTCGTCGATCTTGCGGATTTCCGCCTTGTGGATATGGCCGCAAATGACGCCGTCGACGCCGCGCCGTTTCGCCTCATCGGCCACGGCATGCTCGAAGCTGCTGATGAACTCCACGGCGTTCTTCACCTTGTGCTTGAGATAGGCCGAAAGCGACCAGTAATCGTAGCCGAAGAGATGGCGCAGCTGATTGTACCAGTGATTGATGGTGATCATCGTGTTGTAGGCGCGGTCGCCGAGGAAGGCGAGCCAGCGGGCATAGCGGACGATGCCGTCGAAGGCATCGCCATGGAGGATGAGGAAACGCCGGCCGTCGGCCATCTCATGCACCGCTTCCGGCAACACGGTGATGCCGCCGAACTGCATCTCCACATAGTCGCGGAACGGTTCGTCATGGTTGCCCGGCACGAAATAGACCCGCGTTCCCTTGCGCGCCTTGCGCAGCAGCTTCTGCACCACGTCGTTGTGGCTCTGGGTCCAGTACCAGGTACGCCGCAGCCGCCAGCAATCGACGATGTCGCCGACCAGGTAAAGATACTCGGATTCGTTGTGCCTGAGAAAATCCAGGAGTAAATCGGCCTTACATCCGCGGGTTCCCAGATGAATGTCCGATATCCAGATTGAGCGGTAGCGGTTGATCGCTGACGTATCATTCATGGCGGTTGATGGTTCCTGCGCGAGCCATCTCTGCCACGGTCTTTAGCCGCGAATTGTTGCAGTTATAAGCGGTTAACGGCGTGCTTTGAGTGCTAACAGCAGATTTCATCTAACCTTCATTTTTGTGCCGCCTGACTCTCATGGAGATGACATGGAATCGCGATAGAGGGCAGCTGCACGCAGATGAATGACGGCATATCAAGCGCCTATACCGACTCCGGCCGGTCACAATCCAAGCGGGTGCTTGTCGTCTTCAATCCGAAGGCGGGCCGGCATCGGCTGGGCAAGTTGCGGCGGACCATCGCTGCAATGCGGCTCACAGGCGCGGAGGTGGAGCTGCAAGCGACGGCGGCCCGGGGCGACGCCGAGCGCTTCGCACGCGAAGCCTGCGGCGGGGTGAATGGCTTTGCCGCGCTCGATCTGCTGGCTATCGCGGGCGGCGACGGCACGATCAACGAGGCCGTGAACGGGATCATGTCGGTCTCCGGCGCGGGCGCGACGTCATCGCTGCCGCTCTGCATCGTGCCGCTGGGTACGGCCAACGTGTTGGCGCGGGAGATCGGCCAGCGCTTCTCGCCGGCAGTGGCGGCAAAGACCGCCCTAACGGGTGAACAACGGCAGGTCTATCTTGGCCAGGCCAATGGCCGCTGCTTCACCATCATGGCCGGCGCCGGCTTCGACGCCCATGTGGTGGCCAATGTCAGCACGGCGCTCAAGCTAGCGCATCGGCAAGCTGGCCTATGTCTGGGAAGCCTTGCGGCAACTGTTCCTGTTTCCCTATAGCCGCTATCGCGTGACCGTCGATGGCAAGTCGTATGACGCCGCGTCTGTCGTCGTCGCCAAGGGCCGGCTCTATGCGGGTCCCTATGTCGCCGCGCCGGAAGCGCGGCTGGATTCGCCGGACTTCCAGGTCTGCCTGTTCCAGCGCGGCGGCCGCTGGAATGCCATCCGCTACGCGCTGGCTCTGACGCTCGGTTTGTTGCCACGCCTCAAGGACTATCTGATCGTCAGCGGCCGCCAGGTGCGGATCGAAGGGCCTGCGGGCGACCCGGTGCAAGGCGACGGCGACATCATCGCCCATTTGCCGGTGGAAATCCGCCTGGCGCCGGTCTCGCTGTCCCTGATGGCGCCCGCGGCGGTGTTGCCCCGTTAATCCCCTCGCACCGCCATGATTGCGCCGCGATCCAGCCGCGGCTTGGCCTGGGAATGGATGCAGGCTCCCCGCCACGGACAAAAGCGGGGAAGACCATGGCCAGCCACTACGATCTAGCCATTGCCGGCGGCAGTTTCGCCGGGCTGGTCTGCGCCCGCTCGGCGGCGCTGCGGGGCCTGCGCACCCTGGTGCTTGAACGGCAGCCGGCGCCGGGCGCGCGGGTGCGCACCACCGGCATCCTGGTCAAGGAGGTGGCGGAGCGCTGGGAGGTGCCGTCGCGCCTGGTGCGGCGCATCCGCGGCGTGCGGCTCTATGGGCCGTCGCTGTCCCATATCGATCTGAGTTCGCCCGGCTACTACTTCCTGGCCACGGACACCGCGCGGCTGATGACCTGGTTCGCGCGGGAAGCGGGGCAGGCGGGCGCGGAGCTGCGTTTTGGCCGCCCCTATGCCGGCGCGCAGCGGCAGGCCGACGGCTTCGAGTTGCTGGGCCTGAACGCCCGGACGCGCTTCCTGGTGGGCGCCGACGGGCCGCGCTCGGCCGTGGCGCGGGATTTTGGGCTCAGCCGGAACAGCCAGCTCCTCACGGGTATCGAGGGCGAGTATGTGGGCATCCGCGGCCTTGACCCGGATGTCCTGCATTGCTTCATCGATCGCCGGATTGCGCCGGGTTACATCGCCTGGGCGTTCATCGGAATGCATGGCATTGCCCAGATCGGCCTCGCCTGCCGGGCGCCGGTGAAGCCCGATCTGCCGGCGCTGATGGCCAAGCTGGGTCGGCTGTTCGATTTGGAGGATGCGCGGCTGATCGGCCGGCGTGCCGGCGTGATCCCCGTGGGCGGGCGGGTCAGGAAATGGTTCGGCGATCGCCTGCTACTGGTGGGCGATGCGGCGGGGATCGTCTCGCCGCTCACCGCCGGCGGCATCCATACGGCGCTGGAGTCCGGCTGGCGCGCCGCCCATGCCATCGCCGATCACCTGGCCGAGGACGCGCCCCATCCGGCGCAGATGCTGGGCGATGCCTATCCGCGTTTCCTCTGGAAAGGCGTGCTGCGGCGGTTGCTGGATGCGGCACCGCCGGATTGGCTGGCGGACGCCCTGATTGCCACGCCGCCGCTCCGGGCCGCGGCGCAGGCGGTCTATTTCCACCATCGCGGGCTGATGTCGGCGCGGGCCTGGAGCGATCTCTGGCAGGCGGAGACCCGGCGCCGGGCGAAGGGCGGCTGAATAGCGGGGGTTGTCCGGCTGGCGCGCCTCGTCTTGACTGAAGGCCTCAATCTCGCTCCCGCGGAGGCCGGCCATGTTCGAACACCATACCGCCAAGCTGTTGCCCTACGATCTCTGGGTCCGCCGCCTGGTGCGGTTTACCGGCCTGGGTGCTGCTATCATCGCCTTCGGCCTCGGCTCCGGAACGCTGGGCTATCACTACTTCGCCGGCTTCGGCTGGCTGGATGCGGCGTTGAATGCATCGATGATCCTGACGGGCATGGGCCCCGTGGATCACGTCGACGCGGCGGGCGGAAAAGTTTTCGCCATTATCTATTCGCTGTTCAGCGGCATCGTGTTCCTGGGAACCGCCGCCATCGTCATCGCGCCCTGGCTGCACCGATTCCTGCACCGGCTGCACGCCGACGAGGGTGATGAGTGACGATCTAGACTCCCGCCACCGTCATGCCGTCGACGCGGATGGTGGGGGCGTCGGTGCCGTGGCGGAATTCCAGGTCGCTGGCCGGCGTCAGGTTCAGGAACATGTCCGTGAGATTGCCGGCGATGGTCACTTCGCTGACCGGATAAGTCAGTTCGCCATGCTCGATCCAATAGCCGCCGGCGCCACGGCTGTAGTCGCCGGTGATGCCGTTGACGCCCATGCCGATCAGCTCCGTGACATAGAAGCCGTTCAGCACGCCGCCGATCATCTCTTTCGGCGATAGCTTGCCCGCCGCCATGTAGAGATTGGTCAGCGACGGCGAGGGCGGCGAGGAAGTGCCGCGGCTGGCATGGCCGGTGCTCTTCAGGCCGAGCTGCCGCGCCGAACGCAGATCCAGCACCCAGCCGGTGAGCACGCCCTGGTCGATCAGGGCGCGGCGCTGATTCGCCAGCCCTTCGCCGTCGAACGGCTTGGAGCGCAGGCCGCGCTTGCGGTGCGGATCGTCGATGATGCTGACATCGGCGCCGAAGATGCGCTGGTTCAGCTTGTCCTTGAGGAAGCTGGTGCCGCGGGCGATGCCCGCGCCGTTGATCGCGCCGGCCAGATGGCCCACCAGGCTGCTGGAGACGCGCGGGTCGTAGATAACAGGCACTTTCACCGTCGCCGCCTTGCGCGGATTGAGCCGGCGCACCGCGCGGTCGCCGGCGCGCTTGCCGACGACGCCGCCATCCTCGAGATCGGCGCCGTGGACGGCGGTGACATAGTCGTAGTCGCGCTCCATGGCCGTGCCTTCGCCGGCAATCACGGAGACGCTGAGTCCGTGGTGCGAACTCTCATAGCTGCCGGTGAAGCCGTTGCTGGCCACCATGGTCACGGCACCCCGGCCCCAGCCGGCATCGGCGCCCTCGGAATTGGTGATGCCCTTGACCGCGCGGGCCGCATCCTCGGCGGACCGTGCGCGCTCGCGCAGCACGGCTGGCGACGGCTCGACGGGATCGCAGATGTCCAGCGTCTTCGGATAGTCGCGCACCAGATCGGCGGGATCGGCGAGGCCGCAGAAGGGATCCTCGGGCACGCTGCGCGCCATGGCGACGGCGCGGGTCACCAACTCGTTCAGCATGGTTGCGGAGATGTCCGTCGTGGAGACGATGGCCTGCCGCTTGCCGACGAAGACGCGGAGACCGAGATCGCGGCTCTCCTCCCGCTCGAGTTTTTCCGGATTGCCCAGACGCTGGCTCAGCGACAGGGACGCGCTGTCGAACAGCACCGCGTCAGCCGCATCGGCGCCGGCCTTGCGGGCGCGCTTCACCAGATCGTCCAGAAGATTGCGGGGATCGGCTGATGGCGACGGGGATTGTTTGGCGGCCGGTGCAGCCATGCGAGACTCCATTTCCTTCGATACCGGCCTTAAGTGGCGCGCAGGGACCGATAAAGCAAGGGCGGAGAGCGCCTAGCGCAGAGCGATCCGCAGCACCGGCAATTGCCGATCAGGCCCGACGTCCGAGGCCTGGGAGCCGACCCGCTGCGCGCCCAGGCGGCGATAGAAGCCTTCGGCATTCGGATCGGCGACGATGGTGAGAGTCGCGTGGCCGAGATCGCGCGCCAGGGCCACGGCATGGTCCATCAGCGCGCGGCCGACGCCGCGGCCGATGAACTCGGGCTCGACGAACATGTAGTCGAGGCCGACGCCATCAGGCAGCGGCTCGAAGCCGTAGAAGCCGGCCATGCGGCCGTCGATCTCCGCCACATAGTGCGGCTGCGTTTCGACATTGGCCTCCTTCACCTGCATGGCGATGCGGCAGCGGGCCAGGAACGCCGCGTCGTAACCCCACAGCGCCTTCGACCGCAGGCTGAGTTCGGTCAGCTCCGGCGCCTCCGACGCGCGGGCGCGGCGGATGCGCAGGGCGGTGTCTGGGGCGGGTTTGCGGAGTCCGGTCATGAGCGACAAAAAACGGTGCGCTGCGGGCGATGCGCCTTGGGGAGAAATCTGCCGGAAAGTGTCGTTTAGCTTATATCCATAGACAAGGAGAAATCACAATCGCGCCAGCATGCAGCCGGCCCTTGCCGGCGCGCCGCGCGCGTGCAACCAAATCGCTCCGGTCTATCTTGCAGGGTTTCGGAACATGCGCGATTTTCAGCGGCCGCGGCGGTCGGCGGCCTTCGGCGCCAGCGGCATGGCGGCGACCTCCCATCCCGATGCGACCCTCGCGGCGCTGGACATCCTGAAGCGCGGCGGCAATGCCATGGACGCGGCCATCGGCGCGGTGGCGCTGCTGGGCGTCGTGGAAACCCATATGACGGGGATCGGCGGCGATTGCTTCGTGCTCTACGCGCCGGCTGGCGGCACGAAAGACGGACCCGTTATCGCCTTCAACGGCTCGGGCGCGGCGCCGGCAGCGGCCACGGTAGAGAAGCTGCGCAGTCTGGGCGTCACGGAAATCGGCGAAGACATGCCCCATGCCGTCACCATCCCCGGCGCGGTCGATGCCTGGTGCCGCCTGCATGGCGACCACGGCAAGCTGCCGCTGGCGGAGATCCTGGCGCCGGCGATCGCGGCGGCGGAGAACGGCATCCTGCTGCATCCCCGCGTCGCCCATGACTGGGCGCGCAGTGCCGACCGCCTGCGCGGCAGCGCCACGGCGCGGGATCTGTTCCTGCCCGGCGACGCCGCGCCGGCGGCCGGCGACCGGCACCGCCAGCCGCAACTGGCGGCCACGCTGCGCCGCATCGGCAAGGAAGGCCGGTCGGCCTTCTATGAAGGCGCGGTCGCCCGCGACATGGTGACGACCCTGCGCGCCGCCGGCGGCCTGCACACCGAGGAGGATTTCGCCGGGCATCGCGGCGAGTATGTGACGCCGATCCGCACGACTTACCGTGGCGTCGATGTCTATGAATGTCCGCCCAACGGCCAGGGGCTGGCGGCGCTGATGATCCTGAACGGCCTCGCCGGGTTCGAGATGGGCAGCGACAGGCTGCTGCCGGCCGACCGCATCCATCTGCTGGCCGAGGCGACGCAAGCTGGCCTATGCGGTGCGCGACGCGCGCTTCGCCGATCCCCGGCAGGTGAAGGTGCCGGCGGACTGCTACCTCTCGGATAATTTCGCCAAGCGCATGCGGGACAGCATCAAGCTCGACCGCGCCGGCCCCGGTGTCCTGCTGCGGGAGACCGAACACAAGGACACGGTCTATCTCTGCGTGGTGGACCGTGACGGCAACGCGGTGTCCTTCATCAACTCGCTGTTCGAGCTGTTCGGCAGCACGATCCTCGCCCGGGAGTCAGGCGTGATGCTGCATAATCGCGGGCTCTCCTTCCGCCTCGATCCCGGCCATCCCAACTGCATCGCGCCGGGCAAGCGGCCGATGCACACCATCATCCCGGGCATGCTGGTGGAAGACGGCAAGGCGCTGGCGCCGTTCGGCGTCATGGGTGGGCATTATCAGGCCACCGGCCATGCCTGGGTCGTGCATCTGATGCTGGATCGCGGGCTGGATCCGCAGGCGGCCGTGGAGGCGCCCCGCAGCTTCGCCCATGGCGGCGTGCTGGCGCTGGAGACCACCCATACGCCGTCGATCCTCGACGATCTCCGCCGCCGCGGCCACGACGCCCGCTGGGCGGACGGTCCGCTTGGCGGCGGCCAGATCATTCGCATCGACCGGGAGCGCGGTGTGCTGATCGGTGGCTCGGATCCGCGCAAGGATGGGTGTGCGTTGGGATTTTAGCATTATTTCGACCTTTGGTGCCGCGCCGCCCTTGAGGCATATCAAAGGCGAAATGACTCCGGTCTGGCAGCTTCTCGAAATTGTCGATGCGAACAAGGCAGGTACCAGATGAAACGAACGCAGACACCCCGCGAATTCCAGCCGACCGGCCGCAGGCGTTCCGGTCGCGCGCAAAATCCGGAGATCGAGGATCCCTACATGACCGGCAAGAAATTTGCCGAGCCCAGTGTCTGCTCCGGTTGCGGGGCCGTCTACCGCAAGGGCCGATGGCACTGGCCGGAACTGCCGGATAGAAGCTCAACGCCTGTGCTTTGCGCCGCTTGTCATCGCATTGCCGAGAAGCTACCCGCCGGAACCCTGACGATAGGCGGCGCGTATGTCGGCGTCCATGGCAACGAGATGATGAATCTGATCAATCATCAGGTCGAGCTGGAGAAGAAAGAGCACCCCATGAATCGTGTCATGGGAGTCGAACGCAGCGCGGACAAGATCCTTATCACGACTACCGACATTCATTTGCCCCGGCGCATCGGACGGGCGCTGAGCAAGGCGCATCATGGCAAGCTGGATACGACCTATGACGAAGACGCGTATGCGGTGCGGGTGAACTGGCAGCGCGACGAGTAGCGAAATCAGTCTGGCTCAGAATGGGACGCCGTACAGGCGTGCGCATCGGGAAGTCATTGCAGGGTTCCTTGAAACGCCGGTGACGGTGATCTTGGACCGCATGGCATGCATGCCTACCTGAACCCCGGCTCGTCGAAGCTGCGCAGCTTGCGGGAGTGGAGCTGCTCCACGCCCTGGCCGCGCAGGATGTTGATGGCCTCGATGCCGATCTGCAGATGCTGCTGCACGCTCTTGCGGTAGAAGGCGTTGGCCATGCGAGGACAGCTTGATCTCGCCATGGAGCGGCTTGTCGGAGACGCAGAGCAGCGTGCCGTAGGGCACCCGCAGCCGGAAGCCGTTGGCGGCGATGGTGGCGCTCTCCATGTCGATGGCGATGGCGCGGGACTGGCTGAAGCGCTGATAGAGCTCGTTGTAGCGCAGCTCCCAATTGCGGTTGGCCGTGGTGGCCACGGTGCCCGTGCGCATGCGGGTCTTGAGGTCCTGGCCGCGCAGGCCGGTGATGCGGGCCACCGCCTCCTGCAGCGCCACCTGGATCTCGGCGATCGGCGGCACCGGCACCCACAGCGGCAGGTCCTGGTCCAGCACATGGTCCTCGCGGATATAGGCGTGGGCCAGCGCATAGTCGCCCAGCTTCTGCGAGCGGCGCAGCCCGCCGCAATGGCCGATCATCAGCCAGCAATGGGGCCGCAGCACCGCCAGGTGATCGGTGATGGTCTTGGCGTTGGACGGGCCGACGCCGATATTGACCATGGTGATGCCCAGCCGGTCCGGCCGCGTCAGGTGATAGGCGGGCATCTGCGGCAGATGGGCCGGCAGCGTGCCGCTCGCGGTCTTGTCGCTCTGCTTGGCGTTGGGAATGATCACATTCCCGGGCTGGACGAAAGTGTCGTACTCGCCGCCGTCGCGCATCTGCGCCTTGCCGAAGGCGACGAATTCGTTGACGTAGCGCTGATAGTTGGTGAACAGCACGAAGCGCTGGAAATGCTCGGCATCGGTGCCGGTGTAGTGCAGCAGGCGCTGCAGCGCGAAGTCGACGCGCTCGGCGCTGAACAGCGCCAGCGGCAGCGGCACGCCGCTTACGGGCGCGAAGGTGCCGTTCGCCACCTGATCGTCGATCGAGCTCAAATTCGGCATGGCGAAGACGGCTTCCAGCCGCGGCAACAGATCGGGCGTCAGCCGCGAGGTCGCCTGTTCGATGACAAAGGGCAAGGGCATGCGCCGGTCGCTGACGCCGATCTGCACGGGAACCGCGTGGTATTTCAGCAGCAGCTCGATCTGCTCCCGGTAGTAATCGGCGAACAGATCGGGGCGGGTCAGGGTGGTGCCATAGGTGCCGGCATAGGGCAGGCTGCCATAGGAGGGGCGGCCGTCCGCCAGCAGATCGTTGATGCCGACGGTAACGCCGAGATAGGGATAGCAGCCGTCATTGGCCGGCTCGCCGTCATGGGCGCCGGACAGGAACTTCTCGAAGCGGTCGCGCACGCATTGCCGCGATGTCTCGTAAATGTGGCCGATGGCCTTCAGCGCCGCATCGACATCGCGATAGGGCTTGAGGTCGCGGACATGCACATGCCCGGTGTCAGGCATCGGCTCTTGCCTCCCTGGCGGCCGGCGGCTGCAGGCCGAATTCGTCCACAACATCGAACAGAATCTCGAATTGCTCAACCATGGCCTGGACCCGGGCGGGATCGGCCAGGCGCTGGCCGAGCCTGGTCACCTCGAAACTGTTGCTGCCGCGGCCGATGGCAATGATCAGATCGCTCTCGAGGAAGCCGACGCGCAGGTCATCGGCATCGTCCCGCGCCGCCAGTTTTTGCACGGCCTGCCGCGCGCGCGAATCGAACAGGCGGCGCGCGGTTTCACGATCTGACACATGGACCTTGAAGGCGGCATCGAAATCCGGATCTCCCACACCGATGGCGGACAGCGTGTCGGCGTCGAGTTGAGCCTCGGCATCCCTGGAGCAGAGCGCCGCGCGTTCATCCGCCGGTCGTCCGGACGGGAAGGACAGCAGCAGGCCGCGGAACACGGTGACGGTCTTTTTGCTCTTGCCGGTGCCCGTGCGTTTTGTCAGATGCGCCTCCGTCATCTGGAACGGCACGCCCTTGATTTCGCCGCTGAGGCCATCCTCGAAGCTCGCGCTGCTATGGTCGGGCAACAGGCCCAGATCGTCGAACCGTAGCGTATCGGCGCCGGCTGGCTTGGGGTCATAGGCGAAGCCAAAATGCGCGGCCAGTTTGCCCATGACTTCGTTTTTCACGTCAGAGGCGAGATTCATCAGCGGGACATTGCCGGCGACGAAGATGGCGAAAGCGGCGAAGAACGCCGCGACGAACCAGCCTTCGCCCCAGTCGCGGGTGGCGACGAGATATACAGAACAGCGCCAGTCCGGCGAAGCCGCCGCCGATGATCAGCCAGCGCAGCAGTTGCGCCTTCCGCCGCCGCCCCTCCTGGCTCTCCAGCCATGGCCCGATTTCCTGGGCATAAAGCTCGCCCAGCTTGAGGAACTCCGGCCGCGGCGGCGTGGCGATGTCAGACGTGGTGTCGGGCCCTGCCATGATGCGCTGTGATTCGAATCAGAAGCGGCAGGATAGGCCGATTCTCCCGGGACCTCCACAGCGCGTCACGTGCAGCGACTACACCCGATGCTGCTTGAGCGCGCGGTTGACCGCGCTCACCACGGCCTGCAGGGACGCGCTGACGATGTTGCCGTCGATGCCGACGCCGAACAGCGGTTTCTCGCCGTCGATGCGCATCTCCACATAGGCGGCCGCGCTGGCGTCGGCGCCGCCGCCGATGGCGTGCTCGCTATAGTCGATCAGCTTGAGGTCCTTGCCGCTGAGCTCCCGCAGCGCGTCGACGAAGGCGTCGATCGGGCCGTTGCCCTTGCCTTCGACGCTGCGCTTCTTGCCCAGGTCGGTGATCTCCGCCGTCATCAGCCGCGCGCCCTTGGCGCCGCTGTCGGGCAGGGTCTGGTGGCTGACGAAACCGAAGCGGCCATTGCCCGGCAGATATTCGCGCTGGAACGTGCGCCAGATATCGCCCGCCTGCAGCTCCTTGCCGCTCTCGTCGGCGCGGCGCTGGATCACCTGGCTGAATTCGATCTGCAGCCGCCGCGGCAGGCGCAGCCCGTGCCCCTGCTCGAGGATATAGGACACGCCGCCCTTGCCCGACTGGCTGTTGATGCGGATCACCGCCTCGTAGCTGCGGCCGAGATCGCTGGGATCGATGGGCAGATAGGGCACGTCCCACTGGCCGCTGTTGCTTTTCGCCTGGGCTGCCAGGCCCTTCTTGATCGCGTCCTGGTGCGAGCCGGAGAAGGCGGTGAACACCAGCTCGCCGGCATAGGGATGGCGGGGATGGACCGGCAATTGGTTGCAATGCTCGTAGGTCTGGATGATCTCGTCGATATCGTGGATCTCCAGCTGGGGATCGACGCCCTGGGTCAGCATGTTCAGCGCCAGATTGACCACGTCCACATTGCCGGTGCGCTCGCCATTGCCCAGCAGCGTGCCCTCGACCCGCTCGGCGCCGGCCATGATCGCCAGCTCGGCGGCGGCGACGCCGGTGCCCCGGTCGTTATGCGGGTGGACGCTCAGGATGATGCTGTCGCGCTGCTTGATCTTGCGGCCGAACCACTCGATCTGGTCGGCGAAGATGTTGGGCGTCGCCATCTCCACCGTGGCCGGCAGATTGAAGATCATCTTGCTTTCAGGAGTCGGGCCCCAGGCGTCCATGACCGCCTCGCAGATCTCGACGGCGTAATCCAGCTCGGTGCCGGTGAAGCTCTCCGGCGAATATTGCAACACCACCTCGGTCTCTGGCACCGTCGGCACCAGCTCCTTGATCAGCCTGGTGCCGTTGACGGCGATGGCGGTGATGCCCGGCCGGTCGAGGCCGAACACCACGCGGCGCTGCAGGGTCGAAGTGGAATTATAGACATGCATGATCGCGCGCTTGGCGCCGCGGATGGCGTCGAAGCTGCGGCGGATCAAATCTTCCCGCGCCTGGGTCAGCACCTGGATGGTGACATCGGCGGGGATCATGTCCTGCTCGATGATCTCGCGCACGAAATCGAAATCGGTCTGCGAGGCCGAGGGGAAGCCCACCTCGATTTCCTTGAAGCCCATCTTGAGCAGCAACTGGAACATGCGGTGCTTGCGGTCGCGCCCATGGGCTCGATCAGCGCCTGGTTGCCGTCGCGCAGATCGACGCTGCACCAGATCGGCGCCTTGTCGATCACTCGCGACGGCCAGCGCCGGTCCGGTAAATCGATCGGCGGGAAGGCTCGGTACTTCTGGATAGGCATGGTGGTCATGGTCTGTCTCCTGCTGGGGGCGCCGCGATCGGGCGCATCGTTAACAAGGGGCGTGGCGCAGAGGCCGCCGGTCAGAGCAGGCGGCCGCCCCTAAGTCGCAGCAGGGCGAGACAAGCTGACGTCGCGGCCGGGAATGGCGCGCGATAGCATGGGATCGAATGATCTGAAGATGGACAGCGATATGCGGACATTTGGGACACCACGATTCGGGTTCGGCGAAACGACGCAACTCCCGGCGTCCCCTGGGACGCCGGGCGCTAAAGTCGCAGCGCGGCCCGGTTCGTGATGCAGCTATCCATGGCCCAAAGGTAGGTGTCGGCTCCGGTGCCGTCAATCGGCGATTCGCGGAATGTACCAAACCTGAGACTTTAGACAGCCTTGTGTCATTTTGCGGGAACCGCAATCGGGGCCGCCGCATTTATCCGTAGCGGGGATTCAGCCGTCCCTCTATGTTGCTGATATGTATAGGACTGCAGACGGGTATTGCCGATGAATGTCATGCCGGAGTCTCCCATGGCCGCTGTTAACGGCCGTAGCCGCTACCGCGCCCGCCATCGCCGCAATATCCTCTGTGTCTTCCCCGAATACGCACCGTCCTTCGGCACCTTCCAGCATGCCTATAAGCTGATGCCGGGCGTGCGCGGCTTCATGCCGCCCCAGGGCCTGCTGCTGATCGCCGCCTATATGCCGGCGGAATGGGACGTGCGCTTCATCGACGAGAATATGGGCCCGGCCAGCGCCGACGACTTTGCCTGGGCCGATGCGGTGTTCATCAGCGGCATGCATGTGCAGCGTCCGTTCATCGACGCGGATCGTCAGGCGCGCCCATCGCGCCGGCAAGCTGACGGTGCTGGGCGGGCCCTCGGTGTCCGCCTGCCCGGAATATTATCCCGACGTGGACCTGCTGCATCTGGGCGAGCTGGGCGACGCCACCGACGCCATCATCGCCTATATCGACGACCAGCCGGTGCGCCCGCCGAGCCAGATCGTCTTCCGGACGGAAGAGCGCGTCGCCCTCGATGCCTTTCCCGAGCCGGCCTACGACCAGGTCGATGTGAGCAAGTATTTCCTCGGCTCGGTGCAGTTCTCCTCCGGCTGTCCCTACCGCTGCGAGTTCTGCGACATCCCCGCGCTCTATGGCCGCAATCCCCGGCTGAAGACGCCGGAGCAGATCTGCCGCGAGCTGGATGCTATCGTCGCCAATGGCGCCAAGAGCGCGGTCTATTTCGTCGACGACAATTTCGTCGGCAACAAGAAGGCGGCCCACGAACTGCTGCCCCACCTGATCCGCTGGCAGAAGGAGAAGGGCTATCCGCTCCGCTTCGCCTGCGAGGCCACCATGAACATGGCGCAGATGCCGGACCTGCTGGGCATGATGCGCGAGGCCAATTTCCACACCGTCTTCGTCGGCATCGAGACGCCGGAGACCGAGGCGCTGGCCCAGATGGACAAGAAGCAGAACCTGCGGCTGCCGATCCTCGAGGGCGTGGATATCCTGAACAGCTTCGGCATGGAGGTGGTGTCCGGCATCATCATGGGCCTGGACACCGACACGCCGCAGACCGGCCGCAACATCCTGAAATTCATCGAGGCGTCGAACATCCCGCTGCTGACCATCAACCTGCTCTACGCCCTGCCGAAGACGCCGCTGTTCGACCGGCTGAAGCGCGATGGACGGCTGCTGCCGGAAGCTGTCGCGGCGCGCCGCGCCTCGAATGTGGATTTCCTCATGCCCTATGACGACGTCATGGCCATGTGGTACGACACGATCACCAATGCCTATACGCCGGAAGCGCTGCTCAAGCGCTTCGAGCACCAGACCAAGACCACGTTCCGAAACCGGATCGGCAAGCGGCCGAAGCCGAGCTGGGCCATGGTCAGCTACGGCCTGCAGATCGTCGGCCGCACCCTCTGGCATGCCGGCGTGGCCGCGGAATGGCGCAATGAGTTCTGGAAGCTCTGCGGCCCGCTATTGCGCCAGGGCCGCATCGAGGACGTGGTGCATATCGGCATCGTCGCCTGTCACCTGCTGACCTTCGTCGAGGACATCAAGCGCGGCCGGCACGAGGCGGCGTTCTATGCGGACACGAACCTGAAGCGGGAGCCGGCGAGGGTGCCTGCGGTGTCGGAGGCGGCGTAGGCAGTCGTAAGTCCAGCGACGTGGCTACTTCCACGTATCTCGTCCGCTCCCCGGCAGCCCATACTCGCGCCACTTCCGCGTGACGAGGTCGACGATCTCGTCGTTCATGCGGATCTTCTTCCCCCACTCGCGCTTGGTCTCCGGCGGCAGCTTGTTGGTGGCGTCGAGGCCGATCTTGGAGCCGAGGCCGCTTTCGGGCGAGGCGAAGTCCAGATAGTCGATCGGCGTGTTCTCGACGATGGTGATGTCGCGCGCCGGGTCCATGCGCGTCGAGATCGCCCACATCACGTCCTTCCAGTTGCGCGCGTCGATGTCGTCGTCCACGACGATCACCCATTTCGTGTACATGAACTGCCGCAGGAACGACCAGACGCCGAACATCACGCGCTTGGCGTGGCCGGCATAGGCCTTCTTCATGCTGACCACGGCGATGCGGTAGGAGCAGCCTTCGGGCGGCAGCCAGAAATCGACGATCTCCGGGAATTGCTGGGTCAGCAGCGGGCACGAACACGTCGTTCAGCGCCTCGCCCAGGATCGCTGGGCTCGTCCGGCGGCCGGCCGGTGAAGGTGGAGAGATAGATCGGCTGGCGCCGCATGGTGATGGCGCTGATGGTGAAGACCGGGAACTGCTCGACCGAATTGTAGTAGCCGGTGTGGTCGCCATAGGGGCCCTCGTCGCGGTAGTCCTCGAGCGACACATGGCCTTCCAGCACGATCTCCGCCTCCGCCGGCACCTTCAGCGGCACGGTCTTGCAATCCACCAGCTCGACCTTGCGGCCGCGCAGCAGGCCGGCGAACTGGTATTCCGACAGCGTGTCCGGCACCGGCGTCACCGCGGCGAGGATCGTGCCGGGATCGGCGCCGATGACGGCGGCGGCCGGCAAGCGGCTCGGGCCGCTCCTTCTTCCAGCGCGCGTGATGCTGGGCGCCGCCGCGATGCTTCAGCCAGCGCATCAGCGTCTGGTTCTTGCCGGTCACCTGCATGCGGTAGATGCCGAGATTGAAATCGTCCTCTTTGCGCTTGCCGGGTCCCTTGGTGACGATCAGCGGCCAGGTGATCAGCGGCGCCGGCTCGCCCGGCCAGCAGGTCTGGATCGGCAGCCGGCCGAGATCGATGTCGGCGCCCTGCAGCACGACCTCCTGGCAGGGCGCGCCGCCGACGGTCTTCGGCTTCATCGCCATGACGGTCTTGACCAGGGCAGCATGTCCAGCGCCTCGCGCCAGCCGCCCGGCGGCTCCGGCTGCTTCAGGAAGGCGAGGGTCTCGCCGAGCTCGCGCAGCTGGCCGGGCTCGCGGTCCATGCCCCAGGCGACGCGCTCCACCGTGCCGAACAGGTTGACCAGCATGGGCATGTCGTAGCGGCGGCCATCTCGTCCGCACGACATTCTCGAACAGCACCGCCGGCCCGCCTTCGGCCAGCAGGCGCGTCTGGATCTCCGTCATCTCCAGATAGGGCGACACCGGCGCGCTGCACGCGCACGAGGCGTTTCTCCCGTTCCAGACGGTCGATGAAATCGCGCAGGGAGGAATAGGGCATGCGGGTTACCGGGGCCGATTCGGAGGTTCGGCCTAGACAGGCCGCATCTCCGCCGCCGCGTCAAGGCGACAGCGCCGGCCGGAAAAGAGGACGGGGTGGAACCGGGTTCACCGGTTCCACCCCGCGTCATTTGCTATCGTGATTTGGAAGTGGGGGAACGTTACGCATGGCCCGGATCTTGCGATCCGGCAGAGCCGCCGGCCCCGTCGGGCCGGAGGCGGAAATCTGGTGCTTACTGCGGGCGGCCGCCGTTGCTGCCGTTGGTGCTGCCGACGCAGACCGTGCCGATGTCGTCGAAGGCGCAGGTCACGTTGGTGCCGTTGGTCTTGCTGCAGTTGATCGCCTTGCCGCCGTCCGAACTGGCGCTGACGATGCTGGCATTGCCGCCCTGGCTCTTGCAGTTCGACACGAACTGGCCGGCGCCCAGGTTTGTCGGGAAATCGACGAAATCCCGGGCGATTGCCGGCGCGGCGCTCAGGCCGGCGGCCAAGGCAAACGTGGCGCAAGAGATCCAGACGTTGCGAGACATGACCTCAACCTCCTGTTGAAACCTTGGCCGGCGGTTCGCGGCCGGCTGATAGGAGGAAATCTAGGTCCGAACCCGGCCGGCGGGAGTGACAGGGCGCACAGCTCTGTCCGCTGGGTGTATCCGTTAAATCTCATGTTTTCCGGGAGTTAGGTGCGGGTTGCGGTTAACGCCGGACGGCTTCGTGACCGCTGTCACGGCTTAACGATTCTTTGGCGGCGCTATTGGATGCTGTTAACGGCCCGGCTGAATCATTCCGTCCGGGGCCTGGGCGTTCTTGCAAGTTGGGGTATCTCAAACGTGCCTTATCTGTTGGGGGGCTTGATTCTTGCCTGGCAGGTCGCTTGCGGCATCCATGTGGTGCGCACCGGCCGGCAGCTTTACTGGCTGTGGATCATCATCATCGCGCCGTTCCTCGGCAGCCTGATCTACACCCTGGTCGAGATGGGACCGGAGATCATGCGCAGCCGCCACGCCGCCGTGGCGGGCGAGAAGGCGCGGGACATCATCGATCCCGACCGCCGGCTGCGGGCGCTGATGGACAATCTCGACACCGCGGATTCGGCGCAGAACAAGCATGCGGTGGCCGAGGAATATCTGCGCCGCAACGAGCCGCAGAAGGCGCTGCCGCTGCTGCAATCGGCGGCGACCGGTCTTTACAGCGACGACCCCATGATCCTGATGACCCTGGCCGACGCGCAATTCGCGTTGCGGCCAATTCCAGGAGACAACGGTCACGCTCGACCATCTCAAGGAGAAGAATCCGAAATTCGAGAATGCCGACGGCCATCTGCTCTATGCCCGCAGCCTGGAGGCCCAGGGTCGCAACGATGAGGCGCGGGGCGAGTATGCGGCGGTCATCAACTACTTCCCCGGCGCCGAGGCCCGGGTGCGCTACGGCCTGTTCCTGCAGCAGCAGGGAGAACCGGCGGAGGCCAAGCGCATCTTCCAGGAGGTGGTCCGCGGTTTCGAAAAAGCCGGCAAGGTCTTCATCCGCGACCAGCGCGAATGGTATGACATCGCCAAGCGGCATGGCTGATCCTGCCGCCTGAGGGCGGCATGAGGAAATTTCCATCTGAATTCGAAGATCTGCTGAGCCGCGAGGGCCGGCGCGTGCTGGCGGGCGCCTCGCCGCTCTGCGGTGCATTGGCGGATCCACGACAACGCTTTATTGCGGCGGCCGGCTTGATCCAGCCGCAGATGGCCCGCGCCGCCGCTGGGCTGCTGAATCGCACGCTCTATGACAGCCTGAGCTCCATCGATCAGCCGATCCCGCCGGAAGCCATGTGGGAGATGACCGAGAACTACGGCGAGATGCTGCCGAAGACGGCGCGGGTCAAAACGGCCTATCTCGACCGGCGGCGCGCCCGGGCGTACAGGGCGGCGGAAGCGGCGGGCCTGGTCGCCATGCTGCGGTCGGAGAGTTTCGGCGCCTTCGCCGCGGCGCTGGCGGGGCGGGAGCTGCGGCCGCGCTGGGGCATCCAGGCGCTGTGCTATGGGCCGGGCGACTATGCCGGACCCCATAACGATCACCATCCCGAGGAGGCCGCCGCCAGCCGCGGCTATCTGGATATGCATGTCACGCTCGCCGGCCGCGGCGTGGCCCAGCAATGGCTGGTCTATGCAAGGCAGGGGCATTTCAGCGAAGTGGTGGATGTGGCGACCGCCGGCGGCCTCACCGCCTATCGCCTGCCGTTCTGGCATTACACGACGCCGCTGGTGGCCAAGCGAGGTGCTCGGGACAGCCGATGCCCGCCGCTGGGTGCTGCTGGGAACCTTCCTCTACAAGCGGCCCTTTGTCGCCGACAGCGCTAGAAGCTGAGCTCCGCCGTGAATTCCACGTTGCCGTGCTCGGCCTCGCGCACCGCCTGCCGGTAGGATTTCTCGGTCTTGTAGGGGCCATGCTTGGGGAATTTTCGCGGATCGGTGGCCACGAGCCGGCCGCTCTTCGGCAGCACCTTGTAGAACTTGCCGTCGCGGCCGATCACCGGGATGGACCGGCGCCGACGGGAGAAGACGCGGCGCATATTGGCGGAGAAGGCGGTGAAGTTTTCCAGCTCGTCCGTGTCCACCTTCATCAGATATTCATGCACCCGCACGAACTCGTCGACGAACGCCTTGTCGACAACCGACAGGTTGGAGATCACCCAGCAGGTGTCCTCGAACGACCAGTAATAGGCCAGGCCGGCGAACTCCCCTGAGCCGGTGATGTAGGGATAGAAGGGGAAGGCGCGGCAAGCCATGCTGCGGTTGTCGCGCTCGCAATGGGCCACGCCCTTGCATTCGATGGCGGCGCAGCTGTGATGCAGCTCGCGCACGATCTTGCGGGTGGTGGCGTCGTAGGGCTTGAACTTGTGCCAGAGGTCGGTGCGGCTCTTCAGCAGCTCGAACTCGGCCTTCATCACCAGGGGCACGGCGTTCTGGGTCGAGCAGCAGACCGGCTCGCCGCCGTTCAAGGGCGCGCATTTCCGGCCGCAATCGAAGCGGGAGACCGGCGCCTGAAAACTGTCATAAATGACTTTGAAGTCCGCGGGCGTGGCTTGGCTGCGGCCATTGCCGTTTCCCGCTTTTCCGTTATGCGTACTCACGCCATCCTCCCTGTCCGGCCGGCCTATTGATAGGATCGCAAGCCCGCCGTCAAGCGGCGCCTTGCATCGGACTCTCCAGGCGTTAAAGTCCGGCCGCAGCGGCGGCGTTAAGGGGAAGATCGATGGCGCGCTACTGGGTCGTCGGCGGCATCTATACCGACACCTCCTTTACCAAGATGCAGGGCGGCGGCGCGGAAGAGCGGGCCGGCCCCTTTGCCAGCCATAACCAGGCCAAGGCTGAATGGCAGCGCCGGGCCTGGGCCACGGTGGATGACGCCCATGCCCGATTTCGCATCGAGGAAGAGGATGAGCAGGCGGAGCCCTGGTTCTGGGTGGTCGGCGGCGCCTACAAGGACACCCATTTCACCGAACCCGCGAGCGGCACCGAGCAGTGGTACGGTCCGTTCAAGACCTACGAGGACGCCAAGGCCGAATGGCAGCGCCGGGCCTGGGCCACGGTCGATGACGCGCTGTCGCGCTTTCGTATCGAGAAGCGGACCAGCGACCCGCGGAAGGGCTAGAGGCGACTCAGGGCTTGTCCTTCGCCTCATTCGCCTCGATGACGCGCACCAGCAGTTCCCGGAGCGTCTTCTGTTCGTCGTTCGACAGGGAGGCAGTCACGCGTTCCATCGCCTCGAAAATTTCCGGCCTTACGGACAGAAGCAGCTTCGTGCCTTGCGAAGTGATCTCATACCTGCCCGACCCATTTGCGCCCCCGCCTGTTTTACGTTGAATCAGGCCTCGATTCTCAAGGCGCTTGAGATAGCGTAGTGCCTTGGCGGTCGGCACGCCGATCCGCTCGGCCAGACGCCGGGAATCGTTGCCAGGAGCGTCGTGCACGGAGGCCAGGGTGGCGAATTCTATAGGCTCCAAACCTTCCCGGCCGGTAACGTGTTCGCTGCATTGCTGCAGAGATCGTTGAAGCGCCGCGCGAGATGGGCCATCGCACGCCGATGCACCGGCGGCAAAACCGGCGACAGAGGCGCATCGGCTGGCCAGGCCAGATAGGCGCGGATTGCCGAGTCGATGTTCTTGATCTTCTGCGGTCCCAGATCCTCGAAATTCAGCGGCAGCGCCCGATGCACGAACTGATGGGCGGCATCCGACAGGCACACCGAGCCCGGCCGAGCCAGGCCCTGCAGGCGGGCGGCGATGTTGACGCCATCGCCGAAAAGGTCGCCCTCACGCACCATGACTTCGCCAACATGCAGGCCGATCCGGAAGATAACGCGGTGCGCTTCGGGAATTTCCCGATTCACCGCGCCGACCCTCTCGAGGATATCGAGGGCGCATTGCAGGGCATCCACCGCGCTGGGGAACTCGGCGAGGATGCTGTCGCCGGCGGTGTTGGCGATCCGGCCGCCCTGGCCGGCAATGAGCCGGTCGGTGATATCCCGGTGCGCGCTCAGCAGGTTCAGGGTGCCGCCTTCATCGGCATTCATCAGGCGCGCATAGCCTTCCACGTCGGCGCTGAAGATCGCCGCGAGGCGCCGTTGGGCCTTGGAGGCGGAGTCGGCTCTGTGCATCGGGGCTCCACTCGACGGTGGAACACATCACAGCATAGCTGCACGTGTCTGAATAGGGCTGGCAGTCAAATTCGGTACCGGATCACCTTGGGTGCATTTCATGGGTGGTGTTTCGTTGCCGGCTGCTTTGTGTCCTTCGTGACTTTGTGGTGAGTCTTGTCTAGACCCCTACCCTTCCCCCTCCCGCAAGGGGAGGGCACCAGGCGTGGTGGCAGCTGCTCGCGATTTTCAGCCTACGGCCGCCTTCAGCGCCTGGGGCAATACTTCGGCGAAAGCGGCGAGGTCGGCATCGGTGCCGGCGCTGACGCGGATGCAGCGGTCCAGCGGCGCCACGCCGGGCATGCGGACGAAGATGTCCCTGGCGATCAGCTCCTTCAGCACGGCGCGGGCGTAGTTGCCGTCGCGGCCGCAATCGATGGCGACGAAATTGGCGGCGGAGGGGAGCGGCGTCAGGCCGTTATCGCGGGCGATGGCGGCGATGCGGTCGCGGGCGCCGGCGACGCTTTTGATGACGCTTGCCAGATGCGCGCCATCGGCCAGCGCGGCCAGCGCGCCAGCCTGGGCGATGCGATTGACCCCGAAATGGTTGCGGATCTTGTCGAAGGCCTTGATCAGCGACGCCTCGCCGATGGCATAGCCGACGCGCAGCCCCGCCATGCCGTGGGCCTTTGAAAACGTGCGGAAGCGCAGCACCCGCGGGTTCGTCACATCCAGGGGCGGCATGGTGCCTTCGGGCGCAAATTCGCCATAGGCCTCGTCGAGGCAGAGCACGGCGCCCTCGGGTACCCGGTCGATCAGGCGCTGCACATCCGCTGCACTCCACCAACTCCCCATGGGATTGTCGGGGTTGGCGAAGTAGATCAGTCGCGCCTTCTCGCGCTTCGCCAGATTTAGCAGCGAATCCGGATCTTCGCGATCGTTCGCATAGGGCGTGGTGACCAGCCGCCCGCCGAAACCGTTCACATGGAAATTGTAGGTCGGGTAGGCGCCGAACGACGTCGCCACCGTAACGCCGGGTTCAACAAACAGGCGGACCACATAACCGAACAGCCCGTCGATACCCTCGCCGACGACGATATTGTCAGGCGCGATCTTGTAGTGCGCGGCGAGTGCTTGCTTCAAATCGTGATTCTCGGGATCGCAATATTTCCACGCCTCGGCCGCCGCCTTCTCCATCGCCGCAACCGCCTTGGGCGAGGGCCCAAACACGCTCTCATTGGCGCCGATGCGCGCCCGGAACAACCGCCCCCGCGCCCGCTCCTGCGCCTCCGGCCCGACGAAGGGGACGGTGGAAGGGAGCTTGTCGACGAGAGGCGTGAAAGGGTGAGTGGACATGATGCACAGGCGCACAGTAGGGGCGACCTGCGGTCGCCCTGTCAACATGTCACGGGTGCGTGTGCGGCTTAACTTTGGGTGGCGTCGATGATGGCGTTGCGCAATGCCGGCACGTCGCCGGCGGGTACTGTCGTTACACCGGGCACGCCTTCAAGACCGCAGGCGTCGCTGGCAATCACTGTGATGCCAGCGGCGACGGCGCGAAGCAGGCGGCGCGGCTGATCCTCGATCCAAGCCGGGAGCACGACGAGTTCTTGCGGTCGCGAGCGGGTCGCCGCTGGTGGAAATCACGGTAACGCCGTTCCAAAATTCGTTGTCTTCCAGAATACCGCCGCCCAGGGCGAGTGTGAGATCGAGATCGCGCGCAACCTCCCGCAATTCATAAGCACCTTTACGGCCGAGCGTGCTGGCGGGAAAGAAGACGGCGCCGTCATTCGCGTTTCGACTGACCACAGGTGGGATGTGCCAGTCGAGCTTTCTGGCCTTGGCGCCGGCCAATCGGGCGATCTTGCTGTGGGGCGTGATCCAATACCGGGCGGCCGCGAGCGCATCGCGCTCTGCCGCCAGCAATGCAGGCTCGGCGCGGAAATCCGCCAGGGTCGGCGACATCGGCCAGGCTTGCGCCGCGCGGTCGAGGGTCGTCTGCAGAGCCTCCAGCGGCAACCGGGTCATCAGCACATCGAAACTGCGGCCGCCGAGCACGCCATCGCGCCAGAGGAACGGCAGCAGGGTCTGGCTGATCACCAGATGGGTGGCCGTGAAAGGCAGGCGCCGGGCGTAGTGCCTGGCCAGCGCTTCATCCATCCGCAGGAGCGCGCGCTGCCGCTGGGCGCCTTGCGCGGCCAGGCGCCGGCTTTGCAGCGACCGGCTGACAACAAGCCACGGCGCCTGGCGCACGGCGGCAAAGCCACCGCTGCTCCAGTGATAGGGGCCAATGCGCAAGCGCCGGCTGTCTAGCGGCGTAAACAGCCAGTCGGCCGGCGCTGCGTTCTCTCGCAGATAACCGTCGAACTCCGGCCACCAGCCATCGACAAGCCACGCCGTGGATGTGGCCGTTTCCCGGCTCGCCGCGGGTTCATGGCGGAAACAGGTGACCATGCCGCAGGTCTCGCAGCTCGCGGCGGGCAGATCGGCGCCGGGGCCGGCTGGCAAGGCCTTGCGCGAAACAGGTGCAGAGGTCTTTGCCGGAGAGCCAAGGCGGCGCAACGTGACCTTCAACTCATCCCGGTCGAGGGCGACCTGCAGCTGGCAATCGACCGGCGGCCGGAAGCGCAGATCGACATAGTTCCAGAAGATCGTGGCGTCGCGGTCCTGCGCCGCCATCGAGCCTTCGATCCGCCGCGAATGGGCATGGCGCTCGACGATGTCGCACCCGGCCTTCAGCGCGGCGTCGTAGAGCGCATTGCTGAGCTGGCAGAGCCCGCCGCCGACGCTCGCGATGACGCAGCCCTCGCGCAGTTCCCGGCCTTGCACGAATCCGAGACGGCGGCGCGGGCGCGGCATTTGTGCCCAGAAGCTGAAAATCGCGCCGGCCGGAATCACAAGGCCATCGAGATAGCGGGCGGCGACGCGCAGATTTTGCACCTTGCCCGCCTGCAGCAGGCGCTCTGCCGGCACATCGCTCGGGAACAGCAGGCTCTGGGAGAGCGCGATCGCCGGCGCATCCGCGGCAAGCGGTTTCCGCTTGAGCCGCAGAGGCCGCCGGCCAAAGCCGTTGTGGAACCAGCGCCTGATACGGAAGCACCAGGCCTTGCCGGCGAACAGAGCGGCCTCCCAGCGTGTCGGCAGCCGCGATTCCGCATCAGGCAGGCCTGGCGCCGGCATGAGACGCAGCGCGACGGAGCTGTGCTTCCGGTCGTCGACGTCAATCATGAGAAGGGGGCGAGGTTGAATCGAACGATGCGCAAGTCCGTCAGCATTCCTATGTCTGGACCAGGGGTTCGATTCTACCGCCAGAGGTGCTTAACAGGCCGTTAGGAGATTGAAAGGGATTTGTGTCGGGAGCAAGGCGGCCCCATGCCCTTTGAACTGCCGCAGCCTGAATAGGAGCCACATCCCAATTTTGTCATCCCGGGCCGCCTCATCGGACCGGGACCCATGAACACGGATCTCGTCAAGCTACTGACTCGGTTCAGGGTCCGGACACCGCGCTGAAGCGCGGTTCCGGGATGACAAACTGTGTGCGGTGTCGATCAGGTTGCGTTCGCCTAGATCTTCCAATTGTCGATCAGCCTTGTCCGTCCCAGCCACGCGGCGGCGAAGACGCGGGAGGGGGTATTGATCTGGCGTGCCGGCCGTAGCGTCGCTTCATCGCAGACTTCGATGTAGTCGATCTTCCGGAAGCCCGCATCTTCGAGCTGGCGGAAGCCCCAGGCAATCTCGCGGGCGACGGCACCGGGCTCCTTGCTCAGGCGGCCGGCGATATCGGCGAGCATGCGCGGCAGGGCGGCGGCGTGGGCGCGATCCTCGGCGCTGAGATAGCGGTTGCGGGAGGAAAGGGCGAGGCGGTCGGCTTCGCGCACCGTGGGCACGCCGACGATCTGCGCGGGGATGTCGAGGTCGGCGGCCATGCGGCGGATGACCTGGAGCTGCTGGAAATCCTTCTCGCCGAAATAGGCGCGGTCGGGAGTCGATTGCAGCAACAGCTTGCTGACGACAGTGGCGACGCCGGCAAAATGCCCGGGCCGGAATGGGCCGCAGAGATGCTCGGTGAGGCCGGCGACGGTGACTGTCGTGGCGAAGCCCTGAGGATACATCTCGCCAACCGATGGCGCGTAGAGCGCGTCGACATCGGCGGCTTGCAGCTTCGCCAGATCGGCGGCTTCGTCGCGGGGATAGGCGGCGAGATCTTCCTTGGGTCCGAACTGCGTCGGGTTCACGAACAGCGTGGCGATGGTGCGCTTGTTGTCGGCGCGACTGCGGGCCGCCAGCGACAGATGGCCGTCATGGAGCGCGCCCATTGTGGGGACGAGGCCGATGGTTTCGTTGTTGCGGCGCCAGGCGGTGACGGTGGCGCGCAGATCGGCGATGGTTCTGATGACGGCGGTCATGATTTGGAGCTTAGGAAAGTTTCACCACAAAGTCACAAAGGACACGAAGCCATGCAGCTGCGGCCTTTCAGTTCGCAGGCCTTCTTTGTGAACTTTGTGACTTTGTGGTGAGCCTTGTTTGACCTAATGCGGCCGTGACGTGCGCGGTGGCACGGGCGCGATGGGCTGTGGGCGCTGGCCGGGGGAGAAGGTGTGCTCCGGACCCGGGAAGCGGCGGGCGCGGACGTCGGCGGCATATTGCGCCACGGCCTTGCCGATTTCCTCGCCGATTTCGGCATAGCGCTTCACGAACTTCGGCGTGAAATCGTTGAACATGCCGATGAGATCGTCGACCACGAGAATCTGTCCGTCGCAGGCGGCCGAGGCGCCGATGCCGATGGTAGGCACGGCGACGCGCTCGGTGATCTCGCGGGCCAATGGCTCGACCACGCCTTCGACGACGATGGAAAAGGCGCCGGCCTCGGCCACCGCTTGTGCATCGGCCATGATGTCGGCCGCCTGGGCCTCGTCCTTGCCGCGGGCGCGGTAGCCGCCGACGCTATGCACCGATTGCGGCATCAAGCCGATATGGCCCATGACGGGAATGCCGCGGGCGGTGAGGTACGCGATGGTGTCGGCCATCTCGCGGCCGCCTTCGAGCTTCACGGCAGAGCAGCCGGTCTCCTGCATCACGCGCGCCGCGGCGCGGAAGGCGGCTTCCGGCGATTCCTGATAGCTGCCGAAGGGCAGGTCGACGACGATCAGCGCCCGCTCGCTGCCGCGGCGCACCGCGCCGCCATGGGCGATCATCAGGTCCAGCGTGACCGGCAGCGTAGTCTCAAAGCCATAGACCACCATGCCCAGGGAATCGCCCACCAGCAGCAGATCGCAATGGTGATCCAGCTGCTGCGCCATCGGCGTGGTGTAAGCGGTCAGGCAGACGATGGGTTCGCCGCCCTTGCGGGCGCGAAGTTCGGGAACGGTGATCCGGCGGCTGCGTCGTTCAGTGCTCACGGCGTCCTCCTCCGCAAGCGAGACCCAAAGAAGGGCAAATCCTAGCGCTCCATTGTGCGCTGCACAATCAATATGTTGCGCCGCCGAGAGATTGCAAGAGGTTGGCCGGACAGGATTTTCTAAGCAGGCGGGTGCCGCCGGCGGTGCCGGTGCTCGGCATGGAGGGGCCAGAACTTCTCCATCGCCAGATAGGTGAAGGAGGCCGACCAGCCGATCATCATCAGGCCGGTCAGGGCCTCGACGCCGGCAATGAGCCTGACATTGGCGAGCGGGAACATGTCGCCGATGCCGAGAGTCGTGTAGGTCACGGCGGAGAAATACACATAGTCGAACAAGGTGCCGGTATGGACGCCGCCGAAGGCGCCGAGCTGGAGCACATTGACGAAGAGATAGTAGGCCAAGCCGAAAATCCAGACCTCCACCGTATGGGCGGCAAAACAGCTGAACACCACCAGCACCACCCGGGCTCGGGGATGCAGGCCGAAAAACTCGGGCACCAGCTGCGAGACCAGGCGCAGCACTTCGTAATGCAGCAGGATCATGATGGCGACCAGGATGGTGACGGCGATGGCGGCGGCGAGCATGCGAATCCCCTTGAGTGCGGCTGGTATCGAGAAACGATTGCCACAGAGGAACCGGCGCCGCGCTGATGCAAATCAGGGACTTGGTCCGGCAGCTGTCCTTAGGCTGGCGCCCATCGCAGCGAGGGATTAGGCTGCTGGGCATAAATGCGAACGTCCGGGCGAACCGGACGAGAGGGTGGGGAATGAGCGCTGAAAAGCGGGTGCCGCGTCAAGACGCGGCGCGGCCGTTGCATTGCATCGGCCTGTTGATCGGCATCCTGTTCGGAGTCCTCGGTGCGGCGCTGCAGCCGGCTGCAGCGGCCAGCAAGCCTGTCGCCGCGAAATCCGAGATGGTGGTCGCCGCCCATCCGCTGGCGGCGGAGACAGCGCTGCGCATACTTCAGTCCGGCGGCAATGCGGTGGATGCGGCGATCGCCGCACAGATCGTGTTGACGCTGGTGGAGCCACAATCCTCGGGCATCGGCGGCGGCGGCTTCCTGATGTACTACGACGGCAAGAGCCGGGATCTGGATTTCTATGACGGCCGGGAGACGGCGCCGGCGCGGGCAACGGCGAATATGTTCCTGCAAGCGGACGGCACGCCCAAGGCGTTCTACGACGCTGTCGTGGGCGGCCTCTCGGTGGGCACGCCCGGCGCGCTGCGCATGCTGGAGCAGGTGCATCGCGAGCATGGCAAGCTGCCCTGGGCGCGGCTGTTCGATGACGCGATCCGCCTCGCCGAGCAGGGCTTCCCGGTGTCGCCCCGGTTGGCGGAGTCAATTGCCGGTGACGCGTATCTCAAGCAGTCCGGCGCGGCGGCCGCCTATTTCTACGATGCCAAGGGTCAACCGCTGCAAGCCGGATCCATTCTGAAGAATCCGGCGCTGGCGGCGAGCCTGCGGCTGATCGCGGCCGGCGGCGCGGATGCTTTCTATAGCGGCACGATCGCCGGGCGGATCGTGGATGCCGTGGCCACGGCGCCGGGCAATCCCGGCCGCCTCAGCCGCGCAGATCTGGCGCTCTATCAGGCGCGCCAGCGCGATCCCGTCTGCGCCGACTACCGGCAATGGCGCATCTGCAGCGCGCCGCCGCCCAGCTCCGGCGGCATTGCCGTGCTGCAGATCCTGAAGCTGCTGGAGCGGTTCGACTTCGCGCAAGTCAGGCCGAACACGCCGGCGGCCGTGCACCTGTTCGCCGAGGCCAGCCGCCTCGCCTACGCCGACCGGAATTTCTATGTCGGCGATCCGGATTTCTTAAGGGTGCCCACGTCGGACCTGTTGGATAGCGAATATCTCAACCGGCGGTCCCAGCAGATTCCCTTCGGCAACACGATCTGGAAGGTCACACCGGGCAAGCTGCCGATGCAGAGCGGGATGGCGGCGCCGCTGCCCCAGATGGAATCCGAGTCCACGACCCATCTCAGCATCATCGACCGCGACGGCAATGCGGTGAGCTTCACCTCGTCGGTCGAGGACAGTTTCGGCGCCCGGGTGATGGCCGGCGGATTCATGCTCAACAACCAGCTCACCGATTTCAGCTTCGAACCGACCCGCGACGGCCGGCCGGTGGCCAACGCGGTGCAGCCGGGCAAGCGGCCGCGCAGCTCGATGGCGCCGACCATGGTGCTCGATCATGACGGCCGCCTGCTCTATGTGCTGGGCTCGCCCGGCGGCAGCCGCATCATCGCCTATGTGGCCAAGACGCTGATCGGCCTGCTCGACTGGCGGCTCGATCCGCAAGCCGCGATCGATCTGCCGAACATGGCCAACACCGGCAAGGAAACGCAGGTCGAGGCGGGCACCGTGCTGGAGAATCAAGTGACGGCGCTGCAGGTGCTGGGCCATACGGTGAAGCCGTCGGTCATGAACAGCGGCCTGCATGTGATCGCCGTGACATCGGCCGGCCTGCTGGGCGGCGCCGACAACAGGCGCGAAGGGGTGGCCGTCGGCGACTAGCTGCTATAGGGTCGCCGCGCCATGAATGACGCGAGCAAGAATGCGGCGGCGGCAGCGCTCCCGAAGATCACCCTGAAGGCCGGCGAGCAGCGGCGCGTGCTGTTCGGCCATCCCTGGGTCTATTCCAACGAGATCGCGATGGATGCGGCGGCGAAGGCGCTGCCGCTGGGGGCGACCGTGCGGCTGGTGGCCAATGACGGGCGCGCGCTGGGCACGGCGATGTTCAATCCGCGCACGCTGATCGCCGCCCGTCTCTGGTCGCGCGAGGCGGAGACCGAGGTGGACCGGGCATTCCTGGCGGACCGGTTGCAGCGGGCGCTGGCCCTGCGGGAGAAGCTGTTCGACGGGCCGTATTACCGGTTGATCCATGCCGAAGCGGACGGCCTGCCGGGTACGGTGATCGACCGCTACGGCGACACGCTGGCGGTGCAGGTCAACTGTGCCGGCGTGGAACGATTGCTGCCTGACCTGCTGGCGGCGCTGGACCAAGTGCTGCAGCCGGCGGCGGTGCTCCTGCGCAACAGCGGCGGCATGCGGACGCTCGAGGGGCTGGAGTCCTATGAGCGCTGGGCCAAGGGCGAGCGCAATGAGCCGATCGAGATCGCCGAGAATGGCGGCCGCTTCCTGGCCGATCTCTCGGGCGGGCAGAAGACCGGCTGGTTCTACGATCAGCGGGACAACCGGGCGATGGTGGCGGCGCTGGCGAAGGGTGCGCGGGTGCTGGACGTCTATTGCTACAGCGGCGGCTTCGCGATCCAGGCGGCGCGCTCGGGTGCGCGGGAGGTCCTGGCGGTCGACAGTTCGGAACCGGCACTGACGCTGGCGGCCAAGGCGGCAGAGCTGAACGGCGTGGCGCAGCACTGCCGTTTCGAGCGCGGCGACGCCTTCGAGCGGCTGGCGTCGCTGGCGAGTTCGGGCGAGAAGTTCGATATCGTGGTCGCCGATCCGCCGGCCTTCGTGAAGTCGAAGAAGGAATTGAACCAGGCGGCGCGGGGCTATCGCAAGCTGGCGCGGCTGGCGGCGCGGACGGTGGCGCCCGGTGGCCTCTTGTTCATCGCTTCATGCTCCCATCACATGACGCCCGAGCTGTTCGCCGAGCAGGTGGCGCGGGGGCTCTGGGATGCGGAGCGGCCGGCGCGAATCCTGAAATCCGTCGGCGCCGCCGCCGATCATCCGGTCCATCCGGCATTGCCGGAGACGGCCTACCTCAAGGGTCTGCTCATCGCGCTCGACTGAGCGCGGGCGCCATCAGTGATGGCGCTTGGCGGGATGGTCGAAATGCTGCTTGATCTGGAATAGCGCGAAGCCGACGGCGAAGGCGAAGAACAGCAATCCGCCATAATAGGCCACCGGCTGCTCCGGGCCGCCGCGGGCGGAGACGAACAGCGCTATGACTCCGAAAAGAAACGCGATACCGCACCAGATCCAACGATTGAAGTCCTGCATCTTCGGCCCCTTGTTGCGAGCGGGCGGAATTTAGGCGGCGACGCTGGCTCTGGCAACTCCGGAGGCTAGCGAGGAGCGCGCAAATTGACACAGGTCCGCTTTGTACCAGGCGCGGTCCTCTTGGAGCATAATCCTGGACACGCCGTTGCGCCTCGACGATCATCGTCCCCTAGATCGGATGCGCGACCATGGAAACCGGGGATTGGCTACGAAGTCTCGGCCTAGGTCAATACGAGGCCATATTTCGCGAGAGCGAGATTGAGGCTGATGTTCTGCCGGAGCTGACCGATCAACACCTCAAAGATCTCGGTGTTTCGCTTGGGCACAGGTTGAAGATGCTGCGCGCGATCCGGGAGCTTGCCGGTGATGCGCCGGTCAAAGCTCAGCCGGCTGCCCTGCCAGACACGAAGCCTCAAGACGCGGGCGAGCGCCGGCAGCTCACGGTGATGTTCGTCGATCTTGTCGGCTCGACGGCACTATCGACACAGCTCGATCCCGAAGACATGCGCGATGTCATCCGCGCCTATCAGAATGCGGTGGCCGGCGAGATCACCCGATTCGAAGGGCACGTCGCGAAGTTCATGGGCGACGGCGTGCTCGCCTATTTCGGCTGGCCGCGGGCGCACGAGGACGAGGCCGAGCGGGCGGTGCGGGCCGGCGCTCGCGATCGTCGAGGCGGTGGCCGGACTGACGACGCCGGCAAGCGAGCCGCTGGCGGCGCGGGTCGGCATCGCCACCGGGCTGGTCGTGGTCGGCGACCTCGTCGGCGAGGGCGCGGCGCAGGAGGAGGCGGTGGTCGGCGAAACGCCGAACCTGGCGGCGCGGCTGCAGGGCCTGGCCGAGCCGGTGGCGTGGTCATTGCCGAGCCGACGCGCCGGCTGCTCGGCGAGCTCTTCGATCTGGCTGATCTCGGTCGCGCACGACCTCAAGGGCTTCGCTGACGCCGGTGCGCGCCTGGCGCGTGATCGCGCGAACGGCCGGCCGAGAGCCGCTTCGAGGCGCTCACGCGGCCGGCGTGACGCCGCTGATCGGCCGGCGAGCACGAGCTGGCGCTGCTGCTCGACCGCTGGACGCGCAGCCAAGAGCCGGCGAAGGGCAGGTCGTGCTGCTGTCGGGCGAGCCCGGCATCGGCAAGTCGCGCCTCACCCAGGCGTTCCGGGAACGGATCGCCGACGAGCCCCACAGGCGGCTGCGCTATCAGTGCTCGCCCTATCACACCAACAGCGCGCTCTATCCGGTGATTCGGTCATTTCGAATTCGCGGCCGGACTCTCCCTCGATGACCCGCCGGAGCTCAAGCTCAAGAAGCTGGAGGTGTTGCTCGCCCAAGCGATAGACAACGTCGCGCCGGTGGTTCCGCTGCTGGCCGCGCTGCTGTCAATTCCGTTCGATGATCGTTATCCGCCGCTCGATCTGACACCCCAGATGCAGAAGGCCAAGACCTTGGAGGCGCTCCTTGCCCAGCTTGCCCGGCTTGCCGCCATCCATCCGGTGCTGATGATCCTGGAGGATGTGCATTGGATCGACCCGACAACAAGCGAGCTGTTCGGACTGATCATCGAGCGGGCGGCCAGCCTTCCTGTCCTGCTGATAATTACTTCCCGTCCCGAGTTCACCCCGCCCTGGAGCCGCCACGCGCACGTAACCGCGCTCGCGCTCAGTCGCCTGTCGCGCCAACATTGTGCGGCGATGGTTGAAGCCATAGCGACGGGCCTTGCGCTGCCGGCTGCGGTCAAGGACCAGATCGTCGCCAAGACCGATGGTGTGCCGCTGTTCGTCGAAGAACTGACGAAGACGCTGCTCGAATTAGGGGTCTTGAAACAAGAGGGCGAACGATACGCACTGACTGTTCCGCTGGCGCCGATGGCAATTCCGGATACGCTTCAGGACTCGCTGATGGCGCGGCTCGACCGGCTCGCCTCAGTCAAAGATGTCGCGCAGATCGCGGCCGCGATTGGCCGCGAGTTCTCCTACGAACTGTTGGCGGCCGTCGCGGGCCTGCCCGAGGACGAGCTGCAGCGTGCGCTCGATCGGCTGGTGCAGTCGGAGCTGGTGTTCCGGCGCGGCGCCGCGCCAACCACGAGCTACCTCTTCAAGCACGCGCTGGTCCGCGACGCGGCCTACGAGAGCCTGCTGCTCAGCCGCCGGCGACAGCTCCATGCCCGGATCGCTCAGGCCCTCGGTGATCGCATCCCGGACCTGGTCGAATCGCAGCCCGAGGTCCTGGCGTACCATTGCACCGAGGCCGGCCTCACCCAACAGGCGGTCAATCATTGGTTGCGCGCGGGCGAGCGGGACCTCCAGCATTCGGCGTACCCGGAGGCGGTCGGCCATCTGACCAAGGGTCTGGAGGTTCAGCAAGGCCTGCCGGCTGGCGTCGACCGAACCCGGCAGGAATTGGCCTATCAAGCGGCCCTTGGGACAGCGTTACTGGCGATGAAAGGCTACGGCGCTGAGGAGACCGGTCGAGCGTTCAGCCGGGCGCGCAAGCTGTGCGAGGAATTGGGCGACGCGCCCCAATTGTTCCCGGTGCTGTACGGCGAGTGGGGGTATCAGCTTGTCAGGGCAAGGTTTCCTTTGGCGCGCGAGTTGGCGCAGCAATTCTTGGATCGCGCCACGACGCGGCAGGAGCCGGCGAGCCTCGTGGTCGGCCATCGGCTCGCGGGGCTCAGCGCTTTCATGCTCGGCGACTTCTCGCAAGCCGAGGCACATTATGAGGAGACCCTTGCACGGTATGACCCGGTGCAACACCGCCACCTTGCCTTGCATTTCGGCCAAGACCCACGGGCTGCATGCTTGGCGAACCTGGCCTGGCTCAAATGGATCGTCGGCAGGCCGGCCGATAGCCTAGCCATGAGCCGCGCGGCGGTCGCCTATTCGCGCGAGTTCGATCACATCAACACCCACGCTTATGTAGACTTTTTTACCCTGTTCCCCCTGCTTTTCCGGCGGGACGTGCCGGCCGCCGAGAAGCAGGCGAACGCGCTGATGGCGCTTAGCAAGGAAAGGCGCATGTCGATGTGGGGAGCGTGGGCTCCCATCTTTAGCGGTTGGGCGCTCGGGCAGCGGGGGAACCGGCCGGCGGCCATTGCGCAGATTCGCAATGGCCTCGCCGACGCGCGCGCCAGCGGCCAGGATTTCTGCCGACCCCTCTATCTCACGATGCTGGCGGAAAATCTCGCGCCGTGCGGTCAGATCGAGGCCGGTCTGGAAGCGCTGGCCGAGGCGCTGGCGCTGGTCGACAGCACCGAAGAGCGGTGGTGGGAGGCGGAAATCCATCGCCTGAAGGGCGAGCTGCTGCACGCGCTATCACGACAAGATAACCAGGAGACCGAAGCGGAGTTCGCGACAGCGCTCCGCATCGCAGATCATCAAGGCGCGAAGTCGCTGGGGCTGCGCGCGGCCATGTCGCTGGCCCGCCTATGGGCTGGCAGGGGCGAGCGGCAACGGGCACGCGACCTGCTCGCCCCGATCTACGGCTGGTTCACCGAGGGTTTCGAGACGCCTGACCTCAAAGAGGGCAAGGCTCTTCTCGATGAGCTAAGCGCGTGACGGGAGCACGCCGTCTATTGCCAAGCGGCAATTTCGGGCCTTCTTAGTGGCGGCCTCCACTTAGGGTCAAACTGAGGCGCTGCCGGGAGGGGCTAATTCGGCAGCCTGAGCTCGAACAGCGTGCCCGTCGCGGTGCTGGCGGCCAGGCGAATGTCGCCGCCATGGGCCCGCAGCAGGTCGCGGGCGATGGCGAGGCCGAGACCGGTGCCGCCGGGCCGGGCCGAGCCGGAGAAGGGCTGGAACAGCTTCTCCCGCGCCCGCGGCGGCAGGCCGGGGCCGTTGTCGCTGACCTGGATGGTGGCGCCGCCGTCGGTCTGGTCCGCCTTGACGGTGACCTCCGAGGCGCCGGCCTGCACCGCGTTCTGGCCGAGATTGGCGAAGACACGGAACAGCTGGTCGCGGTCGCCGCGCACCTCGATCTCCGCCGGCACCTCGTTGCGCCAGAGTGCGGCGCCATTGGCCGGCGGCGGCAGCACGCTGCCCACCTCCTCCACCAGGTCGCGCAGGCGGAAGCTGGTGCGGTTCATCGTCGGCGCGCCCTCGCGTGCGAAGGCCAGCGTCTTGGTGGAGAGATCGATGGCGCGGTCGATGGAGGCAAGCAGGGTGGGGGTCAGGCGCTTCACTTCCGGATTATCGCTGCCCGCGAGACGGTCGGCGACCAGCTGGGCAGTCGTCAGGATGTTGCGGAGATCGTGGCTGATCTTGGTCACGGCGATTCCGAGAGCGGCCAGCCTGGTCTGCTGCTGCAGGGAGTCGCGCACCTTGCCCTGCATGTCCGCCAGCTCGCGCTGGGCCACGCCGATCTCGTCGCGGCGGCCGGTGACCTCGACGGCGATCGACATATCCTCGGGATGATCGCGGAAGAACATCATGCTCTCGGTGAGGCGCCGCAGCGGCCGCACCATCAGCCATTGCAGCGACAGATAGACCAGCGCCGCCGTGACCAGGGAGATGATCACCGACAGCACGAGGATGCGGCTGGAATAGTCGATCAGCGCCGCGCGCATCGGCGCCTCGTCGATGACCACCTCGACGATCACCTGCGGATGCTTGGCCGAGGGGGCGACGACCCGCAGGATGCGGTTCTTGGACTGCAGCAATGTCTCGAAGGCATCGCCGATCAGCATGAAGAAGCCGCGTTCGCGCAGATCGTAGCTGGCGTCGATCTGCCGGCGGCGGTGCTGCATCCAGCATCAGCTTGGAGCCGTCGGGCCGCTTCAGCCCGATGACATAGGCGTCGGCCTGGAACAGCAGCTCCTTCGCCAGGTCCTCGCTGACCATGTTGTCGGGCGTGGCCATCAGCGCCAGGATCGCCAGATGGCCGGCCTGGATGCGCTCTTCCAGATAGGTCACGCGGAACCGCCCGGCCGAGGGCGCGAAGATCAGGATCTCGCTGAGCATGATGAAGAACACGGTCAGCACCAGCAGCCGGGCCGACAGGCTCTGCAGCAGGCCGGGCATCCGGGGATGCGGTTGGCTGTTTTCTTCCATCGCCATGGGCGCTATCCGAACAGGCGCAGGAATTTGATCAGGCGGCGGGCGCGGTCGCTGAACAGCTTCGGCGCATAGAAATCGCCGGCGGCGCGTTTGCCTGCTTCGCCCCGTGTAGGATAGGGCACGACGACTCCAGCCATGGCGCTCAGCTTCAGCCCCTGGGCGATGGCCAGGCACCAGACCTGGATCAGCTCGCCCGCCTGGGCGCCGACGATGGTGGCGCCGAGGATGCGGCCTTTCTTCGTGCTGATCACCTTCACGAAGCCGTCGCTGTCGCGCTCAGTCTGGGCACGGTCGTTGCGGGCGAAGGGGCTGATGGTGACGGCAATGTCGAGGCCTTTCTGCCGCGCCGATGCTTCGGTCTCGCCGGCCTGGGCCAGTTCCGGGTCTGTGTAGGTAACCCAGGGGATGGCTCCGGGTTTCATCTTCGCCGGCAGGCGGAACAAGGCGCGGCGGATGACGATAGCAGCGTGATATCCCGCGGCGTGGGTGAATTGCAGCCCGCCGATGACATCGCCGATGGCGAAAACGCGGCGATTGCTGGTGCGCAGGCCGGCATCGACAGTGATGCCCTGGGGCGTCGAAGCGATTCCCGCTTTCTCCAGCTCCAGCGCCGGCGAAGTTCGCCCGCCGCCCGGCGGCGATCAGCAGATGGCTGCCGGTGACGATCTGCGGTCCGTTCTTGCCGTCCAGCGCCAGCGTAATGGCGCCTTCGGCACCCACCGCATGCATGACCTTGGTGTCCTCCAGCAGGCGCACGCCTTCCGCCTTCAGGCGGTCGCGCACCAGGGCGGCGGCGTCCGGATCGTCCTTCGGCAGCAGCCGGGCCATCTCCACGACCGTCACCTCGGCGCCCAGGCGCCGGAAGGCCTGCGCCAGCTCGCAGCCGATCGGGCCGCCGCCGATGACCAGCAGGTGACGCGGCTGTTTCGTCAGCTCGAAGATGGTCTCGTTGGTGAAATAGGGCAGCTTGTCCAGCCCGGGCAGCGGCGGCACGAAGGGCGTCGAACCGGTGGCGATGACAAAACGCCGGGCCCGGATGCGGTAGTCGCCGGCGGCGACCTCCTTCGGCCCAGTGAAGGCGGCGGCCGCGCGGATGACGGTGGCGCCCAGGCCTTCGAAGCGCTCCTGGGAATCGTGGGGGGCGATGCCGGCGATGACGCCCTGAACATGGGCGTTCACGGCGGCGAAATCGATCATCGGCGGCGGCAACTTGACGCCGAAGCCGCCGGCCTGCCGCGCCGATTGGGCGGCATGGGCTGCGGCCAGCAGCGCCTTGGAGGGCACGCAGCCGAAATTCAGGCAGTCGCCGCCCATCTTGTGGGACTCGATCAGCACCGTTCTGGCCCCCAGCTGGCTGGCGCCCGCCGCCACGGACAGTCCCGCCGAGCCGGCGCCGATGACGCAGATATCCGCCCGCAGGAACTCAGTCATGACCGGCCCGGCTTCCCGTTCATTTCGCGTTCAATTCCCTGGGCGCCCGCGCCGTTGCCGCCATTTCCGGTGGGCGACAGGCAGCAGAGCCAGCAGGGCCAGGCCGATCAATGCGATTAACACTTGCGGGGTCAGAATATTCTCCAGGCTGCAGGTGCCGCCGCCGTCGAACACGCTGCCCAGACCGGCGCCGACGCTGGCGAAGACGAAACTGCCGGGGATGATGCCGATCAGCGTCGCCAGCACATAATGGCGCAAGGAAACGCCAAGGAAAGCCGGAACCAGATTGACCACGAAGAAGGGAAACACCGGCACCAGGCGCATGAACAGAAGATAGCTGAATCCCTCGGCGGCGAATTCATTCCTCACCCGGTCGAGCCAGGGGCCGATGCGGGCGCGAAGCAGGTCGGCGAAGGCGGTACGGGCAGCGGCGAACAGGACCACCGCACCCAGAGTGCCCGCGCAGACCGCCAGGATCGTCGCCTGCAGGCTTCCGAACAGAAAGCCGGCAGCGACGGTCAGAACCGCCGCACCGGGCAGCGACAGGGCCACAGTCAGGGTATAGACGAGGAAGAACAGCAGCAGGGCCAGGAATGCATGTTCCGCCACCGCCGTCAGCAGCCAGGCCCGGTTGTCCCGCAGCGTACCGCAGGACAGGAAATCGGGCAGTCCCAAGGCCCAGGCGGCCGCCAGGCCGGCCAGAAGCAGCAGGACAGGGGCAAAGCGCCAGGGCGAGGCGGGAGGGGCAGCCAGGGGGTTATTGCGGTCGGCCATGGGCGCCCGAAAGGCGGTTTCTCCAGCAAAGGACGGCAAAAGCGCCGCCGCTGTTGGCGTTGTAACATCGCGCCGGCCCTGCGGCTATTCACCTGAGAGTGACACCGGCGTGAGAGCTGTTTGAAATTATTATGATAAATCAGATAGTTAAATTAATGTCCGATTGGAGCCCGGCGGCATCGCCGCGTTGACTTCCGGGGTTCCACCGCTTATACACCCTGCCGCGAATTCGCCAGATCCAGCCGACAATGGAGTTCAATCGTGAAGCGCACCTATCAGCCAAGTGTGCTCGTGCGTAAGCGCCGCCATGGCTTCCGTGCCCGCATGGCCACCAAGAATGGCCGCATCGTCGTGGGCCGCCGCCGTGCGAAGGGCCGCAAGCGCCTCTCGGCGTAGGCCTCGACTCATGGCGACCGTCGGCCGGCTCACCCGTCGGCCGGAATTTCTCCGGGTCGCCGATGGCCGCCGCAAGTGGGTGGCTCCCGGGTTGATTCTTCAGGCGTTGGAACGGCCGCCAGCCGGCGGACGAGAGTGGTGACCGCGCGGCGCGCGCGGGCTTTACCGCCAGCGCCAAGGTCGGCAATGCCGTGGCCCGCAACCGGGCGCGGCGGCGCCTGAAGGCGGCGGCGGCCGAGCTGCTGCCCCTTCATGCCAGGCCGGGCACAGACTATGTACTGATCGCCCGGATGGACACGCTGACCCGTCCCTATCCGGCCCTGCTGCAGGATCTGGAGGCCGCCTTGCGCCGCTTGCGCTGCTATGTCGAGGATGCGGACGCCGGCGGCGGAAGCCGGGGCGGCCTAGCATGAATCCGCTGCGCCTGGCCGCCATCGGCCTGATCCGGTTCTACCAGTATTTCATCTCTCCCTTCTGGCCGGGCGTCTGCCGCTACGGGCCGAGCTGTTCGGAATATGGCCGCGAGGCGATCGAACGCCATGGCCTGCTGCGCGGCGGCTGGCTGACGGCGCGGCGCCTTCTGCGCTGCCACCCCTGGGGCGGTTCGGGCTATGACCCGGTGCCGCCCGTCCATCATCATCACGTGAAATCAGAGACCGCCCCGCGGTCCGGCATCTAAGCGAAAGGCTCCGTCGGTCGGTTCGAGCATGGAACAACGCAATCTCATTATCGCGATGGTGCTGATGGCTGTGATCTGGATCAGCTACTTCACCTTCTTCGCGCCGCAGACACCGCAGACACCGCCGCCCGAGCAGGCCCCGGCGACATCGGCACAGACGGAACAGACCGGGCAAAGCAGCGGGCAGGGCGCCACCACGACGGCGCCCGATGCCACGGCGGCGTCAGACGCCGGTCACGATGGATAGGGAAACGGCGCTGAAGCAGTCGCCCAGGCTGCGCATCGAAACGCCGCGCATCTCCGGCTCGATCGCCCTCAAGGGCGCGACGCCTCGACGATGTTGTCCTGACCGACTACCACGAAACGGTCGATCCCAAGAGCGCCAATGTCATCATGCTCTCGCCGCTCTGGCGCGCCGGATGCCGTACTATGCCGATACTTCGTTGGATCAATGCGCAGCGGCAGCAACGCCATTCTGCCGGATCGCCGAATTCGATCTGGCAGGCCGATCGCGATGTGCTGACGCCGGAGCAACCGGTGACGCTTGACCTGGAACAATGGCGCCGGATTGTCCTTCACGCGCGTCTATCTCGATTGACCGGAACTACATGTTCACGGTCGAGCAGCGCGTAACGAACAACGGCACCGCGCCGGTGACATTGTATGCCCTACGCCCGCGTCCGTCGCATCGGCACGCCCAAGACTGCCGGCTATACGATCTTGCATGAAGGGCTGGTCGGCATCTTCAATGGCACGAAGAGCCAGGAAAGCTTCTCCGGCATGCATAAGGAGGGCGCGCAGGAACAGAAATTCAATTCCACGGGCGGTTGGCTCGGCATCACCGACAAATACTGGCTGGCAGCGGTCGATTGCGCCGAACGACGTGCATTTCAACGGCCCGTTTCGTCCATAAGCTCGATGGCCAGATCGATACCTATCAGACCGACTATACCGCGCGCCGAGGGCGTGGCCGTCCCGCCGGGCGGCACCGCCACCGCGACCAGCCGTGTTTTCGCCGGCGCCAAGGAAGTGAAGCTGCTGAAGGCCTATACCGACGCGGGCATTCCGCTGTTCGATTTCGCCGTCGACTGGGGCTATTTCCGTTTCCTGACCAAGCCGATCTTCTTTGTGCTCGATTGGCTCTACGGTCTGGTCGGCAATTTCGGCCTCGCCATCATGCTGCTGACGGTGCTGGTGAAGCTGCTGTTCTTCCCGCTCGCCAACAAATCCTACACGGCGATGAGCAAGATGAAGCGGCTGACGCCGCAGATGCAGGCGCTGCGGGAGCGCCTCGGCGACGACAAGGTGAAGCTGAATCAGGAAATGATGGCGCTCTACAAGCGCGAGAAGGTGAATCCCGCCGCCGGCTGCCTGCCGATCGTCGTGCAGATTCCCGTGTTCTTCGCCCTGTATAAGGTGCTGATCATCACCATCGAGATGCGCCATGCGCCGTTCTTCGGCTGGATCCAGGATCTCTCGGTTCCCGATCCGACGACGATGTTGAATCTCTTCGGCCTGTTGCCCTGGCATGTTCCCATCGGCGCCGATCAGTTCGTGTCGCTCTGGGGCCTTGGCGCGGTGCCGGTCATCGGCCATATGCTTGCCGGCTTGCTGGCCATCGTCAGCATCGGCGTCTGGCCGCTGATCATGGGCGTCACCATGTTCCTGCAGCAGAAGATCAATCCGCCGCCGCCCGATCCGGTGCAGGCGCGCATGTTCATGATGCTGCCGTTCGTTTTCACTTTCATGCTCGGGCAGTTTGCCGCCGGCCTGGTGATCTATTGGGCGTGGAACAACCTGCTGTCGATCGCGCAGCAATGGGTGATCATGCGCCGGGTGAACGCCCAGGCCAGCAGCGCCGCCCGTTCATGATTGCTTTACGTTGTTGAGCGAATTTCGGGATCTGCGTTCTTTCCGGCGGTGAGGCCATGGGAAGCGTTGTGACATCGCTGCGGACCGGCTTGCTGCTCCTGCTGGTCCTTGTCTCCGGCCGCGCCGCCCTGGCCGACGCGCCCTACAGCGATGCGCGCTTCTGGCGAATCGAGCGGGACGGCACGGCGCCGAGCTACATTTTCGGCACCATGCATGTCACCGATCCCGATGTCACCGTGCTGCCGCCGGAGGTCAGCCGGGCATTCGACGGCGCCCAGGCGCTGGCTGTGGAATTGACGATGGACCCGGCGACGCAGGTCGTCCTGCAGAGCGCCGCCTTGACCACCGATGTCGATTGGATCGACCGCCGCCTCGATGACCGGCAGCGCGGATTGCTGGCCGATGCAGCCGGCCGATACCAGATACCCGTGGCGAATCTCCGCGTGCTCGAACCCTGGGCGGTGACGGCGATGTTCAGCTTTCCGCGCGAGGAACTGCTGCGGCAGATGAACGGCCTGCAGCCGCTGGACATGCAGCTGATGGACAAGGCGGAGGCCTCCGGCAAGCGGCTGATCGCCCTCGAGCGGGTGGAAGAGCAGATCGACGCCTTCACCGGCTATTCCGACCAGGAGCAGATCGCCATGCTGACGGCGACGCTGGAAAGTGTCGGCCGGATCGACGGCGATTTCGCCCGCATGAAGGGCGCCTATCTCGCCGGCAATCTGGCCGATCTCAGTGCCCTGGCCGATGAAGGCTTCGCCGAACTGGATCCCGGGCTCAGCGGCAGAATCCAGCAGCGCCTGATCGCCGACCGCAACCGCCACATGGCCGATCGGCTGGAGCCGCTGCTGAACCAGGGCCGCCTGTTCGTTGCCGTCGGCGCCCTGCATCTGCCGGGCGAGGGCGGTGTCCTGAACCTGCTGGCGCAGCGCGGCTACCGGATTACGGCGGTCGAATGACGGCGCAATTCGGCGCCGCCCGGCCGCGTTGACAGGCGCGGCCCGAGTCCAGATATTCTGGGTTTTTCCAACGGTTGGCTGAAGCGGCATGGGGCCCGGCCATTGCGAGAGGCGGGGCGGCCATGCCATTGCAGGAAAGGACGGGCGCGGTGATTCCAGCGGTGATGCCCACCTATGCCAGGGCGGATTTGGCGTTCGAGCGCGGCGAGGGCCCCTATCTCTTTGCCACCGACGGGCGCCGATACCTGGATTTCGCCAGCGGCATCGCCGTGACGGCACTGGGCCATGCCCATCCCCATCTGGTGCAGGCACTGACCGACCAGGCGCAAAAGCTGTGGCATGTGTCCAATCTCTGGCGCATCCCCGGCGGCGAGAGACTGGCCGAGCGCCTGACGAAAGCATCCTTCGCCGACAGCGTGTTCTTCACCAATTCCGGCGCCGAAGCGATCGAGTGCGGGCTGAAGCTGGTGCGCAAGTACCATGACGAGACCGGCCATCCCGAACGCTATCGCGTCATCACCGTCGAGGGCGCCTTCCATGGCCGCACGCTGGCGACGATCGCGGCGGGCGGACAGGCGAAGCATCTGAAGGGCTTCGATCCCGTGACCGACGGCTTCGACCAGGTGGCCTTCGGCAATCTGAACGAGATGCGCGCGGCGATCACGCCGGCGACCGGCGCCATCCTGGTGGAGCCGGTGCAGGGCGAAGGCGGCATGCGCGCCAACACGGCGGAGTATCTGCAGTCGCTGCGCAAGATCGCCGACGAATACGGCCTGCTGCTGTTCTTCGATGAGGTGCAATGCGGCATGGGCCGCACCGGCAAGCTGTTCGCCCATGAATGGTCCGATGTGAAACCTGATATCGTCGCCACCGCCAAGGGCATCGGCGGCGGCTTTCCCATGGGCGCCTGCCTGGCGACGGAAAAAGTGGCGGCGGTGCTGACCGCCGGCAGCCATGGCAGCACCTTCGGCGGCAATCCCCTGGCGATGGCTGTGGGCAACGCGGTGCTTGACGTGCTGCTGGGCGACGGATTTCTGGACAGCGTGGTGAAGAAAGCGGCGGTGCTGCGGGAGAAGCTGCAAGGCCTCGTGCGGCGCCATCCCGCCGTGCTGGCGGATGTACGCGGCATGGGCCTGCTGCTCGGCGTGAAATGCGTGGTGCCGAACACCGAGCTGCAATTGGCGCTGCGGCAGGCCGGGCTGCTGACGGTCACCGCCGGCGACAATGTGCTGCGCGTGCTGCCGCCGCTGATCATCGAGCAGCAGCAAATCGACGAGGCGATCGGCATCATGGACAAGGTCTGCGCCGCCTGGCCGGCCGCCACTGCGGCCAAGGCCGCGGGAGCCGCCGCCAGATGACAGCGCGGCCGGTGCGGCATTTCCTCGATCTGGACAAGGTCGATACGGCGCAGCTCCGGCTGATGCTGGAGGCGGGCGCCGCCTATAAGCGCGGCGACGGGCCGAAGGGCAAGGGCGCAAGCAAGCCGCTCGCCGGCAAGAAGCTGGCGATGATCTTCGAAAAACCGTCGACGCGCACCCGCGTGTCCTTCGAAGTGGGCATGAAGGAGTTGGGCGGCGATGTGATCGTGCTGGAACAGCAGGGTTCGCAGCTCGGCCGCGGCGAGACCGTGGGCGACACGGCGCGGGTGTTGTCGCGCTATGTCGATGCCATCATGCTGCGCACGACCAAGGAAGAAAAGTTGCAGGAGATGGCGGCGGCGGCGACGGTGCCCGTGATCAACGGCCTGACCAACCGCACACATCCCTGCCAGCTCATGGCCGACGTGATGACGCTGGAAGAGCGTTGCGGTCCGGCGGCCGGCAAGCGCGTGGCCTGGTGCGGCGACGGCAACAATATGGCGACGTCCTGGATCCAGGCGGCGGTCAAGTTCGGCTTCGAACTCAATCTCGCCTGTCCGGATATTCTGCGGCCACCGCCGGAAGTGCTGGCCTGGGCCCATCAATGCCAGGGCCGCATCAAGGTGACGACCGATGTCGCCGCCGCGGTTCGCGGCGCGGATTGCGTGGTCACCGATGTCTGGGTCTCCATGGGCGACGAGCCCATCGGCTCGCTGCATCACAATCTGCTGGCCAGCTATCGCGTCGACAAGAAGGTCATGGCGATGGCGAAGCCGAATGCGATCTTCATGCATTGCCTGCCGGCCCATCGCGGCGAGGAAGTCACCGCCGACGTGATCGACGGGCCGCAATCGGCGGTTTGGGACGAGGCGGAGAACCGCCTGCATGCGCAGAAGGGCATTCTCGCCTGGTGCCTGGGCGTCATCTGATCCGCTGCTATCGGAATTGACGAAATGATGGAAGCGCCATCAGCGCCGGATTTCGACGATATGATCCAGCCCTTCAAGATCGAGGGGCAGGCGATCCGTGGACGTTTCGTCCGTCTGGGACCCTTGGTTCAGGATATCCTGAGCCGTCATGACTATCCACGGCCGGTGGCGACGATGCTGGCGGAAATGCTGGCGCTGGCGGCGACCCTGGCGGCGACCCTGAAATATGACGGCGTCTTCACGCTGCAGACCAAGGGCGACGGGCCGATCCGCCTGATGGTGGCGGACATCACGAGCGGCGGCGATGTCAGGGGCTATGCGCAGTTCGATGCCGAGCGCCTGGCGAAGCTGGGCGACGGTTCGCTCAGCGTGCCGCGGCTGCTGGGCGCCGGATATCTCGCCTTCACCGTCGATCAGGGATCGCACACCGAGCGCTATCAGGGCATCGTCGAGCTGATCGGCGCCACGCTGGTGGAGTGCATGCATCATTATTTCCAGCAGTCCGAGCAGTTCGATGCGGCGATCCGCGTCGCGGTGGGAGCACCGCGTCAGGATGGCGGGGCCTGGCGGGCCAGCGCCCTGATGCTGCAGCGGCTGCCGCCGGGGGCGACGGCCGCCGATGAAATCGAAGAGAGCTGGCGCCGTGCCCTGGTGCTGATGGCCAGCGGCCGCAATGCTGAGATGCTCGATCCCAATCTCGGCCCAAACGATCTGCTCTACCGCCTGTTCCATGAAGATGGCGTGCGGGTCTTCACGCCGTCGCGGCTGCAGGCCGGCTGCCGCTGCTCGCGGGAGCGGGTGGAGCGGGTGATCCGCTCGCTGCCGCCGCCGGAAGTGGACGAGCTGAAGGTCGGCGGCAAGCTCAGTGTCACCTGCGAGTTCTGCAACAGCAGCTACGATTTCAACGAGCAGGATCTGGCCGCACTGCGCCGTCCGGAAGCCTAGGCCCGCGCCCAGTCCAGGAGGCGGCGCAAGAAGCCGTCGCAGGCCTGGAGCTGCTCCAGGGCGATGAACTCGTTGGGCTGATGGGCCTGCTGGATCGAGCCGGGTCCGCAGACGACCGTGGAAATCTCCGCCGCCTGGAACAAGCCGCCCTCGGTGCCGTAGGCGACGCCGACGGCTTGATTGGCGCCGGTCAGATGGCGCACCAGCGCCTCGGCGGGAGAATCCGCCTCCGGCCGCAGCGGTGGTGCGGCACAGATCGAACTCGCTTTCGACGCGGCTTTCCGGCGCCACCGCGCGCAGGCGCGGCAGCAGCTCGCTGTCGATGAACTGCTGCAGTTTCGCCGCGGTCGCTTCGGCGTCGACGCCGGGGATCGGCCGGATTTCCCATTCGAATACGCATTCCCGGGCGATGATGTTGATGGCGGTGCCGCCGCCGATCAGCCCCACATTGCTGGTGGCGTAGGGCGGATCGAAGCTGTCGTCGAAGGGACCGTCGCGGCGCCAGGCCTCCACCTGCCGTTGCAGCCAGCCCATGATCTCGGCGGCGGCGCCGATGGCATTGACGCCGCGATGGGTGGCGCTGGAATGGCCGTCGCGGCCGGTGACCCTGGTGCGCCAAGCATAGACGCCCTTGTGGCGATTCACGAGTTGCATCAGCGTGGGCTCGCCGATGATGCAGATGGCCGGCCGCGGCAGGTTGCGCGAGACGTCCTGCAGCAGATCGCCGACGCCGAGGCAGCCCAGCTCCTCGTCATAGGAGAACGCCAGATGGATCGGCAGCCGCAGCCGCGCCGCCGCCATGTCGGGCGCCAGGGCCAATGCGGCGGCGATGAAGCCCTTCATGTCCGAGGTGCCGCGGCCAAAGAGCTTGCCGCCGCGCTCCACGACCGTGAAAGGCTCGGTCTCCCAGGGCTGGCCTTCCACCGGCACCACGTCGGTATGGCCCGACAGCACGATGCCGCCGGCGATGTCGGGGCCAATGGTGGCGTAGAGGTTGGACTTCGCGCCGTCGGCCGATGGCGTCAGGCGGCAGGCGATGCCATGGCCGGCCAGATAGTCGCGGATGAAGTCGATGACGGCGATGTTGGATTTCGACGAGGTGGTGTCGAACGACACCAGCCGCCGCAGCATGTCTGGCGTGGCGACGCGGGCGCTCATCGGCGGCGCGCCGCCGGGCGGTTGAGAACAGACAATCCGATGATGCTACGCGGTAGCGGCAAGCGCCCTTAGACGTTCGGCAATTGACCCACGGACGGATTGCCGACGATGGCGAGAAACTCCCGCCTTGTCGAGGGGTCGCTGCGGAAATCGCCGAGCATGCGGCTGGTCACCATGCTGACGCCCGGCTTATGCACGCCGCGGGTAGTCATGCATTGGTGCGAGGCGTCGATGACAACGGCGACGCCCTTGGGCTGCAGCACCTGGTCGATGGTGTTGGCGATCTGCGCCGTCATCTTCTCCTGGATCTGCAGCCGCTTGGCATAGGTGTCCAGCACCCGCGCCAACTTGCTGATGCCGACCACGCGCTTGTTCGGCAGGTAGGCGATATGGGCGCGGCCGATGATCGGCGCCAGGTGGTGCTCGCAATGGGACTCGAAGCGGATGTCGCGCAGCACGATCATCTCGTCATAGCCCTCGACCTCTTCGAAGGTGCGCTCCAGGTAGGCGACGGGATCGTCGTCATAGCCGGAGAAGAACTCCTCATACGAGCGCACGACGCGATCGGGCGTGCCCACCAGCCCCTCGCGGGCGGGATCGTCGCCGGCCCAGCGCAGGAGCGTGCGCACCGCCTCTTCCGCCTGCTCGCGGCTCGGGCGGGCGATCGCCGGCCCGTTCTGCGGCTTGGCGGCCTTGTGGGCGGCCAGCGCCTTATCCGTCATCTTGTCCATCCCATTCATCCTCTCGGTTTCTTTCGTGCCCGGGCCCCTTGGCAGGCCTGAGGTCGCGTACGGCAGTTCAGTTCATCCGGATCTGCTGATGCGGGCTGTCCAGCGAGAAGGCGGGGATCGCCACGCTGAACTTCTCCCCATTGCTGCCTTCCATCTCGTAGCTGCCGGTCATGATGCCCGAAGGCGTCGGCAGCGGCGTGCCGCTGGTGTATTCGAAGCTCTGGCCCGGCCGCAGCAGCGGCTGCTCGCCGACCACGCCGGCGCCGCGCACTTCCTGCACCCGGCCCAGGGCATCGGTGATGCGCCAGTAGCGGTTGCGCAGCTGCACGGCCTCCTCGCCCTTGTTCTCGATCCGCACATGATAGGCCCACATGAACTGGGACTGATCGGGCGCGGACTGGTCCTCCAGATAGATCGGCTGGACCGTGACGGTGATGGCGCGGGTGGTCTCGGTATACATGGGTGTCTGCCTGCGGTTGCGCCAGACCGCCGGGCGGACCGGCGGAGGGCGGATATTACGGAACGAACCCGCCCAGTCTAGCCGATCTCGACTATTGATTCCTATCGGGTTGAAAAGGTTCCCGGATTCAACCGCAAAGCGCAGAAAAGCCGAACGGCGCCGGATTGCTCCGGCGCCGTTCGGTAGATGGTCTCTGTAGTAGAGAACTACTGGAGAATGACCTCGACGCGGCGATTGGCCTGTTCTTTCACGCCATCCGCGGTCGGGACCGCATTCTCGCTCTCACCGCGGCCCGCCGTGGTGATCGCATCGGCTGCGACGCCACCGGCGATCAGAGCTTCGCGGACGGAGTCGGCACGACGCAGCGACAGGGCCAGGTTGTAGTCTTCCGAGCCGGACCGGTCGGCGTGGCCCGTGGCGCTTACGCCCACGCTGCCGCCGCGCGCCTGGATGTCGGCCAGGATCTGGTTGATGACCGCCTGACCGGCGTCATTGATGTCGGACCTGTCGAAGTCGAACAGGATCACATAGGTGCCGGGAGAGGTTGCCATCGGGGCCCCCTGAAGCTCCGCCATGGCCGCTCTGAATTCATCGCGGCAGGCGGCGACATGATCTTCGCCCAGGTTTTCCGTGGCCTCATGCAGCCAGCAATCGAAGGCGCGTTGAGCCCGCGCAGCCACGGCCGGATTGCTATCGCGGGCGCCACCGTCGAGTGCCGCCATCAATTGGCTGCGAGCGTCCGTCAGTTCGCCCGCCGCATCGTCGGGAACGCCGCCGACCTCGTCGGGCAGAACGGCCTCGCCATTCGCCGCGGCCAAACCCTTGTCGGCAAAATAATTGGCGGCCGACCAGTCGTAGTCATCGTCGGCCTCATGCATGACGAGACCGCGATACTCTTCGGTCAAGGCCTGGGTAAATGCGGTGCCGCCGGTTGGCGCCACCGTACGCATGGTCTCGATGTCGCTGACGCAGCCAGCGAGCAATCCCAGCGTTCCAAGAACGCCCATGATTTTCAATACTCTCATGACGTTTCCCTTCCCTGAGTGGCAGTCGCCCTCGCAAGCGGGGCGGCCAGTGGCGGAAGGCGAATCCGGTCGGTACGGCGATAGGAAACTAGACCGTCGTCCCCCGCCTGGACAGAAGTCTACGCCGGTCAGGATGGGAGTCTGAGTCGAAATAGCCGCCGGGGGTATGCGGCGGCCATTGTCAGGAAAGCCAAACGGCGCCGGATTGCTCCGGCGCCGTTCGGTAGATGGTCTCTGTAGAAGAGAACTACTGGAGAATGACCTCGACGCGGCGGTTGGCCTGTTCTTTCACGCCATCCGCGGTCGGAACCGCATTCTCGCTCTCACCGCGGCCCGCCGTGGTGATCGCATCGGCACCGACGCCACCGGCGATCAGAGCCTCGCGCACCGTATCGGCACGACGCAGCGACAGGGCCAGGTTGTAGTCTTCCGAGCCGGACCGGTCTGCGTGGCCCGTGGCGCTCACGCCCACGTTGCCGCCGCGCGCCTGGATGTCGGCCAGGATCTGATTGACGACGGCCTGGCCTGCATCATTCAGATTAGACCTGTCGAAATCGAACAGGATCACATAGGTGCCCGGTGCCATCACCGGCGTACCTTCGAGCTCCGCCATGGCGGCGAGGAACTCGTCGCGGCAAGCGGCAATGTGATCGGGCTGATGATTTTCTTCCTGCTGCTCGACCCAGCAATCGAATTTGCCCTGAGCGCGGGCGGCGACTACCGGATTGCTGTCGCGGGCGCCGCCATCAAGTGCAGCCATCAGGCGGGCGCGGGCATCCGTCAGCTCCTGGATGTGATCTTCCGGCAGGTCCCAGTTGCCCAGTTCCTCCGGCAGAACGACTTCACCACCAGCCGCGGCCAGGCCCTTGCGAGCGAAGTATCCGGCATCCGGCCAATCGTACATTTCGTCTGCTTCGAAGATCGTAAACTGACGGTACTCTTCAGTGAGGGCTTGCGTGAACGCGTTGCCCCCGGTCGCCTCGACGGTGCGCATTTTCTCAATATCGCTCGCGCAACCAGCAAGCATGCCGAGCGTCCCGAGGACGCCGACGATTTTCAATAGCTTCATGAATCCCCTCTCCCTAAGCTAACCCACGATCATTCCTGGAACTGTGCAGCGTACCTGAGCCATGCTGATCCGCTGCGGATCACTTCCTTCGAAATGGGCAATGAACAGTTGAAAACTAGACAACTGCTCGGCCGAAGTCAAAAACCCCTTTTGTTGAAGCGGGTTCCCGGCCCCAGTTTATAGGTTGATTCGGGCTGATTTTGAGCCCTTGTGGCAAAAATATCACATCGCCCGCGGAGGCCATTCGGCCGTTTAGCCTTTGATAGGGCTAGATTCCTTTGGGGTATTCCAGCCGCTAAATGTCGTTCGTCTGCGCTGCCGGCAAGGGAATCACGCGTCCGCTCCCGGCATCCGCGGGATCGTGGGTCACCAGGAGTGTCGGCAGCCTGCGGCTACGGGCATGGCCGAACACTAACTCCCTGAAATTCAAACGCAAATTCAGGTCCAGCTTGTTGAACGGCTCGTCCAGCAAGAGCGCCCGGGGCTGCGACAGGAGCGTCCGCAACAGGGCCACCCGGGCCCGCTGACCGCCGGAGAGAGTCGCCGGGTCGCGGGGCGCAAAGCCTGTAAGTCCGGCCTCTTCGAGCGCCGAATCGATACGCTGCCGGCGGCCGTGGCGAGCGTCCGAATCTCTCGGCAGTGCGAATGCCAGATTCTCGCCTACCGTCATATGTGGAAAAAGTAGGTCATCCTGAAACAGGATGCCGATGCCCCGCAGCTCCGGCGGCAGGCTGCCCAGGTCCAGGCCATTGAGGGCGATGCGGCCGCTGGCGGCGATCGCGGGATCCAGCGTGCCGCAGATATAGGCCAGCAGGCTGGATTTGCCGCAGCCGCTCGGCCCCATCAGGGTCACGATCTCGCCCGGCTGCACCGTCAGCGACAGCGGCCCCAGCAGCGGCCGTCCTGCCAGCTCGAGCCGGACATCCTCCAGCACCAGGGCGGCGGGCTGGGCGGTCATAGCTGCGTGCGCCGCGCCCTGGCCGGCGCCCACAGGGCCACGGCAGCGAAGGCCAACAGCGGCAGCAGGGCTTGCAGCACGGCAGCCACGGCGATGACCCGGCGGTCGGCGGTGGCGGCCAAGGCAACAGCCTCGGTGGTCAAGGTGGGCCAGCGGCCGCCGCCGGCGAAGAGGGTGGGCAGATATTGCGCCACGCTGACGGCAAAACCGATGGCGGCGGCGGTGGCCACCGGCCGGCGCAGCAGCGGCAGCTTGACCCGCCAGAACACCCGCGCCGGCGCTGCGCCGAGGCAGAGCGCGGAGCGGGCATAGCGCTCATCCAGCGCCCGGTAGGAGTCCTCCAGGGAGAGAAACACATAGGGCAACACGAACAGCAGGTGGCTCCAGGCGACCGCCAGCCAGCTGCCATCGGCGCCCAGCCATACCAGCTGCACCTGGAATCCGAACAGGAATGAAATCTGCGGCAGCAATAGCGGCAGATAGAGCAGCCACAGCAGCCGCTGGGTCGGATGCAGGCCGCGGCGCTGCTCGTTCTCCAGGCAAGCCAGCGTGAGGGCCAGGGCGGCCAGCGCGGTGGCCAGGCCGACCGTGAGGCTGGTGGCCAGCGGCTGGCCCAGGGCCATCGCCTGGTGGCGCCAATTGTCCAGGGTCCAGGCGCGCGGCAGGGCGTCGGGAAACGGCCAGCGGGCGCTGAAGGTCCAGAGGATCAGCGCCAGCAGCGCCGCCGCCGACATCAGGAATACGATCCTTCCAGGCAATACGCCCAGCTGCCGCCAGAGGACGGCGTGGCTGCCGCGGCGGCCGCTGGTCAGCCAGGCGCGGAACAGCCGGCGGCAGATCTGCTCGCCCAGCATCCACAAAAGGATTGCGGCCGCCACGATTCCCAGATGCAGCAGGGCCGCCGCGGCGGCCACCAGCCGCATCGTCAGGTCGGGATCGTTGAACCAGCGCAGGATCAGCACGGCAAAGGGCGGCGGCGTCGACGGCCCCAGCAGCAGCGCCATATCCACCACCGACAGGCTGTAGGCCAGCACGGCGAACACCGGCAGGCGGATCAGCGGATAGAGCTGGGGCAGGATGACCTTGAACCATGCTGCCATCGGTCCGTAGCCGAGGCTGCGGGCGGCGGCCAGATAGCGCCCGGCATGGATCTGGCTCAGCGCCGCCAGGATCATGAACAGCAGATAGGGCAGCTCCTTCACCAGCAGGCCGATGGTCAGGCCGATGCCGCCGGGATCGTTGACGATGCCATCGCCCGGCGGCAGGGACGAACCGGTGGCCCAGGGCGACAGCAGCCGGAGGATCCAGCCGCTGGGCGACAGCAGGAAAGCCAGGCCGATCGCCATCGCCGCATGGGGTACGGCCAGGAGCGGCGTCAGCCAGGTCTGCAGCCTGCGAAAGCCAGGAGTGTCATGGAGGGCGGCGCAGAACAGGATCGCGACGGCAAAGGTGGCAAAGGTCGCCAGCCCGCCGCTGGTCAAAGTCAGCCGCAACGGCCCCCGGCAATTCCGGCGCCGCCAGCAGGACGCGCCAATGGCCGATGCCGAACTCTTCGGCATTCAGCGCCGGCAGCCAGCCGAAGGCCGGCAGGATGGTGCCGATCAGACCGGCGGCAATGGGCAGGAAGCAGAGTGCCAGGGTCAGGGCCGGGGCGAAGATCAGCGCGTCGCGGCGGCGCCGGAACCGCATTGCCGATGGCGCCGCGGTGGCGGTCATTGGGCGTAGCGGCGGCGCCACTCTTCCTCGAGCCTTGTCATCCAGCTGGGATGGGGCTCCGGCAAGGCGCGGCCCAGCTTGGCCGGCGGCAAGGTGGCGATGCCCAGGGGCAGTGCCGCGAATTTGTCGCGGTCGGCGGCGTCCAGCTTGTCCATCGCCAGCACCGTCGGATCGCCCCAGATCGCCGGGTCCTGCTTGCGCAGCTGCGCTTCCGGCGACAGCAGGAAATCCGCCGTGACCATGGCCGCTTCCTTGGCGGTGGCGTTGAAGGGGATGGCGAGGAAATGCGTGTTGCCGATGGTGCCGCCATCCAGGACGTAACTGCGCACTGTGTCCGGCAACAGACCTTGCGCGATGTCGGACGAGGCCGAGCTGGGATTGAACGACAGGGTGATGTCGATCTCGCCGTCGTCGAGCAACTGCCGCTGCATCTGCGCGTTCTGCGGAAAGCTCTTGCCGCCGCGCCAGAGGAACGGATGGATTTGGTCCAGCCAGGCCCAGAGCGGCGCGGCCGTGGTGGCGAAATTCGCCTCGGTCGCCGGCTGCTGCAGGACCGCGGGGTCGGCCGCCAGTTCATACAGCGCCTGCTTCAGGAAAGTGCTGCCGATGAAATCCGGCGGCGCCGGGTAGGTGAATCGGCCAGCATTGGTCTTCGCCCAGTCGAGAAAAGCCGCCATCGAACGCGGCGGCACCTTCAATCGCGCGGTGTCATGGATGAAAACAATCTGCGCCATGCCCCAGGGCGACTCGAGACCGTCTACAGGCACGGTAAAATCGTTGCGCACCGTCGGCTTGCCCAGGACATCGACGAAGCGGAAGTTCGGCAGCGACTCGGTGAAAGGCCCGTACAGAAGTCCGGCGCTCTTCATCGCTGCGAAATTCTCGCCATTGATCCAGATGAGATCGACCGAACCGCCATCGGTCTTGCCCGCGGTCTTTTCCGCCAGCACGCGTGCGACGGCGTCGGCGGTGTCCGCCAGCTTCACATGCTCGAGCTTGATGCCGTAGTGCTCGTCGAGCTGCTGGGCCGTCCAGGCGATATAGGCGTTGATCTGCTCGCCGCCGCCCCAGGCATTGAAATAGACGGTCTGGCCGCGGGCTTTGGCGACGATGTCGGACCATTCGGCCGACTGTGCCGTGGCATCGCCGGACAATGACACCAGCGACGCAAGACCAATCCACAGGCACGGAATCAAACGACGCATGTACGCACTCCATGAACGCGACGGCTGCAACCTAGCGGCTTTGCACCAAAGCCGCCATTGGCGCTGGGTTGCTCTTCACGGCGGTTTGATCGAATGATCCGCCAGCACAATCACGGTACATACGGATCATCTGACATGCAGGAACAGGCAAATGGCGAGGTGCTGATTGCGCCGGCGCGATTGAACAGTTTCATCAACAATATCTGCCGCCATGCCGGCTGCGATGGGGAAGAGGCGGCGGCGATCGCCGATCATCTGGTGGACGCCAATTTGACCGGCCACGACTCCCATGGCGCCTGCAAGATTCCGGAGTATGTCGCGGTGATGCGCGACGGCCGCCTGAAGCTGGGACAGCGGGCGAGCATCGTCAGCGATGCCGGCGCGGTGCTGGTTCTGGACGGCAATCTCGGCGTCGGTCAGGTGGTGGCGCGGCAGGCGATGGAGATGGGCATGGCGCGGGCGCGAAGCCTGGGTGCTTCCGTGGTGGCCTTGCGCCGCGCGCATCATATCGGCCGCATCGGCGCCTGGGCGGAGCAATGCGCCGCCGCCGGCTTTGCCTCCATGCACTACGTCAATGTCATCGGCCACGCGCCCTATGTGGCGCCGTTCGGCGGCCGCGACGGACGGCTGGCGACCAACCCGTTCTGCGCCGCGCTGCCGGTTGCCGGTGCGCCGCCGGTGGTGCTGGACATGGCCACCAGCAAGGTGGCCTGGGGTAAGCTGCTGGTGGCGGCGAACAAGGGCGCGCCGGCGCCTGAAGACGCGGTGCTGGATCCCGAGGGCAATGCCTCGCTCGATCCGAACGTCATGTTCCGCGAGCCGAAGGGCGCCATGCTGCCCTTTGGCGACCATAAGGGCGCCGGTCTGGCGGTGCTTTGCGACCTGATGGCGGGGGCGCTGGGCGGCGGCGGCTGCAACCGGCCGGAGAACAACGACAGCAGCACGGCGGTCAACAACATGCTGTCGGTAATCATCCGCAGCGAGGCCCTGGGCGATCCCGCCGGCATCGCCGCGGAGGCGAACGGCTTTGCCGCCTGGGCCAAGAGTTCCCGCCTGCGGCCGGGCGCCGGGCCGGTGCAGCTGCCGGGCGAGCCCGAGCGGGCGCGGCGTGTGGCGCGGCAGCGCGACGGCGTTCCCCTGGACCGCACCACCTGGGGCCTGTTGCTGGAGACGGCCCACAGCGTCGGCTGCACGCCGGACCCGGCATTACCCACTTGAAGCCCGGCTGATATCCGCTCTGCGCGATTCCGCCGCAGGCCAGGCCGCCGATTTCCGATCACATTCGCGACAACACCGGCGCAGCGCTTCCGGCCGACGTTGACGGCGCAATTGCGAACCGTTATCAACTCTCTGGAATTAAGAATGATTGTCATTATCTCCGGGAGTGAAAACATGCGTATGATGGCGAAGGCTTCCCTGACAGCTCTGGCTCTGATCGCCGCGGCGGCGCTGCATCCGGCGGTCGCCCAGGAGTCGTATGTGCTGACGATCAAGGATCACAAATTCGATCCGGCCGAGATCCAGGTGCCTGCGGGGAAGGAAGTGACTCTCGTGGTCAAGAACATGGACGACACGGCCGAGGAATTCGAAAGCGAGACCCTCGACGTCGAAGAGGTGATCGGCGGCGGCCAGGAGGCGAGCTTCAAGATCGGTCCGCTGGAAGCCGGCACCTACGAATTCGTCGGCGAGTTCCATGAGGACAGCGCCAAGGGAAATGTCGTCGTCCAGTAACTCTGCACCGTAGCTATCGGAGAGCCATGCTCGAACTGCTTCCAGGATCCACCCCCAGCGCCGTCGTCGTCTTCCGCGAAGTCCTGGAAGCGGCGCTGGTGGTCGGCATCGTCATGGCCGCGACCCGGGGCATCCGCGGCCGCGGCGCCTGGATCCTGGCGGGCCTCGGCGCTGGCGTGATCGGCGCCTGCCTGGTGGCGCTGTTCGCCGAGGCGATCCGCAACGCCGCCTCCGGCATGGGTTCGGAACTATTCAACGCCAGCGTGCTGTTCCTCGCGGTGCTCATACTCGGCTGGCATTGCGTCTGGATGTCGCGCCATGGCCGCGAGATCGCGCAGCAGATGACGGCGGTCGGGCGTGCGGTGGCCGAGGGCGCGCGGCCGCTCTATGCGCTGTCCCTGGTGATTGCTCTAGCCGTGCTGCGCGAGGGCTCGGAGATCGTGCTCTTCCTCTATGGCTTCGCGGCGGGGGGCCAGGTGAGCCTGCCTGCACTCGCACTTGGCAGCGGCATTGGGCTTTGCGGCGGCATCGCGCTGGGCCTGGCGATCTATCTCGGCCTGCTGCGGGTCCCAATGCGCCATCTCTTTGCCGTCACCACCTGGATGATCATCTTGCTCGCCGCCGGCATGGCGGCCCAGGGCGCGGCCTTCCTGGTGCAGGCCGATCTGCTGCCGGCGCTGGGCAAAGGCATCTGGGATACCTCGAAGATCCTGTCGGAGAAGCAACTGGTCGGCCAGATCCTGCATGTGCTGGTCGGCTACGATTCCCGGCCGAGCGGCATCCAGATCGTCTTCTACCTCGTCACCATCGGCATCATCGGCTTCCTGACCTGGCGGCTGAAATCGCCGGCGGCGCCGGCCGGCAGCGCGCCGCGCCCTGCCTAGCATTCATCATGTTTCGGCGCCATCAGGCGCCGCCTTGAACCGCGCCCGCCCGCGGCCTATGCTCTGCCTCGCCTCGGCGCGGGTGTAGCTCAATGGTAGAGCAGAAGCTTCCCAAGCTTACGACGAGGGTTCGATTCCCTTCACCCGCTCCACGATCCTCAAATTGCTGGATTTGACTTGGCGCCGCTCGCGTCCGGCGGTGCTGCGGCCTTTCCGGCGCTAGTGGGTGGTGGCGAGCGTTGCGACCTTGGCGCGCTGGTCGTCGTTCCAATGCTTCTTGGCAACCGCGGCGGCACCGCCCGATGTTTCGGTGAACATCGTCAGTTTCTCAAGTTCGTCTTCTTCCAGCGGCAAGATCGCTATGTCGCGATAGGCGCTTCGGTTCTGATCGCGCATCACGCGGCTGTAAATGCGATACGCGTTGCGAATCATCCTGGCGTATCGGATGGCCTTTGCCGCGGTCTCCGCCGCATACTTTGGATAGAAGACCAACGGATTCTCTAGCGGTAGTTCGGGCCGGCGGTCCCGGCGGACCTTGCGGCGGAAAATGCCGCCCTCGAGCGGATGCAGATGCTCGATCTGGAACATGAGGTTGAACCAGAGCATGACGCGCATCGTCGCCCGCGGCCGGCCTCTGGAATTGGCGGCGGCGCGCCGGATCACCGTTTCGAGATGCGAATCGTTGTAATAGGCGGACCAGGCTTCGCGATAGACCGCGTCCCACTCGCTATCCGACATCTTCGCATGATGCGTCACGCGATGGTGCAGGTCGTATTTGTTGAGGTCCGGATCCATCCAGTCGCCGCGGCTAAGCAGGGTGCGGTGATCCTCCGAACCCGGCAGCGGCGTCAATTGGTAGAATTCCAGAAGCTCGATCGGCAGCTCACGCTTTATGATCTCGACATCCCGCAGGATGGATTCCTTGGTATCATGGGGAAATCCAAGGATATAGCCGGCATAGGTGGTCGCGCCGTGAGCCCGCCATTCCTGCAGCATGCGCCGGTACTCGGTAATCCTGTTCTGGCGTTTCTTAGCGGCCATCAGATTGTCAGGATTGATATTCTCAAGCCCGATGAAAACACGCTTCACGCCTGCGCGGCATGCCTTCTCGATGAATCGCGGAATCTGGTGGCATAGCGTATCGACCTGAATGATGAGCTTGATCTTGAAGCCCAGTTCTTCGCGAAGCCGGATCAGCCGGTCGAAGAGCGCCTCCCAATGCTTGTTGCGCGCGAAATTGTCGTCAGTGATGAAGAATTTCTCAATTCCCTGCCGCGCGTTGTCCCTGATGATCGCTTCAAGATCGTCGGCCGTGCGGAACCGGCTCTTGCGGCCCTGTACGTTGATGATCGTGCAGAACGAACATTGAAACGGACAGCCGCGGCCGAGATCGAAGCTCGAATATTGACCCCGTGTCCGATGCACCGTCTCGAACGGCAATATCGGCATCGGCTGACCCTCGAGGTCAGGCAGATGCTTCATGTGATTATAGACGGGCTTCAGATGCCCTGCGTATGCATCGCGCAGGACTTCGTCGAGCACGCCGTTCTCGGCTTCGCCGGCGAATATGGAAATGCCCATTTCCTGTGCCCGCCGTATCTCCGCCGGTATCTCGGACAGCATCGAAAGACAGCCGGAAACATGAAACCCGCCGATCGCTACCGGAAGCCCTTCGGCAAGAAAAGGCCGTGCAAGATCGACGGCGCGCGAAAACTGATTCGATTGCACGCCAACGAAGCCGATGAAGCCACGCCCGCCGTTCTGACGGATGCTTCGGATGATCTTGCGTGGCTTGATGCGGGTGTTGGTCTCGTCATAGGCATGCAACAGAAGTTCTGTGTCCGGCCCCAGGACGGCGCGCTGCTGGCAATCGAGCCCAAGCCCATTCACTGCCGCCAATGTGTTCGACGGAATCTCGGAACGCAGCCATTGGATGGGATAGCCGTCATCGTCATAGTGTGACGGCTTGATCATTACGAAATGAAATATGCGACCCGAGGTCATGACGCCATGCAGGGAAACATCGAGTCCCCCGAACTAGCGATCGCGCGCCGATGCATGATCGCTGCTATGCCGCAATGATTGTCCGGAATAATAGAGTATTCGGTGCAGCCTGCAAGAGACTACTCGTGCCGGCCGCTGCTCCCGGGTGCGCACCTGCGCGGGCTTGACCTCGCCCGTTCCATCGCCGCCGCCACAGCTCCCCGGACAACAGCTTGAGATTTGACTTCTAACGGCTGGCGGGACCCATTCCGGCATCGCCGTCGAGTTGCGACCGCATCGGCGACTCCCTCATTGTCACCAAGACGGGATTCGAGTACCTGACCAACTATCTGCGGGAACTATTGATGGTCTGACGCATGAACTTGCCGGCGGCGACTCTGTCTCTCAAACTCGCCGTTTGGCAGTATTCGGCGCGCGACGAGACCCCGGACCAGCGGTTGCAACGGTTGGACGACACCCTGCGTGCCGCAAAGGATGCGCCGTTCGATCTGGTCGTGTGTCCGGAGCTGTTCCTCTCCGGCTACAATGTCGGTCGAAGGCTCGCCGATCTCAGTCAGACGCAGCAGGGCAGCTTCGCAGTGTCCGCTGCCGGGATTGCCCGGAATCACCGGACGGCCTTGGTCTACGGCTATCCGGAATCAGCCGGCGGACAGCTCTACAATTCGGCGATCGCCATCGACAACAGCGGCCGGCGGCTGGCGAACCATCGCAAGCTGCGAATTCCGAACGGCTTTGAGCGCGGCTGGTTCACGTCAGGCGGCAACTACACGATGCTGGAGATCTCCGGTTTCCGTATCGCCCTATTGATCTGCTATGACGTGGAGTTTCCCGAGTCGGTGCGAGCCTGCGCATTGGCCGGAGCCGATCTCATCGTTGCGCCAACTGCGCTCAGGGCGGAGTGGAGCTTCGTCGCACGGCAGCTCATACCGGCCCGCGCTTTCGAAAATGGCGTCTTCCTTGCCTATGCCAATTACTGCGGCGAGGAGAACGGCTTCGTCTATCTCGGCGAGAGCTGCATAATCGGACCCGATGGTCGGGAGATCGCCCGTACCGGCGCGGAGGAAACTTTGCTCGCCGCAGTTCTAAAACGGGAAGAAGTCGCGTCGGCGCGCGAGCGGCTGCCTTATCTCGAACACCGGGGCGATCTGCATTGCTGTCGCGATCGACGGCTGCACTCCGCCTTTTTCGTGAAGATCTTGCGTGGCGCAAAAGCGTGCTGACCGCAGCCGGAAGCTTCAGCGGATCAAAGCAGGCGATGCCAGCCGCGGTCGAGATCGACCCGGGCCAGTCCGATGTCCTTCAGCGGGTGATCGCCAAGCCGGTCGAGGGCGCGCCGGTGGCGGTCCCGTTTCAGCCATGTCGAGAAGGACTCACTGCGTTCGGAACAGGTAATCGACGACATTCTGAGCGGCATCGCCCCATAGGCGGTGTACCGCTAAGGCGGGTGCGGTCGCTTCAAGTGAACGGCGGCGCGGATTTGATCCTTGGCAGTCGGTATTCATCGGCCAACACTCCAATCAAATGAGCCCGCGGCGACTGGCCCATCGCCGGCTCGGAAAATTTTGATGATTTTTTGAGGGTTTTTTGATTGCAGACAGTGCGTATCGCCGATCATGACGTCGCGGGCGTCTGCGGCCCGCATTCGTCATGATCGGTTTGCTCGAAGCATTTTGTCGGTAGCGATAGCGGTTATCCTTTGGCGAAAACGCTTGCTACTTCGCCGCGCCATTGGCGGTTGTCGGATCGATGGTCTTGCGCACCTCGGTGATGCGGTTGGCCGGAAAGCCGCTAATCTCCGAATGCTTGCGGATGACCGCCTCGTCTTCGGCCAGATACACGCAGAAAGTCTTGTCCGCGGCGACGTAGGACTCGACCCATTGAATCTTCGGTGCGAGGCTCGCCAGCGCCTTGTTCGACTTCACGGCGGCGTCCTTGAGCTGTTCGCGCTCCAGTGAACCGACCTGCGGGATATCGCGCTCGATAATGTAACGACGCATCTGACGCTCCTGTGATGTGGATTAATTCTGGATCATCTGGTGTTGTGCTGATGACCGCTTGCAGAATTACAAAGATGTAATGCCGGCAACAGTGGCAGATGGGAAGGATTAGTGCCTAATCAGCCACTTGGGGTTGCGGCACAGGTGGCCGACCGGCCAAAGCAATGGCAGATTGGCCAAAAGGAGATTTCGCATGGATAGACCGATCACCGTTTCCATCGTTGCCGCGGCGGATGTCGAGCCCTGGGTGGCCATCGGCATTCACGACGCTTTCTGGGCCGTGGGCACGCTGTGGAATCGCTGCATGGGCGAGAGCGAACATCCGCGCTTCCTGCCGGAGATCGTGGCTGCGAATCTCGGCCCGATGAACACGGGAACCGGCGTGCGCATCGAGCCGCACAAAACGATCCGCGATAATACCCATGTAGACATCGTCTTCGTGCCGTCGCTTTTGGTGAATTCCGGCATCCAGTTCGGCCGTGAGAACAGGGATGTCGTCGATTGGGTCCGCCACGCCTACGAGAATGGCGCAACGGTGGTGTCAGCCTGCACCGGCTCCTTCCTGCTGGCCGAAGCCGGCCTGCTCGATGGCAAGGAGGCGACGACCCATTGGGCTTTCGTCGATTTGATGAAATCGGAATATCCGAATGTCCGCGTTCTGGCCGACCGCATCCTGGTCTCGGCCAGCGAGGATCACCGCATCATCACCGCCGGCGGGGCCACTTCCTGGAGCGACCTCGTGCTCTATCTCGTCGGCCGCTTTGCCGGACCGGAGGAAGCGCGGCGGTTGGCCAAGATGTCGCTGTTCGATTGGCACCATGACGGTCAGAGCCCCTATACGCGTCTGACCACGCGGCTGCAGTCGGGCGACAAGGCGATTCAGGAATGCCAGACCTGGCTTGCTTCGCACTATCAGGACAATGATCCCGTCGGGGCGATGATCAAGCTGTCGGGCCTGTCGCGGCGCACTTTCAACCGGCGCTTCAAATCGGCCACCGGCTGCGCGCCGCTCGAATATGTCCAGCGCGTGCGCATCGAAGAGGCGAAGCAAATCCTGGAGACGACCGACGATCCGGTCGAAACGATCGCCGGCGAAGTCGGCTATGGCGATTCCGTGTCCTTCCGGCGCCTGTTCAAGCGCCTGGTCGCCAGCACCCCGGCCATCTACCGCCGCCGCCAGCGCATGCCGGACGCCGTGCGCAATCTCTAGGCGGGATGAAGCGCCAATCCTGCCATTGCAATCCGTGGCCGCGGCAATGGTTTACGAAACCTAAACTTCTACCTGCGTAGGCTGGCGGCGCATTTTCAGAGCAAGCGCCCCATTGCCCATGACCGCCGTCCAGCCCCTGTTCGCCCTGGAGATCCAGGGCCTCGCCAAGCGCTTCGACCGTCCTGCGGTCGATGGGCTGGATCTGCGCGTGAATGGCGGCGAGTTCTATACGTTGCTGGGGCCGAACGGCGCCGGCAAGACAACGACGTTGCGCATGGTCACCGGGCTGCTGCGGCCGGACAGCGGCGCGATCTCGGTCTTCGGCATCGATGCCCTGGCCGATCCCGTCGCGGCAAAGAAGATCATGGCCTGGCTCTCCGACGAGCCGATGATCTACGACAAGCTGACGCCATCGGAATATCTGGAATTCATCGCCGGCCTCTGGGGCGTCGATGCCGCGGCGGCGGAGGCGCGCGCCCGCGATCTCCTGCGCTGGCTCGATCTGGAGCCCCACGCTCATGAGCGCTGCGAAGGATTCTCCAAAGGCATGCGGCAGAAGGTGGCGCTGGCCGGCGCTCTGGTGCATGAGCCCAGGCTGATCATCCTGGACGAGCCGCTGACCGGACTGGATGCCGGCTCGGCACGGCAGGTGAAGAACGTGTTGCGGGAGCGAGTCCGCCAGGGCTGCACGGTCATCATGACCACCCATATCCTCGAGGTCGCCGAGCGCATGGCTGACCGCATCGGCGTCATCGCCGGCGGCAAGCTGATCGCCCAGGGCACGCTGGACGAACTGCGCCGCCAGGCGGGCAAGGGCGGCACCAGCCTCGAAGACACCTTCCTCACCTTGGTCGGCCAGGACGCCGCCGCCGCGTGAGCCAGCCGGGCACGCTCACCTGGTTCGCGCGCCATGAATGCCGTCTCGCCTGGCGCGACTGGCTGTGGATGATGACGGCCGGGCGCCGCAGCCGCGCCCGCAATGTTGCCATCGGCCTCGTTCTCTTCGCGCTGTTCCTCCATGGCGTCGCCTGGTTCATGGTCGGCGGCTTCACGCCGCTTGGCGATCATCCGGACAAGTCAGCGCTGCTGCTGGTCAGCGGCAATGTGCTGCTGGCCATGGCGCTGATGCTCTCCCAGGCGATGGAGTCGGTGACGCGCGCCTTCTACAGCCGCGCCGATCTCGATCTGATCCTGTCCTCGCCCGCTTCGGCGCGGCGGCTGTTCGCGGTGCGCATCGGCGCCATGGCGCTGTCGATCACGGCGATGGCGCTGCTGCTGGCGGCGCCGTTCCTCAACATCCTGGCGTTCCAGGGCGGTCTGCATTGGCTCGGCGCCTATGCCGCCATCGCGGCCATGGGCATGGCGGCGACAGCGCTGGCCGTGGCGCTGACGGTCGCGCTGTTCCGCACCATCGGGCCGAAGCGCACGCGGCTGGTGGCGCAGATCGTCGCCGCCGTGATTGGCGCCGCCTTCGTCATCGGGCTGCAGGTGGCGGCGATCCTCTCCACCGGCACCCTGTCGCGCCTCGATGTCCTGCAGTCGGAGTCGCTGCTGGCGATGGCGCCGGCGGCGGACAGCCTGCTGTGGTGGCCGGCGCGGGCGATGATCGGCGAGCCGCTGCCGCTGCTGGCCGTGCTCATCGCCGGTACCGCCATGCTCGGCGTGGCGATCGCGGTTTTCGCGCGGGTGTTTGCCGGTCATGCCATGGCGGCCGCCGGCCTCGCCTATGGCGGCACGAAGCAGACCGGCCGCACGGGCGCCTTCCGCAGCAGCTCGCCGATGGGGGCATTGCGGCGCAAGGAATGGACCCTGCTGCGGCGCGATCCCTGGCTGCTGTCGCAGACGCTGATGCAGCTGCTCTACCTGCTGCCGCCGGCGCTGCTGCTGTGGCGCAGCTTCGCGGCTGGCATCGATGCGCCGGCGCTGCTGGTGCCCGTGCTGATCATGGCCGCGGGGCAGCTCGCCGGCGGCCTCGCCTGGCTGGCTATCTCCGGCGAGGATGCGCCCGATCTCATCGCCTCGGCGCCGATCAGCGCGCGGCAGGTGACGCGGGCAAAAGTCGAAGCGGTGATCGGCGCGGTGGCCATGGTCTTCGCGCCGCTGCTCGCCGGCCTGGCGCTGCTGTCGCCGTTCGCTGCCCTGATGGCCGTAATCTTCACGCTGATCGGCGCCGGCTCGGCGACCATGATCCAGCTCTGGTTCCGCAGTCAGGCCAAGCGCAGCCAGTTCCGGCGGCGACAGACCTCGTCCCGCGTCGCCACCTTTGCCGAAGCGCTCTGCTCCGTGGGCTGGGCGGCAACCGGGGCCCTGGCGGCGCTGGGCAACTGGGGGGCGCTCCTTATCGGCCTGATCGTGCTCGGCATTCTGGCCGGTGCGCGGATGCTCAGCCCGGCCCGCCGCGGCCGATAGGCACCGATTCCGCCGACCCGGCGGCTCGCGGAGACCTCACCGGCCTGTGACATCCGTCACACAAATAAACAGGAATTTCGGGCCATCCTCCCCTGTCTATGGGGGCATGGAGGGCATATCTCATTCGCCACCAGGAAACAGGGCCGTCGGACATTTGAATAATTCTAAATCCGGCGGGCAGGAGGAAGCAGTGAACAAGTGCATGTCAGTTTCGGAATCGAATAACGCGGCGGCCTTCTCGGCCCGGCGGTTGCTCGACGCCGTCACCGGCATCGGCGAGCCGATCATGCAGGTGCCCGGCATGTTTGCCGCTTGGATGGCGAACAGCGAACCGCGCGGCCTCGACAATCACACCCTGCGGGACCTCGGCCTGCTGCGGACCGATATCGCCTATTCGGTCGGAAAGCGGTTCTGGCAGGAATAGCGGCAAGCCGCCGGGCCGTTATTCCGGCACGGTTGTCTTGACCTGCCCGGCGGCCTCGCGCGCGCGTTCCTCCGCATCCAGCGCCAGCTTATACGAGATATAATACTTGTAGATGTTGCGGACGTAAGTCACCGGCTCCTGCCCGACCTTCTGCGCGACAACGCGCTCCACATTGTTAAACCATTTGTTGGGATCGTAGCCCTGCTCGGCGGCGAGCTTGCGCAGTTTCGCCATGCGGCTCGGACCGGCATTGTAGGCGGCAAAGGCGAACAGCGTGCGGTTCTCCTCGTCCAGCTCCGCGTCGGGAAAATACACCTCGATGAGATGGTCCATGTATTTGGCGCCGGCATGGACATTCGCTTCGGTCTGCCTGATGTCGCCGACCTCCATCGACTTGCCGGTGTCCGGCATCAGCTGCATGACGCCGATGGCGCCGACCGGGCTCTTTGTCTCCTGGTTGAGCTTGGATTCCTGATAGCCCTGGGCCGTCAGCAACAGATAGTCGAAGTTGTACTCGCCGGCATATTTGCGGAACAGCTCGACGACCGCCTGGAACCGCTGCCAGTCCTCTTCGGCCTTGGCATTGTCCGCCTTGCGGATCTTCGCCGCGAAGGATTTGTAGTTGTCGGTGATCAGCCCGTACTTCTTCACGACTTGGACCACGAACTCGTCGATCTCGGTTTTCAACAGCGGACTATCCTTGCGGAACGCCCAGCCGACCTGACCGCCGCTGCGCACGGCGATGTCCTTATGCACGACCATGTCGGTCAGGATCGGCGACCAGAGATCGGCCAGCCATTCGTCGACGACAGTCATGCCCAGCAACCCGGCATTGACCATGTCCAGCTTGTCCTCGTCCTCGATCGCATCGGGCAGCCGCGTGAGAGATCATCTGCGCCTTGCCGGCGGCGGCGAACTGCTCGTTGAGCGCCGTCAGGCTCTCGTAATAGCTGGTCGATGGCCGGACGAAGATCTCCTTGCCGGCGAGATCGTCGATGCTCTTCACATCAGGGCCGCTGGGTCCGGTGACGATGATCTCCGAGAATGGCTTGGCGACCGGCGCCGAGAAATCCACCAACGCCTGCCGCGACTCTGTGATCGTGATATTGCCGGCGGCAATGTCGGCCCGGCCATCCAGCAACGATGGGATCAACTGGTCGCGCGTGGTCGGGATCAGCGCGATCGTGATCGGCCGCTTGTCCAGATCCTTCTTGTACTTCTTGTTGAGTAGCTCCTCGAACTTGCGGACGATGTCGGCCGTCAGGCCACGCTCGCGGCCGCGATCGAGATAGTACAGGCTGCGGCTGTAGGGCACGGCTACCCGGATCACCCGCCGTTCCTTCATGCCGTCGAAATCGCCGGTCCATGATTTGAGCTCGGTCGGAAGGGCGCGCGTATCCGCAGGCTCAGTCGTCTCGGTCTGTGCCGGCGCCGGCGCGCTTAGGCCGAGCATGGCCGCGAAAACAAGAAACGCGATCAACCGGCCGGGCAGGGACATGCGCCCTCCGCCTTGAGAGTTCGGATAAATCATCAACGCTCCATGATCTGCCGTTTGCCGCTTGTTTTCTTGCACGCAATCCCACCGCTACTATGACTGATGTCGGCGATTCCTTCCAGATCGGACCGGAGATTGCATGGTTCCTGACGCCGGTTGTGCGCCGCCCGCAGGGCGGCCATCTTGCGGCTGCACGGTTATTCGAAAGAGGTGGCGCATGGATATGGAAATCAAGGGCCGGAAGGCCATCGTCTGCGGGGCGAGCAAGGGGTTGGGCAAGGGATGCGCCCTGGCCCTGGCCCGAGAAGGCGTCGTGCTGGTGCTGAACGCCCGGGGCGCCGATGCCTTGGCCAAGACTGCGGCAGAGATCAAAGCCGCCACCGGCGCAACCGTCACCGCCGTCGCCGCGGATGTGACCACCGAAGCAGGTCGCGCGACGCTGCTCGCCGCCTGTCCCGATCCCGACATCCTGGTCACCAACTCCGGCGGGCCGCCCGCGGGCGATTTCCGCAACTGGTCCGGCGAGGACTGGCTGAAGGCGCTGAACGGCAACATGGTCACCCATATCCTGCTGATCAAAGCGGTCATCGACGGCATGATCTCCAGGCGCTTCGGCCGCATCGTCAACATCACGTCCGGCGCGGTGAAATCGCCCTATCCGAACCTCGGCCTATCGAACGGCGCCCGGGCGGGGCTGACCGGCTTTGTCGCTGGACTGGCGCGCCAAGTGTCGCAGCATAACGTGACTATCAACAACCTGCTGCCGGGCTCCCACGATACCGACCGCCTGCGCTCGATCATCGAGGCTGGCGCCAAGGCGCAGGGCATCCCGGCCGACAAGGCGATTGCCGAGGCCAAGGCGGCGGAAACCGCCAAGCGGTTCGGCACCGTCGACGAGTTCGGCGCCGCCTGCGCCTTCCTCTGCAGCGCCCATGCCGGCTATATCGCCGGCCAGAACCTGCTGCTGGACGGCGGCAGCTACAACGGCACGCTCTGAACCTGCCGGCCCGGCGCCTTGACAGCGGGCCGGGCCTTCGTTGGAGTTGCCGCCGCCAGGAAACAGGGAATCGATGGGCCGGAAATTGCAGGCGGAATCGGCAGCGGCGGCGCGCACGGCTGATAGCATGGTGCGGGTGGAGGGTGTCTCCTGTGTCTTCGACCAGGTGCGGGCCGTGGATGCCGCCTCGTTCGAGCTCGGGCGCGGCCGCTTCCTCACTATTCTCGGCCCCAGCGGCTCCGGCAAGACGACGCTGCTGCGCATGATCGCCGGATTTGTCCGGCCGGCGTCGGGCGAGATCTTCATCGCCGGCCAGCCGGTGTCGGCCGTGCCGCCCCACAAGCGCAGCATCGGCATGGTGTTCCAGCGGCTGGCGCTGTTTCCCCATATGACCGCCGCCGACAATGTTGCCTATCCCCTGAAGATGCGGCGCTTCGATCCCCAGACGATTCCGGACCGGGTGGAAAAGTACCTGGGGCTCGTGCGGCTGCCGGGCTACGGCAAGCGTCGCATCCACGAACTCTCCGGCGGCCAGCAGCAGCGCGTCGCCATCGCCCGCGCCCTGGTGTTCGAGCCGGACCTGCTGTTGCTGGACGAGCCGCTGGCGGCGCTGGACCGCAAGCTGCGCGAGGATATGCAGCTCGAGTTCCGCCGCATCCAGCAGGAGCTGGGCGTCACCACCATCAACGTCACCCATGATCAGCGGGAAGCGCTGGTGATGTCCGACGAGATCATCGTCATGGAGTCCGGCAAGATCGAGCAGAACGCGCGGCCGGTGGACACCTATCGCCATCCCGCCAGCCGCTTCGTCGCCGGCTTCATCGGGGTGACCAATTTTCTGGCAGCAGTGGTGAAAGAAGCGGCAGCCGACGGCACGGTGCGGCTCGCCGTCGGCACGACCGAACTGCAGGCGCGGGCACCCGCGGCGGTGCTGTCGCCGGGGCAGTCGGTGGATGCTGCGTTGCGCGCAGAGCAGATCCGCCTGGCGCCGGAAAAGTCAGGCCTGGCGGGCCTTTCCCACGCTTTCGAAGCCACCGTCGAAGAGCTGATTTTCGAAGGCGACCGCATCGTTTATGGCGTGCGTTGCCCGGCCCTCGGCGATACGCTGTTGCGCCTGTTCGATCACGACCCGCTGCATCACCGCTCGCATGCGGCGGGGGACGCCGTTTTCATCGGCTGGAACGCGAGCGATCTCATGATCTTTCCGCGCTAGACGCGGCGAAGAAACAATAAGGGAGAAGAGGAGACACCATGAGCGACGACAGCAAGAATAAGATTGATCATGCCGGTTGCTCGGCGGCGCGTGCTTCAGGGCGCGGCAGCGGCCGGCGTAGTTGGATTTACTGGCCTGCGTCCGGCGTTCGCACAGGAGCCGGAGAAACCGAAGGAGATGATCGTCCGCGTCTGGGGCGGCGTCTGGGAAGAGGCGATCACCGAGGGCGTGTCCAAACCCTTCTCGGAGATGACCGGCATCGCCATCAAGACCGACCTGACCGAAGACAATGAGCTGCAGCCGAAGCTGTGGGCTGCCGTCGATGGCGGCCAGACGCCGCCGGTGCATGTGAATTGGGATACATCGACCAACGCGGCGAAGTCGGCGCTTCATGGCGCGGCCGTCGATCTCGGCGACCTGAAGGGCCTGGATGCGCTGCTGCCGTCGGCGCGGCCGGCGGGGTTTGATGGCTGGCCGATGGTCAACGCCTATTCCTATGCCTATGTGCTCGCCTATAGCGACGCCGCGTTCCCGAACGGCGCGCCCGATAGCTGGCAGGTGCTGCTGGATCCCAAGTACAAGGGCCGCATCGCTCTCTATGACGACGGCATCGGCTTCCACCCGGCGGCGCAGGTCGCCGGCGGCGGCAAGATCGAGGATATCCCCGGCAATATGCAACCGGCCTGGGACTTCATCGCCAAGATCAAGCAACAGGCGCCGCTGCTGGGCGAGGATCCGGATTTCACCAACTGGTTCCAGCAGGGCCAGATCGATCTCGCCTGCACCATCCTGTCCAACGCCCGCGAGGCGAAGATGAACGGCGTCAAGGTCTCCTGGACTGTCCCGAAGGAAGGCTGCGATCTGGAGACCGACGCGCTGTGGGTGCCGAAGAATCCGGCCGAGAACGAAGTCTACTGGGCGAAGAAGTATGTGGAGTTCGCCATCACGGCGAAAGCGCAGGAAGTCTGGTGCGCCAAGCTCGGCCTGCCGCCGGTCTATCCCGGCCTGACGCCGCCGGCCGATCTCGTCGGCGATCCCGCCTATCCGACCAAGCCCGAGGATTTCGCCCGCATGCTCATCGTGCCCGCCAATGTGCGAGTCGAGCATGAGAAGGAATGGTTCGAGAAATTCAACGAGATCATGCAGGGGTAAGTGCACCCGTTGGCGTCCCCTCACCCGCGTCGTGTTCGCTGGACGCGAACACGACGCACCCTCTCCCGCTTCGCGGGCGAGGGGACAGTATTATCGGCATATCACGACAATTGACCCCTCGCCCCCGAAAGGGGGAGAGGGATGCAACATCCGCGTTCAGCGGATGTTGCGGGGTGAGGGGCTTCGCACCATGCGGAAGATTGAACTCCAGTGACAACCGCGCCGCTTCCATTGTCTTGGCGACTGCTGGATGCGGCCGAAACCATTGCCGCGCGCCTCTGGCCATCATGGATGCGCCGTTACACCGGCTGGCTGCTGCTCTCGCCGGCCTTCCTGCTGGTGTTCGTGCTTGTCGCCGGCATGGTGCTGATCGCCGGCTACAGCCTGCATGAGCTGGACACCAGCACCTACCGCCTGAAAACCGATTACACGCTGGACAACTATGCGGCGATCCTGGCCAAGCCGGTCTATTGGAAGATCGCCGGCCGCAGCCTGCTGGCGGCGGCGATCGTCACGGCGGTCACGATCGTCCTCGCGTTCCCCTATGCCTATGTCATGGTGCGCACGCGATCCTCGGCGCTACGCAAACTGCTGCTGATCAGCCTGTTCCTGCCGTTCTTCATCGGCCAGGTGGTGCGCGCCTATGGCTGGTTGATCCTCTTGGGCAATCAGGGCCTGCTGAATGCCGCCTTTGGCTGGTTCGGCCTCGGCCCCTTCAACATGATCGCCAACTACGAAGCCGTCATCGTCGGTTTGGTGCAGTTCATGCTGCCTTTCGCCGCGCTGTTGCTGGCACCCGCCGTCGTTGCCATCCATGAAGAAGTGGAATTGGCCTCGGAAAGCCTGGGCGCCAACTGGCTGCGCACCCTGTGGCATGTGACTCTGCCGATGGCGAAGCCCGGCCTGATTGCTGCGTCGGTCGTGGTGTTCACGCTGACCCTGACCGATTTCGCCATGCCCGAGATCCTCGGCGGCGGCACCACCGATTTCATCGCCAATGCCATCTATGACGCCTTTTTCCAGATTTCCGACAAGGGCTTCGGCTCGGCCCTGTCGATCCTGCTGGTGTCGCTCGGCAGCATCCTGGTGGCGGCGATCTTCGCATTGGCCGGCGCCGGCACTCTCAGCTTCGTTGCGGAGAAGCGCAAATGAGCAGCCGGAGCAAGAGCGCGATCCTCGGCGGCATCGTGCTGTTCAATATCGTCTGCCTGGCGCTGCCGACTGTCATCGTGCTGCTGACATCCTTCACCGCCGGCAACATCATCCGCTTCCCGCCGGAGGGGCTGTCGCTGCGCTGGTACCAGACCCTGCTGGCAAAGACCGAGTACCAGGAAGCATTCCTGCGCACGCTCTATGTCGCGCTGATCTGCACGGCGGTCAGTATTCCCGCCGGCACGCTGGCGGCCATCGCCATGGCCCGCTACCGCTTGCGCTTCCTGGCCGGGCTCCAGGTCTATTTCCTGCTGCCCTTCACCATCCCTCTGATCGTCGCCGGCCTGGGCATGATGGAGATGCTGATCTCCATCAGGATGTTCGGCCAGCTCTGGCCGGTGGGCATCGCCGCCTGCATCATCAACTTGCCTTTCATGATCTGGGCCGTGGCGGCCTCGGTCAACGGCCTCGATCCCGACCTGGAGAACGCGGCCGCCAATCTGGGCGCGCCGCCGCTGCAGACCTTCCTCACCGTCACCTTGCCGGCGGTGATGCCCGGTGTCATCACTGGCGCGCTCCTGATGTTCGTGCTCGCATTTAACGAGTTCATCGTGAGCCTGCTGCTGACCAACGCCCGCATCGTCACCCTGCCGGTGCTGATCTACAATTCCATCCGCAGCGTCATCACGCCCGACCTGGCGGCGGTGTCGGTGGTCTATATCCTGGTCGCCGCCGTGGCGATCTGGCTGCTCGACAAGCTGGTGGGTTTGGATATCTTCCTGCGGTCGAAGTAAGCCGAACCGAGAAAGCCAGCAATGACGCGCGAAGTCAGCCTGCATGACCTGTCCAAACTGTCCGCCGCCGATCGCGGCCGGCTGCTGGTGCGTTCCGAGGCCGATCTCGGGCCGATCATCGAGCGGGTGAAGCCGATCATCGCTGCGGTAAAGGCTGATGGCGACGATGCCTTGGCCCGCTTCGCCCGCGAATTCGACAAGTCGCCCGTGGATGCGAAGAAGCTCAAGGCCACCGAGGCCGACTTCGATGCCTCCTTCAAGTCGGTCGAACCCAAGGTGATCGAGGCCATCGAGTTCGCCGTCGACAGCATCCGCCGCTTCCACGAGGCGCAGAAGCCCGAGGAGATGTGGCTGAAGGAGATCCGTCCCGGCGCCTATGCCGGCGATCGGTTCATCCCGATTCAGTCGGTGGCCTGCTACGTGCCGCGGGGCAAAGGGTCATTCCCCAGCGTGGTCATGATGACCACGATCCCCGCCGTGGTAGCGGGCGTGCCGCGGGCGATCATCGTCACGCCGCCCGGGCCGGACGGGAACATAGACGCGGCGACGCTGGTGGCGGCGCGGCTGGCCGGCATCAAGGAGGTCTACAAATGCGGCGGCGCGCAGGCGGTGGCCGCCGTCGCCTATGGCACCCAGACCGTGCCGAAGATGGTCAAGATCGTCGGCCCCGGCAGCCCCTATGTGGTGGCGGCCAAGCGGCTGCTCAGCGACGTCATCGATCCCGGCATTCCCGCGGGCCCTTCGGAGTCGATCATCCTCTGCGACGAGACGGCGAACGGCACGCTGGCGGCCCTGGACCTGATCGTCGAGTCCGAACACGGACCCGACAGCTCCGCCTTCCTGGTGACCAACAGCCGCGCCGTGGCGGACGCCGCGCGCAAGGCTATTCCGGAGCACTGGAAGCAGATGGGCGAACAGCGGGTGTCCTTCTCCTCGACCGTGCTCTGCGGCCCGCGCGGCGGCGTCGTGCTGACGCCCGATTTCGACGCGGCGATCCAGTTCGTCAACGACTACGCGCCCGAGCATCTGGAGATCATGGGCAAGGATCCTTTCGACTATCTCGGCCGCATCACCAATGCCGGCGAGATCCTGCTGGGCGAACATACGCCGGTGCCCCTGGGCAATTTCGTGCTCGGTCCGAATGCGGTGCTGCCCACCTCCGGCCAGGCGCGCACCTGCTCGCCGCTGTCGGTGTTCGATTTCATGAAGCGGACCTCCGTCGGCTATGTCACTGCGGCCGGCTATCCGCTGCTGGCGAAACATGCGCGGGTGCTTGCCACCTACGAAGGCTTTGACGGCCACGCCAATGCGGTGTCGGAAATGCGCGACAAGGCATTGAAGCGGTAGCGGAGTTTGGCCGATGCGCGCGGTGCGGTTCCATGGCGTCGGCGATCTCAGGGTCGAGGATGTACCGGCCGCTGCTATGCCGGGCGCGGGTGAAGTGCGGTTGCGCGTGCGCGCCGCGGGAATCTGCGGCTCCGATCTGCACAACTTCAAGACCGGGCAGTGGGTGTCGCGCCTGCCGGTGACACCGGGTCATGAATTCGCGGCCGAAGTGCTGGATGTAGGCGCTGGTGTCGCGGGCCTGAAAGCGGGCGATCTGGTTGTGGCGGACTCCCGCGCACCTTGCGGCCGCTGCGACAATTGCCGCGCCGGCCGGCATAATCTCTGCGCGTCGCTCGGCTATGTGGGCGAGGTCTGCGACGGCGGTTTCGCCGAGCAGGTGACGCTTCCTGCCGCCGGTGTCTTGCCGGTGGCGCATGGGTTGCCGGCGGAAGTGGCGGCGCTATCGGAACCTCTCGGCGTGGCGCTCCATGTGATCCACCGCCTCGATCCCGTCAAGGGCGAGCCGGTGCTGGTGGCGGGCGCGGGACCCGTGGGTGGGCTGGTGACGCTGCTGCTGGATCATCTGGGCTTCGGGCCAGTGCTGTTCGCCGAGCGGCAGCAGACCCGGAGCGATCTCATCTCAGGAGTTTGCAATGGGCGTGCCGTCGAGCTGGAACCGGCCGCGGTGAGAGATGCGCTCGGCGGCCAGCCCTTGCGCTTTGCCGTGGAAGCCACGGGACATGGCGCCGTGCTCGACCGCTTGATCGGACTGGCCGGCGGCGGCGCTCGCATCGCCATGGTCGGCATTTTCCACGGCCGCACGGAGATCGATCCCAATGCCATCGTCGAGCGGGAAATCGAGCTGCGCGGCTGCAGCGTCTTTGCCGACGAGCAGCGCGAGGCGGTCTCCCTGTTGCCCGCGCTGGCACCGAAGCTGCGAACGCTGGTCAGCGCGCCGATCGGCCTCGACGATGTGCCCCAGGCCTACCGCGATCTGCTGGAAGGCCGCGCGCCGGCGTTGAAGACGATCATCCGGCCCTAGCCGCCATGATCGGCAGCGTGCGCGCCGCCACGGTCCGCGATGCCGACGACATTGCCATCGTCCATGTCACCGCCTGGCGCGAAACCTATCCCGGCATCGTACCCCAATCGATCCTGGAAGCCCTGTCGACCGTGGCGCGCGCGGAGCGGTGGCGGTCCATTCTAAGCGGGCAATCGGCGGGCGAAGCCAATTTCGTCGCTTGCGATCGCGTCGGCATGGTCGTTGGCTTTGCCAGCAGCGGCCCCCAGCGCTATGCGGCACCTGCTTACGACGGCGAGTTCTACGGCATCTATGTCCTGCGGCGCGCTCAGGGCTGCGGCCTTGGGCGCTCGCTCATGCAGGCGATGGCGCAAAGTTTGCGCGATGACGGCAGGAAGTCCGCGAATGTGTGGGTTGCAGCCCGCAATATTCCGGCGCGCCAGTTTTACGCCGCACTCGGCGGGCGTTTTGCCGCCGTATCGTCAGATGTATTGGGCGGCGTTGTTGTCGATGCCGTTGCCTATGGCTGGGACGATCTGCAGCCGCTGCTCTAGATTGACGCCATGTAGCCGCCGTCGATATAGAGGCACTGGCCGGTGATATAGGCGGCCGCGTCGGAGCAGAGGAACACCGCGGCGCCCACCAGATCGTCGGTATGACCGAAGCGGCGCATCGGGATCTTGCTGAGCATCGCCTCCTGCCATTTGGCGTCCTGGTAGAACACATCGGTCAGCGCGGTGCGGAAATAGCCGGGGCCGATGCCGTTGACGCGGATGCCTCGTGGCGCCCATTCGGCCGCCAGTGCGCGGGTCATGCCGAGCAGGCCGCTCTTGGAAGAGCCATAGGGCACGGCCGTTGGCACGCCGACTTCCGAGGTGAGGGAGCAGATGTTGAGGATGGCGCCGCCGCCGGCTTCCGCCATGCCGCGCGCCGCCGCCTGGGCGCAGAAGAAGGCGCCTTTCAGATTGGTATCGACGATCTTGTCCCACAGCGCCTCATCGACTTCGAGCGAGTCCCGCACATCTTCGACGCCGGCATTATTGATCAGGATATCGAGACCACCGAGTTGTCGGCGCCCCTCCTCGACGGCCGCCTTGGCGGCGGCGGCGTTGCGCACATCCATGGCCAGGGACAGTGCATTGTGGTGGTCGGATTTGATAGCGTCCTCGATCTGCTTGAGGCTCTTCAGATCGCGCGCCGCCAGCGCCACATTCGCCCCGGCCCGCGCCAGCCCCATCGCCAGCGCCGCGCCGATGCCGCGGCTGGCGCCGGTGATCAGCGCCCGCCGCCCCTCGAGCGAGAAGGAAGGATTCTCAGCCATCGCCGCACTCCCCGTTTGCCGTTTTCCCGGCGGTCCGGCGACTGTATAGAACGGCCTTCCGCCGCCTGCAAAATCCCTGCGACATGACAGCTCCCAACAGCGCCGATCATCCGACCGCCCGCGCCCGCGCCTTGGCCAAGGCGGGCGACTACGAAGGCGCCGGGCGCGTCATCGTCGAGCTGGTGCGCGCGGCGTTCGGGCTCGCGGCAACGACAGCCACGATCAACCGGGATCAGTACAGCCTGAACTCGCTCAACGGCATCGTCGCGATCGGCGATGGCGGCGAATACTTCTTCAAGTTCCACCAGGAGGAGGGCGAGGGCGATACGGTGGCGGAATACTATCGCGCGGAGACCCTGCGCGAGGCCGGCTATCCGATCGACGTGCCGGCCTTTGCGTCGCGCGAAGTGGGGCGGCAGATCCTGCTCTATCGCCGCCGCCATGACCGGCGATTCGCCGATCTCTGCCGCGCGGCGGAACTGGACGGAACGATCGATACCGCGCCGCTGATCCGGGCGCAGGAAGACCTCGACCGCATCATCGGCGAGCGCTATCTGGCGACGCTGCATGGCGCCACGGCGAACGAGGCGGCGGCGGAACCGGTGCACCGGCTGTTCCATGCCCGGCTGGTGGATCCGGAGGCGCCGGATCGGCTGGGCGGCCGCGCCGCGCAGTTCTATCTGGATCAGCCGTTCGAGTTCCCGGGGCTGACCGCCCATTGGCGCGATGTCGGCCACCGCCGCTGGCGCATCAACGGCGTCGAATATCAGGGCACCCTGGCCGGTCTATTCGAGGAGAGCCGGCGGCTCCTTGCGCCCGCGAACTTCGCCGGCGCGGCGGTTGTGGCCCATGGCGATGCCCATAACGCCAATGTCTGGTGCGAGGATGCCGCTGGTCCGGCGCCGCGGCTGGTGTTCTTCGATCCCGCCTTTGCCGGCTCCCATGTGCCCGCGCTATTGGCCGAGATCAAGGCCACATTCCACAACATCTTCGCCCATCCGTTCTGGCTTTATGACGCCGGGGTCGCGGCAAAGATCCACCGGGCGTCGGTTCGCATCCCCGGAGAGTTCGTGGAGATCGACCATGACTGGCGGCTCTCGGACCTGCGCACCGCCTTTCTGGACTCGAAGGTCCGGCAGGTCTGGCACCCCTTGCTGACCGAGTTGAAGCGCCGCGGGCTGCTGCCGGCGAATTGGCGGCGCATCATCCGCTGTGCCCTGTTCTGCTGCCCGACCCTGGTGATGAACCTGCGGGCCGGAGCCGGCGACCACAATCCCGTCAGCTCGGCGATCGGCCTGTCGGTGGCGGTCATGGCCGGGAGCGAGCCGGCCGCCGGCCGCGATCCCTTGTCGGCAATGCTCGACGTCCTTGCCCCCTGATGACGGCGGCAGGCCGAGCCATGGCCGGCGCTCGTAATGCTGCGGTAATCCAGCCCCGGAATTTTCACCCGGGCCCAGGTGTTTTCCTAGAGCCAGCATTTCTCACGCATTTTAGCGATTGTGCACAAGAGCTTAGCAGCGCTACAAGTGCAACGCGGACGCAGCCATGCTAGGCTGCGCCCAAGCCTTGTGGCGCCGGCCGGTGCCCAGCCCCGCCTATCATGGATCGAGGACACAGAATGCCCCTGGATCTGAATCAGCTCCTTGCCGATCGCGGTGGCGAGAAATACGCGCTGACCGAGCGCTATCTCAACGCGCAGATGGTCCGCGTGCTGAAGACCATCGGCTTCGACGTCAATTTCACCTCGGCCGAAGGGCCGTACATCACCGATGAATCGGGAGCACGCTATCTCGATCTTCTGAGCGGCTTCGGTGTTTTCGCCGTCGGCCGCAACCATCCGCATATCATCGACACGCTGAAGCAGACGCTGGATGCCAACCTGGCTAATCTGGTGCAGATGGATGTGTCGCCGCTGGCCGGGCTTTTGGCCGAGCGCCTGCTGCGCTTGACCCCGGGCATGGAGCGCGTGTTCTTCTGCTCCACCGGTTCAGAAGCGGTTGAAAGCGCCATCAAGTTCGCCCGCATCGCCACCGGCCGCGGCAAGATCGTTTATTGCAGTCACGCCTTTCACGGCCTGACCATGGGGGCGCTATCGCTGAACGGCAGCGAGGTGTTCAAGAAGGGCTTCGAACCGCTGCTGCCCGATTGCCTGCAGGTGCCGTTCAACGATCTGCCGGCGCTGGAGCAGGCGCTGCGCGGCAACGATGTGGCCGCCTTCATCGTCGAGCCGATCCAGGGCAAGGGCGTCTATATGCCCGACGACGATTACCTGCCGGAAGCGCTGAAGCTCTGCCGCAAGCATGGTGCCCTCTTCGTCGCCGACGAGATCCAGACCGGTCTCGGTCGCACCGGCCGCTTCCTGGCGCTGGAGCATTGGGGCGTCGAGCCCGACATGGTGCTGATCTCCAAGGCGCTGTCCGGCGGCTTCGTGCCCGTGGGCGCGTTGCTGACCAAGAACTGGATCTTCGCCAAGCTGTTCGACCGCATGGACCGGGCGTTGGTCCACGGCTCCACCTTCAGCAAGAACGACCTGGCGATGGCGGCCGGCCTGGCGACGCTGGAGGTGATCGAGAACGAGAAGCTGATCGCCCGCGCCGAAGTGCTGGGCGAAGGCATCCTCAACGACTTCCGGGTCATGCGCGACAAGTACGAGCTGGTGAAGGATGTGCGCGGCAAGGGCCTGATGATCGGCGTCGAGTTCGGCGCGCCGAAAAGCCTGACGCTGAAGGCCACCTGGAGCATGCTGGAGGCCGCCAGCAAAGGCCTGTTCTGCCAGATGGTGCTGATCCCCTTGTTCAAGGACCACAAGATCCTCTGCCAGGTCTCCGGCCCGGGCGTGCATATCATCAAGCTGCTGCCGGCGCTGGTGATCGGCGACCGGGACCGCGCCTGGATCCGCAATGCCTTCGACGCGGCCATCGCCGACTGCCACCGGGTGCCCGGCGCCGTCTGGGACCTCGGCCGCAACCTCGCCACCCACGCCATCAAATCCCGCGCCGGCCGGGCGGCATAGGTCATTTCGACCGCCGCTCGAAGGGCAGCTTCCGCTGCCGCAACTTTAATGCGTCGTTGACGTATTCCTACGCTCGCCGAGCCTACTCCACATAGATTCTCGGAATACAATCTCATAGCTGTCGGGCAGCAGCCTTGCAGATTCCCGGCGGCTGGAGCCGCGTTGTGACTTTTTTTGGCGCGCCGGAAAACCCGGGCCCTGTGTGCGCACCGTCACAGGATTTAATTCAAGCATCGGTTACCAAGGCTGTCCTGACTGATACCGCAACCGATTTGCATTGACGCCTCTGGAGGCCCGGATGAAGCGCACCAACCCCCTTGATTTTCTTGCCCATGCCCAGAAGAACCCGAAGCTCAGCAACCGGGTGCTCGCCGCCGTCGAGCGTGGCAACATGGTGACTGCCGAAGAAATCCTGCAGATCGCCAAGGAATTCGGCTACGCCTTCACGCGCCAGAAATTCGAACAGGCGGTGAAGACCACGATCGCAAAACAATTCAAGGGCAAGGATCTCAGCGCCGAACAGGTGGCCAAGAAAAAGAAGAAGCCGATCGTCAAGAAGCCGCCCTTGAGTTCCTGCGCCCGCGGCTGCCTGAGCTACACCGTTAGCTGGCATCCCAGCAGAAGCACAACATAGTTTTTCCGGTTTCGCGCCGGTGGGCGTTGAGCGTCGCCGGCAAGGGTACAGGGAGGGCGACGCCATGCCCGAATCGAACCTTGTCGGCGGCGCGATCCAAGCCGTCGCCGCCCGGGCCATGCCGCTATGGGAGCGGGCCAGTGCCGCCAGTCTTCCGGCGGATGGCTACGATCCCAGGATTGCGCGCGAACGGCGACGGCAATGGCGGCGGATTCTCGGCAGCAGCGAACTGCTGCGCCGCCGTCTGCGCGCGACCGGCTTGGCGCCGGAGCAGGTGGAAAGATTGCTGGGTGGTGCAAGCAGTCCTGCCGCGCCGCCTTCCTGGACAAAGCTGCTGGCTCGATGGCTCGAAGACCCGGCAGCCAGCCCAATGGCCACGCCCTTCACCGAACGCGCATTGGCTGCGGAATCCCCGTTGCCGTTCGAAGAAATTCTGCTGCCGCTGTTGCGTTTGGCGCGCGCCGATGCGGCGGCGAGAGCCGGCGCTGCGGCGGCGGTCTTGGGCGAACGGGCAGCCATCGACCTCGAGCGGCAGCTTCTGGCCCATCTTGCCTTCGTCGGCAGCCTCACCTTCGGGCAGGATTTTCACGAGTTCCGCTTTCGCCAGGCGCCGGTGTCGGCGCTCGCCGATGTCTGGTCGCGTCGGCCGCGATCGACGGAAATCTACGTTGCCTATGTCCGGCATCTGCAGAACGGCGGGCTGTGCGATCTTCTCGAACGCTTTCCCGTGCTGGCGCGGCTGCTTTGCCAGTCCGCCGAGCAATGGATCGCGGCAACGGCAGATCTCTGCCGCCGCTTCGCCGCTGATTTCCCGGCGCTGGTGGAAACATTCGGAATTGCGGCGCCCGAAGCGGCTGGCGCCTTGGCCGAGATCCGCACCGATCTCTCCGACCGTCATCGCGGCGGCCTCAGCGTCTGCGAATGCCTCCTCAGCAGCGGTGAGCGCCTGATGTACAAGCCGCGCACGGTACGGCCGGAAGCGGCCTTCTACGGTTTCATCGGGGGCCTCAACCGCCTGGGCCTGCCATTGGATCTGAAGGTGGTGCGCAGTCTCGACCGCGGCAGCCATGGCTGGGTCGAGCATGTGCCGGCGGCGCCATGCAGTTCGGCGGCCGAAGTCGCGGATTACTACACCCGTGCCGGCATGCTGCTGGCGGTGTTGCATCTCCTCGCGGTTACCGATGTGCATTGCGAAAATCTGATCGCCCATGGCAGCCAGCCGGTGGTGGTGGATCTGGAGACGCTGCTCAGCGAACGGCCGCCGGCGCGGCGCCGCGAGATCGGCGACGGCAACTCGATCCTCCGCACCGGCTTGCTGCCGCAGTGGGAGTCGACGCCCGATGGCAAGCGCTATGACCTCAGCGCCCTCGGCGCCGACGAGCGGCAGGATCCCGGCCTCCGGCACTCCACCTGGAAGAACGTCAATACCGACCAGATGGCGCTGGTGCGGGAAGCCGGCGGCGCTGCGGCCGGCGGCTACCGGGTGCAACTGGGCGATGAGTCGCCAACCGTCGCCGCGTATCTGCCGCAGTTCGTCGCCGGATTCAAAGCGGCCTACGAGACGCTCCTGTCAAACCGCGCGGCACTGCTCGCGGATCGCGAGCTGGCGGCGGCGTTCGAGGATCTGGAGTTGCGGGTGCTGGTGCGCAACACCGATACCTACACGCGCCTGCAATTGCATCTGCTGCATCCCGACTATCTCCGGGACGGCATCGACCGCAGCCTGGAGCTGGAATGGCTGGCGCGGCCGCTTTGCGCCACGGTCCGGCCGCGCCGCGGCCGGGCGCAGGTGTATGAAGGCGAGCGTCGCGCCATGGAAGCGCTGGACATCCCCCATTTCGGTACCGGCGGCTGGCGCGAACTGGAAATCGCCGATGACGACGAGGATTTCCGCCTGCTTTGCGGCGAGCGCAATTCGAATGTGCTGCGCCGGCGCCTGCATAATCTCAGCGACGCCGACTGTGCGCGGCAGGTCGCGGTCATCCGGGAATCGATCGCCTCGCGCTTCGCCGCCGGCTGACGGAAGCGCCAAGCCTGTCCGCCGCGGTCAGCGCCGATCCTGCCGGAGATAGACCCGGCCGAGGCTGGCCGGTTCGGCGGCGCGCCGGCGGCGCGAGAGGCTGGCGGCCACCAGCACGATCATGGTCAGGGCATAGGGCAGCATGCCCATCAGATAGATCGGCGCATCGACGCCGATCGCCAGCAGGCGGGGCAGCAGCGCCTCCATGCCGCCGAACAGGAGGGCGCCGAACAGCGCCCGCAGGGGATGCCAGCGGGAGAAGATGACGAGCGCCAGGGCAATCCAGCCGCGGCCATTGACCATGCCTTCGACCCAGACCTCGCTGCCGCTGAGGGACAGGTAGACACCGCCCAATCCCGCCAGCGCGCCGGAGGCAAGGATGGCGGCCATCTGGTGGAGTTGGATATCGACGCCCGCGATGTCGGCGGTGGCCGGGTCTTCACCGACGGCCCGCAAGCGCAGCCCGGCATGGGTGCGGGCGATCAGCCACCAGACCAGGGCGGCAATCGCGAGCGCGACATAGACCAGCAAATCCTGTTTGAAGAGCAGTTCGCCCACGAGGGGCACCGACGCCAGGGGGCCGAGATCCAACGGCTGAAAGCCGACAAAGGGCTGATGCACATAGGGCCGGCCGATCACACCGGCGGCACCGATGCCGATCGCCACGGCCGCCAGCCCGGCCAGGATCTGATCGGCGCGGAAGACCACCACGGCGATGCCGAAGATCAGGGCGAGCAACGTCGCGGCCGTAACGCCGGCGGCGACGCCGGCGGCAAGGCTACCCGTGGTCAGCACGGTCACCGCGCCGGCCATGGCGCCCGCCGCCATATAGCCCTCGGCGCCCAGGCTGACGATGCCGGCGCGCTCGGACAGGATCAGCCCCACGCTGGCCAGCAGCAGCGGGATGGCGAAGGTGGGGATACTGGCCAGCCAGCTGGCAATGAACGCGGTCATGCCGCAATGCCCTCGCGCCGCCGGTCGATGCGGTAGGCGCTGAAGAAATGACCGATGAGCAGGCTCAGCAGCACGATGCCCTGTATCAGCACGACGATGGCGTCGGAGAGTCCGTAGAACACCTTCAAGGTCGTGCCGGCATTGTAGATTCCAGCGACGGCAATGGCGGCGATCACGATGCCCAGCGGCTTGAGCCGCGCCAGGAAGGCGATGACGATGCCGCTGAAGGTGGCGTTGGCACCGATGAACTGTGTCAGTCGGTACTCCGTGCCGGCCACGATCAGGCCGCCCGCGAGTCCCGACAAGGCGCCCGACAGCAGTACGACCGCGACGATCATGGCCGTCACCGGCAATCCCGCCGAACGCGCGGTCAGCGGATTGTGGCCGATCGCCGCGGCATAGAATCCCGCGCGCGTGCGATCGATGAGGAGCGCGATCAGCAGCGCCGCCGCGAGCGCAATTAATAGCCCGCTATGGACATTGCCGAATCCAAGCAGCGAAAGGCGTTCGGCAGCGTCGAATTGCACGGAGACCGGGAAACTGTTGGCGGGATCACGCCAAGCGCCGAACAGCAGATGCTGCAGCAGAAGATAGGCAGTATTGGACAGCAGCAGGGTCAGCACGATCTCGCTGACGCCGAGCTTGACCTTGAGCAACAGCGGCACGGCGATCCAGGCGGCGCCGCAGAAGCTCGCCACCGCCAGCATAACCGCCAGCCGAAGCGGTTCCGGCCCGGCATCGTGGATGGCAATCCCGCTGGCGCCGATGGCGCCCAGCCATAGCTGTCCTTCCAGGCCGATGTTCCAGAATTTCACCCGCATCGCCAACGCGGATGAGAGGCCGACCAGGATCAGCGGCGTGGCGATGGTGATGGTTTGCGCCAGCCCGGCGGGCGCGATGAAGACCTGGATGATCAAGTCGTCGATCATGGTGTCCGGCGGTGCGCCGGCGGCCAGCAGGATCAGGACGACAACCAGCAGGCCCGCGAGAAGGCTGACAATGAAAGCGCCCGCCGCGAGATGGCGCGGTGGGTTGAGCCGCCGCTGCAGGATCACGCCGTCAAGCATGGCCGAGCATCAGGGCGCCGATCTCGCCTGACGAAACACCGGCCGGACATTCGCCGACGATCCGGCCGCGGCTCATCACCGCGATCCGATCCGACAGCGCAAGAATCTCTTCCAGATCCTCGCTGATCAGCAGGCAAGCCGCGCCGGCGGCAGCGGCGCGGCGGATCGCCGCCTGCACGAAGGCGGTCGCCTTGACGTCCAGGCCGCGGGCCGGCGAATGGGCGAGCAGGATCGTGGCGCCGGCGTCGAGCTCGCGCGCTAGCAGCAGCTTCTGGGCGTTACCGCCGGAGAGCAGGCGCATCGGCCGGCCGGGCGCAGCGCCGGCAACGGCGTATTCTTCGATCACGCGCCCGGCATCGTCGCGCATGCGGCCGCGCTGCAGCCACACCCGGCCATAGCGGCCGGTGCGGACGCGGGTCAGGGCGAGATTCTCGGCCACGCTGAGATCGCCCACCACGCCGCTGGCGGCGCGGTCGGCGGGAATGATCCGCAGGCCGAGATCGCGCCGCCGCGCGACGGTGGCGGCGGTCACGTCTTCGCTATCGATTTTGATGAGTGCCCGATTGGATTGGCGCGATCCCGGCGAGCGCATCAGCGAGCTGCTGTTGACCATTGCCGCCGACGCCGGCGATGCCCAGGATTTCGCCGCCGCGCACGGACAGGGAGACATCCTCGATGCCGGCGGCACCGTCGCCGCGGCGCACCGACAAGCCGGCGATGACCAGCCGTGCGGGTCCGATGGCCGTCGTTGCGGTGGGCCGCGCCGTTTCGAACTCCTGGCCGACCATGAGCCGTGCAAGTCCGCCCGCGTCCAACTCGGCCGTGGGGCGGTTGGCGGCGACAGTGCGGCCCTGGCGCATCACCGTCACGCGGTCGCTATGGCCCACCACTTCCCGCAGCTTGTGGGTGATCAGGACAACGCTGCGGCCCGCGGCGGCGATGTTGCGCACCGCCGCCAGCAGCGACTCCGCTTCCTGATCGGTCAGCACGGCCGTCGGCTCGTCCAGCACGACGATGCGCGCGCCCAGCGCCAGCACCTTGCAGATCTCCACCCGCTGGCGCTCGGCGATCGAGAGCTGGCCGACGACGGCTTCGGGATCGACCTTCGAGGCCGAGTTCGCGGGCGGTGCTCTCCAGCGCCACGGCGGCGGCCTTTGGCGTTGCTAGCGCGCCATGGGCGCCAGCTGACAGCCAGAGATTCTCGGCGGCGCTGAAACGGTCTACGAGACGGAAATGCTGATGCACCATGCCGATGCCGGCCGCGATGGCATCGCGTGGGCCGCGGATCGGCAAGACCCGGCCGTCGAGCCGGATCTCGCCCCGGTCCGGCGCATAGACGCCGGTCAGGACATTCATCAACGTCGATTTGCCGGCGCCGTTTTCGCCGAGCAGCGCGTGGACTTCGCCGGCCGCGATATCCAGGCAGGCATCATCCAGGACCGGCCGGCCGTCGAAACTCTTGCAGATGCCCGCGAGCGACAGCAGGGCCGGGGCGGCATCGGGCCGCCCCGCCGCCGCCACGGCGTTCATTGCGCCGCCGGCATGGTGCCGATGGCGCCCTGGACGAAGAAATTCATGTTCCAGATGGCATCGTCGCCGATGGTGCTGCCGGCCGCGACGGCTTCGCTGCCATCCTGTTTCAGCAACGGGCCATCGAAGGGGGAGAACTTGCCGGCGGCCATCTGCGCCTTGGCGTCATCGATCTTCGCCTGGACATCGGCCGGGACGGCGTCGCCCAGGGGCGTGATGTCGATGACGCCCTCGGCGATGCCGGGAAAGGCGCCGTAGGGCGAGGGCTCCCAGGTGCCGTCGATGATCTTCTTGATCGTGGGCACCAGGTGTTTCTCCCAATGGAACACCACGGAGGTGAGGTGGCCCTTCGGCGCATGCTGGCTCATGTCGAGCTGGAAGCCGACCGAGCGCACGCCGCGCTTCTCCGCCGCCGTGAACGGCGCCGAAGAGGACAGGTTGTTGGCGATCACATCGGCGTTCTGGTCCAGCATCGCTTCGGCGACCTGGCCTTCCTTGACCGGATCCCACCAGGAGTTGGTGTAGATCACCATGTCTTCATCCGCGGGCTCAATGGCGCGGGCGCCAAGGATGAAGGCGTTGATGTCCCAGTTGACGACGCCGACGGGGAAACCGCCGAGCATGCCGAGCTTCTTGGTCTTGCTGACAGCGCCCGCCGCCATGCCCGCGAGATACCAGCCCTGATAGGTGCGGGCGTAGAAGCTCTCGAGATTGGCGGCATTGGTGGTGCCGGAGGCGCTGAGGAAGGCGACATTCGGATTGGCCTTCGCCGCCTCCAGCACGCCGTCGGAATAACCGTAGCTGGTGACGACGATGATGTTGAAGCCGCGCTTGACGAAGAGATCGATGGCATTTTTTAGCGCCGTCGCTTCCTCGGGGATGCTCTCGGCGACGGCAATAGTAACGCCGAGCTCCTTCTCCACCGCCTGACGGCCGAGATCGAGCGCCTCGTTCCAGCCGCCGTCCTTGGCGCTGGCCGCATAGATGAAGGCGATCTTCGGCTCACCCTGCAACTTGAAGGTTTCCGCCCAGGCGCTTCCCGCCAGCGTCAGCGCCGTGGCCAGCACCAGGGCGAAAACGGCGAACAGGCGTGCCGCAATTCTATCGTTGCGTTGCGATGTCATGGTTCTTCTTTCTCTTTCTTTCGGTGGCAGGGACAGACGCGACGCGTGAGCCTGTCAGGCCTTGGCCTCGTCCGTCTGACGGTGGAAGTAGGTGTCGTCGAAGCGCGAGCGGATATAGTCGCCGGCGGCGATGGCCGGATACTTCGGCGGCCGTTCCGGGCCCTGGCAGGTGGGGAATACCTCGATCAGGCTCTGGGAATTGGTGCCGTAGAAAAATGGAATCGAATAGCGCGACTTGCCGGAACGGTTGATCGCCCGGTGCACCGTCGAGGCGAAGTAGCCGTTGGTCCAGCGCGCCATCAGATCGCCGACATTGACGATGAAGCAGCCGGGCAGCGGCGGCGCCATGATCCATTCACCGGCGCTGTTGAGAACCTGTAGAGCTGGAACTTCGTCGGTGCTGAGAATGGTGAAGCACTCATAGTCGGAATGGGCGCCGATGCCGATCTGCCGGTCGTCGATGGGGCCGTCCTGGCTCGGATAGTAGAGCACGCGCATATGCGCCATCGGCTTGGTGATCAGCGGCTCGAAGAAATCCTCGTCGATTTCCAGGGCGAGGGCGAAGGCCTGGAAAATCTTGCGGCCGAATTGCCGGATTGCCCGGTGATAAGCCAGCAGCGCCTCGCGGAAGCCCGGTAGATCCTCCGGCCATTGATTCGGGCCATAGCCGAACACGCCGGCCGCGACATCGGGATCGTCGGCGGGCAATTCCAGAGCGAGATCGAAGCCCTCATGGAGATCGCCGCGGGAGGTGGGGTCGGTGTTCTCGCCGAGCAGCGGCGTGTAGCCGCGCATGTTCGGCGATTTCGAGATGTCGACAGCGCGCTTCCGGTCCATCGGCAGATCGAAGAACCGGTGGGCAGCGGCGTAGGTCGCGTGGATGATTGCGGGATCGACGCCGTGATTCTTGGCATAGAAGAAGCCGACTCGGGTGCAGGCATCCCGCACCGCTTCGCCCACGGCCAGCCGGTCGGCCAGGCTGCCGCGCAGCATCGCCGCGAAATCCACCACCGGAATCGACGTGAAGGGTATTTCCTGGGCGGCGAGGCCGCTTTCGACGAAGGCCCGCGGACCCACACCCGTATGGATCGTTGTCATGCACTGTCCCTCTGCATGGCTATTGTCTTCCAGGATTCCATATCAGCCAAGATATGCCAAGGAACGTCAGTTCCCGGGAGCCGGAAAACGGCTCAACCCGCCGCCGCCGCAATAACCGGCGCACGCACACTGAGGAACTCATCGATGGCGGCGCAGAATTTGTCGTGATCCTCTGCCGTCATCGGCAGCGACAGGCTGATGAAGCCACGGCGGGCCATGTACTGCCCCTGGGCGAGAAGGTCGAGATGCAGCAGCTTCTGGAGGTCGGCGATGCGCGCGGCATGGGCGGCGTCGCGGGTCCAGACATCCTGGGGCCGGGTGATCGGGCCATCATGGAAATGCAGGCCCATGATGGAACCCACGCCCTTGGCCTGCAGCGGCAGCTTGTGCTTCTGCGCCAGGCCGTTGATGCGCTCGCGCAGGGCATCGCCGTCGGCGGTGAGTTTGTCCGCGGCATCGCCGGTGTAGATCTTCGTCAGGCCGGCGAGTCCCGCGGCCATGGAGAACACATTGTTGTTGAAGGTGCCGGCATGGCCGACGCCATCGGGCCGGCGCGGATCGAAGCGGTCCATGATGTCGGCGCGGCCGCCGAAGCCGCCGAAGCTGGCGCCGCCGCCAAGATATTTTCCGAAGCTGGTGAGATCGGGCGTTACGCCCAGCTTCTTCTGCAGGCCGCCTGACGAGAGGCGCGAGGTCATCACCTCGTCGAAGATCAGCAGAATGCCCAGGCGCGAACAGGCGCTGCGGATCGCCTTGAGGAACTCCTGATCGGCGGGGATGCCGCCGGCGGCGCCCATCATCGGCTCGATCAGCACGGCGGCCAAGTCGGGCGCGTTCTTGTTGATCAGCGCCAGCGTCGAATCGATGTCGTTGTAGTGGCCGATGATCCAGGGGAAGGGCGCGTTGATCGGCGATTTCTGCTGGCCGAAATAGAACACCCCGCCGTGATAGGCGCCGTGGAACACCATGATGGTGGAGCGGCCGGTATGCAGGCGCGCAGCGGAGATGGCGAACAGATTGCCCTCGGTGCCGGAATTGCAGAAACGCACCCGCTCGACCGACGGGAAGCGCCGGCACATCTCCGCCGCCAGCTCGGCCTCATAGACGTTGTGGCCGCCCAGCGCGAAGCCGTCATCGACCACCTTGTGCAGCGCCGCCTGCAGCAGGGGGTGGGAATGCCCATAGAGACCAGCCGTGTATTCGCCGAGATAGTCGGTGTAGCCATGGCCGTCGACGTCTTCGATACGGCAGCCCTGGCCGCCTTTCAGCACCACGGGAAAAGGCGAATAGAACAGCACCGTGCGGGTGTTGCCGCCGGGCATATGGGCGACCGCGGCGTCGTGGCGGCGCTTGCTCTCGGGGTTGGCGGCGACATAGCGCGCCTCGGCCTCGGCGGTGACGCTGGCCAGGTCGGTGTTGGAACCGGTCATGAGCTGCGACATCCTTGGTTTCCGATAGTCCGGCCGCTTGGACCGCTTGCGATTGTCCCAGGTTCCTATTGCGGCCGCAAACCCAGCAGCTGCCGCGCTTCCGCCGGCGTGGCCGGATGACGGTCATAGCCGCCGCAGAGATCGGCGACCCGCTTGACCAGCTCGGCGTTGCTGGCGGCGAGCCGGCCCTTGTCGAAATAGACATTGTCCTCGAGGCCGGTGCGCGCATGGCCGCCGCGCTTCAGCGCCCAGTGATTGGCCGTGAGCTGGTGCCGGCCGATGGCGGCGGCGGTCCAGGTGGCGCCGGGCAGCTGGTCCTGCAGCTCCTCGATGAGGAAATCCAGCAGCCGCTCCCGCGCCGGCAGCGCATTGGGAATGCCCATGACGAACTGCACATGCACCGGCGCCTTCAGCAGGCCGCGATCCACCAGGGTGCGCGCGTTGTAGAGCATGGCGAGATCGAAGATCTCTACCTCCGGCTTTACGTCCTGTTTCAGCATGGTTGTGGCGAGATCGTCCACCAGCGACGGCGGGTTCTCATAGATGATGGTGGCGAAATTGACCGAGCCCGTGGCCAACGACGCCATGTCCGGCCGGTGCTGCAGGGAGCTGCCGCGCTCATCGGCCTTGCGGCCGCGGCCGCCGGTGGAGAACTGCACGATCATGCCCGGGCAATGTTTGCGGATGCCCGCCTGTACCACGGCGAAGCGCGCTTCGTCAGACGATGACTGGCCGCTGTCGTCGCGTACATGGATATGGACCAGGGAGGCGCCGGCCTCGAAGGCCTCATGGGTGCTCTCGACCTGCTCCGCCGGCGAGATCGGCAAGGCCGGATTCTGCGCCTTGCTGGGCTGGCTGCCGGTGATGGCGACGGTGAGGATGGCGGGCGTGGACATGGGGCTTCCTTACCTTTGGGCGCGCCGGTCCATTTAGGCGAGGCGGTCGCGGGGTTGCAAGGCCGCGAAGGCCCCGGTTCCGCCCATTGCCGCCAATTCGGCCCCTAGGCTTTTGATTTTCCATCGTATTGTCATCGGCATCGCATTAACCATTTTAAGGAAAATAATCATATCGCCGGCCGGCCCCATAGTATTCTTGCATTTTAACAGTATTTCTTATCGGAGTGTTAAGCGGGACTTGTCTAACTTTTTATTTAATTTACCGGGGCAAAACCTTCGGTCCTCTTTGCGTCGTGGGAAGTGGGAATCCAAGCGTGCCAATGTCTGCCGCAAGACAGCTAGACCTGCCTGAAGCGTTCGCCAGCGGCGCGGAGCCGATCCGCGCCCGGCCGGCGCCGGTGGTGATTCCGATCGAGCTGCTGAAGCTGCCGGGCCGGCCGATCAATCTGGACAATTGCTTCGTCGCCATCGACAACCTGCCGTTCGGAGTACGTCTCACCGCCGGCGTCACCAACGATGAAACGACCTGGTTGCTGACGCCGCGGCAGATGGAAGAAGTGGCGCTGGTGGTGCCGTCGGCCGACGCCGAGTCTTTCAATGTTTCGGTCCGCATCGTGATGCTGGACCCCGACGGCTATGATTTCGCCACGACGATCGCGCGCTTTGACGTGCTGGCGCGGGTGGAGCCCGGCCCCCGCGGGATCGCGCCGCCGGTACAGCTGGATTTCCGCCGTTTCTGCGGCGGCACGACCGGCTGGTTCGAGGCACGCTTCGGCACGACCGAGGTTCCCACGCTGCGGCTGGTCGATTCCGAGGATGAGCTGCTTTCATCCGGCAAGGGAGCGGATGGCGAAACTTCCGGACCCGAGCCGCGCCTCGGCGTTATCGAGCAGATGATCATGGCGGCGCGCGTGGAGTGGGAGGCCGAGGAAAATGCCCGCTTTGAGCGCAGCCAGGAGCAGTGGCAGGAGCTGGAGGATCAGCGCCGCGCCATCCAGAATATTGAGGCCGACGACCGACTGAGCCGCCTGCTGGCGGAAGCCGAGGAGCGGTGGCACTCGAAAATCAGCGAGCGCTTGTTCACAGCCGAGCAGGCCTGGCAGGCGGCGGAGAATGAACGGCTGGCCGCCCATGATGTGCGCTGGCAGACCAAGATGGCGCAGATCTTCTCGATCCTGGCCAGCCGCGGCATCGCGATTCCGCCGGAATTGCTGGAGGCGCAGGCAGCATTGCCGGGCGCCGAGGCGCCGGCGGTCATCAAGCTTCCCCGCCCCTGGTTGAGGTTCGCGCAGGAGTGGCGCTTGGCCGCCGCCATCGTCCTGGCCGTCTGCGTCACCGCGCTGCTGACGTTCTGACCCTTCCGGCGGCGCGCCGCCGCTGTTCAATTCCCGGGATTTATGCCTTGATAACTGCAGTTCTGCAGAAGGCACGTCCATGAGCGTTATAGACATTCCCGCCGCTGCCGATGCCGAGATTGCTGCGTTCCGCGACGATGGCGCGGTCTGCCTCCGCGGCTTGTTCCGGGATTGGGTAGAGACCCTGCGCCAGGGCGTGGAGCGGAACATCGCCGCACCCTCGGCGGATGTGAAGCTCTATGACGGCTCCCGGGGCGGCCGCTTCTTTGGCGACTATTGCAACTGGGACCGCATCCCTGAATACCGGGAGTTCATCTTCAAATCGCCGGCCGCCGCCATCGCCGGCCGGCTGATGGGCTCCAACAGCGTGCGGCTGTTCCATGAGCATGTTCTGGTCAAGGAGCCGAACTCCGACGTGCCGACGCCCTGGCATCACGACCAGCCCTATTACAATGTGGATGGCGCGCAGACCTGCTCGCTGTGGATTCCCTTGGATCATGTGCCGCGGAACACGGTGCCGGAATTCGTCGCCGGTTCGCACAAATGGGGCCGCTTCTTCCGGCCCGAACGATTCAACAAGACGGCGCTGAACGCCGATGATGGGCTGGAGCCGGTGCCCGATATCGACAGCGAGCGCGGCCGGTACAATATTCTCGGCTGGGCGATGGAACCGGGCGACGCGGTGGCCTTCAGCTATCTGACGCTTCATGGCGCGCCGGCCAATCTGCAATCCGCCAACCGCCGCCGCGCCTTCTCGCTGCGGGTGGTCGGTGACGATGCCCGCTGGGCGGTGCGCAAGGGCATGACGTCGCCGCCCTTCCGCGGCGTGAAGCTGTCCCACGGTGCTGTCATGGAGGCGCCGGAGTTTCCTTTGCTCTGGCAGGCCTAGGGCCGTTCCGTTCCCTCGACTGCCTCCCGCCGCTCTTCTAAGCTGTTGCGGAAGAAAATCAGGGAGGCCGCGTGGCTGACGAAAGCAAGGGACGCATCGCCATCATCGGTGCGGGGTTCATCGGCCGGGCCTGGGCCATCGTGTTCGCCCGCGCCGGCTATCAGGCGCGCCTTTACGATGCGATCGAGGGTGCCGCGGCAAAGGCGCTGACGGCCATCGACGACAGCCTCGCCGATCTCAAGCAGGCCGAGCTGATCACTGAGCCGGCCCCGATACGCGGCCGGATCGCCGCCTTCAAGTCGATTGCCGAAGCCCTCGACGGCGCGCTCCATGCCCAGGAAAATGTCTGGGAGCAGCGCGACCTCAAGGCGAAGATCTTTGCCGAGATGGATGCGGCGGCGGGGCCGGAGACGGTGCTGGCCAGCTCCTCCTCGGCGATTCCGGCGTCGGAGTATACCGCCGACCTCAAAGGCCGCGACCGCTGCCTGGTGGCCCATCCCGGCAATCCGCCCTACCTGCTGCCGGTGGTGGAGCTGGTGCCGTCGCCCTGGACTGCGCCGGCGGTCATGGACCGCAGTCATCGCCTGTTCGAATCGGTGGGACAGGTGCCGGTGCGGCTCAACCGGGAGATCGCCGGCTTCGTCATGAACAGGCTGCAGGCCGGCGTGGTCTGCGAGGCCATGAGCCTGGTGGGCCAGGGCATCATCTCGCCCGACGACCTGGACAAGGTGATGCGCCACAGCCTGGGGCTGCGCTGGTCCTTCATGGGGCCGTTCGAGACCATGGACCTGAATGCGCCCAACGGCTTCCAGGACTATCTGGACCGCTACCGCATCCCCTATCAGAAGATGGGCGCCCAGCTCGGAGTCGCCGATCCCTGGACGAAAGAGGCCAGCGACGCCGTGCTGGCGACGCGGGACTCGAAGACGCCGCGGGCCAACCTGCCGGCGCGCCGCCGCTGGCGCGACCGGCGCCTGATGGCGCTGCGCCGCCAGATCGCCCAGGCCGAGCGCGAAATCGGCGACTAGCCGGCGCGCCGGAATAGCATCGCACCAAGAAAACAATCGGAGAGGACCCATGGCCGCCGCCCGCAAAGTCGTCATCACCTGCGCCGTCACCGGCTCGATCCATACGCCGACCATGACGCCCTATCTGCCGATCACGCCGGACGAGATCGCCCAGGCGGCGATCGGCGCGGCGGAAGCGGGGGCGGCGATCATCCATCTCCATGCCCGCGATCCCAAGGACGGCCGGCCGACCCCCGACCCCGAGGTGTTCATGCAGTTCCTGCCGCGCATCAAGCAGAGCTCCGACGCGGTGCTCAATATCACCACCGGCGGCGGCGCCGGGATGACCGTGGCGGAGCGGCTGGCGGGCGCGATGCGGGCCAAGCCGGAGATGGCCACCTGCAACATGGGCTCGATGAATTTCGGCCTCTATCCCATGCTCGGCAAATACAAGGAATTCAAATACGACTGGGAGCCGAAACATCTGGAGAACTCGCGGGATTTCATCTTCCGCAACACCTTCAAGGATATCGAGCATGTGATGAAGGATCTCGGCGAGGGCTGCGGCACGCGCTTCGAGTTCGAGTGCTACGATGTCGGCCATCTCTACACCCTGGCCCATTTCCTGGAACGCGGCATCGTCAAGCCGCCGCTGTTCGTGCAGACCATCTTCGGCATCCTCGGCGGTATCGGCGCCGATACGGAGAACGTCGCCCATATGAAGCGCATCGCCGACAAGCTGTTCGGCGACCAGTATGTCTGGTCGGTACTGGCGGCGGGCCGGCATCAGATGTCGTTCGTCACCCTGGCGGCGATCATGGGCGGCAATGTGCGGGTGGGGCTGGAGGACTCCATATATGTAGGCAAGGGCCAGCTGGCGAAGAGCAATGCCGAGCAGGTCAGCCGCATCCGGACAATTCTCGAAAATTTGTCGCTGGAAATCGCCACGCCGAAGGAGGCGCGGGCCATGCTTGACCTGAAGGGCGGCGACCAGGTTGCTTTCTGAATTTGGCTGCGCCAATCTGTCCCCGCTCCCATAGCTCTTCTTGACGGCGAATCGCCTGCGGCTTTTGTATGCTGGCCGTCGAAGACACTGCCCGCGCTCGCGGCGGAATCGCTGCCGGCCTGCGAGGCATGACGATGGAGGAAGCGACCATGCCTGGCCTTGCCGCCCGTTTCTGTCTGCTGGCAGTCCTGTTTGCCGCGGCATCACCGGCCGGGGCCGAAACCCTGCCTGCGCCGGCCGGCGAGGTCATCCTGACTGTCGATGGCGCGATCACCAATACCACCGACGGCACCCAAGCACGGTTCGATGTGGCGGCGCTGGAGGCTCTGGGCCTGACCACCGTGATCACATCGACGCCCTGGACCGACGGGGCGGTCACCTATGAAGGGGTGCTCGGCCGCGTGCTCATGGAGCATGTGGGTGCCAAGGGCAGCAAGCTGGTGGCGCGGGCCCTCAACGACTACCTGGCGGATATCCCGGTTTCCGATTTCACCGATTACGAAGTCATTCTCGCCATCAAGGCCAACGGCGCCTATTTGCCGATCCGCGACAAGGGGCCGATCTTCGTGGTCTACCCCTTGGATGCCCATCCGGAACTCTCGAACAACACCATCTATTCCCGCTGCGTCTGGCAGCTGACCCGCCTGACGGTGCAATAGCGCGCCGGACGGCCCTTGCAATAATTCTGGCCGCTTCTTAACCGCCGCGCGGCGGTTATACTTGCCCTCCCGGTTGCGGCGGCTTCCGCCGCCTGTGCATCTTTTCGGATGCCTGCGGCCAACGGTGACGGCAAATGATGATCAGTGGACTGACAACCAAGCGCCTGTGGATCGGCGGGATCCTCGTCGGTGCCTATCTGGCGGCGGCCATCGCGCTCTTCTTCATGATCTCGGAGCGGATCTCCGGGCTCGGCGACCGCGATCTCGCGACCATCGTCTGGTCCGGCGCACGGCTGCAGACCGAGTATTTCCGCCTGCGGCAGGCGGTCGAGACCGGCGCCTATATGCGTCCCGCGGATACCGCGAAGCAGGTCAGCGATCGCTATGAGATCGTTCTCAACCGTCTGAACGTGCTCCAGCACGGCCAGACCCACGACGCCTACTCCAAGGAGGCCGAGAGCGTCGCCCTGTTCGACAAAATCAGAAGTCTGTTCGTGGGACTCGAGCCGCAGATCCGGCTGATCAAGGCGGGCAATCTCGCGCCGATCGTCAAGGTCGATGAGGTTCTGGTATCGCTGGAGGATTCGATCGCCGGTTTCAGCAGCAAGCTGGTGAATCTGATGGATACCGACCTGCACAACTACTATCAGGATTTCGCCACGCAAACCCGGTTGCTCGCCGCGCTGCTGCTCGGCCAGATTCTCATGGCGATCCTGTTCTTCTTCATCCTGACGCGGCAGGTGTCCCGGCTGCAGATGGCGCAGGCGGCGCTCGTCGATGCCAACGCCAATCTGCGCAGCAGCGAAAGCACCATCCGCCAGAGTCAGGCCGAGCTGGCCACCGCAAGGCAGCGGCTGCTGGACGGCATCGAGGCGATTCCCGATGGCTTCGCCCTCTACGATGCCGATGACCGCCTGGTGATCAGCAACAGCGTGCTGCGGTCCCGTTTCGGCATGGAAGGCGAGGCGATCCTGCCGGGCCAGACCTTCGAGGAGATTCTACGCCGCCGCATGGCCGCCAGGCGGATGCCGATTGCCGGCGGCCAGGAGGAGGAATGGATCGCCGACCGGCTGCGGGAGCATCGCGCGGGCACCACGGCGCGGGAAATGCGCATGGATGGCGATCGCACCTACCGCATCGCCGAGCGGCGCACCGTGGATGGCGGCATCGTCACCGTCGTAACCGACATCACGGAATCGAAGGAGCGCGAGCAGCGCCTGCATGAAAGCCAGGAGATTCTGCGCAGCCTGCTGGACAACGTGCCCGTCGTCGTGACCATGACCGATGTGTCCCGGCGCCTGCTGCTGCTCAACCGGGCGGCGGAGCGCCGCTACAACAGGCGGGCCATCGACGTGATCGGCCGCGACCTTCTGGACATCCTGCCGCCGCCCGACAATTTCCCCGATATCAGCAAGAACCATGCGCGGCTGCTGGAAACCAAGCAGCCGCAGATCGGCCATGTCTACACGATACCGGGCGATGAGGGGGACGAGACCTGGATCGTCAACCGCATTCCCGTGCTCAACGAAGCGGGGCAGGTGAAATACGTCATCCGCACCAGCTATGAAGTGCCGCAGCTGACTCACGCCTATCATGCGCTCGAGGAAAGCCGCACCCGTTTGCTGGATGCGGTCATCCGCGCGCGCCTGACCTACCGGGTCGGTTCCGATGACGGCAAAGGTTCGGTCATCGGACCCGGCGCCACCACGACCCTGGGTTTCGACCCCGACATCGTCAGCCTGACCGATGAAGACTATCTGGCGCGGGTCCATGAGGCCGATCGCGACCGCGTCCGGCGGATCTATGATCGCGGCGATCGCGACGCCGACCGGTTTGCCGTCGAGTACCGGTTTGTGCGCCCCGACAATGATGTCATCTGGATCCGCGAAACTGCTGAGATCGTGCCGGCCAGCGCCGGCGACAAGACGGCGCGGCGAGTCGGCACCCTGCAGGATGTCACGGAGCAGAAGCAGATCGAGATCGCGCTGCGCCAGAGCGAAGCGCGGCTCAAGGGGTTCCTCGATCACGCGCCGATGATCATGTACCTGAAGGATACCGAGGGCCGTTTCCTGCTGGTGAATCGCGAGCTGGAGCGCATCGAGCGGTTTCCCGTGGCGCCCGCCGTCGGCCGCAAGGAATCGGACCTCTATGCAAAGGCCCTGGCCGAGGCCTTCGATGCCCATGACCGGGAAGTCATCGCCAAGGGAGAGCCGGTCAGCCGCGAATTCACCATCCCCGACCTGTCGCCGGAATATCACGAGGTGATGACCATCAAGTTCCCGATCCGCGACGATAGCGGCCGCATTATCGCCGTCGGCGGATTCTCCCAGGATGTCTCCGAACGCAAGCGCGCCGAGCGGACGCTGAAGGAAAGCGAAGCCCGCCTGCGCCGCGCCCAGCAACAGGCCCGCCTGACCTATTGGAGCTGGGACCTGGCCAACCACACCTACACCTGGGCGCCGGGCTCCGGCGCCTTGCTGGGGATCGAGGATGCGGCGCTGCCGGCGCGCCAGGCCGACATGACGCCGATCATCCACCCCGATGACCGGGAGCGGCAGTTCGCGATGCTCGACGCCCTGGAAGCGGGCCGCGACAGCTATGAGGCCGAGATCCGCCTGGTGCGGCCCGATGGCGGCATCGTCTGGGTGCGCGAACAAGGCGATGTGGAACGGGATGCCCAGGGCGCGCGCACCAATGTCAGCGGCACGCTGCAGGATATCAGCCCTTATCGCCTGCTGGAGGAGCAGCTCATCCAGTCGCAGAAGATGGAGGCGCTGGGCCAGCTCACCGGCGGCATCGCCCACGACTTCAACAATCTGCTGGCGGTGATCCTGGGCAATCTGGATCTGCTCAGCGACAATGCCGGGTTGATGCAGCCGGCCAAGCGCCATATCGATCTGGCCCGCCGCGCCGCGGCGCGGGGTGCGGAGATGACCCGGCGCCTGCTGATCTTCGCCCGGCGCCAGCCGCTGGCGCCGCGGGTCACCGACATCAATGACCTCATCCGCAACATGGATGAACTGCTGCGCCGGCCGCTTGGGCGCACCATCGATGTGCGTCTGGATCTGGCGGAGAATCTCTGGCCGTCGGAAATCGACCAGGGGCAGATGGAGATGACGCTGCTCAATCTCGGCGTCAATGCGCGCGACGCCATGCCCGAAGGCGGCATCCTGCGCATGACCACGGACAACTTCACCGCGGTTGCCGGCCAGGCCGACCTGCCGAAGAATCTCCGGCCCGGCGACTATGTCCGCATCATGGTCAGCGATACCGGCCGCGGCATGACGGCCGAGGTGCAAGCGCGCGCCTTCGATCCCTTCTTCACGACCAAGGATATCGGCCGCGGCACCGGCCTGGGACTCAGCATGGCCTACGGGTTCGTCACGCAATCAGGCGGCCATATCGACCTGTCGAGCGCGCCGGGCCGCGGCACGGTGGTGCGCATCCTGCTGCCGCGGAGCTATCAGCCGGTCGCCGGGATGAAGCCGATCGCCTTTGTTGCCGGTCTCAGCGACACCGCGCCCACGGAACGGGTGCTGGTGGTGGAGGACGACGACGATGTGCGCGACGTGGTGATGGAACAGCTCAGCAGCCTGGGCTTCGCGGCGGTCGGCGCCGCCGATGGCGCGGAGGCGCTGAAGCTGGTGGAGAAGGAGGGGCAGTTCAGCCTGTTCGTGCTCGATATCGTGCTGCCGGGCGGCGTGCGCGGCACTGATATCGCGCGCATCGTGCAGAAGCGGGATGACAGCGCGAAGATACTCTATATGTCCGGCTTCGTGCCGGAGGCGGGAACGGAGCAGGAGCATCTTGATCCCGCGGCCCCCTGCCTCACCAAGCCCTTCACCAAGGCGGCGCTGACGGCGGCGATCACCCAGCTGCTCTCGGAGGAGCCGGGTGCCGCGGCGGATGCCGCCGGCGGCAGCTAGAGTTTCTCCGGGGTTAGAACTTCTCGGACCAGGGGCGCAGATCCAGCTCGTGGGTCCAGGCGTTGCGCGGCTGCCGGTGAAGCTGCCAATAGGCTTCGGCGATGGCGTTGGGGTCCAGCAGCGCATCCGGCGCATTCTCGCTGCGCTTGCGGCCGGCGCGGTGCTCGGCCTCGATCATGCCATCGACGATCACATGGGCAACGTGGATTCCCTTGGGACCCAGCTCGCGGGCCATGCTCTGGGCCAGGGCGCGCAGCCCGAACTTGCCCACGGCAAATCCCGCGAAGTTGGCGCTGCCCCGCAGCGATGCCGTGGCGCCGGTGAACAGGATCGTGCCCCGCCCGGCCGGCGCCATCAGGCGCGCCGCGGCGCGGCCGGCCAGGAATCCGCCGAAGCAGCCGGCCCGCCAGCCATCTTCAAAATCCTTGGCCGTCAGGTCCAGCACCGGCTTCGCCAGGAAGGCGCCGGCGTTGTAGACGACGAGCTGCGGGGCACCATGTTCGGCGGCAACCGCCGCGAACAGGCTTTCCACATCCGCTTCCCGGGTGGCGTCGCAGGCGATGGCCTTGGCGCCCAGTTCGGCCGCCAGGGGCTGCAGGCGCTCGGCGCTGCGGGAGGAGATGACCACCGCCAGCCCCTCCTGCCGGGCGCGCCGGGCCACTGCTGCCCCCAGCCCCGGGCCTGCACCTATAACGACGGCACAGCCGCTGGCTGCGTTCATGGCCGATTCTCCGGCAGAAACTTGCTGGGCATGGTGATCTCTTTCTTATGTTGTCGGGCGTCGTGGTAAACGCGACGCCCATAAGTCGCTATAGGTCGATTTTGACAACCGAGACGGATGAAGGGGTTAGCGTCCGGCGTTTTCTTCAGCATGGTTGACGTTACCTGGGATTTGCTACAAATCACAATCGAAACAGCAACCTAGGCGTTATTTTAAGGCCGAAAAACCGGCCGTTTTAAGTCTTCGTTCATAGGTTCGGGTCATTCTCCTCCTCGGGACAATTCAGGAAGGAGACCCAAACAATGATCAACATGATCAAGAATTTCGTTAAGGACGAGTCCGGTGCGACGGCTATCGAATACGGCCTGATCGCGGCCCTCGTGGCGGTGGCCATCATCACCGCTCTGGGCGCCCTGGGCGAAGAGCTGTCGAACATCTTCCAGTACGTTGCCGACCAGTTGGCCGGCGCGACTCCGTAATCGGCAGTCGTCCGAAAACAACGCAAGTTGTGGGTGTGCGGCGCGCAAGCGCCGCACACTTTTTTTGTGCCCGCCGTCTGCTACGGCACCTCGCCTAGGGGTCATGACCTGAGGCGATAGCAGGGCGCCTGCCGGACAATGCCCGGCGGTGGCGCGAGACCGGCCCAGGCCGGCCGATCCGATCCCCTATCCAATACTTGTCGCGATGGCTTCCGGGCCTTAAGTGTTGCGCCCCGACAGTCCATGGCCGCCGCGATCAATGCCCGAACTCAAGCTCTCTCAAGGATTTAGCCTTACCGATCTGTACCATCCGGCAGGCCTTGCCCGGATCGACCAGGCCTTTCTGGCACAGCTGGCGGGGGCCGATACGGGCCTCGCAGAACGCCTGGGATCGGCACGGGCGGCGCCGGCCGCCCTGGAAGCCAAGGCCGAGTCCGAGCTCCTGCTGGCCGTGGCGCCCCATCTGGAAGCCTTCATTTCCGGTCTCTTCGGCATCGGCAGCGATCTGCGCCTCCTGGCCAGCCAGCATAGCGCCCTGGCGCCCCTCTATGCCTGCAAGCGCCTGTTTGTGCAGCGCCGCGCCGCCCGCGCCTTCAAGGCGGAGGAGGCGGCCGGATTCGATGCCGATGGGCTGCGCACCCAGCTCTCGGCCGAATTCGGCGGCGGCGATCAGGACCTGGTCTCGATCGACGGCTTCGAACTGGCCTTCGCCACCGCCGTCACCGCCTGGCAAGAGGCCGAGGCGGAGAATGCGGCCCGCCTCGACCTGGCGACCCGCTACGCCGCCTGGGCGCTGCTGTCATCGGATGGCCGTGCCCGGCACGCCTCCGGCATCCTGTTCAAGGCGCCGCAAAAAGTGGATCCCCAGCATCTGGTGCATCTCGATCAGGTGGATCACCACGGCGCGCCGGCGTTCCAGACGCCGCCGGGCCATGTCCGCCGCCGCGAAGGCTTTGCCCTGACCGACCCCGGCATGGATCTGCGCCGCGGCCTCGATCACGCGCACTACTGCATCTTCTGCCACAACCAGGGGAAGGATTCCTGCGCCAAGGGCCTGAAGGAGAAAGACGGCAATTATCGCAAGAGTCCCTTCGGCGTGACCCTCGCGGGCTGCCCGTTGGAAGAGAAGATTTCGGAGATGCACACCCTCAAGGCCGAGGGCGTGCCGCTGGGCGCCTTTGCCATGGTGATCGTGGACAATCCCATGGTCGCCGGCACCGGCCACCGCATCTGCAACGATTGCATGAAGTCCTGCATCTACCAGAAGCAGGAGCCGGTGGATATTCCCCAGGCCGAGACCCGCATCATGAAGGATGTGCTGGCGCTGCCCTGGGGCTTCGAGATCTATGGCCTGCTGACGCGGTGGAATCCGCTGAATATCCGCAATCCCGTGGCCAAGCCCGCCAGCGGCCGCCGGGTGCTGGTTGCGGGCCTTGGGCCGGCGGGATTCACGCTGGCGCACTACCTGCTGAATGACGGCCACACCGTGGTGGCGGTGGACGGCCTGAAGATCGAGCCGCTGCCGCCGGAATATTCCGGCATCGACCGGGACGGGCGGCGCGTGCCGTTCAAGCCGATCTACGACATCCGCGAGCTGAACGAGAATCTGGGCGAGCGCACCATGGCCGGCTTCGGCGGCGTCGCCGAATACGGCATCACCGTGCGCTGGGACAAGAACTTCCTCAAGATCATCCGCCTGCTGCTGGAGCGGAGGGCGAGCTTCGCCATGTTCGGCGGCGTGCGCTTCGGCGGCACGATCACCTTGGATCAAGCATTCGATTTCGGTTTTGACCATGTGGCGCTGGCGCTGGGCGCCGGCAAGCCGACGATCCTGGATCTGCCCAACGGCCTGGCGCCGGGCGTGCGCATGGCGTCGGACTTCCTGATGGCGCTGCAGCTCACGGGCGCCGCGAAGATGGACTCGATCGCCAATCTGCAGCTGCGGCTGCCGGTGGTGGTGATCGGCGGCGGCCTGACCGCGATCGATACGGCGACCGAGGCGCTGGCCTATTACCCGCTGCAAGTGGAGAAGTTCCTGCGGCGTTATGAAGTGCTGACGGCCGAGCAGGGCGAGGAGACGGTGCGGCGCCGCTGGTCGGCGGCGGAGCTGCCCGTGGTGGACGAGTTCGTCGCCCATGCCCGCGCCATCCGCGAGGAGCGCGCCCTGGCGCGCCGGGAATTGCGCGCGCCGCGGCTGCGGGAACTGATGGATGGCTGGGGCGGCGTGACCATCGCCTATCGCCGCCGCCTGATCGACGCGCCGAGCTATACGCTGAACCATGAAGAGGTCGCCAAGGCGCTGGAGGAAGGCATTCGCTTTGCCGAAGGGCTGACGCCGACGGCCATCGATGTGGACGAAACCGGCCGTTGCAAGGCGATCCGGCTTTCCCGCGGCGAGGAGTCGGCGACATTCCCGGCGCGCACCGTGCTGGTAGCCGCGGGCACGCGGCCGAACACAGTGTTGGCCCGGGAGCATGCGGCGCAATTCGGTCTGGACGGCCAGTATTTCCAGGCGCTGGACAGCGCCGGGCAGCCGGGCAAGCCGGAGCTGCTGGCCAAGCCGAAGACGCCGCTGGTGCTCCACCAGCTCCGGCCCGATGGCAAAGCCGTCAGCTTCTTCGGCGATCTGCATCCCTCCTTCGCCGGCAATGTGGTCAAGGCCATGGGCAGCGCCAAGCAAGGCTGGCCGGTGGTGGCAAAGGCGCTGGCGGACCGCCCGGCCACAGGCGGCGAAGCCGAGTCGGCCGCTTTCCTCATCAGCCTCGGCGAGCGGCTGCGGCCGGTGGTGCAGCAGGTCAACCGGCTGACCGCGACCATCGTCGAGGTGATCGTGCGCGCGCCGCTGGCGGCGCGGAATTTCCGGCCCGGCGAGTTCTACCGGCTGCAGAATTACGAAACCCATGCGCTCCGCATCGACGAAACCACCCTGGCGATGGAAGGCCTGGCGCTGACCGGCGCCTGGGTCGACGAGGAGAAGGGCCTGGTGTCGCTGATCGCGCTGGAGATGGGCGGCTCATCCGATCTCTGCGCCCTGCTGCGGCCGGGCGAGCCGGTGATCCTGATGGGCCCCACCGGCCATCCGACGGAAACGCCCGGCGGCGAGACGGTGCTGCTGGCCGGCGGCGGCCTCGGCAATGCGGTGCTGTTCTCCATCGGCCGCGCCTTCCGGGCCGCCGGCTCGAAGGTGCTGTATTTCGCCGGCTACAAGACCATGCGCGACCGCTACAAGGTGGCCGACATCGAAGCCGCCGCCGACACCGTGGTTTGGACCTGCGACGAGGGGCCGGGCTTCGAGCCGGGCCGGCCGCAAGACCGCACCCATGTGGGCAATATCGTGCAGGCCATGGTGAACTATCAGGAAGGCAAGCTCGGCGAGAAATCCATCGATCTCGCCGATGTCGACCGCATCATCGCCATCGGCTCCGACGGCATGATGGCGGCCGTCGGGCGGGCGCGGCACAACCAGCTCAAGCCCTGGCTGAAGCCGGCGCATCATGGGATCGGCAGCATCAACTCGCCGATGCAATGCATGATGAAGGAAATCTGCGCCCAGTGCCTGCAGACTCACATCGATCCGGCGACGGGCAAGCGGACGGTGGTGTTCTCCTGCTTCAACCAGGATCAGCCGCTGGACCGCGTCGATTTCAAGAATCTGCGGGAACGGCTGAGTCAGAACTCCGTGGCCGAGAAGCTGACCGTGGCCTGGATCGACCGCTGCTTGCGGCGCATGGAATACCGCTCGGCTGCGGAATAAGCCGCGGCGTCACGCGGCCCGTTCGATCAGGCGGCTGCGCGGCAGGTCGATCCGCACGGTGGTGCCTTCGCCGAGCGCGCTGACGATCTGCAGCTGCCCGCCATGGGCCTCCACGAAGCGCTTGCTCAGCGGCAGGCCGAGCCCGGTGCCGGAATGGCTGCGGCTGAAGGCATTGTCGATCTGGCCGAACGGCGCCAGGACCGTCGGGATGTCCTGGGGCGCGATGCCGATGCCGGTATCGCTGACTTCGAGCCGCAGGCCTTCGGGCAGCTTGGCGGCTGATATCCGGACCCGGCCGCCCTCGGGCGTGAATTTCACCGCGTTCGACAAGAGATTGAGCATGACCTGTTTCAGTTTTCGCGCATCCGCTGTGAGGCGGGGCAACGCCTCTGGCAAGATCAATTCGATCCTGATGCCGTTTTCCTGGGCGCGTTGCGCCATCATGCCGATGCAGCCCTGGATCAGGTCGGCGATGTTCGTGGCTTCTTCATAGAGCTCGAAGCCCGTCGCCTCGGCCTTGGACAGGTCCAGGATGTCGTTGATGATCTCCAGCAGATGCGCGCCGCTGCCGTGAATGTCGGCGGCATATTGGCGGTAGCGCTTGTCGCCCAGCGGGCCGTAGAGCTCGTGGCGCAGGATCTCCGAGAAGCCGATGATGGCATTGAGCGGCGTGCGCAGCTCGTGACTCATGTTGGCGAGAAACTCGGATTTCGCGCGGTTGGCGCTTTCCGCCAGTTCCTTGGTCTGTTTCAGTTCGGCTTCCGCGCGCTTCCGGTCGGTGATGTCGATGATCACGCCGTCGAAGAAGTATTCTCCGCTCCCCTCGATCTGCCCGATCATGCATTTTTCCAGCACCCAGCGGACCGAGCCGTCGCGATGAATGATACGGAACTCCAGGGAATAGGGTGAGCGGTGTTTGATGGCTTCCAATGTCGTCTGCACGACCAGCTCCCGGTCATCGGGATGCACGCGTTCGATCGAGGGCGACACCTTGCCGGATAGGATGTCAGCGGCGCTATAGCCGGTGATCTGTTCCGCCATGTCGCTGAGATAGACATGGGACCAGTCGTCGATCCGCGTGCGGTAGACCGCGCCGGGAATGTTGCCCACCAGCGAACGGAACTTCGTCTCGCTTTCGCGCAGATTGGCCAATGCCGATTCCAGCCGCAGTTCCGACTCCTTCTGCTTGGTGATGTCCGAGCCGGTGCCGCGATAGCCGAGGAAATTGCCGGCATTGTCGAAATACGGCTTGCCTGAGATGCGGCGCCAGCAGAGTTGCCCGTCGCTGGTGCGATGGCGAAAAACGGAGTCGCGGAATTCACGGTGATTGATCAGGTTGTCCCGATGCCGGGCCCAGGCTTCGGGTTCCAGCGTCGTGTCGAAGGCCTCAAAGGGGGTCTTGCCAAGGAAAAGACTGCCATCGGGCGCGCTCGTATCCAGGGATTTGCCGCCGAAGTAGGTGAACCGCAGATCCGGACCCAACTCCCACAGCCAATCCGACGAGGTCGCCGCCATGTCGCTCAATCGGGCTTCGGCGATCCGCAGCTGATTCGCCCGTTGCACCTGGCGCTGCAGGTCCAGGGCGTTGCCGAGAGCGATTGCGGCGATGAGCAGCGCGACGACGGCCGCGATGGAGACTTCGATCCGATCGCCGCCAGCCAGACCGCGCCAGAGCAGGAAACCGACGAGCCCGAGCGAGAATATCAAGCCCGTGACCGTCAGCAGGTTGGACTTATTAACGAGCCGGGTCCGGCTGCTGGACGCGTTTGAATCCCCCGCCGGCGCCGCAGAAAGCAATTCGCTTCTAGCTTCGTATTTCACCGGTGAGCCTGTTTCCGCTGGCTGCCGCAGGACATCAGTATGTCGGCCAGCACCTAAGCAATCGTTACAAATTCAAAGCTTTCTCAATCATTCCAGCGGATTAACCTGAAAGCGGTGCTGCGCGGGATCGGCCGCCTCCCTTCACACCCTTCTCGCATTTAACTTTAGTATTTTCAATGACTTGAGAAGATGCGGCGGGAATTCTGGCGTCGCGTTCGGAAGAGGCCCGGTCGTCGCCGGTAGAGCGGCCCGGGCCAAAGCTAATTAATTGATTGGAAAGGAACATGACTCACCCGTCAGGTCAGTCTGCTGGAACGATCATCATCGCGTGCGGCGCTCTCGCCCGCGAGGTGCTGGCCGTGATCGAGGGCCAGGGTTTGCGGGATATCGCCATCACCTGCCTGCCGGCCGGCTGGCACAACACCCCGGCCAAGATCCCCGAGGGGGTGCGGGCCAAGATCCGGGAAAGCCGCGGCCGCTATGGCCGCATCCTCGTCGCCTATGGCGATTGCGGCACCGGAGGCCTGCTGGACGACGTGCTGCGGGAGGAAGGCGTGGAGCGCATTGCTGGACCTCACTGCTACCAGTTCTTCATGGGCACGGCGGATTTCCAGGCACTGGCCGAGGCTGAACCCGGCTGTTTCTTCCTCACCGACTATCTGGCGCGCCATTTCGACCGGCTGATCATCGAGGGTCTGGGGCTGGACCGCCATCCGGAGTTGCGCGACGACTATTTCGGCAATTACACAAAGCTGGTCTATCTCGCCCAGACCGAGGATCCCGGATTGCAGGAGCGTGCCCGGCGGGCCGCCGAGCGGCTCGGCCTCGCCTACGAGTACCGTTTCACCGCCTATGGCGAATTGGCGGGATTCATGGCTCAAGCGGCCATCGGAGAGAACAAGGGAGCAAAGGCCTGATGGCCCAACTGACCGTCGTCTATTGGCGCGACATACCCGCGCAAGTCATCGTCAAGCAGGGCCGCCAGGCGGCCAAGCGGCAATTGACGGAACGCTTCGAGAAGGCGATCGACCGCGCCGCCATGAGGGCGAAGCTGCGCGATACCGACTCCTATCTGGCGGAGTGGCGGCGCGCCGATCCCGTGGCCTGCGGCGACGATATCGAGGCCGAGGCGGCAGCGGCGGCGGCCAAGCTGGAAGCGGAATTTCCCGACGACCGCCTGAACGGCCTGGTCGCCAATGGCGGGTTGCTGGAGCCGAAGCCATGACCGCACCGGGCTACCGTTCGGCGGGCCGGCTCGAAGCCGCGCTGCGCAGCGGGCATTTTGCCCTGACGGCCGAGACCTCGCCGCCCGATGCGGCGTCGGCCGGGCCGGTGCTGGACCGCGCCGGCTGCCTGAAGGGGCTGGCCGATGCGGTCAATGTCACCGATGGCGCCGGCGCCCGCGCCCATATGTCGGCGATCGCGGCGGCGGCCATCCTGGCGCGCCACGGCATCGAGCCGGTGCTGCAATTCACCGTGCGCGACCGCAACCGCATGGGGCTCGAGGCCGATATCCTGGGTGCTGCGGCGCTGGGCATTCCCAACATCCTCTGCCTCCATGGCGACGATCCGAAGAAGGGCGATCAGCCGGAGACCAAGCCGGTCTATGACATCGACAGCCGCGAGCTGATGCGCATCGCCCGGCGCATGCGCGACGAGGGAACGTTTCCGTCCGGCCGCGAGATCGATCCCAAGCCCGCACTGCTGATCGGCGCGGCCGACCTGCCGGTGGACCCGAAGCCCGGCTGGAAACCCGACAGCCTGATCGGCAAGATCGAGGCCGGCGCGGATTTCGTGCAGACCCAGTACTGCTTCGACTTCGCGATGTTGCGCCGCTATCTGGCGGCGCTCGGCGATCACGGCGTGCTGGAGCGGCTGTTCATCATCGTCGGCATCGGTCCTATCGCCTCGGCGAAATCGGCGCGGTGGATGAACGAGAATCTGTTCGGCGTGCATATCCCCGATCCGCTGATCGACAGGCTGGAGAAGGCGCAGGATCAGCGCACGGAAGGCCGGCGCATCTGCGTCGAGCTGGTCCAGGAATTGTCCGAGATCGACGGCGTCGCCGGCGCCCATCTGATGGCGCCGAAGCAGGAACAGGCCTGCGCCGAAGTCATCGCCGAAAGCGGCCTATTGGCGCGGCGCAAGGCCGCTTGATTTCAGGCCATGTACAGCGTCCGCCATTGGTCCATTCGCCATTCCCGCTTGCTGGAAGGGCTCTACCGGCGCTTTGAATCCACCATCGCCGCGCTGGGGCCGCTGTTCGAGCGCATCGGCTATGCCCGGCTGGAGCGGCCGGTCGCCGCCTTCGAGCGCCGGGCCAAGGGATTGATGTTCGATTGCCAGATGTGCGGGCAATGCGCGCTGTCCTCCACCGGCATGTCCTGCCCGATGAATTGTCCGAAGTCCCTGCGCAACGGCCCCTGCGGCGGCGTGCGGGGCAACGGCAATTGCGAAGTGAAGCCTGACATGAAATGCGTCTGGGTCGCCGCCTGGGAAGGCTCGCGGTCGATGCACGGCGGCGACAAAATCCTGGAAATCCAGAAGCCGGTGGATCACAGCCTGAAGGGTACCTCGTCCTGGCTCAAGGTGGTGCGCGACTTGCGTCCGCCGGCGCCGCCGGTGAAGGCGAAGAAAAGCGCATGACCGCGACCGCCATGGACCGTATCGTCGATCCCGGCGATCCGCTGCCGCGGATATCGGGCCATTCCTCCGACGGAAGGCTGGAGCGCGTGCTGCGCTCCGGAAGATTTGCCGTGACGGCGGAATTGAACCCGCCCGATTCCGCCGATCCGCACGAAGTCTACGACCGGGCCGTGGTGCTGGCCGAAGTCTGCGACGCCATCAACGCCGTCGACGCCTCCGGCGCCAACACGCATATGTCCAGCGTCGGTATCTGTAGCCTTTTGACCCGGGCTGGCTATGCCGTCGTCATGCAGATCGCCTGCCGCGACCGCAACCGCATCGCGATCCAAGGCGATGTGCTGGGCGCCGCGGCCATGGGTGTGGCCAACATCCTCTGCCTTACCGGCGACGGCGTGCAATGCGGCGACCAGGCCGGCGCGAAGCCGGTATTCGACCTCGACAGCACCACGCTGCTGCAGACCATCCGGCAGATGCGGGACAAGAGCACCTTCCTGTCGGGCCGCAAGATCACCGTGCCGCCGCGGGTGTTCCTGGGTGCGGCCGCAAATCCCTTCGCACCGCCCTATGACTACCGGCCGCTGCATCTGGCCAAGAAGATCGAAGCGGGCGCCCAGTTCATCCAGACCCAGTACTGCTTCGACATGGCGCTGCTGCGCAATTTCATGGCCAAGGTGCGGGAGCAGAAGCTGCATCAGAAAGCGTTCATCCTGGTCGGCGTCGGGCCGCTGGCCTCGGCAAAGACCGCGCGCTGGATGCGTTCCAACGTGCCGGGCGTGCATATTCCCGACGACATCATCAAGCGGCTGGAGGGCGCTGCAAACCAGAAGAAGGAAGGCAAGCGGATCTGCATCGATCTGATCCAACAGATCAGGGAGGAGGAAGGCGTGGCCGGCGTCCATGTCATGGCTTACCGGCAGGAGGAGTATGTGTCGGAAATCATCACCGATTCCGGCGTGATGCAGAACCGGCAGCCGCGCCGGCCGGCGCACGACCAGGCCTAGAGCAGGGGACATTCTTCGGGTGCTCCAATTAGCCGTTGCGCGATGCGGTCGCGAAACGGCTAATTCGAGTTGAAGGAGAAGATACCCCAATGACCGATACCGTTATCAGCTCGGCGACCAAGGAGGTCGTCATCGGCTTCGACCGGCCGTTCGTCATCATCGGCGAACGCATCAACCCCACCGGGCGCAAGCTCCTGGCGGCGGAGATGGCGGCCGGCGACTACAGCCGCGTCAGGTCCGACGCCCTGGCCCAGGTGGAAGCCGGCGCCCATATGCTCGACGTCAATGCCGGCATTCCCCTGGCCGACGAGCCGCGCATCCTGGCCGAGTCGATCCAGCTCGTGCAGTCGCTGACGGATTTGCCGCTGTCGATCGACTCTTCAATTGTTGCGGCACTTGAAGCCGGCCTGGCGGTGTACAAGGGCAAGCCGCTGCTGAACTCCGTGACCGGCGAGGAAGAGCGCCTGGAAGTGGTGCTGCCGCTGGTGAAGAAATACAGCTGCGCCGTGGTCGCCATCTCCAACGACGAGACCGGCATCTCCGAAGATCCGGATGTGCGCTTCGAGGTGGCGAAGAAAATCGTCCATCGCGCCCGCGACTTCGGCATTCCCTATTCCGATATCGTCGTCGATCCCCTGGTCATGCCGATCGGCGCGTTGGGCAATGCGGGGCGGCAGGTGTTCCACATCATCCGCCGGCTGCGCGAAGAGCTGAAGGTCAACACCACCTGCGGCGCCTCCAATTTCAGCTTCGGCCTGCCGAACCGCCACGGGCTTAACTCGTCATTCCTGGCGATGTTGATCGGCGCCGGCATGACCTCGGCGATCACCAATCCGCTCCATGCAGAGGAGATGACCGGCATCATGGGCGCCGATGTGGCCATGGGCCATGACGAGCATTGCGCCCGCTGGATCGCGAAATTCCGTGAGCCGGCCGTGGGCGGCGAGGATGCCGGCGGCCGCCGCGGCCGCGAAGGCCGCCGCCGGCGCGGCGGTGGCGATGGCCCAGCCGCACCGGATGCGGGTGCGACCTTACCGTAGCGCGTGAGCCTGGGTTTCCGATGAACGCCAGTTCCCGTCATGACGCGCTGCTCGTGTTCATGCCCTCGGGCAAACGCGGGCGCTTTCCCCTGGGCACCCCGATCCTGCAGGCGGCGCGCAATCTGGGTGTCGATATCGATTCCGTCTGCGGCGGCCGCGGCATCTGTGGCCGCTGCCAGATCGAGGTCAGCGAAGGCGAGTTCGCCAAGCTGGGGGTGACGTCGAAGCTCGATCACCTGACGCCCTTCGGCAAGGTGGAGCAGCGCTATGCCGACCGCCGCGGCATGAAGGAAGGCCGGCGGCTGTCCTGCTCGACGCTGCTGCAGGGCGATGTCGTCATCGACGTGCCGCCCGACAGCCAGGTGCATAAGCAGGTGGTGCGCAAGCGCGCGGAAATGCGCGCGATCCAGATCGATCCGGTGGTGCGGCTGCATTATGTCGAGGTGGTCGAGCCCAACATGCACGATCCCTCCGGCGATCTGCAGCGGCTGCTGGGGGCGCTGGAGACGCAGTGGAATCTCACCGGTCTGGACTGCGACCTGCGCGCCATCCAGGGGCTGCAGAAGGCGCTGCGCAAGGGCGAATGGACGGTCACCGTCGCCGTGCATCAGAACAAGCAGATCACCGCCATCTGGCCGGGCTTCCGCGACAAGGCGTTCGGTCTCGCCTTCGATATCGGCTCCACCACCATCGCCGGGCATCTCTGCGATCTCGCTTCGGGCGATGTGGTCGCCTCGGCCGGCGTGATGAACCCGCAGATCCGCTTCGGCGAGGATCTGATGAGCCGCGTCTCCTATGTCATGATGAATCCCGGCGGCGATGCCGACATGACCCGCGTGGTGCGCGACGCCGTGAATGGGCTGGCCGCCAGCGTCGCCACGGAAGCGGGCGTCGATGTGCGCGACATCCTGGAAGCCACCTTCGTCGGCAATCCGATCATGCACCATCTGCTGCTGGGCATCGATCCGACGGAGCTGGGCGGTGCGCCGTTTGCGCTGGCCAGCGACGGGCCGGTGAATATCTGGGCGTCGGAGATCGATCTGCGCATCCATCCGAATGCGCGCGTCTATGTGCTGCCCTGCATCGCCGGCCATGTGGGCGCCGACACCGCCGGTGTCATCCTCTCGGAATCGCCGCAGACCGGCGACGAGATGACGCTGATCGTCGATGTCGGTACGAACGCGGAAATCGTGCTCGGCAACCGCCATCGGCTGCTGGCCGCGTCATCACCGACAGGTCCCGCCTTCGAAGGCGCGCAGATCTCCTGCGGCCAGCGCGCGGCGCCCGGCGCCATCGAGCGGGTGCGCATCGATCCGGAGACGCTGGAGCCGCGCTTCCGCATCATCGGCAGCGACAAATGGTCCAACGAACCCGGCTTCGCCGAGGCGGCCGCGAAGACCGGCGTCACCGGCGTCTGCGGCTCCGGCATCATCGAGGCGCTGGCGGAGCTGTATCTGGCCGGCGTGATCAACCAGGACGGCGTCATCGATGGCGCCATGGCGGCGAAGTCGCCGCGCATCGAGGCGGAGGGACGCACCTTCTGCTATGTGTTGAACGAGGGCGAGCCACGGCTGCGCATCACCCAGAACGACGTGCGCGCCATCCAGCTCGCCAAGGCGGCGCTCTATGCCGGCGCTCGGCTGCTGATGGACCGCATGGGTGTGGACAAGCTGGACCGCATCACCCTGGCGGGTGCATTCGGCAGTCATATTGATGTGAAGTACGCCATGATCCTGGGCATGATCCCCGATTGCGACCTGCCGAAGGTGACGTCGGCCGGCAACGCGGCGGGTACCGGCGCACGCATTGCACTCCTGAACCGTCAATCGCGCGAGGAGATCGCCGCTGTCGTGAAGCGGGTGGAGAAGGTGGAAACGGCGGTGGAGCCGATGTTCCAGCAGCATTTCGTCGAGGCGATGGCGATCCCGCACAAGACCGCGCCCTATCCCCATCTGCGCCAGGCTGTAACCTTGCCGCCGCCGAAAGATGTCACGGCAGCTGGTGGCGACGATGGCGGCCGCCGGCGGCGCCGGCGCGGCTGAGGCTCCGGCTTATCGCGCGGCGGACCTGTCTGCCGTATCCCCAGCTGAATGGAACTTCAGCTTCAGCGTGCCCTTGCGGGCGAAGCCGGGGCGGGCTGATGGCTCGTTCAGATGCAGCATATGGCAGATCAGGGATCGCAGTTCCGGCCAGGTCTGCGATCCCTTCGACACATAGCGGGCGCCCAGCAAATTGCAGTGGTCGAGGGTAGAACGGTCCGATTGTCCGGAGCAGACGATGACCGGCAGCGCGCGCTTGTCCTTGCGGCGGCGCAGGCGCTCGGCGACCTGCAGGCCATCATCGCCGGGCATGCCGATATCCAGGATGACCAGATCAGGCGATTCGCGCTCGGCGCTGGCCAGCAGGTCTTCGCCATCGGAGGCGGTCAGCACGCGCAGGCCAAGCGAGCGGCAGCGCATGGCGAGAATCTTCAGGCAATCCGCGTCGTCATCGGCGAGCAATACGGTCGCAGTCATGACAAGGCTCCCTTCGCGAGTTCATCGGCGAAAATGCGCGGAGTTCCCCCGCCGGCATCCCGTTCTAGCAGTCTGATGGTATGCCGCGGCAGTTGACCGGGAGGTTACCGGAGCGGTTACCGCCCTGATTTTTCAGCGGGATTCGGCGTGTAAGAGCTATGAGGCGGCCCCAGGAGAGCTATCGGCAACGGGCAGGATTTCCTATGGGGCCGGCGCGGACCGCCGATGACGCGACGATGCCGCGGGGCTTGGCGCTACTTGCCGGCTTGGGAACGCGCGCCCTGCCGCCGGGCCGCAGCCCGCGGAAACGGCACGACTTGGCCGCCGGGGCCGCCAGGGCCGCCGGCGCCGGGTCCATTGCCCAGCGACTCCCGCAGCACCTGCGCCAGTTCGGCTTTCAGGTACGGCTTGAGCAGCAGGCTGACTCCAGGCTCGTCACCGTCGAACTCTTCATTGTTGCCGGTGGTAAAGACCACGCGCACCGACGGATGCCTCGCCAGCACGTTGCGCGCGAGATCGGCGCCGCTCATGCCGCCGGGCATCACCATGTCGGTGAACAGGATATCGGGCGCGCCTTGCCGTTCGATCAGCCGCAGGGCATCGGGGCCATCGGTGGCCGTCAGCGCGCGATAGCCCAGGCTCTCGATGCGCGACATGCTGATCTCCAGCACCGCAGGCTCATCTTCGACGATCAGTACGCTGAGGCCGCTGCGGGGCGCCATTTCCATTGTCGCATCCTGCCTTTCCTCGAGGTCGATTGCCGCCGGCAATGTCACGCAGACCACGGTGCCCACGTCAGGCTCGCTATCGATATGCAGATGGCCGCCGGATTGCTTGACGAAGCCGTGCACCATGCTGAGGCCCAGTCCCGGCCCCTGGCCCACATCCTTGGTGGTGAAGAATGGCTCGATGGCACGGGTCAGCACGTCGGGCGCCATCCCCTTGCCATTGTCGCTCACCTCGATGGTTACGTAGCGGCCGGAATCGAGATCCAGCTTCGCCGCCGCCGCGTCGTCCAACGGCGTGTTCTTGGCGCGGATGATGATGGCGCCGTCGCCGGACGGCAGGGCATCGCGGCCGTTGATGACGAGATTGAGCAGCGCCGTCTCCAGCTGCGCCCGGTCGGCATTGATCCGGTCGATGCCGGGGCCGGCGGCGATATGCAGGGACACCGCGTCGCCGACGCTGGCCCGAGCCAGGCTTTCGATCTCGCCCAGCATCTGGCCGACATCGATGGTCACGGGCTTCAGCATCTGCCGGCTGGAATAGGCGAGGAGCTGCTGCGTCAGCGTCGAACCGCGCTGGCCGGCCTGCAGCACGCGATCGGCCAGGCGCGCGCCGCCGGGATTGTCGGCCAGCATGGCGGTCAGGATTTCCGTATTGCCGAGGATGACCAGCAGCAGGTTGTTGAACTCATGGGCGATGCCGCCGGTCAACTGGCCGACCGCCTGCATGCGGTGGCTGTGCCGCAGCTCGCCCTCCATGCGCTTGCGCGCGGTGATGTCGGCGACGAAGGCGACATAGCCGCTGATCGCGCCCGCATCGTCGCGGCGCGCGGTAATCCAGAGCGAGGCATTGATCTTGCGTCCGTCCTTGCTGCGGCGCTCGGCTTCCATTTCGATCACCGGGCTGGAATCGAGTTTCGGCAGGATCGTGCGCCGGACGCCGTCCAATTGTTCAGGTGACATGATCGGCAGGGGCTTGCCCACCGCCTCGGCTTCGCTCCAGCCGAAGATCGATTGCGCGGCCGGATTCCAGCTGTTGACCGTCATTTCCCGGTCCACTTCGATGATGGCCAGCGGGCAGATTTCAATCAGGGCCTGCAGCGTCTGCAAGGCGCGGGCGAGACGGTGCTCGCTCTGGCGCAGCTGCAACTCCTGCCGCTTCTGCTGCGAGATATCGGTCCAGGTGCCGACGATGCCGCCTTCGCTGGTGCGCTGTTCGCCGATCAGCAGCCAATGGCCGTTGCCGCGATCCTGCTCGAACGGTTCGCCGGGATTGAGATGCCGCCGCATCCGCGCCGCGATCCATTCCCCGGCGCGTCCGGAAGCATCCGGATGCTGGCCCAGATCGACGCTGCCGCGCAGGATATCCTCGAACCTCGTCCCGGGCACCATCAGCGCTCGGTTCTTCGGATACATCCGCTTGTGGGTCTCGTTGGAGATGACCAGGCGGTCGTCGCGATCGAACAGGGCGAAGCCGGCGCCGATGCTTTCGATGGCATCGCGCAGGCGCGTCTCCGCCGCCTTTGCTCGCCGCTCAGCCTTATGCCGCTCGGCCAGGGCCGCGGCGACCAGCAGCGTGGAAATGGCGATCACCGCCAGGATGAAATGCAGGCTGTCGATTTCCCCGGGCAGGCCGCTGAAAGCCGCCAGTGCAGCAACGATCGCGCCCGCGATCAGAGCACAAACAAGTGGCGAGCGGCGCGTCGGCGCCAGGAGGGTCAACAATCGTCGCATACGGGCCCGGGCTCAAAGAGTCTTGGCGGGGCGCCGTCACGGGCGGCCGGCCAATGATCGATCGCCGACGACCGACCGAACCTCGAGTCGCGGCGCGCGAAGACTCCTAGAGTAAGGCCGCCGGCATTGCGGCAAAATTTCCGATTTCGCGATCCCGGCCGCCCGCTGGCGCGGCAAGGTTAAGAAATCGTCAAACCGACCGGAAACAGGGCAGGATTGCTGCAGGCGCGAATCCGCCTAGAAACGGACCGAGGTGCCCAGTCCGATTTCGACAGCTTGATAGTCGGTAAAATCCCGAAACGGACTGGCGCCTTCATAGTCGGAGTAACCGAGCAACCCATCAATGGTGATGCCCGGCCCCAATACATAGCTGCCTGTCAGCGCATAGACATCGTACTGGTCCGATCCGACGATGCCGCCGTTTTCGTATCTGCCGCGGGTCCAGCCCATGCCAACCGCATAACGGCTCCAGGCATAGGTAGCTCCGGCGCCGAAGACTTCCTGATCCAGATCTACGTCGCCGAATGGGTTGCCGGTGTTGTTGCGGAACGAATAGGCGCCGCCGACAGTGAATCCGGCGTATCTGAACTGAGCATAGCCATTGTATTCTTCGCGATTATCGGCGATCGGAAATGTGAATGGATTCTCGCGATCGAACGAAAATGAGCCGCCGCCGCCGATAACGATTCCGAAGCCGTTGAATTCTCTTTCGTAGGTTGCGGCAATAGACAGATTCTCGGAGGTCTGACCAAAGTTCCTGTTCGGCCGCGTTCCGGCGCCGGAGACGGTGTTGCGCGTGTCTTCCGTATCGTCGGGCGTGAACGACACCGCAAAATTGAACCCGGCGAAGGTCGGGCTGAAATAAACCGCCTTGGTGGATTTGCTGTCGATGCCGTAGCAGGTTCCGTTGGTTCCTGCATAGCCGAGCACGCCGGCATTTGAAAAATTGAATATCGGGCTGTCGGCGCCGAAGATGTTGGAAGCGCTGGGCACGGTGTAGCAGAGGGACGCCAAGGACTTCGAGCGTGTCGCCGAACCGCAGTTCGCCCCATTGGGTATCGAAGTAGGCATAGACGGCGTCGATCTGGTCGGTGGAGGTCTGGCCCTCCAGTTCGACGCGCACGCCGACGGTCAGGCCATTGTCGAAGGTGGTTTCACCTTTGAAGTGAATCTCAACATCCTGCTTCGCCACATAGTCGCGCAGCTGACCTAAGGAAAATGTCGGCGGCAGGTTCTCATCCTCACCAAACACACCGCCAAATGCCGCGAGGTAGCGGCCGCCGAGCGTTAACTTCAGTCCCTCTTCGGCGCTTACCGCCCCGGGTGCTCCGAGCACGGCGATCGCGGCCAGGGCCGTCGAGCCCAACAGAATTCTGCGCATGTGAAATCCCCCATAAGCCAGCATCCCGGGCGCATCTGCAGCCATGCCGAATCCGGGATCATCCCCTTAGCGACGCATGTCATACAATTTTATCGGGTTTTATCAAAGGTCAAGCTTCGGCTTGCCTCAGTGACGAACCTCACAGCGGCGCCCGGAATTGTTTCAGGGCGCGACATTCCAGCGGTTTTAGAGCCGCCGGCGGGATTCGAGGGCGCCGTCCGGGTCGAATCGGCGGCGCCGGAAATGGGGCGGGCCTAGGCCAGCGCCATCTGGCGTTCTCCCGGCGGCACCACCAGGCCCCACATCTTCTCCAGGCTGTAATGCCGGCGCACCTCCTCCCTGAAGAGATGCACGATCACATCGCCGCCATCGACCAGGACCCAGTCGCCGACCGAGGCCCCTTCGACGCCCACATCGCCGATGCCCTGCTCCTTGAGCAGGACAGCCAGATGCTCCGCCAGAGACGCCAGATGGCGCTGGGAGCGGCCCGTTGCGATGATCATGGAGTCGGCAATGCTCGATTTGCCGTGAAGATCGATGACAACGATATCTTCGGCCTTGTTGTCATCCAAGGTCTGCCGCACCAGGGCAGACAGCGTAGCTTTGCGATCGAGGGATGAGGTCCCTCTGGCCTGTGCTTTCCGCGGTATGGGGGTTCTCCTTCTCCCGTTAACCCGATTTCACCTTACGCCCGAACGGTTGACGATTCGTGACGCCCTTGGACGCCTTTTTCCCACGTCCCGGGGCCTTTCGCGCCGCCCGGATGGCCGTTGCCGACAGCGGACTCTGGGGTCCGGTCAGAAACACCCAGCGGGGCGGCGTTGCCCGGGCCAATTTGTGCGCCGCCGTCTCGCTCATGCGGAATTGGGCGAAACGGCAAGCCGCCTTACCGGCCAGGGCCCTTAAAGAATAAGTAGGGCGGGCAAAAACCGCAACAAGGACCCGGCGGAAGATCTGCGGCCAGTCCTTCCATTGGTCGATCTGCTGCAGATTGTCGGCGCCCATCAGCCAGACGAATTTCAGCCGGGGCAACCGCCGCGCCAGCCGGACCAGGGTTTCGGCCGTGTAGCTGCTGCCCAGCCGGGTCTCGATATCGGTCGCCTTGATTCGGGGATGCCGGGCTGCCGCCTGGGCGCCGGCCAGGCGCTTGGCGAAGGGCGCCATGCCGGCGGCCGGTTTCAGCGGATTCTGCGGCGATACCATCCACCAGATCTCGTCGAGGCCCAGGCGCTTCAACGCCATCAGGCTGATATGCCGGTGGCCGTCATGGGCCGGGTTGAAGGAGCCGCCGAGCAGGCCGACAACGCGGCGGCGCGGCGATGGCAGCGCGCCGGCCGCCGCCGGCCGCCGCTGTGGAATTTTTACCCACCGGGGCACGGACATCTCGCGCCGGCTGAACAGCAAGAAAGCATGGCTGCAGACTGGCATATCGCAAGCCGCCTGTCATGGCGCGCTGTCGATCTTGGTAAAGAAATCGCTAACAAAGCGGTTGGCGGCGTTGGCAATGATTTAACCAGTTCGCGCAAAAATCGATGACAATGTTGCGGACCGGCAATCGGCCTCTCCGCGGCAGGGCGAATAGCGCCAAGAGGAGATTGAAGTATATGTCCAAGTTTTACGGAATTCAGGTTGCGGCGGCTTTGGCGGTGCTGGTGTCGATGTCCTACCCGACCCTCACCATTGCCGACGAATGCGGCGAAAAAGTCGGCCTATGCGATCACGGCAAGGGAGCTGATACCCAGAAACCCGAGTTCAGCGCGCCCGCTACTGAGCAGGAAGCGCCGGAGTCACGGGCTCCCGAAGCGGCAAGAACCAAGTAGTCCAGCCGGCAAGGCCGCAATCAAAACGCCCCGCCTGGTCGAACCAGGCGGGGCGCTTTCTTTTGGCGGAAGACAGTCATCCCGCAATCGAAGGGAGAAAGGAATCTGGGTGGCCTCCCTGCTGAATTTATACCCAACGACACATTCCGCCGGGATTTGTCGAGCCGCAATAGCGAGTCGTGCCGTCAGACAGGCATAACGCGGACAAACTGTCATCGCGCGCCAAGAACTCATTCTTTACCTTAACAGAAGGCTAATAAATCCCGCCCTACTGTGACGGTTATCATAGTGTTAACGGCCCGGGCACCGCTATCAAACGGATCACCATGCGATGAAACGGCCCTTGGCCGGCGATCGCAAAATGGAATCCGATGATAGGAGCGTAAGAAAAATGTTGAAGCCAATTCAGATCGCGATCGCGGCGGCGCTGCTGATCGCCATGTCGGCGCCGGCTTTCGCCGAGAACACCCGCTGCATGAACAAGATCGGCCTCTGCGACCACGGCGATCCCCATGATCAGCCGGATCGCGCTGCCACCCGCGGCGGCGATGCGCCGGCCGCCGGCGAGGGCGAGACGGATACCGGCGAGACTGACACCGGTCAGCCGGATACCTCCCAGCCCTCCAACGAATAGCGGCGCCGATAACAGCGCGTAGAGCCTGCCGCCCCGCCTGGATTGACCTGGCGGGGCGAACTGCTTTGCGGGGCTGCGATTTGCTACGGCCGGACCTGGCCGCTGCCGCGTACGACGTATTTGTAGGTGGTGAGCTGTTCGGCGCCGACCGGGCCGCGCGGCGGCAGGCGGTTGGTGGAAATGCCGATCTCGGCACCCATGCCGAACTCGCCGCCGTCGGCGAACTGGGTCGAGGTGTTGTGCATGACGATGGCGGCGTCCACACGCTCGATAAACCGCCGCGCCGCCGCCTGATCCTCGGTGACGATCGCCTCGGTGTGGTGCGAGCCATGGCGGTTGATATGGGCGATGGCCTCATCGACGCCATGGACCAGCTTCACCGCAATGATCGCGTCGAGAAACTCCGTGTCCCAATCGGCATCGCTGGCGGGCTTCACGCGGGGATCCAGCGCGCGTGTCTCGGCATCGCCGCGGATCTCGCAGCCGGCGGCGGCGAGGTCGCCGAGGATCGGCGGCAATTGTTCGATGGCGCGGCGGTCCACCAGGAGCGTCTCGGTCGCGCCGCAGACTCCCGTGCGCCGCATCTTGGCATTGAGCACGATCTGCCGCGCCATGGCGGCATCGGCGGCGCCGTCGATGTAGGTATGGCAGTTGCCATCCAGATGGGCGATCACGGGGATGCGGCTCTCGTTCTGCACCCGCTCGATCAGGCCCTTGCCGCCCCGGGGCACGATGATGTCGATGAAGTCGTCGAGGCGCAGCATCTCGCCGACGGCGGCGCGATCGGTGGTGGGCACAAGCTGGATGGATTCCGCCGGCAGATTCGCCGCGCGCAGGCCGTCGGTCAGCGCCCGATGAATCGCGCGCGAGGAATGAAAACTCTCGGAGCCGCCGCGCAGGATCGCCGCATTGCCGGATTTCAGGCACAGCCCGCCGGCATCGGCGGTCACGTTGGGCCGCGATTCATAGATGATGCCGATCACGCCCAGGGGCACGCGCACCCGCTGGATGGTGAGCCCATTCGGCCGCGTCCATTCCGCCAGCACCGTCCCGAGCGGGTCGGGGAAGGCCGCAATCTCTTCGAGGCCCTTGGCCATCGCCTCGACGCGCTTGTCGTCGAGCTTCAGACGATCAAGCAACGCACCGCTGAGGGCCTTCTGACCGGCCGCGTCCATGTCTTGCTTATTGGCATTGAGAATGTCGCCGCGCCGCTGGCGGATCGCGGCCGCAGCCGCTTTCAGGGCCCGGTCGCGCGTCTCCGCCGGCGCCAGCGCCAGGGCGGACGCCGCGGCGCGCGCGGACCGCCCCATGGATCTGATCAGGGCGGGAATATCGGCGGCGGCTGCAGCGGGGCTTGTGACAGCGCTCATGCTCAAGACCTACAGCAATACCAGATCGTCGCGATGGATGATCTCATCCCGGCCACGGTAGCCGAGAATGGTCTCGATTTCGCCGCTCTTGTGGCCGCGGATACGCCGCGCATCCCCAGCGGAATAGGCGGACAGGCCCCGTGCCACCTCGCGGCCGTCAGACGCCAGCACCCGCACCGCATCGCCGCGCTCAAACTGGCCGTCGACGCGGGTGACACCGGCGGGCAGCAAGCTCTTGCCCGACAGCAGCGCCTTCAACGCGCCGGCATCTAGAGTCAACGCGCCTTGCGGGCTTCAGCGAGCCGGCGATCCAGGCCTTGCGCGCCGATCAGCGGCGAGGCCTGGGGCAGGAACCAGGTGCAGGCGGCGTTGTCGGCGATGGCGCGCAGCGGGTTCATGCGCGTGCCGTTGGCGATCGCCATGCGGCAGCCGCCATTCAGTGCCACCCGCGCCGCCGCCAGCTTGGTCACCATGCCGCCGGAGCTGTAGCCCGGTGGCGCCTCGCCGGCCATGGCCTCGATCTCCGGCGTCAGCTCTTGGACGATAGGCACGAAGCGCGCCTCCTTGTCCTTGCGCGGATCGCTGGTGTAGAGGCCATCGATGTCCGATAGCAGGATCAGCGTGTCGGCGCTGATCATGGCGGCCACGCGCGCGGCCAGCCGGTCGTTGTCGCCGAAGCGGATCTCCGATGTGGCGACAGTGTCGTTCTCGTTGATCACCGGCACCGTGCCCAGCCTCAACAATGTGTCCAGGGTGCTGCGGGCATTGAGGTGGCGGCGGCGCTCTTCGGTATCGCCGAGCGTCAGCAGCACTTGCGCCACGGTGATCTGATGCCGCGCCAAGGTTTCCTGATAGGCATGGGCCAGGCGGATCTGCCCGGTGGCGGCGGCCGCCTGCTTCTCTTCGAGTTTCAATCGCCCGGCGGCGAGGCCGAGATGGCGGCGGCCGACGGCAATGGCGCCCGAGGACACGATGATCACATCCTGGCCGCGGCGGCGGCATTGCGCCACGTCGTCGGCCAGGGCATCGAGCCAGGAGCGCCGGATATTGCCGGTGGCGTCGTCCACCAGCAGGGCCGAACCGATCTTCACGACAATGCGGCGCGCCTGCAGCAGCGCGTTCTCCGCCTGCTTCTGGGCGCGCGCCGGTGTCACGAGTTCGATCTCCACGGCTTCGCTGAATTCCCCTTCGCCGCGGTCTCGCTCGGCTTTCCGCGCGGCTTCGCGATGTTTCAGGACCAGCTTCATCACCTCGCGCATCAGGTCCTTCACGCCGGTGCCGGCGGCGCCGGAGATGGCCCGCGGTGTCTTGCGCGAAGCCGACTTCAGCGCCTTCGTCTTTGCCGCGATCTCCGTCTTCGACAGGGCGTCGCACTTGTTCAGGCAGACGATCTCCGGCTTGGCGGCCAGCTTCGGGCTATAGGCCTTGAGCTCCGCGCGGATCGTCTTGTAGGCGGTCTTCACATCCTCTTGCGTTCCGTCGACCAGATGGATCAGCACACCGCAGCGCTCCACATGGCCGAGGAAGCGGTCGCCGAGGCCGGCGCCTTCATGGGCGCCCTCGATCAGGCCGGGAATATCGGCGAGCACGAACTCGGTCTCGTCGCTGCGCACCACGCCGAGCTGGGGATGCAGGGTGGTGAAGGGATAATCGGCGATCTTCGGCCGCGCCGCCGAGGTCGCCGCCAGCAGCGTCGATTTGCCGGCATTGGGCAACCCCACCAGCCCGGCATCGGCGATCAGCTTCAGCCGCAGCCACAGCCAGCGTTCCTCGCCCGGACGGCCGGGATCGGCGCGGCGCGGCGCGCGATTGGTCGACGACTTGAACTCCGCATTGCCGCGGCCGCCGATGCCGCCCTGCGCCAGCAGGATGCGCTGGCCCGGCCGGGTGAAGTCGGCGACGACGGTTTCCTTGTCGTCGTCCAAGCACCTGCGTTCCCACCGGCAGCTTGATGACCAGGTCCTTGCCGCCGGCGCCGCTGCGGTCCTTGCCCATGCCGTGATGGCCGCGCTCGGCCTTGAAATGCTGCTGGTAGCGGAAATCGATCAGCGTGTTCAGATTGTCCACCGCCTCGGCATAGACATCGCCGCCGCGGCCGCCATGGCCGCCGTCAGGGCCGCCGAACTCGATGAACTTCTCGCGCCGGAAGCTGATCGCGCCGGCGCCGCCATCGCCGCTGCGGATATAGATCTTGGCCTGGTCGAGGAACTTCATGGCGGTTCAGTCTGTCTCTGTCGGGTTAGTCTCTGGGCAACGAAAAAGGGGAACGGCCCGGCCGTTCCCCTTGCGAACTCAAGGCCGGAAGCAGGCTATTTAGCTGGTCGGCTCGACCGAAACGAAGGTGCGCCCGCCGGTGCCGCGCTTGAAGCGCACGGTGCCATCGGCTGTCGCGAAGATCGTGTGGTCCTTGCCGATGCCCACATTCAGGCCCGGATGATAGACCGTGCCGCGCTGGCGCAGGATGATGTTGCCGGCCACGACGCCCTCGCTGCCGAAGCACTTCACGCCCAGGCGCCGCCCCGCTGAATCGCGGCCGTTGCGCGAACTGCCACCGGCTTTCTTATGTGCCATGGCGGGTTACTCCTCTTTCTTCTTCGCGGCCTTCTTGGCCGCCGGCTTCTTCGCCGGAGTCTTGGCGGCGGCCGCTTTCGGCGCTGCCTTCTTGGCCGCCGGCTTCTTGGCGGCGGCCGGCTTCACTTCCTTCGGCGCCTTCGCCTCGAGCGGCGTCTTGTCCGGCTTCTTGCCGTCGGTCAGGATTTCGGTGATGCGCAGGATCGTCAGTTCCTGGCGATGGCCGTTCTTGCGGCGGTAGTTGTGGCGGCGCTTCTTCTTGAAGATGAGGATCTTGTCGCCCTTGGCCTGCTGCAGCACGGCGGCGCCGACGCAAGCGCCGGACACCGTGGGCGCGCCGAGGGTGACGTTGCCGCCGTCGCCCAGCATCAGGACGTCGTTCAGCTCGAGGATCTCACCGGGAGCGCCAGCCAGGCGCTCGACCGAGATCACATCGTTCTTGGCGACCTTGTATTGCTTGCCGCCGGTACGAATGACTGCGTACATGATCAAAAGACCGAGTTTTTCCTAAGGAAATCAAATGCGCGGGCCTAGCTGCCCGCGCCACAAGGACGCGCACTATACTGGCGGCGCTGAAGGTGTCAATGCCGGCGCGGCGCCAGGCGGTGTCGGCGGAATATCAAGATATTCCAATATCTTATCCTCAGTTCGGGTGTGCGCCGCGGCGGCCTGTGGTGAACCGTCGCCATTGCTGTCGCCATCGCCGGTGGCCGGTCTGGCGCTAAGGCCGGGCCGGCATTGCAGCGCGGATCTCATGCCATCGATCGGCGCTGAGGCGCCGCTCCCGCCAATCTTGCGGGCGAGTCGGTGATCCGGTACGGTCCGGCCGCCTTTCGCGGGACGGCCGCAGACGAACAGTCACCCCGCGATTGCCGAGATGGAGAGGTGCCGGAGCGGTCGATCGGGGCGGTCTCGAAAACCGTTGTACCCTTTACTGGGTACCGAGGGTTCGAATCCCTCCCTCTCCGCCATTTCTCTTCCGCCTGCTGGTGCCGCCAAGGAATACATTCTTCGGCCGCAATGAACCGGCACCGCTACTTCGCTCCATATCCCGCATTTCGCCGGCAACCTGATCCGAAGCGCCGCAATGCGCGTTATCGATCCCCGGATGTGTGATGCCGATCACACTCCTGGCGAATGGCCTGAAAAAAGAAATGAACGAACCGTCCTTGTGACGGTCATTTGTCGCCCTTTTGACGTCATTGTGACGCCCGGACCTTAGGTTTCGCGGCGCGGATCGGAACACGGCGACAGGAAGCATCGAGCGCCTAACGGCTCGGGGCCCTCGCCGTGCATGTTGGAGAATGTAATGCCGGTGATCGATGTCAAGGGCGCGCGCGTCGCGTATTCAGCGACGGGTTCAGGCGAAACTGTGCTGCTGTTGCACAGTTCGGCATGCTCGCGCGCGCAATGGCGAGCGCTGAACGAAATACTGCAGGCACGCTACCGCGTCCTGGCGCCGGATCTCTATGGTTATGGCCAGACTGGTCAACGGCCCGGCGCGGCGTCGCCGGGCCTGACCGATGCGGCGGCGCTCATCGACGCCGTCCTGTCCGGGGAGGCCGAGCGCGTTCATCTCGTCGGCCATTCCTATGGTGGCGCCGTCGCGCTTCGCTGCGCGGCCGATCGGCCGGAGCGTCTGCTGAGCTTGACGCTCATCGAACCGGTGGCTTTCCACCTGCTGTCCCATGCTCCCAACCTCTCGGCGGAACACGCGCTGTTCCGCGAAGTGGCTGATCTCGCGGCAGACGTCGCGCAAGCCGCCGCGGATGGCGACGGCCGCCGGGGCATGGCGCGCTTCATCGACTACTGGAACGGCGCAGGGGCCTGGGCGCGGCTGCGGCCCGACCTGCAGACTTCGCTGGCCCTGCAGACCGCCAGGGTTGTGCTCGATTTTCGCGACGCCATGACGGATCCGACGCGCATCGAAACCTTGCAGGCGATCGCCGCGCCGACGCTTGTGCTGCGCGGCAGCGAGTCGCCGCAGCCGTCCCGGCGCATCGCCGGGTTGCTGGCCCGGATATTGCCGAATGCGCGTCTGCAAACGATCGAAGCGGCCGGGCACATGCTGCCGCTCACCCATACGGAGGCCGTCAACGCGGCCATCCTCGACCACTTGTCGCAACGCACGGCCGCCCATTGGCGTCCGGCAGCGGCCTGATTGCAGTCTCAATCATAAGGAGAGGAAGCTAGAGATGACGAAGTCCAAGACATCCCCAGACGCTGGTTCTGCATGGCGGGACCTACCGAGCCGACCCGGCGACGGGATCGGTGGCGGTGCCGATCTACCAGACCACGTCCTACCAGTTCCGCGGCACCGAGCATGCGGCCAACCTGTTCGCGCTCAAGGAGCTCGGCAATATCTATACGCGAGTCATGAATCCCACCTGCGACGTGCTGGAACAGCGCATCGCCCTGCTGGAGGGCGGCGCCGCCGCGCTCGCTGTCAGCTCGGGCCAGGCGGCAAGCGCGTTTGCCGTGCAGAACATTGCCCAAGCCGGCGACAATATCGTCAGCTCGACCGACCTCTATGGCGGAACCTGGAATCTGTTCGCCAATACGTTCAAGACCATGGGCATCGAGGTCCGCTTCGTCGACCCGATCGATCCCGCCGCCTTCCGCCGCGCGACGGATAGCAAGACGCGGGCATACTATGCCGAAACCTTGCCAAACCCGAAACTCGCGGTCTTCCCGATCGCGGAAGTCGCCGCCATCGGGCGGGAGCTGGGCGTGCCGCTGATCATGGACAACACGGCGGCACCGGTGATCTGCCGGCCGCTCGATCACGGCGCGGCCGTCGTCGTCCATTCGACGACGAAGTATATCGGCGGCCATGGAACCTCGATCGGCGGCGTCATCGTCGACGGCGGCAATTTCGACTGGCAGCAGCATGCCGACCGTTTCCCGCTGTTGAACCAGCCCGACCCCAGCTATCACGGCGCGGTATGGACGGAAGCGGCCAAGCCGCTAGGCCCCATCGCCTATGTTCTGAAGGCGCGCGTGACGTTGCTGCGCGACCTGGGCGCCGCGATGAGTCCGTTCAATGCCTTCCAGTTCATCCAAGGCCTGGAAACGCTGCCGCTGCGCATGCGCGAGCACTGCCGGAATGCCGAGGCGGTGGCGCGCTATCTTTCAACGCACAAGGAAGTGTCGAAGGTCATCTACGCCGGCAGTCACACCAACCCCGTGCAGAAGCGCCGGGCCGAGACCCATCTGCAGGGCGGCTTCGGCGGCCTGGTCGGCTTCGAGCTCAAGGGCGGCAGGGAGGCCGGCCGGCGCTTCATCGATGCGCTGCAGATGCACTACCACGTCGCCAATATCGGCGACGCCAGGAGTCTCGCCATTCACCCGGCGACGACCACGCATTCTCAGCTCTCGCCGAAGGAGCAGAACGCCACCGGCGTGTCGGACGGCTATGTGCGCCTCTCCGTGGGCATCGAGCATATCGATGACATTCTACTCGACCTGGACCAAGCCCTGAAGGCATCCGGCAAGATGCCCTTGGCCGCTTGACCAGCTAACCGGACAGGGGGCGGCGAGACGGCCGCCTCCTGTTCAAACCGCGCTTTCAGGAGGCATATCCTGTCCATCGCCCTTCCCCTTGGCCTGCCGGCGCGCGAAGATCCTGGCGGCAGAACGCAGTCGAACTGCTGACGAAGGATGATCTGCGCCGCCGGCCCGGCCGCCCGCTGCGCATCTGCCTCGTCAACCTGATGCCGAACAAGATCGTGACGGAGGCGCAGTTCTCCCGGTTGCTCGGCGGGACCTCGATCGCCGTCGACGTGACGCTCTGCGTGCCGGATTCCTACCGGTCGAAGACCACGCCCGCGGCCCATCTCGCCTCGTTCTATCAGCCCTGGAGCGCGATCCGCCACGAGGCCTTCGACGGTCTCGTCGTGACGGGCGCACCGATCGAGACATTGCCATTCGAGGACGTGACATACTGGTCCAACTTGCGCGCCATCTTTGATTGGGCCAAAGCGAACATCGCCAACAGCCTGTACATCTGCTGGGCGGCCCAAGCGGCGCTGCATCATTTTCGACGCCGTGCCCAAGCATCCGCTGCGGGCAAAACTGTCCGGCATACTATCTTCACCGCGTGTTCCGCAGCAACTCCTACCTGCTCGAAGGCTTTGGGGAGCGTTTTCCGGTTCCGGTGTCGCGGCACACGGAGGTGCGGGCGGCCGATCTGCCGGCATGTGCGGGCTTGACCATCCTGGCGGACTCCGCCGATGCGGGGCTGTGCCTCATCGAGGATCGCGAGAATCGGGCGGTCTATATGTTCAATCACCTGGAATATGACGCCGGGACATTGCGCGATGAGTTTCTTCGCGACCGGTCGGCAGGCAAGCCCGCCGACATTCCCGTCAACTACTTTCCCGAGGACGATCCCGCACGCGCGCCGGAGAATGTGTGGCGACCCTTCGCCCATCTCCTGTTCCGCAACTGGCTTGGCGAGGTGCAGCGGACGGCGTGCACCCGCGAGATCGGCAAGCCGCTGTCAGATGAGTCCAGGCTCAGGCCGATGCAGGGGAATCCGCATCAATTGCCGCCCTTGCGCAGTTCGATAAACTTCCCATAGGTCTCGCGGAAACGGCGATAGCCGGCGTCGTAAAGCGCTCTGTTGGATGCATTCGGCGAAACAACCTCTCCTTGTGTCACGAAGTTGGTCACGCCATGCCAGTCGGACGTGGCCCCCGTGCCGATGGCGGCCACCCATGCCGCGCCCAGGCAGGACCCCGGATGGCCCGTCAGGCGCTGTATCGGCATTTGCAGGATATCGGCAACGATCTGCATCCAGAATCTCGAATTGGAGCCGCCATCCGACGCCATGTATCGCGTTGTTGCATGGCCCATGTCGTTGAGCACTTCGATATGATGGCGGAAGGCATAGCCGAAGCTTTCCAGGAGGGCCCGCCAGACATGGGGCGGTCCGTGATTGAAGCTCAGTCCAAGAATTGAACCTCGCGCATAGGGGTCGTGAATGGGAGTTTTTTCGCCGAGGAAGTACGGAATCACGTGAACGCCATCGGCACCGGCCGGCGTTTCGGCCGCCAGGAGATCAAGATGCTGGTGAATCGTGAGTCCGGCACTGGCGGCAGCGGCCTGTTCTCCGGCGGCGAACTTCGCCGCGAACCAATTGAGTGCCGAGCCGCCGGAGGCCATGCATCCATTTGGCACGTAGAGTCCGGGGATCAGATGATAGTCGAGAAACATCCGGGGATCCGGCGCAACTCTTCCGGTTGCAACCAGGATATCGGCCGAACCGCCGAACTTCAGCAGCACGTCGCCGCTCTTGGTAAGCCCGGCGGCAAATGCTGACGCGATCAAATCGGCGACGCCGCCGATCACCGGCACGCCATCAGGCAAACCCGTCGCGGCGGACGCCGCGGCGGTCACCCGGCCATGAATCGCATGGGAGGCGATCTTCGGCGGTACCGCCTCGGGAGGAATATGGGCAAGCTTGATCAGGCGATCGGAAAGGGCATGAGTAGAGATGTCGACAAATCCGGCCTCCAACGCCCAGTTCTGCTCGACGGCGCGCTCACCGGTCAGGCGGTGGTTGATGTAGTCGTAGGACCCAAACACCGTGGCGATCTTGCCGAAGATTTCCGCTTCGTGCTTTTCCAGCCAGCGGAGCTTGCAGCCGACCAGTTGCTGATTGATGCCGTTGGCGGCGACACGAATGAATTCCGCCTCGTCGATATCCCGGGCAAGATCCGCCACTTCGGCGTAGCAACGCCCGTCGCTCTGCTGTATCGAAGGACGCAACAGCTCGCCGGCTTTATCGAGAAGCACGACCGTCGGCAGCATGCCGGTAACGCCGATGCCCGAGACATCCCGCGCCGTCACTCCGGCCTGGGACAGGAGTTCCGGCACGAGGGCGCAGACATTCGCCCACCATTGATTTGGATCCTCTTCCGCCCATCCCGGATGACGGGAGGACAGGGTCACCGGCCTGGAAGCGATCGCCAAGACCCGGTTGGGCAGCCCGATCAGGATTCCGATCGTGGACGTCGTGCCGATGTCCAGTCCAAGAAAGTAGCCCATGCGCCCCCGCCGGAGTCCGATTCTCGTCACGCGACCCTAGCGTAGAGGAACCGGACGACAACCCCCTCAGCCCCGGCGCTTGAAGTACTGCACCGCGCGCTCATGCCGTTCGGCGGCCTGGCGCGTGGCGAAGGTGCCGAGGTTGCGGCGCTTGCCGGTCTTGGGATCGGTCTTGCGCGAGTAGAGCCGGTATTTTCCTGATGGCAATTTTCTGATCACTTGCGCGAGCCCTGCATTGTTCGGTCGCTTGGAAAAGGCGCGGGGAATTCGATGGTTCCCGCTCCGGCCTCACGTCCCCGCCGCTTCCTCCACGATCCACTGCCGGAACAGCAGCACTTCCGGCCGCACATTCGACATCCCGATCGGCGTCAGCAGGAAATGCGCCTGCTCGATCGGCAGTTCCAGGTCGAACGGCTGGTGCAGCGGCAGGATCTCCACCGCGCGCTGCGCATAGGGCCGCAGCACGATGGTGGCGCCGGCGCTCGCCGCCAGCAGCACCGCGGCGACGGAATTGTCCACCCGCAGGGCCTTGCTCGGCTGCGGCATCGGCAGGCCGATCTCGCGGAAGGCCTCGGTCCAGTGGTTCTCGTGGCCGACCACATGGATCAGCCGGGTCTCCGCGATTTCCAGCAGGCGCTTTGCCGCGCTGCCCCGCTGCGCCACCTCGCGGTTGCAGACAATGACGGACGGCTGGTGCCACAGCCGCTCCGCCTCATAGCCGGCCCAGGCGCCGCTGCCGAAGCGGATGTCGATATCAGTGGCCTCGTCCGGCTGCGCATCGGCCCAGATGGTGGAGAGGATCAGGATCTCGATGCCCGGATATTCCGCCTGGAAGCGCGGCAGCCGCGGCGCCAGCCATAGCGTCACGAACGACACCGGCGCCCGCACGGTGATCGAGGTCATGCCGCTCTGGCCGAACAGCTTGGTGGTCGCGGCCGACAGGTTTTCGAAGGTCCGCCGGACATCAGGCAGATAGGCCGCACCCATCTCGGTCAGCCGCAGGCCGCGGGCGAGGCGCTCGAACAGCGCATGGCCCAGGTGGCGCTCGAGGGAGCGTACCTGATGGCTGATGGCGGTAGAGGTCAGGTTCAGGTCCGTGGCCGCCTTGGCGAAGCTCATATGCCGGGCGCTGGTCTCGAAAGCCCGGAGCCAATTCAGGGGTGGCAGACGATAGGTCATGCTGAGGCCCAAGAAAACTTAGGTCTTGGCAGCATAAAGCTTCGCTTGCGTTTATGCACCTATCGCTCAATCCTCTGATTTCAGTAGAAAAAAGATAACAAGCGCCCAAAGAACCGGGGAACCGGCCGCCGGGCGCCTCCAGGGCCAGGCAATCACCGTCGACATGCGGATCGCGCGTCTCGAGACCTTCAGCACCCGATTCATCGGCTTCGTCCGCGTGACATCGGACAGCGGCGCTCAGGGCTGGGGCCAGCTTTCCACCTACAATTCGGACATCAGCGCCCAGGTGCTGCACCGGCAAGTGGCGCCCTATGCGCTGGGGGCCGGCATCTTTCCCATCGATCCGCTGCTCGACCGCATCGAGGAGAAGGAGCACAAATTCCCCGGCTCCTACGTGAAGCGGGCCATGGCCGGTCTCGACACTGCGCTCTGGGATTTACGAGGCAAGATCGAGCGCAAGCCTGTCGTGGAGCTGCTGGGCGGCAAGCCCGGCCGGCTGCGCTGCTATGCCTCCTCGATGAAGCGGGACATCACGCCCGAGGACGAGGCGGCGCGCTTCCGCCGGCTGCGGGACAAGCACGGCTTCGATGCCTTCAAGTTCCGCGTCGGAGCGGAATGCGGCCATGACATCGACGAATGGCCCGGCCGTACTGAGGCCATCGTGCCGACGATCCGCCGCGCGCTCGGCCCCGATGCAGCGTTGCTGGTGGACGGCAATAGCGGCTTCTCCCCGGCCCGGGCGATCGAGGTAGGGCGCCTGCTGGAGGCCGAGGGAATCGAGCATTTCGAGGAGCCCTGTCCCTATTGGGAGCTGGAGCAGACCAAGCAGGTGACCGAAGCGCTGGATGTCGCGGTTACCGGCGGCGAACAGGATTGCGAACTGCCGGTCTGGTGGCGCATGTGCCGGGAGCGGGTGGTCGATATCGTCCAGCCGGACGTGCTCTATGTCGGCGGCATCGGCCGCGCCCTGCGGGTGGCCGCCATGGCGCAGGCGGCCGGACTGCCGGTGACCCCCCACGCGGCCAATCTGGGATTGATCACGCTTTTCACCATGCATCTGCTGCCGGCGCTGCCCAACGCCGGCAAATATCTGGAGTTTTCCATCGAGGAGGCGGACTACTACCCTTGGCAATACGGGCTCTTCCGCAACGATCCCTACCGGGTCGAGGGGGGCTGCGTAACCGTGCCAAGCGAGCCCGGCTGGGGGGTGGAGATCGAGCCGGAATGGCTGGCCCGCTCGGCCTACCAGGTCAGCGAGGCGCCATGATCCGGCCGGCGGCTCACCAAACATTCACTTGCCAGCCCTTGGCCGGCGAGTCGATCATGACAGACTGGGCCGGCGGGCGCGCCGAAAGCGACGCCGTCAACCAAGCAAGAATCGCGGCGGGCAGCGGCCGGATGTCGGTCGAAGCCCGAACCAGCACGAATAAGTAACAGGCAAGGCAACAACTGAGGAGAGGAGTTTACGCTATGACCAAGCTGACATCCGGCCAGCGTTCCGCGCTGGCCACCGTTTCTGCGGCACGGGCCAGCCGCCGCACCATTCTGAAAAGCGCTCTCGCATTGGGCGCCGTCGGCGTCGTCGGACCGATGCTATCGCGCAATGCTTTTTCGTCATCGGGCGAAGTGAACTGGTTCACCTGGGAAGACTACGCACCGCAGGGACTGCTCGACAAATTCACCGCCGAAAGCGGCATCAAGGTCAACGTGACGACCTATTCGTCCAACGAGGACTGCCTCAACAAGCTGAAGGCTGCCGGCGGCAGCGGCTGGGATCTGACGTCGCCGTCGATCGCCTGGATCTCGGCGCATATCGACCAGGGCAGCTTGGCGCCCATCGACGAGTCGAAGCATCCCGAATCTCAAGCAGGTGCAACCCAGCTTCCTGGAGCAGACCAAGCAACTCGGCGCCACGAAGGACGGCAAGTACTATGCGCTGCCCTATGACTGGGGCACGGAGGCGCTCGCCTACAACACCGAGAAAGTGCAGCTCGAGTATGGCAAGGCGTCGTTCGGCGATCTGTGGAAGCCGGAACACAAGGGCCTGATGCTCAGCCGCCAGCGCTCCTCGATGCTGGTGACCGGGCTCTGGATGGAACAGACCGGCGATCTGCCTCCGGGCACCATGCGCAAGGCGTATGATGATGAGGCCGCCTTCGATCTGGGTTACGGCAAGGCGGCGGAGTATGTCGTCGCCAACAAGGCGCAGATCGTCAATTGGTGGAAGGGCACGGCGGATACGCAGTCGGGCTTCGAACAGGATGGCGCGGTCATCGGCCATACCTGGGACGGTCCGATCTTCCAGCTCAAGAACCAGGGCAGGCCCTATAACTACCTGGCGCCGGTCGAAGGGGCGCTCAGCTGGATCGACTCGATTGCCTTGACCTCCGGGGCGGCCAATGTCGAGCAGGCCTACGCCTTCATCAACTGGTCATTCCAGCCGGAGGTGGGTGGAGTCGTCTCCGACGCCACGACCTACAACTCAGTGGTCATCGGGTTCGACGCATTTGTCGCCGATAGCTTCAAGAAGAACTTCGCCGACGCCTATCCCGGCGATGCCATCGCGAAGCTCTGGGTGCAGGGCACGGAGCGCCCCTGGTTCCTGGAGAAGCGCCAGGCGCTGGCGGACAAGATCTCCGCGGCCTAAGTGCGGTGCAGGAATTCCCGTGGCCGGTGTTGAAGTCCGGCCACGGGATGACCTACGCTGGCTGCAGGTGATCGCCCATGAACAATGACCTTGAATTCATCGAGGTTGTGAAGCGCTTCGGCAGCTTTACCGCCGTCCGCAATCTCAACCTCACCATCAAGCAGGGCGAATTCTTCTCGTTCCTGGGGCCGTCGGGATGCGGCAAGACTACCATCCTGCGCATGATCTCCGGCTTCATCGAGCCGAGCGCGGGCGATATCCGCCTCGGCGCCCGCTCTCTGGCCGGCCTCGGCCCCAATGTGCGGCCGACGGCGCTGATCTTCCAGAACCTGGCTCTGTTCCCGCTGATGACGGTGGAAGAGAATATCGGTTTCGGGCTGGAGGTGCGCGGCGTGCCCCTGGCCGAACGGCGGCGCAAAGTCGATGCCATGCTCGACCTGATCGCGCTCCCCGGCTATGCCAGCCGCCGCATCGACGAGTTATCCGGTGGCCAGAAGCAGCGTGTGGCAATCGCCCGCGCGCTGGCCGTGGAACCGGAAGTCCTGCTGCTTGACGAACCGCTCTCGGCGCTGGATCTCAAGCTGCGGCAGCATATGCGCGCCGAGCTGCGCGCCATCCAGCAGCGCACCGGCGTCACCTTCGTCTACATCACCCACGATCAGAGCGAGGCGCTGGCCATGTCCGACCGCGTCGCCGTGATGAGCCAGGGCCGGATGGAGCAGGTGGGCGTATCGGCGGAGATTTATAACAATCCGGCGACGGCCTTCGTCGCCTCATTCGTCGGCGAGAACAATCTGTTCGACGGCCGCATCGTCGCCGTCAGCAACGGCGAGGCGCAGATCGAGACGGCCTTCGGCAGGCTGACCGGCGCCAATCCCAGCGGCCTGAAGGCGGGCGACGAAGGGCTGCTGTTCGTGCGGCCGGAACGCTTGCGGCTGCAGCCGCCGTCGGGCGGCTTCTACAACACCATCGCCTCGACGGTGCTGGGTGAAGTTTTCGAGGGCATACTCGTCAACATCAGCCTGGCGAACCCGGCCGGGACGCCGGTGACCCTGACCATGTCGAACGACGGCGAGGTCCCGGAAATCCGCGAGCAGAGCCGGATCGAGGTGCATTTCGCCGCCGACGATGCGCGCATCCTGCCGCGGGCGGAAACCGCCCATGGGTGAGACGCTCAACCGCTTCGGCCGCGTGGGCCTCGCCTTCATCTTCGGCTCGGTGGCGATCTGGATCCTGCTGCTGATCCTGATTCCCCATTTGATGCTGCTCGATTACGCCTTCCACGCGAATCCGGGATCCGTCAACAAGGGGCTCGTGGGCGAGGGATTTACCTTCTATTCCTTCGGGCCGCTGTTCGATCCCAAGGACGATCTCGCCTTTCAGACCTTTCTCCGTACGCTGCTGACCAGCGGCGTTATCACCGTCATGTCCCTGATCGTCTGCTATCCCATCGCCTATTATCTGGCGAAGGTCGCCACGGCGAAGTGGCTGCATATCCTGATGCTCTGCCTGCTGGTGCCTTTCTGGGTCAACGAGGTGCTGCGCGCCTATGCCTGGCGCACGCTGATGGCGCGGCAGGGACTGCTGAACCAGATGTTGATCGCCATGGGCTTCGAGCCCTTCGAGTTCTTCAATTATGAGCTGCCGATCCTCGACGCCAACATCGCGCTCTTCGTCGGCCTGGTCTATTCCTACATCCTGTTCATGGTCTTTCCGATGTTCAACGCCATGGAAAGCCTGGACCGCAATCAGGTCGAGGCGGCGCGGGATCTCGGCGCTTCCTGGGCTCGGGTGCACCGGCGCATCGTTATCCCCCATGCCAAGCCGGGCATAGCGTCGGGCTGTATCGTCATGTTCATGCTCTGCGCCGGCTCCTTCATCGTGCCGGTGCTGCTGGGCGGCAGGTCCAGCTTCTGGTTCACCCAGGCCATCGAATCGCAGTTTTCAGTGCTGAACTGGAACGGCGGCTCGGCCTATGCGCTGGTGCTGGAATTGGTCTGTCTCGTATTTGTCGTGGTGATGATGCGGGTGTTCCGCGTCACCCTGCGCGATATCGCGCGCTAGGGGGCGGCCATGGGCAACTACGACAACCTGCTGAAATGGTCGATCCGGGGCTATCTGGCGATCTTCCTCGGCTATCTGCTGTTCCCGCTGTTCTATTTGATGCTGTTGGCCTTCAACACCAGCCGCATCCCGACCCATCGCGATTTCCACTTCACGCTCGACTGGTTTGCCGCTGCCTGGGACGACCGTCGCATGTTCGACGGGCTTTATATGAGCCTCCTGATCGCCGTCTTCGTGGTGGTGCTGTCGGTGGCGCTCGGCCTCGGCGGGGCCTTGGCGCTGACCCGGCTGCAGATCAAGGGCAAGGCCCTGCTCTACGCCGTGCTGGTGTCGCCGATCCTGGCGCCGGGCATCGTGCTCGGCATCTCCACCTTCATCTTCTGGAGCCAGCAGGTCGGCCTGCGCGCCTCCTGGTGGACGGCGGTGCTGGCCCAGTCCAGCTTCATATCGGCCTACTGCATGCTGATCTTCATCGCCCGGCTGCAGCGCTTCGACACCACGCTGGAGGAGGCGGGCCTGGATCTGGGCGCCAGCCCGCGCCAGGTGTTCTGGCGCATCACCGTGCCCTATATGCGGCCGGCGCTTCTCTCCGCCGCCGGCCTCGCCTTCCTGCAATCCTTTGAGAACTATACCACGACCTATTTCGCCATCGGCGCGGAACAGACCTTCGCCATCTTCATAGCGAACAAGGTGCGCCAGGGCGTGACGCCGGCGGTGAATGCCGTCGCCGTGGTTCTCGTCGTCACCACCGTGGCCATCGCCATCGCCGCTGAGATCCGCCGCCGCAATGCGGCAAGCCGCGCCATGGAAGCCGCGCGTCTCGCCCAGCAGGCGGATGTGGAGATGGCGGGCGGCCTCCGTCCGCAGGAAGCCGCCGCGCAGTAGGCAGCGGGTTCTCTTCAGCTATCGATTCCGTCGATTGCCGCCGTCACGGCAGCAGCCGCGGCGTCCGGATGTCCTTTCCGTCATAGGTGCCGGCCACGCTCAACGCATCGGTTTCGTTGTTGTGCCGGAAGGTGAACTGCCCCTGATGGGCGCCGCTGACGGCGATCTGCAGCGTGAGGCCGGGATTGCTGCCGCCCTCTTCGATATCGGTGCCCGTGCCGTCCAAAACGACATTCGGCCACATCGCGCATTTCGTGAAAGTGTATTCCGTCCCGGCGTCGCCCGCGGCCACGTCGATCTTGCCGCCGCCGTTGCAGCCCTACCGCGAGCGGAGTCTCGCCGTCCCAATTGTCGATCTCCGGCGATTCTCTGATCTCGAGTTCCACCCCGCGCCCGATCAGCGCCGGGTCCACCGCCGCCGGATCGGTCAGCGTCAGCTTCCGATAGTTGCCGATGAAATCCTGGCGGCAGATCTGCTCCCGCGCCTCCGGCTCGGTGCCGTCGAACATCAGCTTGAAGACGATCTCATCCGGGCAGGGCAGTTCCCGGCCCCAGATCACGTGGGGCCCGCCCGCCATGGTGACCAGATAGGCATTCTGCGCATTGTCCATGACAGCCTGGGACATGGTGATCGGCGTGATCGGATCGGTGTCGGCGTTGAGAATCAGCGTCGGGAACTCGCCGCCGGCATAGGGCTTCGGCCGCTCGTTCGGGCCGCGTTTCGGCCAATAGGCGCAGGCCAGCCGCTCTACATAGTACGAATTCAACAGCCGCGGCGCGCGGGGTGCGAAGGCTTTCGCCTTCTCGATGACCTGCTTTGCCGTCTCGTCGCCGTCGGCCGTGCCCTCGCCATAGTCGCTGCAGGTGACGGCATAGTAGGCGGCGCCGTACCAGGTGGGATCGGGCGAACCCACGAGGGTCTGCGGATCGATTTCCAGGTTGTAATAGGCCAGGCGCAACAGCGGCAACAGATCGCCCCGCGATCCCGCCGCCAGCGCCCGCAGGAATGTGGCGCGATCGTCAGGCCCATAGAGTGCGTAGAACGCGTCCGCCTCCAGCATGCCCGCGGTCAGCTTGCGCTTGGTGAGGGTCCCGTCGGCCAGCGGGAAATCCACCTCGATCGGCCCGATGCTGGTCAGGGCCGCGATGCTGTCATAGGCCGATGCGGCGTCGCCCCGCATATCCTCGCGGCAGCCGGGGGTGACCGCGCAATCCGCCAGCACCCGCGCCAGGATGCGCTCGGCCGCCAGCACATAGGAAGTGTAGTAGCCGTCGAAATCCAGGTTCAGGTCGACCACGCCGTCCACCACCACGCCCTTCACCGAGGTGGGAAAGGCGGTGGCGTATTGCTGGGCGAACTGCGTGCCGTAGCTTTCGCCATAGATCCAGATCTGCGGGCTGCCGATCGCCTGGCGGAACAGCTCGACATCGCGGATCGCCTGCTCGGTATCCACATAGGGCAGCAGGTCGCGGGATTTCAGTTCCGCCGGGCAATCGGTGGCATAGGCCTTGGCGATGGCGATCGCCGCCTCGGGTTGCTTGATCGAGGTCTCCGCCGTGTCGAAGATCGCCTGCGCCTTGGGGCAGGCCAGGCCGTGATCCGGCCCGATGCCCCGCTGATCGAAGAACACGATGTCCATGTTCTCGGTCAGCTTGGCGTCATAGGCGGAGAGGTAATCGTCGGCCACCGCCAGCCCGCTGCCGCCGGGCCCGCCGACCACATAGATCAGCACGCCCTTGCTGGCGCCGGTGGCGAAGCTGACGGCGAACTCGATATCGATGGTGGGGCCGCTGTTGGCGCGATGATCGACAGGCACCTTGATCTTCACGCAGGTCAGGCTGCCGGTGGCGCAAGGCGCTCCGCCCAGCTTGTCGATCACAGGCTTCAGCGTGATTCGCCTCCGGCGCTGCGCTGCCCAGTAGCAGCGGCGCGGCGACCGCAGCGAGAATTGCCATTGTGATCTTGCGCATGAATGCCCCCAGTACACTGATCGGTTGTACCGGACCAATTGTTGAGGGTCAGCCTAGCCTGCCGCAAAGTGGCCGGCAAATCGCAGAAAAAATTGACCCCTCGCCACCACGAAGTGGGGGAGAGGGGCAGGGGTGAGGGGATGGTGCCGAGATCTCCGTGCGCAACCATGAGCGCAACGGGCTGAATCGAATATGGCCTTCAAACTCGCCAGCAACACGAACCCTGCAGTGCTCGTGCTCCCAGACCCTCACCCGCATGGCGGTCGCAGAGCGACAGCCATGCACCCTCTCCCTGCAAGCAGGGAGAGGGGATTGAGAAACCATGCGAGAAGAATGTCCATTCCTCGCTCTCGCCGGGAAGACAGCAATGAGGGCTTCAGGCGCGGACGACCGCGCCAACTTGCAATAGGGCGCAGCAACGCTCCGCGGTTTACGGCAGCGGCAGGCCCGGGATGCCCGGGACTCCCGGGACGCCGGGGATCGGCAGGCGCGAGCGCAGTTCGCTGAGGCCGAATTCCACCGCCGGGTCGTTCGACTCGTGGATGAAATTGCGCACGCCGCCCTGGAACGCGCCGCTGCCGTTGAGCAGGCCCGACTGGCCGGTGACGATGGACAGCGCCGTGCCGGCGATCAGCGAGGTGAGCTGGATGGCGCCTTCGAGCACACTGACTTCGGTCGAGCCGTCATCGGCGACGTCGATCTTCAGTTCCGTGCCGCGGATCACCATGGTGGCGGTCGGCGTCTTCAGCGTCACCTTGTCTTCGGCCATCTTGCCGGAGACATAGCGGAAAGCGCCCTTGGTCAGGTTGATCACCGACTTGCTGGTGGCCGGATCGGCATAGACGAATTCATCCACCGTCAGCCGGGCGCGCTGGCCCATGGTGACCTTGGAGTTGTCGACGAACATGATATCGATGCCGCTCTCTTCGCCGGTCTCCAGCAATTCGTTGCGATGCACCGGCGATGCCTGCGCCAGCTCTTCCTTGGATTCGCCCGGCGGCGTGCCCCAGGCCTGATTGACCACATCCTGGGCGCTGCCGACCTTCTCGGCGGCGAAGGCGAGCTTGATAAGCCCAAAAGCCGCAGCGCCGCCAAACAGGGCGGCGCTGGCGACGGTTCTCAAAAGCGCATTGCGACGGCTGATCATGATGCCGGGAATGAATAATCCAGGTTGGTTCAGGATTGGTTAACGGGACGGTAACGCTGTGCGTTTTTCTGCCAGGAGTCGGTTTCCCGCAAGCGAATTCCACTCCAGCGGTGCTACGAGGCGGGCAAGGCGCCGCCCGCGCGCGTCCGGCGTTCGACGAAAGCCGCCAGCGCTTCGGCGGCACCGGCATCCATCGGCGGCGGCTGGAATTCCGCCAGGATCTTCTTCCAGATGCCGTTGGCGCGCTGGGTTGCGGTGCGTGCGCCGTCTTCGCTCCAGCTGCCGTAGTTGCGCCAGTCTGACACCAACGGCGTATAGAACGCTGTCTGGTATCGCTCCATGGTGTGCTGCGCGGCAAAGAAATGCCCGCCGGGTTCGACTTCCTTGATGGCCTCGAAGCCCACGTCGGCCTCGGCCGCCGGCAAGGGTTGAAAGATCTCGGCGAAAATCTGCAGCATCTCGATATCCAGGATGTATTTCTCCATCGAGGCGGTAAGGCCGCCTTCGAGCCATCCCGCCGCGTGGATCATCATGTTTACGCCGCCCAGGACCGAGCCCCAGGCCGACATCAGGAACTCGTAGACCGACTGCTCGTCCGGCGCGTTCGATGCGGTCGCTGCGGAACCGCGCCAGGGCAAGCGAATGTGCCGGGCCAGTTGCCCGGCGCCGAAGGCGGCCTTGACGAACTCCGGGGTGCCGAAGGCGGGCGATCCCGATTTCATGTCGACGTTGGAGGTGAAGGATCCATACACCACCGGCGCGCCCGGACGCACGATCTGGCTCAGGGCGATTCCGGCCAGCGCCTCCGCATGCTGCAGCGTCAGCGCGCCGGCCATCGTCACCGGCGCCATGGCGCCCGGCCAGCGTGAAGGGGGTAATCACCGAAACTTGGCCCGCTCTGGCGAAATCGATAATGCCCTGGCACATCGGCACATCGAGCTGCCGGGGCGAGTTGGTATTGATCACGGTGTAGCAGCGCGGCTGCGCCTGGAATGTTGCTTCGTCGAGGCCCTGGGCGATTCGGATCATCTCGAAGCAGTCGACGACCTGCGCCGTGCCGCGGCTGAACACGAACAGCGGCTTGTCGCTGAGCCGGAGCTGGCTGTCCGTCACCTGGAGGTGACGGACATTGAGCGGTGTGTCCTGCGGCTCCACGTTGGGCGACTGCAGGTGGATGACCTCGAAATGCTGGTTCAACCGGATGATGTTACGGCTGTCCTCGAGAGTGCCCGGCCGCTTGCCGCGATCGAGGTCGGAGATATGGGGCGGCCCGCCGACGCAGACAAACGCCACATGATCGCCGCCGAGCGTCACGTTGCGCTCCGGCCGTGCGCCGAACATGTCGAACACGCTCGGCGCCGATTCCAGGCTCCTGATGACCAACCCGCGGTCGATCCGCACCATCAGGGTCGAGTCGTCGACGCTGGCGCCGGCGGCATGAAACAGCTTGCGGGCCTCGGCATTGAGAACGCGGACTCCGAGTTCTTCCAGCACGCGTAGCGCCGTCTGATGGATGTTCTCGATCTGGTCATCGGAGAATGCCCGGGCGCGGGGCAGGTTGTTCAACAGATGGCCATAGTCCGTCATGCGCGAGGTGGTTGCGCCTGCGGGACGGCCACGGCGCGTGACCCGCCGCTCGCGCTCAACCATGGAGAGACTCTCTCGCCATCAACCGCTAGCTCCGCAACAGCTTGCCCTGGGGATCGTGGGGCGAGGGCGGCACGACGCGGCATTTCCGCCTGGCGCCGACGATATGCACCTCCAGCGGCCCACCCGCGGCGTCGCGGTCGACATAGGCCATGGCCAGGCTCTTGCCGATAGTATGGCCATAGCCGCCGGAGGTGACGAATCCGACGCGGCGGCTGCCGGCCCAGACCGGCTCGAAGCCCGCGGCATCGGCGTCCGTCGCCTCCACCTCCAGCGTTACCAATTTTCGCTTGGCCGAATCGGCGGTCTTCTCCTTCAGCGCCGCGTCGCGGCCGATGAAGCCCGGCTTGTCGAAGGCGACGAAGCGGTCCATGCCGCTCATGCCCGGCGTATAGGCCCAGGTGAATTCCCGCGACCAGACGCCGAAGCTCTTTTCCAGCCGCAGGCTGTTCAGCGCGCTGTAGCCGATCTGCCGGATGCCGAGATCGCGCCCGGCCTCCAGCAGCGTGTGATAGAGCGCCAGATGCTCGCTGCTGGGCACATTGATCTCATAGCCCAGCTCGCCGGCGACCGAGAGCCGCGCCGTCTTCGTGCGCATCAGCCCGACATCCATCTCCCGGCAATGCATGAAGCCGAACGCCTTGTTCGAGACATCGGCATCGGTCAGCCGCGCCAGCAGGTCGCGGGATTTCGGCCCCGACAGGCTGAAGCCGGTGACGGCATCGGAGATATCCCGCAAGGCCACGCCGCTGCCGGGCAGCTGGCTCTCGAACCAGCGCATATGCCATTGGCGCAGATAGTAGGAGCCCATCAGCCACCAGCTGGAATCATCCCAGTTCAGCACCGTGAGATCGCCCAGCAGCCGGCCGTTGCGGCTCAGCATCGGCGCCAGCTTTGTCCGGCCGCGGGCCGGCAGCTTGCAGGCCAGCAGCTTGTCGAGCCATTCCCGCGCCCCTGGTCCCGCCACCTCATAGCGGGCGAAGGCGGTGGTATCCAGCAGGCCGACGCCCGCCCGCGTCGCCTTGCATTCGGCGGCGACGATGTCATGGGCGTTGGAGCGCTTCTGCGTCGGCGTCTCCGCAAAATCCCGGCGCGCGAAATAGAGCGGCAGCTCCAGCCCCCAGCTCACGCCCCAATGGGCGCCATCGGCGGTCATCGCGTCATAGGCCGGCGCCCGGCGCAGCGGCCGGCCGGCGGGCAGCTGCTCGTTCGGATAGGTGAGCACGAAGCGGCGCTTATAGAACTGGGCCGTCATCGCCTTGAGGTATTCGCGATTGCTGGCCCAGCGGCCATAGCGCGCCACGTCCATGCCATAGATGTCGGCGCCCGGTTCGCCTTCGATCATCCACTGCGCCAGCGACAGGCCGACGCCGCCGCCCTGGGCGAAGCCGGCCATGACGCCGCAGGCGGTCCAGTAGTTGCGCAGGCCCGGCACCGGCCCCACCAGCGGATTGCCGTCGGGGGTGAAGGTGAAGGCGCCGTTCACCCAGCGCTTGATGCCGGCATCGTTCAGGCAGGGGAAGCGCTCGAAGCCCTTGGCCAGTTGCGGCGCGATGCGGTCGATATCCTCGGGGATCAGCTCGGTGCCGTAGTCCCAGGGCGCGCCGTCGATGTTCCAATGCTTGGGATTGAGTTCGTAGATGCCCAGCAGAACGCCCTTGCCCTCCTGCCGCAGGTAAGTGAAGCCCTCGAGATCGACGGTCAGCGGCAGTTCCTTGTCCAGAGCCGCCACCGCCGGAATGCTCTCCGTGACCAGATAGTGATGCTCCATCGGCGTGACCGGCAGATCGACGCCGGCCATCAGCCCCACCTTCTTCGCCCACAGGCCGGCGGCATTGACCACATGCTCGGCGGTGATGGTTCCCTGCTCGGTGACCAGGGTCCAACTGCCATCCGGGCGCGGATGCAGCTCCAGCACCCGGTTGCGCAGGATCACTTCGGCGCCGCGCTTCTTCGCCGCGATGGCATAGGCATGGGTGACGCCATAGGCATCCAGATGGCCCTCGTTGGGATCATAGAGGCCGCCATAGATGCCGGAGATATCGGCGATCGGGCAGACCTGCTTGACCTCTTCCGGCGTCATCAGCCGGGCTTCCTCCATGCCCATGGTCTGGAACACGGCCCAGGCGGATTTCAGCCACTCCCAGCGTTCCGGCGTTCCCGCCAGGTTGACGCCGCCGGCCATATGCATGCCGACATTCTGGCCGCTCTCCTCCTGCAGCGTCTTGTACAGGCCGATGGTGTAGCTCTGCAGTGCTGCGATGTTCGGATCGGCGTTGATGGCGTGGAAGCCCGCGGCCGCATGCCAGGTGGAGCCCGCCGTCAGTTCCTTGCGCTCGATCAGAACGACGTCGCTCCAGCCCAGCTTGGCCAGATGATAGAGGACGCTGACGCCGACCACGCCGCCGCCGATGACCGCCACGCGATAATGCGATTTCATGGATTGCTCTCCCCGCCGGCCGCTCCCGGGCCCTTGCCAAATCCATAAAACATGGCCCCGGCGAAGTCTAGACACATGTGTCCAGAGCCGTGGCGTCCTGGACAGGCGGGGCGGCGCCCGGCTACGGTCCCGTCGCACATGACCCTGAAAAGCAAAGCCTCCCCCCGCAAACGGCTGGCGGCGCGCGCCCTCAACGGCACGCCCGAAAGCCGGCTGACGCGCGAGGACTGGCTGACCGCCGCCTTGGACGCGCTGATCAGCGATGGCGTGGAGAATGTGAAGGTGCTGCCCCTGGCCGAGCGGCTCGGCGTGTCGCGATCCAGCTTCTACTGGTTCTTCCGCAGCCGCGAGCATCTGCTGGACCTGCTGCTGGAGCGATGGCGCGACGGCAACACCCGCGTCATCGTGGACAAGGCGGCGGCGCCCGCGGCCACCATCACCCAGGGCGTGCTCAACATCTTCATCTGCTGGATGGATGAAAGCCTGTTCGATCCCCGGCTGGACTTCGCCATCAGGGAATGGGCGCGCCGCTCCGGCCATGTGCGCCGCGCCGTGGACCAGGCCGACGACGAGCGGGTCGACGCGATCAAACGCATGTTCATCCGTCACGGCTATCGCGAGCGCGACGCCTTCATCCGGGCGCGCGTGCTCTATTTCATGCAGATCGGCTACTACTCGCTGGACCTGGAGGAATCCCAGGCCACGCGCCTGGACTACGTGGCCGACTACCTCCGGGCCTTCACCGCGCGCGAGCCGACTCGCCAGGAAGTGGCGACCTTCGCCAAGGCCTATAAGCGCCGCTGAGGCAGAGATGGCCTTCTTGGCCCCCTCGGCATGCCGGAGGTCACCAGGACGCGCCTGGCCTTCGTGAAACGAGCGTGAATCAAGGCTATAGACGCAGGAAATCTTGCAGGCCGGCGCTGCAGGGGGCCTTTGCCGTTGTGCGCTTCGTCACATCCCCAGGGAATAAAAAGCGGCGACATCTCCATCCCTGTTAGCAGGCCGCCCAGATTGGGGTAGAATGGCCGGCAAGAAAAAGCGCGGATAGGACAGCCCGCCAGCCGGTCTGCGCGACAGAGGGAGAATGAGGTTGGACATGCAAGCACAGCATATTGTTGCGCTGAGCCGCAGCATCATGTTGCCGCGGCGCGCGCTCATCATCGGCGGCCTGTTGTTTTTGGCGCTGCCATCGGAAAATGCTGCAGCGGGTGAGCCGGTGGCCGTGGTCGAACAGATCGCGGCCCCGAGCACCGGGCTGCAATTCATGGACTTCGTGGAGGTGGGCCGGCTGATCAAGCTGCGCGCCGGCGAATCCATGAGCCTCGGTTACTTCGGCTCCTGCATCCAGGAGCAGATCGTCGGCGGCTCGGTGCAGATCGGCACCAACCAGAGCAATGTCGACGGTGGCGAGGTGCAACGGCAGCAGGTGGAATGCGACGGCGGCCGGCTGCAACTCGATGCCAGCAGCAACGACTCCAGCGGCGTGCTGATACTCCGGAGTATCGAGCCGGCCAGCACCGCCGCCAGCGGCGGTGATGCCTCTTTGCCCGCGGCCGAACTGACGCTGTTCCACACCCAGCCGATCATCGGCATCAGCATCCCGAACTCGCTGCTGCGGATCGAGCGGCTGGATGCATCGGAACCGCGGCTGGAGATGCGCATCGAGGCCCGCTATCTCGATCTCGCCACCACGGCCAATGTCTTGACCCCCGGCGGCCTCTATAAGGCCGAGGCGGTCGGCCATTCGATCGTCTTCCGCGTCGATCCCAAGGCAGCGGCGGGCGGCGGTCCCGTCATCGGCCGGCTGCTCTACCTCTAGCCGGATGCGGCTGCGCGATCTCGTCGTCACGGCGCTCGCGACGCTGATCGCGGTCGTCTGGCTGACGCTGCCGATGGTGGAGCGGCTGAACGGCCTTTCCCTGGATATGCTGTTCTGGCTGCGCGACGCCGCCTTCGGCGTGCGCCACGACCTGCAATCTTCGCCGGTCGCCGTCATCGCCTTGGATGAGGAGACCTACCGGCAACCGGCCTTCCGCGATCTGCCCAGCGCCATGTGGACGCCGCAGTTGGCCAAGGTGCTGAACGCGGCGGTGGCCGCCGACGCCCGCGTCGTCGCTTTCGACGTGATCATGCCGATCTCCCTGGAGAAGCATGTGCCGGGCTTCGACCGGGAATTCCTCGTCGCCCTCAATATCGCCGCCACCCAGGGCAAGGTGATTCTCAGCAAGGTGCAGCACCGGCAAAAGCCGATCAGCCCCTTTCCCGCCTACAGCTATGCCGTCGGCCATCAGGAGAATATCCGCGCCGCCAACCTCAGCGAGGATTCCGACGGCGCGATCCGCCGCGTGCCGCTGCTGTTCCGCAGCGAGGATCTGCAGGCCGGCGGCCGCATCGATCCGTCGCTGGCGCTGGAGATCGCTGCCCGCTATCTCGGCGTGCGGCCCGGCCTGGCGGAAGACGGCACGATCAAGCTGGGCGACGACGTGGTGCCGGGCTCGGAATCCCAGGGCATGCTGGTCAATTTCGATGGCGGCCAGCAGATCCCGACCTACTCCCTGGCCGATCTCTATGCCTGCGCCCAGGAGGGGAAGGGCGATTTCTTCCGCGAGCATTTCTCCGGCAAGGCGGTGCTGATCGGCGCCGCGCTGGATGTGGAGGACCGGCGCCTAACCTCAAAACGCCTGATCCCCGCGCCCGACGGCAGCGGCTTGGGCGATCGCTGCGTATTGCCGGTGCCTGCCGGCTTCTACGACCCCAGCCATGTCCGCGACACCATCCCCGGCGTGCTGATCCATGCCCAGGCAGTGAACGACCTGATCCGCCATGAGGTGCTGCGGGAACCCCCCATGATCTGGCGGCTGGCGCTGCTGTTCCTGCTGGTCTTCAGCGCCGGCTGGCTGACCATGCGCCGGGCGCCGTTCCGCGCCGGCCTGCTGCTGTTCGGCGGCGCCATCGTCTGGACGGCGGTCTGCACGCTGTTCTTCCAGCACAACATCCTGCTGCCGCTGTTCGGGCCGATGTTCGGCAGCGGTCTCGCCTTCGCCTGGCTGCTGGGCTACCGCTTCGTGGTGACCGACCGCCTCGGCCGGCAGATCCGCCAGGCCTTCGGCTTCTACCTGCCGGCGGCGATCATCGACCGCATGGTGGCGGACGGCCAAAGCCCCAAGGTCGGCGGCGAAGTCCGCCGCGTCACTGTCATGTTCTCTGACATCAAGGGCTTCACCGAAATCGCCGAAGGTTTGTCGCCGACCGATCTCGTTAAACTGCTGAACGCCTATCTCGAGACGATGACCGAGATCGTCGAAACCCATGGCGGCATCGTCGATAAATATGTCGGCGACGGCATCGTCGCCATGTTCGGTGCACCCGCGGAAGACCCGGAGCAGGCCCTGCATGCGGTGCAGGCGGCCCTGGCCTGCCGCAACCGCGAATTCCGCTCGCCCTTCTTTCGCGAGATCATCGGCGAACGCGAACTGCGGACGCGCATCGGCATCAACACCGGCGAAATCATCGTCGGCAATATCGGCTCGCGGCAGCGGCTGAACTACACGGTGATGGGCGATGCGGTGAACCTGGCCGCGCGGCTGGAGAGCGCGAACAAGCTCTACGGGACGTCGGTCCTGGTCAGCGAAGCCACGATGGCGGCTTGCGGCCCGGCCGTCGCCTTCCGCGAGATCGACCATGTGCGGGTGATCGGCCGCCAGGCGCCGGTGCGCATCTTCGAACCGCTGGTCATGCAGGAAGATGTCACCGCAGAGCATCAGGATTTGGAGAGCCGGTTCGCCTTCGCCCTCTGCGAATTCCGCCGCCGCGACTTCGACGGTGCGGCCGCCGCCTTTCGGGATCTGGCGGCGGCCATACCGGCCGCCGGCACCTTTGCCCGCCGCTCGGCCGGCTTTGCCGCCGCCCCGCCGCCGGCCGATTGGACGGGCATCCATGATTTGGAGCAGAAATAGCGCCCGGCCGTACCGCTACCCCTATGAATCCAAAGGAAATCAACCGACTAGCCAAGTGATGCCAATTCAATTAAAATTATGCCCCTATCAGGCAGGGAAGGTCATTCCGTGAAACTCTGCGCGGCTGCGTGCGTGGTTTTTCTGGCGTTGCTGACGGCAGTCGGCGCGCGCGCGGAGACGCCCGAAAAGCGCCTGGCGCTGGTGGTCGGCATCGGCGCCTACGAATTCGCCACCGCCCTGCCGAATCCGCCCAACGATGCCAAGGCCATGGGCGATGCGCTGATCGATCTCGGCTTCGAAGTCTACAGCGTCCTCGATCCCAACAAGCGCGATCTCGAGACCAGCTTGCGCGATTTCGGCCGCAAGGCCTCGGACGCCGATCTCGTGATGATTTTCTTCGCCGGCCATGGCGTGCAGGTGAACGGCCGCAACTACCTGGTGCCGATCGACGCCAAGCTCGAAGATCCGCGCGACCTTCCCTATGACGCCGTGCCGCTCGAGCTGTTCCTCGGCGCCATGTCCGAAGCGAAGGTGGCGGGCATCACCATCATCGATGCCTGCCGCGACAATCCCTTCGTCGATCGCCTGAGCGCCCGCGCCGATGGCACCACCGAAGTGAAGGCCGGCCTGAGCCGCGTCGACGATGTGCCCAGCGGCACGATCATCGCCATGGCGACCCGTGCCAACGGCGTTGCCGAGGACGGCAATGGCGAGCACAGCCCCTATACGACGGCGCTGCTGCAGGAACTGAAAGAGCCGGGCGTCGAGCTGCGCCTGTTCTTCGGCAAGGTCGCCGATACCGTGAAGGCGATGACCAAGAACCGGCAGGAGCCCTATGTCGCGGGCACGCTCGGCGGCACGCCTGTCTATCTCAATCCGCTGCCGCCCAACCAGATGCCCGTCGCCACCCGCGGCCTGGTGGTCAAGGTGTTCGATTCCGCCGGCGCGACGCCGCTCGGCATTCCGGCCCCCACCGATCCCGACAAATCGGACCGGCTGGTGGTTCGCATCACCGCTCTGCCGGCGGGCGGGCAGGTGAAGCTGTTCGACCGCGTGGTGCTGATCGGCGATCTCCTGACGGCCGAACAGTTGAAGCAAGCGGCGTTTGCCCCCGATGGCAAGACCGTCGGCGATGTCGGCGCGCTCGAGTATCAGGTCAGCGACGACCGCGGCGGCTCGGATGTGGGCAGCGTGGCGGTCTATATCCAGCAATCCAACAAGGCGCCGGCGGTGATTGCCGCCACGACCGTCCAGACAATGCGCAATCCGCTGAACCTGCAGCCGCCCACCGATCCCGACGGCGATACCATGACCATCACCGTGACGGCGGTGCCGGCCAAGGGCGCCATCCATGACGGCCCGACGATCCTGGCCAAGGGCGACCGCATCGACGTCGCGGCACTCACCCGCCTGACCTACGATCCCGAAGATGCAGCGCCGGGAGCCGCCGGGACCTTCAGCTATTCGGTGGATGACGGCCGCGGCGGCACATCGGTTGCCAGCGTCAGCATCAATGTGAACGAGGGCGCCGCACCTTCGGTCGCCCAAATGGCGGCGGCCCCGGCGCCGGTTGTGCCCGACACCGTGCGCGGCATTGCCATCGTCCCGGTGTCCGGCCGCTACATCGCCCGCAGCGACGCCAATGTGCGCGACGAACCGAATTCCGCGGCCAAGCGCATCGACCGGATTGCCAAGGGCACGGAAGTGCAGGTGCTGGGCAAGGCCGAAGGCGCCAACTGGTATTCCGTCGCGACAGCCGCCGGCGATGTCGGCTTCGTCGCCAGCGAATTGCTGGAGCCCGCCCCGCCGACGCCGGAGACCGTGGCGCCCGCCGCGGCGGCGCCGGCAGAAGAGCAAGCCGTCGCGCCTGCAGAAGCATCGGATCAAACCGCCATGCTGCCTTCGGCCGTGCCGGAAGCGCCGCCTGCGGGTGCGGCGAATGAATTCTCCGATTGCGAGGATTGCCCCACCATGGTCGCGGTGCCCGGCGGCGAGTTCGTCATGGGCAGCGACAAGGGCGATGCCAGCGAGCGGCCGCCCCATCGTGTCGCCGTCAAGCCGTTCGCCATTGGGCAAAGTCGAGGTCACGGTTGCCGAATGGCGTGCCTGCGTCGAAGCCGGCGGCTGCGAAGCGATCTCGCAGATGAACACGGCCGACGATGCGACTGCCGATGCTGAACGTCTCCTGGGACGATGCGGCCGCCTATGCCAAGTGGCTGAGCGAGAAGACCGGCAAGAAATATCGCCTGCCCAGCGAATCCGAATGGGAATATGCCGCCCGCGCCGGCACCAAGACGCCCTATTGGTGGGGCGACAAGGTCAGCGCCGAATATGCGAGCTGCAAGGATTGCGGCGGCGAATACTCAAAGCTGTCGCCGCCGAGCGATCGGTGTCGCTGAAGGCGAATCCGTTCGGCCTGGTCAGCATGAGCGGCGGCGTGTCCGAATGGGTCCTGGACTGCTGGCATAACAACTATGAGGGCGCCGCCGACGACGGCAGCGCCCGCGTCGACGGTACTCCTGCGCCCGGCGCGTGTTGCGCGGCGGCTCCTGGCGCGACGACCACAAGCACATCACGGTTTCCAGCCGCGGCTTCTACGACCACGACGTGCGCTATCTCTACAACGGCTTCCGTGTCGCGCTGGAAATCGAATAGCCGCGGCGAACGCCGCGCTACTTCACGGTGATCGTGATCTTCTTCGAATAGAGCGGCGGATCCAGCGGTATGTGATCCTTGTCGCCCATGATCAGCTGCAGGGTATGCTTGCCCGGCGGCAGCTCGATCACGGTCTCGGTCTGCCCCTTGCCGAAATGCAGATGATGCTCGTCGCTGGGGATCGGCTCATCGAAGGGCGGCAGATCGACGTCGATCAGCAGGTGATGATGGCCGGTGTTGGCCACGTCCACGCCCGCCGGGGCGACGCCCATGTTGCGCAGGCCGAACCAGACGCGGATCTGCCGCTTCTTGATGACCTCGCCGTTGTTCGGCCAGCCGATATAGAGCTCGGCGGTCGGGTCGCGCTTGGTCGGTCCCGCGGACACCGCCGCCGCACCGGCGACAAGCGCCACCAAGGCAATCGCTGAAATCAGTAGGCGCATTTTATGATCTCCCTGCTGTCGCCGTTTCCCCTTGGGAAAGCCGGCGGCTGTGGCGGCCCGTTCAGGGCACCACGACGGTGATTTTTTCGGAATAGACCGGCGGATTATGCGGCGTGTGATCCGCATCCCCCAGCAGCAGCTGCAGGGTGTGCGTGCCCGGCGCCAGCTCGATGCGCGCTTCCGTCTGGCCCTTGCCGAAATGCAGATGGTTGCTGTCGTTCGGGATCGGCTCGTCCAGCGGCGGCAGTTCGGCGTCGATGATCAGGTGATGATGGCCGGTGTCGGCCTTCACCACGCCGGCCGGCGCGATGCCCATGTTGATCAGGCCCATGCGCAACCAGAACTTGCCGCCCTTGATGACAGTCCCGTCCCGCGGCCAGATGATATAGACCTTCGCGCCCGGAGGTGACGGCTCGGCCGCGAATGACGGCACCGCAATCGCGACAGACCGCCACGGCGACGGCAATTCGAAGTAACGCTGACATGGAGCACACTCCCCCAGCAACACGGTGTCTTATTTCTTGAAATATCCGCCGATCATACTCCTGCCCGATACCCTGTAAAGCAGCTAGATCGGCCAGTGGCCGGTATGACCTGGGGCGGTGCCTGTTCGGGCCAGACCATTGGCACTGGCGAAGTCCCGGCAGGCCGATGGTACTCATGATCGCGCTGAACTCGGCGACCCATAGAAGCACGGCGCAAGCCCGCGGGGACGGTGACCATGGCGACTATCAAGCTGACGGCGGCCCAGGCAACGGTGCGTTACCTGGCGGCGCAACGGACCATCCTCGATGGCGCGGAAGCGCCGCTCTTCGCCGGCGTCTGGGCCATCTTCGGCCATGGCAATGTGGCCGGCCTGGGCGAGGCGCTGTATCAGGTGCGGGAATCGCTGCCGACCTTCCGCGCCCATAACGAACAGGCGATGGCGCTGGCCGCCGTGGCCTTCGCCAAGGCAAAGCGGCGCAGACAGATGATGGCCTGCACGAGCTCGATCGGCCCCGGCGCCACCAACATGGTCACGGCCGCCGCCGTCGCCCATGTGGACCGCCTGCCGCTGCTGCTGCTGCCCGGCGACGCCTATGCCAGCCGCCGGCCCGATCCGGTGCTGCAGCAGATCGAGAATTTCGGCGATCCCACGGTCACCGCCAATGATTGCTTCCGGCCGGTGTCGCGCTATTGGGACCGCATCACGCGGCCGGAACAGCTGCTGGCCTCGCTGCCCCGCGCCGTGCAGGTGCTGACCGATGCCGCCGAATGCGGGCCGGTCACGCTCTGCATGTCCCAGGATGTGCAGGCCGAGGCATTCGATTATCCGGAGGCGTTCTTCGCGCCCCATGTGACGCGGCCGCGCCGCCTCGCCGCCGATCCGGCGGAGCTGGCGGTGGCGGTGGAGCTGCTGCGCGGCGCCCAGCGGCCGCTGATCGTCGCCGGCGGCGGCGTTCTGTATTCGGAGGCTGAGGCGACGCTGCAGGCCTTCGCCGCGCGCCATGGCATTCCCGTCGCCGAAACCCAGGCGGGGAAGGGCGCTCTGCCCTGGGATCATCCGTGCAATGCCGGCTCCATCGGCGTCACCGGCGCCAGCGCGGCCAACGCGCTCGCGCAGGAGGCCGATGTGCTGCTGGCCATCGGCACGCGGCTGCAGGATTTCACCACGGGATCGCGGGCGCTGCTGCCGGGCAAGGCGCGGCTGATCCAGCTCAACATCGCCGCCTTCGATGCGGGCAAGCATGGCGCGGTGCCGCTGGTGGGCGACGCCAAGCGCACGCTCGAGGATATCGGAGTCGCGCTCGGCTCCCACGCGGCGCCGCAAGCCTGGCGCACCAAGGCGCAAACGCTGGGCAAGGAATGGCATGGCGCCGTCGACCGCGCGACCGCCGCCACCAATGCCGATCTGCCGTCGGACGCGCAAGTTCTGGGCGCGGTGAACCGCAAGGCCGAGCCGAAGGACATCATGGTCTGCGCGGCGGGCGGCCTGCCCGGCGAGCTGCACAAGCTCTGGCGCACCGCGACAGCCAGGCGGCTATCACCTGGAGTACGGCTATTCCTGCATGGGCTATGAGATCGCCGGCGGCCTCGGCGTGAAGATGGCCCATCCGGACCGCGAGGTGTTCGTGCTGGTGGGCGACGGTTCCTACCTGATGATGAACTCGGAGATCGCCACCTCGGTGATGCTGGGCCGCAAGCTGACCCTGGTGGTGCTCGATAACAGCGGCTTCGGCTGCATCAACCGGCTGCAGCGCGCCACCGGCGGCGAGTCCTTCAACAATCTGTTCGAGCATGTGGATCACAAGGAAGGCGCGGCCGCGGTGGATTTCGCCGCCCATGCCAAGAGCCTCGGCGCGGTGTCCGAGAAAGTGCAGAGCATCGCCGACCTGGAACTGGCGCTCGGCCGGGCGCGCGCATCCAAGCAGACCTACGTCATCGTCATCGACACCGATCCGCTGGCGACGACCAAGGAAGGCGGCGCCTGGTGGGATGTCGCGGTGCCCGAGACCTCGGTGCGACCCCAGGTGCGCAAGGCGCGCGAGGACTATGTCGCGGCGATGACGCGGCAAAAGCTGGCGTGACGGCCACGGGCCTGCATCGATGAGCGCGGCGTCTCCGGGACCGGATCACGTCCCTGCATCATATCGTGATCGTCGGCGGCGGCGCCGGCGGCCTGGTGCTGGCGACGAAACTCGGCCACCGCCTCGGCAAGCGCAAGCAGGCGCGCATCACGCTGATCGATACGTCCCTGACCCATGTCTGGAAGCCGCTGCTCCATGAGGTGGCGGTCGGCACGCTGGATTCCCACAAGGATGACGTGATCTATCTCGGCCATGCCAAGGGCCACCACTTCAACTTCCAGCAGGGGCGGATGGACGGTCTGGATCGGAGCAAGCGCGAGATCATGCTGGCGCCCGTGGAGTTCGAGGGCCATGAGATCATTCCCCGCCGCACGCTCGGCTATGACACCCTGGTCATCGCCATCGGCGGCATCTGCAACGATTTCGGCACGCTTGGCGTGAAGGAGCATTGCCAGTTCCTGGACACCCACGAGCAGGCGGAACATGTGCAACGCCTGCTGCTGAACGCCTGCCTGCGCGCGCATCTGCAGCAGGCGCCGCTGGCCGAAGGACAGCTCAATGTGGCGATCGTCGGCGCCGGCGCCACCGGCGTCGAGCTGGCGGCCGAGCTGCACAAGGCGGCGCGGCAGCTCGTGAATTACGGCCTCGACCGCATCGATCCCGAACGCGATGTGAAGATCAGCCTGATCGAAGCAGGCCCGGCGGTTCTGCCGGCGCTGCCCGAGCGGCTGTCCAAGGCCACGCTGAAAGAGCTGGAGCGGCTGAAGGTCCAGGTCTTCGTGAACGAGAAGGTCGTCGAGGCGACGGACAAGGGCATCAAGACCCAGAGCGGCCGGTTCTTCCCGGCCGAATTGAGAGTCTGGGCCGCCGGCGTCAAGGCGCCGGATTTCCTGCAGGGGATCGACGGGCTCGAAACCAACCGCGCCAATCAGCTTGTTGTGGACCAGACGCTGAAGGTTACGCGCGACGACAACATCTTCGCGCTCGGCGATTGCGCGTCTTGTCCGCTGCCGGGCAGCGACAAGCCGGTGCCGCCGCGGGCCCAGGCGGCCTATCAGCAGGCGCTGCTGCTGGCGAAGAATTTGGCGGCGCGGCTGCAGGGCCGGCCGATGCGGCCCTTCGTCTATCGCGACTATGGCTCGCTGATCTCCCTCAGCTACAGCAGCGTCGGCAGCCTGATGGGCAATCTCCTGGGCACTGTCATGATCGAGGGCTTCCTGGCGCGGCTCACCTATCTCTCGCTCTATAAGAAGCATCAGCTTGCGCTGCATGGCCTCATCTGGGTGATGCTGGCGACGCTGATCAACCTGATCCGGCTGAAGACCGAACCGCGGCTGAAGCTGCATTGATCTGGGAATGAAGGGCCAAACATGACGGAAGTGACCTGCGTGCTCGACGCCAAGGCCGTGCTGGGCGAAAGCCCGGTCTGGGCGGCGCGGGAGAACGCGCTCTATTGGGTGGATATTCCGGCGCCGGCCTTGCACCGCCTGGATCTGGCGTCAGGCAATCTCAAGACCTGGAAGATGCCGGAGACCATCGGCTGCCTCGGCCTGCGGGCCAAGGGCGGCGCGGTCGTGGCGCTGCGCAATGGCTTCCACTTCTTCGATTTCGACAGCGGGCGCCTGACGGCGGTCATCGATCCCGAGGCGGACGTGACAACCAACCGATTCAACGACGGCAAGGTCTCGCCCGACGGCCGCTTCTGGGCCGGCACCATGGATGATGAACAGCTCAAGCGGCCCTTGGGTGCGCTCTACCGCCTCGATCCCGACGGCTCCTGCCACAAGATGGTGGCGGACCTGATCGTCTCCAACGGCCTCGCCTGGAGCGCCGACGGCAGGACCATGTTCCACTCCGACTCCAAGGCGCAGGTCATCTGGAAGTACGATCACGATCCCGCAACCGGCAGCATCGCCAACCGCCGGGAAATCGCGCGGCCCACGGAGGAGATCGGCCGGCCCGATGGCGCCGCCACGGACATGGAAGGCTACTACTGGAGCGCCGGCATCTCGTCCGGCATGCTCAATCGCTGGTCGCCTGATGGCAAGCTCGACCGGCAGATCCCCATGCCCTGCACATCGCCGACCATGCCCTGTTTCGGTGGTCCCGACATGAAGACGATCTACGTCACCTCGCTCCGCCACAATGTCAGTGCCGAACGGCTGGCGGCCAAGCCGCTGTCGGGCGGCATCTTCGCCCTGCGCGTCGATGTGCCGGGCGTGCCGGTCCCGATGTTCAAGGGCTAAGGCATGAGTTGTACTCAAGGCTGTGTAGAACTGTCGCCTCGCCCCACGAAGTGGGGAGAGGCAGGCAACTCCGCGTCCAGCGGATGTTGCCGGTGAGGGGTCGCGCCGATGGAGCGCTGCAAAGCGGGACAGCGGTGCGGCAGGAGAAGCAGTCGGCGCCTCGTCATCGCACACTTCGACCTCGGTGCTCCACACCCTCACCCCGCCCATTCGCTGGACGCGAATGTGGCATCCTCTCCCGCAGAGCGGGCGAGGGGTCAGTTGTCGTTTACCTGAACAGGGGTTGCGATAGGGAGCCCGACGTGACCCTGAACATCTGCATGGTCGGCTATGGCATGATGGGCGTCTGGCATTCCGAGGCGCTGAAGAAGACCGATGCCGTGCTGCATACCGTGGTGGGCCGCCGTCCCGAGGCGGCGAAGGAATTCGCCGAACGCTACGGCTACAGGAAATGGACGCTGTCGCTGGACGAGGCGCTGGCCGATCCCGCTGTCGATGTCGTGATCGTCGGCAGCCCCAGCGAGCAGCATGAGGCGCAGGCGATCAAATGCCTCGCCGCCGGCAAGCACACGCTGATCGAGATTCCCGTGGCCATGACCCTGGCCGGCGCCGAGCGGGTGATCGCCGCCGGCGAGAAGAGCGGCAAGACCTATGGCCTCTGCCATCCCATGCGCTTCCGCCGCGAGCGCGAGGCGCTGCGCGCGCGCATCCGCGCCGGCGAGGAGAAGATCCGCCATATCGCCGGCCGCTTCTTCATCAAGCGGCTCGTGAATATCGGCGCCACCGGCTACAAGCGCAGCTGGAGCGACAACATCCTCTGGCACCATTTCTGCCATTTCGTCGATTTGGGCATGTTCCTGTTCGACGGCACGCCGATCCGCCGCATCCAAAGCCATCTCGGCCCGCTGCACGAGACCACCGGCATTCCCATGGAGTGCATCGTCATGGTGGAGACGGAGGCGGACCAGACGCTGCTGGTCCATGGCTCCTACCACGCCAGCTACCGCTTCTATGACAAGCTGATCGTCACCGACCGGGATACCTACTTCTACGACATCCTCGCCGGCACGTTGCGCACGGAAGCCGGGAGCGCACCCATCGAGGCCGAGCAGGACAACTGCGCCCGGGTGATCAACGACTTCCTCGACGCGGTGAAGGCCGGCCGGCAGCCCCTGGCCTCCGGACCTTCCGTGCTGCCGGCCATGACCGTGCTGCAACTGGTGCAGGACCAATGGGACGCGAAATACGGCGCCCAAGCCATTCCTGGACGGCCCCTCTCCTAGGTGCGAAGATTCCCGCAGGTACGGATTGTGAGCAGAGCATAGCGGATGCGCGAGAACCGGATTCGAAACCTGTGGCGCGAGGACAAGGCGGTGGTGAATGGCTGGCTCGCCATCCCCAGCACCTTCTCCGCCGAGACCATGGCCCATCAGGGCTGGGACTCCCTGACCATCGACATGCAGCATGGCGTCGTCGACTACCAGATGGCGGTCAACATGCTGACGGCGGTGTCCACGACGAACACGGTGCCGATGGTGCGGGTGCCCTGGCTCGATCCCGGCATCATCATGAAGTCGCTGGATGCCGGCGCCTATGCCGTGATCTGCCCGATGATCAACAGCCGCGCCGAGGCGGAAAAGCTGGTGTCCTATGTGCGCTATGCGCCGCGGGGCGTCCGCAGCTTCGGGCCGATCCGCGCGCTGCTCTATGGCGGCGCGGACTACGCGACCAAGGCCAACGACACGGTGATTCCCTTCGCCATGATCGAGACCAAGCAGGCGCTGGACAATCTCGACGATATTCTCTCGGTGGAAGGGCTGGATGCGATCTATGTCGGCCCGGCGGATCTGTCGCTCACTCTCGGCTGCACGCCGAAATTCGACCAGGAGGAAAAGCCTGTGGTCGAGGCGATCGACTACATCATCGCCAAGGCGAAGCAGCATGGCGTCTTCGCCGGCATCCATAACGGCACGCCGGAATATGCCCAGCGCATGATCGCCAAGGGATTCCGTTTTGTGACGCTTGGCTCCGACGCAAGGCTGATGGCGGCGGGCGCGCAACAGACGCTGGCCAAGATGCGCGCCGGCCCCGGCGTGGCAGCCAGCGGTTCATACTAGAGTCACGCAATGACCAAACTCGCCAGACCGCGCAAGACCGCCGAGCAGCTCCGCTCCCACCGCTGGTTCGGCGTGCAGGATCTGCGCGCCTTCGGCCATCGCTCCCGCGCCAAGCAGATGGGCTATGGGCCGGAGGACTATGCCGGCAAGCCGGTCATCGCCATCCTCAACACCTGGTCCGACATCAACCAGTGCCACGCCCATTTCAAGGACCGGGTGCAGGACGTGAAGCGCGGCATCCTGCAGGCGGGCGGCTTCCCGCTGGAGCTGCCGGCGATCTCGCTGTCCGAGCCCTTCGTCAAGCCGACCACCATGCTCTACCGCAACTTCCTGGCGATGGAGACGGAGGAGCTGCTGCGCAGCCATCCGATCGACGGCGCGGTGCTGATGGGCGGCTGCGACAAGACCACGCCCGGCCTGATCATGGGCGCGATCTCCATGAACCTGCCGGCGATCTTCGTGCCGGCCGGCGCCATGCTGCGCGGCAATTGGCATGGCAAGGTGCTGGGCTCCGGCTCCGACAGCTGGAAATACTGGGCCGAGCTCAAGGCCGGCAACATCACGCAAGAGGACTGGAACGAGATGGAGAGCGGCATCGCCCGCTCCCACGGCATGTGCATGACCATGGGCACGGCCGCCACCATGACCGGCGTCGCCGAGGCCATGGGCTTCTCGCTGCCGGGCGCGTCGTCGATCCCGGCGCCCGATGCCAACCATCCGCGCCTCTGCGCCGCCTCGGGCCGGCGCATCGTCGAGATGGTGTGGGAAGACCTGAAGCCCTCGGACATCATGAGCGCTGATGGCGTCGACAACGCCATCCGCTGCCACCTGGCGATGGGCGGCTCGACCAACGCGATGATCCATGTGGTGGCGATGGCGCGGCGGGCGGGCATTCCGCTGACGCTCAAGCGCTTCGACGAACTGGCGCGGCAGATTCCGGTGCTGGCCAACGTGCGGCCGTCAGGCGCGTTCCTGATGGAGGATTTCTACTATGCCGGCGGCATCCGCGCGCTGCTGGCGCAGCTCAAGCATGAGCTCGCTCTCGATTGCCTGACGGTGAATGGCCAGACGCTGGGCGAGAACATCGCCGGCGCCGAGGTCTACAACGCCGAGGTCATCCACGCCTTCGACAAGCCGGTGTCGAAGGAAGCGACGGCGATCCTCTATGGCAACCTGGCGCCCGATGGCGCTGTCATCAAGCCGTCGGCCGCCGATCCGCGCTTGCTGAAGCACCGCGGCCCGGCGCTGGCCTTCGAGGACTACAACCACATGGCGGCGGAGATCGACCGCGACGATCTCGCGGTCACCCCTGACCATGTCCTGGTGCTGAAGAATGCCGGTCCCGTGGCCGTGGGCATGCCGGAATGGGGCATGCTGCCGGTGCCGAAGAAGCTGCTGAAACAGGGCGTGCGCGACATGATGCGCATCTCCGACGCCCGCATGAGCGGCACCTCCTACGGCGCCTGCATCCTCCATGTCTCGCCGGAAGCGGCGATCGGCGGCCCGCTGGCCTTCGTGCAGACCGGCGACATGATCGAGGTGGATGTAGAAGCGCGGCAGGTCAATCTGCGCGTGCCCGATGACGAACTGGCGCGCCGCAAGTCAGGCTGGCGGCAAAAACCGCTGCCGCCCCGCGGCTATGGCCGCCTGTTCGCCAGCCACATCCAGCAAGCCCATCTCGGCTGCGATTTCGATTTCCTCCTGGGCACCGAGCCGCTGCCGGAGCCGGAGATCCACTAAGCCGAATCCTATGTCGCCTCCCCCGCGAAAGTGGGGACCCAGGAGAAGCAGGGCGCGCTCCAACCCTGGGTCCCCGCTTTCGCGGGGATGACCAACTTCCGCGGTAAGCGAGACAGAAAGCGCTCGCTACGCCGCGATCTCCGGCGCCGCCGCCCAGATATCCTTCAAGAGCCCCAGCAGCACATTGATCAGGGGATCGCTCTCGCGCTCCCGCAGATAGATGAACTGCAGAGTAGTGACCAGGCGGGTGTCGCCCCACAAGCTGACCTGGTTGCGCACCTGCCGGTCCAGCGCCTTGTCCTCGCGCATCAGTGCCAGGCCCAGCCCCGATTTCACCAGCGAACTGACCACGGACTCGTTGTCGGCCTCGAGTATCTGTTCGGGATAGACGCCATGCTTGCGAAACTGCGCCGTGGCCAGCTGATTGTGCGTGCTGATGGCAGGCGGAATGATCCAGGGCAGGGCGGCGATCTCCTTCCAGCCGGCATTGGCGATGCGCTCGCGCCAGGCGGCGGGGGCGGCGACGCGGTAGGCGATCTCGCGCAGGGGGAAGCGATTCACCGCCGGATGGGTCGTCTCGCCGTAATAGAAGCTGGCGTCCAGCTCGCCGTCCGCCACCGCCTCGAAGGCGGCGCCGGAGACCTCATGCTGCAGCTCGATGCGGATCAGCGGATGCTTCCGCATCGCCAGCGACAGCAGGTCGCCGATGCGGATGAACTCGGGGTCGGCCAGGGTGCCGAGCCGGATCGTGCCGGCCAACTCGCCACGCAACGTGCCTGCTTCGTGGCGCAGGGCCTGGGCGGCCGACAGCACCGACTGCGCCTGCGACAATAGCCGCCGTCCGGCGGAGGTCAGCGCCATGCCGGCGGGCGTGCGCTCGAACAGCGCCAGGCCGAGCTCGTCCTCCAGGGCCTTGATCTGGCTGCTGAGCGCCGGCTGGCTGATATGCAGCCGCTCGGCGGCGCGGGTCAGATGGCCCATCTCGGCGACGGCGGCAAAGCTGCGAAGCTGATAGATCTCCATGCCGTTCAGAACTGCCTTTCCAACCTAGGATACCACGGAAATGGTGCGGCGCACCAACAGCTTATGTAGGGATAGCATTACATTATGTTATTCATTCAAATAACAAATTTGATTTGAGCGCCGGGTTCTCCAACATGTGATAGCGCAATGCAGCAATTTCCATGACTCTTCGAAGGAGGTTGGAATGGCGCTATCGGGATCGTTGTCTTCGCCGGGGGCTATCGCCCCTCGCCCGTCCGGCTTTCGGGCGGCCTGGAAGCGGATCTCGGAGTATCTCGAGCTGAACGACTGGCAGCGGCGCGTCCGCCGCGAGGAAGCCTACCTGGCGCAGTCCGCCAGCCTCGAGGACCTGGAGCGCCGCATGCGCGACCTCGACCGCGAGGAACGGCGCCCGCGCTTCATCGGGTATTTTTAGGCTGGCCGTGCGATAGCATCCGCAGGGAAGTATGCATCTCTTGTAGGGGCGACCTGCGGTCGCCCATCTCAACATCGCACTTCTTGTCATCCCGGAAACCGCGCTTCAGCGCGGTTGTCCGGGACCCAAGAACAAGGGCCCATCCAAGTGGTGGTGAGGTGTGTGCGCTGCTGAAAGCAAAAAGCGGCGCTTGCTGTACTGCGTTCTTGTCCATCACACCGAGTGACTTTGACATCACCTGACATGTCCCGTGTTCATGGGTCCCGGGCTCGGTCGCTGACGCGACCGCCCCGGGATGACAATTTTTGTGACATGTAATGCGCGATCACTGCAGGATGGACTTTTGACATCTGGACCAAATTCCTATATTATCTCTTCGCGCATCGTTCGTGCGATGCCTCAGTGTTGGACATCGTGTATCGGAATACGGCACGCCACAGCGCTCTCGGTGGCGCCGATGCGGGCGTGATTCCCTTGTATGGCATCGTTCCTCAGAATCAGGGTCCCCCGGCGAAGAGACGGGCGTTTCCCGGGATGGCCGAGGAAATTCAACGGGCTATGCAGGAATCCCTGACGCGCGCGGGCGCCGCAACACTTTGCAATCGCTCGATTTGCGTACGCGTAAAATGCGCAAAAATGCGCGCTTCCCGGCCTAGCCGCCGGCGAACGGCCGGGGATCGATGAATCGCCGCAGCACGTTCTCGGTAATGCGGGACACGTTGTTGTCGTGGCCGTTGTGGGACAGGCTGCCGATCCAGGCGATGGAGCCGGTGGAGAACACCGCGCCTCCCGCCGGCATCTCGAAGAACACCAGGTCGGCGCGCACCAGGTCGGACTGGCTGCCGGTGAGGTGGGGCGAGTTCACGAGGATCTCCTCGCAGACCACCATGTAGAGATCGGAATGGCCTTCCGATGAGGCCAGCACCAGGGCGTGGGGCGGCGTACCCAGCAGCGGATCGGCGCGGTCCAGCTCCAGTCCGGACGCGCCGCCGCCCACCAGGCCGAAATCGCCGATCAGCTCGTCCCGGCCGACGCCCTCGAAGATGAAGGCGGCGCGCGGATCGAAGCTGCCGGGCTGGCGCCGGTAGTACGACGAAACGTCGAAGCCCTGGGCGGTGAAGCCGACGCCCGTGAGAACTTGCGGCGGCCGGCCGTTGCGCCGCCACAGCCCGCCATAACAGCCGTTGAAGCTCTGGTAGTACTCGCCGGGCTCCGCCGCCCAGGTGCGGATGCCGCCTTCGCCGCGCCGCACCTCGATCACGCCGGGCTGGTCCCCGTGGAAGGCGATGCGCCAGTAGAAGCCGTTGGCGCCCATATACATCAGCCGCCCGCCGCCGGCGGTGTAGGCGCTGACCGCGTCCAGCATCTCCGTCGTGTAGTACTCGGGGTGCGAGCCGGTGAGGATGGCGCGGTAGGGCTTCAGCAGTTCATGCCCCTCGGCATGGAGATCCTCGTCGGTGATGACGTCGTATGAGAATCCCTTCGCCTCCAGCCAGGCGATCAGGTCGAGATCGGCGTTGAACTGCCAGAGGCCGGAGCCGCTGCCGCCCAGCCAGGACGAATAGCGCGGCCGCATGTTGAGGATCGGCCGCAGCCGCGAGGAGTAGCAGACGCCGCTGCCGTCGGAATGGGTGTCGTAGAGCGCGCCGCCCAGCTCCCGATGCTCGGCCATGTGGATATCCTGGGGCTGCAGGATGATCAGCCGGCCCATCAGCATCTCCGCACCGGCGGCATTCACCGGCGCGTGGTCGTTGGCGTAGGCCATGTAGCTGGCGGTGGGCGCCAGGAAGGCGATGTCGGCGGTCGTCGTGCCGCGCTTCGGGCGCACGAAGAACGGGATATGATCCTCATCCTCGCCCGCCCGCAGCCGCGCCGCATAGATGCCGCTGCGCAAACCCTCGGGCACGGTGAAGGCGAAGTCGGGCTTCCAGCCGGCATCGTAGATGTCGTCGTCATGGAAGTGGATCGCGCCATACTGGCCGGGCGCGCGGTTCCAGTTCATCTCCGCGCCCGTCCAGTTGTGGCCCTTCATGGCGCGGGCCGGCATGTTGACGGCCTTGCCGTGGAGTTTGCTGGCGGAAAGATCGCGTACCCGGGTCGTCATGATATCCCGGCTGAAATCCCAGGCCGCGACGATGTCCGGATGCTGGCCTGCCGTCGGCTCGCGCACCAGCCGGCCCGCTTCCCGGGATCGATCGCGCGGCTGAACAGCCTCGGCGAATCGATCTTGCCGTTGTAGTGGCCGGCGATGCCGCCGCGCTTGGCCGCGCTGTCGCCGACCCAGGCCGCCATGACCAGTGGCCCGCCGTTGGCGGCGAAACCGGACGCCACTGCCGCCGACTCGCCGCCATGGGTGACGCCGGCGTAAGCTTTGACCGGATGCTGCCACACCATGGCGCGGCCGGTCTGGGCGTCATAGCTGGCGCCGGCGCAATACCATTCCCGCGGCAGCAGCTTCGGGCCGGCGGCGATGATCTGCTCCGACTGCCCGTCGCCGAGGATCAGCGCCGTGGAACCGGCCTCGTCGATGACCAGCGCCCAGCCGCGTTTCTGCGCCGCATCCCAGTGTGTCACCAAACCCTGGCGGCCCTTGGAAGGCGTGGTCGGCCAGATCATCGCGGCGGCCGTGAAACTGGTCAGCGCCGCCAGCGGCGGCTTGTTCGGCACCAGCACATGGGAACCGGAGTAAGCCCGCTGCAGCCGGCCGCGATAGCTGCCATTGACGTCAGTGGCGATTTCTTCCTCGCGAAAGCCGTCGCCGGCGGGGTTGGTGTCGCCATGCACCAGCCGCGTGATATGGGCGTCGTATTTCTTGTGGACCGTCGCAGCTGACCATGAAGCGGATGCTGTCGCCGGGACTGACGCTGAACTTGTCGGCGTAACCGAGGATGCGCATGGCGGCTGCTTTCCCGGCGCTATTCCGGCAGATCGCCGCCGGTATGCTGCTTCCAGCGCCGCCGGAAGATCGCCAGCTCCGCCGCGTTCAGATCGGTGAACCGCAGATCCGGGATGATCTTGACGGAATCGCCGCGCACGCCGGTCAGCCGTCCGACCACCCATTCCCGGTGCGGCTGGACGCAGACCAGGACGAATTTGCCCTGCTGCGCCACGCCGCGCATGGCGTTGAGGACGCGCTGCAAGGCCGGGCTATGCTTGCCCACCGGCTTCGCCCGGAACTCGTCGACGTGGCTGATATCCTCGTTCCTGATCTTATACATGGCGTCCCCGTCTGGGCGCCGATGAGAACCGAGCGGCGGCGGATTTGCAAGCTGTGGCGAGCCCCTCGAACCAAGACCGGCAATGCCGTAATGTCGAACCAGCGGCGAAACGAGGACTGCGCATGAATGTCGGCGGCAAACCCTACCGGACCATCTGGCTGAACGAAGACGGCTGGTCGGTGGCGATCATCGACCAGACGCGGCTGCCGCACCGGTTCGAGACGATCACGCTCCGCAACCTCGCCGATGCGGCCCATGCCATCAGATCCATGCAGGTGCGCGGCGCGCCGCTGATCGGCGTCACGGCGGCTTATGGCCTCTGCCTGGCGCTGCGCGAGGACTCGACGGACAGCGGCATCGACCGCGCCTGCGAGACCCTGATGGCGACGCGGCCGACGGCGGTGAATCTCCGCTGGGCGGTGGAGGAGATGCGCGCCGCCCTGCGCAATCAGCCGAAGGACCAGCTGATCGGCATCGCCTACCGCCGCGCCGCCGCCATGGCCGATGAGGATGTGGCGATCTGCAAAGCCATCGGCGGCCACGGCCTGAAAATCATCCAGGCGCTGGCCGCCAAGAAGCCCGCCGGCAAGCCGGTCAACATCCTCACCCACTGCAATGCCGGCTGGCTGGCGACGGTGGATTGGGGCACGGCGACGGCGCCGATCTACACCGCCCATGGCCAGGGCATCCCGCTCCATGTCTGGGTCGACGAGACCCGGCCGCGCAACCAGGGCGCCTCGCTGACGGCCTGGGAGCTGAACGGCCATGGCGTGCCTCACACCGTGATCGCCGACAATGTGGGCGGCCATCTGATGCAGCATGGCCAGGTGGACATGTGCATCGTCGGCACCGACCGCACCACCGCCACCGGCGACGTGGCCAATAAGATCGGCACCTATCTCAAGGCCCTGGCCGCCAAGGACAATGGCGTGCCGTTCTATGTCGGGCTGCCGTCGCCCACCATCGACTGGACGCTGGCCGACGGCGTGCGGGAGATCCCCATCGAGCAGCGCGGCGGCGAGGAACTGTCCCAGGTCACCGGCCGCACCGCTTCCGGCGAGATCGCCACCGTGACCATCACGCCCGAGGGCAGCCCGGTCGCCAACTACGCCTTCGACGTCACGCCCGCGAGCCTGGTCACAGGCCTGATTACCGAGCGTGGCGTGGCAACCGCATCGCGGGAGGGGCTGGCGGCGCTGTTTCCCGACCGTGCGCGCTGAACCGTTTAGCTGAGCTTGGCGACTTCACGGCGCACTTGCCGCGCGGCGGCGGTGACCGAGCCGATGTCCCGGTAGCGCTCGGTGTGGACCATCATATCGCGGGCAAGACGCAGTGCCCGGGTCTCGCAGAGCGCCCGGCTATCCGCGTCCTTGATCCACTCGAAATCGATATTGTGGGCCAGGCCGAGGATGCGCCGGATGGTCTTCGCCGCTGCGAAGCCGACGGTATCGGCGAACAACCGGTCCATGTAGCCCTGCCGCTCCGCCTCCAGCCGCGCCTTGGCCGGGCCGTCGGCGAACAATGCGACCGGGTAGGCATCGCCCGCGGCGTTGTCACGCCAGAGCGAGAGGAACTGCTCGCGAAAACGCGTCCACACCTCCTCGGTCGTGCCCAGCACCCAGTCCTGGTACTCGGCGCGCGGTGACGCGCTGGTCGCGTAGCCGTCCTGGCTGAAGTAGCTCATCAGCAGATTGCCCAGGACGGCGCCGACATCGAATCCCATGGGACCGAAGAAGGCGAATTCGGGATCGATGATCCGGGTGTCGGACTCCGTGATCATGATCGATCCCGTATGGAGATCGCCATGGATCAGCGCGTCAGCCGAGGACAGGAATTTCAGCTTGAGCCGGGAAATCGCCAGCTTGAGATCCGCGTCCCCGCGAAACTCCGCGGCGATGCCGTCGAGTTGCGGCTTGGTCCAGCGATTGCGTTCATGGACCATGTAGGGATCGGTGAAGATCAGATCCTCGGTGATCTTGCAGAGCTCGGTATTGTCGCAGAACACCGCCATCATCCGTTTCTTGTCGCCGGCCGGCAGCGCCAGGTCCGAAGTGAAGAACAGCGACTTTGCCATGTAGCCCGCGATGTCGGCGGCAAAGCGCGGATAACGGATTCCCTGGATCATGCCGCGGCGCATGATGATGTGGGGCTGCAGCAGCTCCATGACGATGGCATAGAGCAGCGGATCGTAGTGATAGATCTCCGGCAGCAGCCGGCCGACATGGCGGCCATGCTCGGTCAGGCATTGATGCTCGAAGTAGGCGCGCTTCAGCGGCATCGGCCAGCCTTCGCCCACCAGCCGCACATAGGGCAGGGCCTGCTTGACGCAGACGCCACCGGCCGGCCCTCTGACGATGAAGACGAGATTCAGATTGCCGTCGCCGACCTCGCTGACCTTCCAGTCGCCGGGCTTGCCGCCGAGCCGCGCGGCCACCGCCGGCAGCGTGGCCAGGAACAGCGGAAGGCTTGCGGCATCCAGCGGCCGGTAGCCGGCGGGTGTCTCCAAAGGCAATGGTTCCCCCTCGTCCTAATCGTTTCGTATGTCGCCATTCTTGTTTGATCGCTGCCGCCACGCAAGCGCTTGACTTCGCTTCCCTGCGCTCCGAATACTCGGGACCAACCCGCGATATTCCGCCGCGTGCCTGATGGCGCAGCGGCAGGGCAAAGACGGGGCGTGCACGAAGGGAGGGCTTGCGGGCGATGAGGCTTGGCCTTCGGGATCTGCCCGGCGGAGAGCCGGCGCCGTGACGGCGGAAGTTTCGGGCAACGCCGGAGCGCCTGATAGCGCGCAGGCCGGGCGCTGCCGGAGTGGTTCACGCGCAAGCGCCGCCGCGGCAATCTGATCGTCAGCCCGATCGTGCCCTGGATCATGGTCGGGATTCCGGTGGCGATCCTGGTGGCGATCGTCGTCTACCCGACAATCTGGATGGCCTATCACGCCTTCCAGGACACCAACATGATGAGCCTGTTCAACGGCGAGTGGAACTATGTCGGCTGGCAGAACTTCGCCACCGCGATCTCCGACGATCGCTTCCTCTCCAGCGTCAAGCATCTGATCCGCTATCTGCTGTTCGGCGCCTGCCTGCAGGTGGTGCTGGGCGTGGCGCTGGCGCTGATCCTCTATGAATGTGTGAAGAACAACACGCTTCGCACCGTTATCCTGATTCTGCTGGTGCTGCCGATGATGCTGCCGCCGTCGATCGTCGGCGTGCTCTGGAAATTCCTGCTGCAGGCGAACAATGGCGGCTTCAACCATCTGCTGATCAATCTGCATCTGCTGCCGGCGGCGGACCGCATCGACTGGCTGAGCTCCAAGCTGTCGCTGTGGGCGATCACGCTGGTGGATGTCTGGCAATGGACGGCGCTGCCGCTGCTGATCGTCTATAGCGGCCGGGTGTCGCTGCCGCCGGCGATCTACGAGGCAGCGCGCGTCGACGGTGCCTCGGGCTGGCTGGTGCTGCGCCGGATCACCCTGCCGATGCTGAAAGAGATCATCGCCATCGCCTTCATCATCAGATTCATGGATGCCTACAAATTCGTCGACCATGTCTCGGTCATGACCCAGGGCGGGCCATCGGAATCGTCGGAACTGCCGGTTTTTATCGCCTTCCAGAAGGGCATCCGCGAATTCCAGGTGGGCGAGGCGGCGGCCCAGGCCTGGCTTATCTTTGCCGTGGCGGCGGTGCTGATCACGCTGTTCCTGAAATACATGAAGCGCGTGCTCAAGGCGCAGGCGATCGCGTAGGCCCGGCATGACGAAGGGCAACTACAGGCTGGTGAAGACGCTGCTGCTGCTGTTCCTCGGCATCTGGCTGATCTTCACCCTGTTCCCGCTCTATTTCATGATCGTCACCTCGCTGAAGCCGGTGGAAGAGATCAACCGCATGATCCCCACCTTCTGGCCGCAAACGATGAAGTTCAACAATTATGCCGGCATCTTCGCCGATCCCGGCAGCCTGAAGTCGCTGGTCGACAGCGTGATCGTGTCCGTGACCAACACCGCGCTCTCGCTGTTCCTGGGCACGTTGGCCGGCTATGCGCTGGCGCGCTGGGTGCGCGGCGTGATCGGCGAGAACCTGGCGTTCTGGATCCTGTCGAACCGCATGTTCCCGCCGGTCGCCGTCATCATCCCCATGTTCTTCCTCTTCGATTCCATGCCCTGGGGCACCGACAGCTATTTCTCGCTGATCGTGCTCTATCTCGTGTTCAACCTGCCGCTCGCCACCTGGCTGATGATGGTGTTTTTCCGCGATGCACCGCGGGAATTGGAAGAGGCTGCCTATCTCGACGGCTATACGCCGTTCCGCGCTTTCTTCCGGGTCACGCTGCCGCTGGTGTTTCCCGGCATGATCTCGGTAGCGATGCTCTGCTGGATCTTCGCCTGGAACGAGTATCTGTTCGCCAATCTGCTGACCGGCACCACCGTCAAGACCTTCCCGGTGCATATCCCCACATTCACGCTCGGCAGCCAGACGCTGTGGAACCTGGTGATGGCCTTCAGCCTGGTCGCCATGCTGCCGCCGGTGATCTTGTTCATCATCCTGCGGCGCTACATGGTACGCGGCCTTTCCCTTGGCGTGGTGAAGGGCTAGGCCATGGCAAAGCTGGAACTCGACGGCATCTGCAAGGGCTACGACCGGCCGATCATCGACCGGCTGAGCCTGACGGTGGAGGAGGGCGAGTTCTTCGTCATCGTCGGCCCCTCGGGGATCGGCAAGACCACGCTGCTGCGCTGCATCGCCGGGCTCGAAGTGCTGGATGCCGGCCGCGTGCTGTTTGGCGGCAAGGACGTCACGCGCGTGCCGCCCTACCGGCGCAATGCGGCGATGACCTTCGAGAGCTATGCGCTCTATCCGCACATGACTGTGTTCGAGAACATCGCGAGCCCGCTGCGGGCCCGCAAGGTGGACAAGGCGACGATCGAGAAGGCGGTGAATGACGTGGCGCGGCTGCTGCGCATCGAGCAGCTCTTGGACCGGCGGCCGCATGAGGTTTCCGGCGGCCAGAAGCAGCGCACCGCCCTGGGCCGCACGCTGGTGGCCAAACCCGACGTGTTCCTGCTGGACGAACCCATCAGCCATCTGGACGCCAAGATCCGCCACGAGTTGCGGCGGCAGTTCCATACCCTGCAGGAGTTGCGGCGGGTGGCGACGATCTATGTCACCCATGACTATGCGGAGGCGCTGTCGCTGGGCGACCGCATCGGCGTCATGGGCAATGGCGGGCTGGTGCAGGTCGGCTCGGCCCGCGAGGTGTTCGAGCGGCCGTGCAACATCTTTGTCGCCCGCCACCTGGGCCAGCCGTCGATCAACGAGATTTCCTGCCGCATCGCAGATAGCGGCGGCCAGATCACGCTGCAATCGGCCTCCGGCAGCTTCGCCTTTGCTGCCGGCGGTGCACAGCGCGGCCTGCTGCAGAACGCCAGCGGCAATGTGCTCGTCGGCATCCGGCCGCAGCATGTCCGCGTCGCCAATGGCGCTGCCACCGGCCAAATCGCCAATGCGAAGGTGGAGGCATTCGAAGCGCTGGGCGCCTCGGGTGTGCTGATCGCCGAGGTGGGTGGCATTGCGCTCACGGTTCTGACCTCGCCTGAGGATGACTTCGAGCCGGGCCAGCCGATCCGCCTGGCGCTCGATGTCGACCAGTTCCTCTATTTCGATGCCGCGCAGGGGACCAACCTGCAGACGAAGGCGGCGTAGGTTTCATGGCCCAGGTCACGCTCACCGACGTCAACAAGATCTATCCCGCGCGGGACCGGGTGGTGCATGCGGTCAAGGACCTGAACCTGACCGTCGAGGATGGCGAATTCGTCGCCGTGCTCGGCCCCTCCGGCTGTGGCAAGACCTCGACGCTGCGCATGATCGTCGGGCTGGAGGGCATCACTTCCGGCACCATCGCCTTCGACGGCAAGCCGGTAAACGCCCTGACGCCGGAGCAACGCAACGTCGCCATGGCCTTCGAGACCTATGCGCTCTATCCGAATTTCACCGTGGCGGAGAATCTCGGGTTCCCGCTGGAGGTTCGCGGCCTGGCCAAGGCCGATCGCGACCGCGAGGTCATGCGCATCGCCAGACTGCTGCGCATCGAGTCAATCCTCGACCAAAAGCCGGGACAGCTCTCCGGCGGCCAGCAGCAGCGGGTATCGCTGGGCCGCGCCCTGATCCGGGAGCCTGCCGTCTTCATCCTGGACGAGGTGATGAGCCATCTGGATGCCCATCTGAAATTCCAGATGCTGTTCGAGCTGAAGCGGATTCACCGCTCCGTGGGCAAGACGACGATCTATGTCACCCACGATCAGGTGGAGGCGCTGGCGTTGGCCGATCGCGTGGCCGTCATGTCCAATTCGCTACTGCAGCAATATGGCACTCGCGATGAGCTATATCACCGGCCGGCGAACCGTTTCGTTGCGGATTTCATCGGCGAACCGCCGACGAATTTCTTCACCGCAGAGATCGCCGAGGAAGCGGGAACCCTGGCGCTGAAGATCAATGGCTCCAGCCTGGCGTTCCGGCCCGACGATCAGCGCATGGCGGCGCTGCGGCGCCAGCCGGTGCCCCAGGCCATCGTCGGCATCCGGCCGCAGAACCTGTCGCTGACGCCGGTCGCGGGCGCGCCATCGGTGACGGCGCGGCTGATCCTCAACGAATATCTGGGCGAGCAGTCGATCGTGACCATGGAGGCCGGCGGCACGTCGTTCCGCGCTTTGGCAGCGCCGGACTTCCGGCCGGCGACGGGTGCGCCGGTCACCTTGTACTACCGCAGCAGCGATGTCATGGTTTTCGATCCGAACTCAGAGGCCTTCATCGGTTAGTGTCGCATTTCACAAGCGTACCGGGGCCCTGCAATGGGGCCCCAAGCAAAGGGAGGGACAAACAAGATGGGTATCTTCAGCGGACTTTCCCGGCGGAAGTTCATGCAATATGCGGCGGCCGGCGCCACGGGTGCCGCCGGCAGCCAGATGTTCGGCGGCCGCGCTCGCGCGGACTCCAGTATCATCATGCCGCCCGGCGGCAAGAAATTCGCGGATGTGCAGCTCACCTATTTCCAGGACTCGAACTGGCTGCATGCGCCGCTCTGGCTGTCGCCCACGTTCCAGAAGGATGCCGGCGTCAGCATCAAGAGCCGCGAGCTCTATGAGGGCGGCGACACCATGGCCAAGGTGCTGCCGCAACTGCTGTCGAAGAACCCGCGCTTCGACTGGGTGCAGTATCCCTGCCTGTTCTACGGCGCGTTCGCCGAGACCGGACAGCTCGAGCCGCTCGACGATTATCTCGCACAGTATGAGGGTTCGGCGGAGTACCTGAACTGGGTGATGCCGGCCTACAGCGAGTTCTACACCAAGTGGAATGGCAAGACCTATGGCGTGATGCTGGATGGCGACATCCACGTCCTGCACTATCGCAAGTCGCACTTCGCCAACCCGGACCTGCAGAAGAAATTCTCCGCCCGCTTCCAGCGGGAGCTGCAGGTGCCGAAGACCTGGGCCGAGTTCCTGGATTGCACCCAGTTCTTCACCGAGGAGCTGTCGAGCCAGGGCATTTACGGCACGTCGATGGTAGTCAATCCGCCGAACTTCGGCTGGGGCTTCTGGATGGATATTGCCGCCGGCAACGGCGTGAATTACTTCGACGAGAGTATGAACCCGACCATCAACTCACCCCAGGCGGTCGAGGCGCTGGAGATGTACAAGGCGATCATCGATTTCGGCCCGCCGGGCAAGGAATCTATGGATATCGCCCAGACCATCCAGCGCTGGCAATCGGGCGCCGATGTCATGTCGGTCTGGTGGATCGACCTGGCGGAGTTCACGGTGCAGCAGCAGGGGCTGGAGCGTGCCGAGGATCAGGGGGCCGATATCATCCCCGGCTGGAAACAGGCCGACGGCAGCATCAACCACAAGGCCGTGTCGCTGTGGTGCCGCACGGCGTCGATCCCGAAGAACCTGCCGCAGGACGTGAAGGACGCGGCCTTCTATTTCATCTACCGCATGTCCCATCCGTCGGTGTCCGATCATATCGTCGCCGATGCCTATTGCGGCTCGGACCCGTACGGCGCGTCTCACTACACCGACGCTGCGGCGCAGCTCTATCTCGAGCCGAATCCGCAGCGCGGCACGGACAATGAGCTCTGGCCGACCAATGACGGCATCTTCAAGAACTTCGACACCGCCCGGAACCATCTCGATGGCGGCTTGAAGAATGTGCAGGTGGGCTATCCCCAGTTCTACTGGGAAGGCACGCCGGAATATGCCGACGCCCTCGGCCGCAACATCTCCAAGGCGGTCACCGGCGAACTGACGCCGCAACAGGCCCTGGACGAGGCAGCGGAGGAATGGGTCAAGATCGTGCAGAAGCTGGGCATCGACAAGCAGAAGGCGCAGTACGCGAACTTCGTCAACGGCGCCCGGAAGCTCGGCTATAAGATCTGAGTATTGGCGTGAAATGACGGGCGGGGGAAGGTGCGGCCTTCTCCCGCCACGTTTCCAAACAAGTGTGGCGTTGACGAGTTTCTCCGGCGGCCTGCTGGAGTAGGATCGGGACGATGGCCGAACGCTTTGTCGTGGGTATCGATGGCGGCACGGAATTGCTGCGCGCCGCCGTGTTCGATCTGCAAGGCCGGCCGCGCGCCCTTGTCGCCGCACCCTATCCGACGAATTTTCCCCAGCCGAGCTGGGCGGAACAGAATCCCGAAGACTGGTGGCGCGCCGTGGGCGTGACCGTGCGCAAGGCGGTGCAGGACGCGAAGATCCGGCCGGACGATGTGGTGGCAATCTGCGCCGATACCACCTGCTGCAGCGTGGTGGCGCTGGATGCCGAGGGCAAGCCACTGCGGCCGGCGCTGATCTGGATGGATGTGCGCTCCGGCGACATGGCGGCGGAGGTGGCGGCATCGGGCGATCCGGCGCTGGAGGTGAACAGCAATGGCGCGGGGCCGGTTTCCGCCGAATGGATGGTGCCGAAGGCGCTGTGGATTCACCGTCATGAGCGGGCGCTGTTCGATCGCGCCGCCACGGTCTGCGAGTATCAGGACTACATCAATTTCCGGCTCACCGGCCGCATGGTGGCGAGCATCAACAATGCGAGCGTGCGCTGGCACTATAATTCGCGTCGCGGCGGTTATCAGCCGAGCCTGCTGAAGCGGCTCGGGCTGGATGCGCTGATGGAGAAATGGCCGCGGGAGGTGGTGCCGCTCGGTCAGGTCATCGGCGGGCTCACCGCGGCAGCGGCGGAGCATATGGGCCTGGCGAAAGGCTTGCCGGTGGCGCAGGGCGGCGCCGATGCTTTCATCGCCATGATCGGCCTCGGCGTGGTGCGGCCGGGCAAACTGGCGCTGATCACCGGCTCATCCCACCTGCAGCTGGGCGTCAGCGCCAAGCCGTTCCATGGCAAGGGCATCTGGGGCACTTATCCCGATGCGGTGATTCCCGATCTCTACATCGTCGAAGGCGGGCAGACTTCCACCGGCTCGATCGTCAACTGGTTCAAGAATCTGCTGCCGGAAAGCATGAGCTATGAGAAGCTAAACGGGGAGGCGAAGAAACTGCCGCCGGGCGCCGAAGGGCTGGTGGTGCTGGATCATTTCCAGGGCAACCGCACGCCCTATACCGACGCCAATGCCCGCGGCGTGATCTCCGGCCTGACGCTGAAGCATGGGCCGGCCCATCTGTTCCGCGCGATGATCGAGGGCGTGTCCTTCGGCAGCGCGCTGATCTTCGAGACCATGCGGGCCAACGGCTTTTCGCCGGAGGAGATCGTCATCTGCGGTGGCGCCACGCGCTCGGATCTGTGGCTGCAGATCCATGCGGACACGGCTGATGTGCCGCTGGTGCTGACGGAAGTGGCCGATGCGCCGGCTCTGGGCTCGGCGATCCTCGCCGCCGTCGGCGCCGGCTGCTATGGCAACATCGTCGAGGCGTCCGATGCGATGGTGCGCACCATCAACCGCATCGAGCCGGACAAGGTCCGGCATCAGGCCTATCAGCCGTTCTACCAGGCCTACAAGGATACCTATCCGGCCATCGCCGATATCGTGCATCGGCAGGCGCGGGCCGGCCGTTAGCAGCGCGAAACGCCAAGAAAGGTTGCCATGCTAAAGAACATCGATCCTCTGCTGAACGCCGACCTGTTGCATGTGCTGGCGGCCATGGGCCACGGCGACGACATCGCGCTGGTCGATCGGAATTTTCCCGCGACGGCGAATGCGCGGCGGCTGATCCGGCTCACCGGCGCCGATGTTGTGGCGGTGGGGCGCGCGATCCTCACTGTTTTCCCGCTCGACAGTTTCGTCGATCATCCTGTCATGCGCATGCAGATGGTGGGCAAGCCGGATGAAGTTCCGCCGGTGCAGCAGGATTTCCAGAAAATCGTCGATGCCGCCGAGGGCCGGCCTTGGCCCATGGGCAGCATCGAGCGATTTGCATTCTATGAAACAGCAAGACAGGCTTTCGCGGTGGTTGCCACCAGCGAAAGCCGGCCCTATGGCTGCTTCTTGCTCAAGAAGGGCGTGATCTTCTGATCGCCGCCGCCTTTAGTTGCGGGCGGGACCGGGCTGCGGCTGCTGATTGCGGGCCACCAGTTGCTCTTCGACCAGTTGCTGGCGCAG
>CAWFKD010000012.1:0-418283 GCA_963816235.1 uncultured Alphaproteobacteria bacterium | reverse complement strand
ATAGATCGCGGAAGTCGATCCAGAGGTGCGAGAGCTGGTGCGTGAAGAGCGGCCCGGAGTAGAGCAGCTCGCGGCCGTAGATCTTCTTCCACTGGTAGGTCGAGCAGTAGGCGGCGTAGCTCTCCGGCGGCAGGGGGAAAGTCGGTGAGCCGAGGCCGAGCAGGTAGAGCAGCAGCCCCTCGTCGTAGCCGGTCCAGCGGTGCGGAAGGAAGCCGGTCTCCGGTTTCCAGCCGTGGGAGAGCGCCGGGCCGCCATTCATCGCCCACTGCCAGTCGGCCCGGCAGTAGAGCGCGTCGGCCAGCCGCCGGACCTCGGCCTCCTCCTCCGTATCGGCGTCGAAGTAGGCGGCGCAGGTGAGCATTCCGGCGAACAGGAAGGCCGAGTCGATCGTCGAGAGCTCGCACTTCCAGACGCGGCGTCCGGTCTTCATGTCGAGGAAGTGATAGTAGAAGCCCTTGTACCCGGTGGCATCCGGCTCTGGTCCGTGCGGGCTGTTGCGGAAGAAGCGCAGCCTCCGCAGGGCGATTTCGGGGCGAACTCGCGGGAGATCACGCCGCGCTCGACGAGCACCGGGATCGTCGCCAGGGCCAGGCCGACGGCGGCGATGCTGCACGGCGCCGCGGGGTCGGTCTTGTCGCGGACCAGCCCGTTGTCCGGGTTGGTCTCGTGAAGGTAGTACTGGAGCGTGGTCAGCTGCAGCCGATCCAGTTCCTCGTCCGTCGGCAGCCGGTTCAGTCCTCCTCTTCTGCAGCCGGTTCATCATTCTGCCAGTCGGCACTGTCCCCGTTCTCCCTCTGCCGAGGCGTCGTAACTGGACCTCGTGCTGTTGCCCGTCGTCAGTCAGATCTATGCCCTCGCCGGCATCCGGTCTGCCGTCAACGGATGTGCGACACGGCGCCTGTTCTCGACGACCACGTGGTAGGTGGCCGAGCGGTGGCGGTAGGTGATCTCGTAACCCGGCCAATCCGGCGGGACGCAGGGCTCGATCTGCAGGCGGTCGCCTCGCAGGTGAAAGCCGAGAATCGCTTCCAGGCCGACCGGTACAACCAGCGCGGCCGAACCGGTGTACCAGGTCCAGCCGCCGCGGCCGGTGTGCGGCGGCGCGCCGTAGACATCGGCCGCCACGACGTACGGCTCCACCTTGTAGCGAGCGACGTTCTTCGGGCGATCGCGCGTGGCGGATCGGGTTGAGCAGGCCGAACAGTTCCACCGCCCGCTCGCCCTGGCCCAGCAGAGCCGTCGCCAGCACCACCCAGGTGGCGGCGTGCGTGTACTGCCCGCCGTTCTCGCGAATGCCCGGCACGTAGCCCTTGATGTAGCCGGGCTCGAGCGCGCCTTTGTCGAACGGCGGCGCGAAGAGCAGGATCAGCTCGATCGTCCGCGCGGACCAGACGCTCCTCGACCGCCGCCATCGCCTGGCGGGCGCGCGCCGGGTCGGCGGCGCCGGAGATCACCGCCCACGACTGGGCGATCGAATCGATCTGGCACTCGTCGTTCTGGCCGAGCCGAGCGGACGTCCCGTCGTCGAAGTAGGCGCGGCGATACCACTCGCCGTCCCAGGCGTGTTCCTCCAGTGCCGCGCGCAGCGCTTCGGCTCGCTCCCGGCACCAGGCAGCCCGCGCGGTGTCGCCGCGGTCCTCAGCCACGATCGGCGAACTCGCGCAGAGTCGCCGAGCATGAACCAGCCGTTCCAGACGCTCTCGCCCTGGCCGCTCGGCGCCGACCTGGTTCATGCCGTCGTTCCAGTCGCCGGTGCCCATCAGCGGCAGGCCGTGCGGCCCGAGCTTCAGGCCGTGCTCCAGCGCCCGCACGCAGTGCTCGTAGAACGTTCCGGTCTCGCTCGCTCACCGCCGGGCAGACCGTAATCCTCCTCCTGGTCCGGCTTCAGGACCGGCGCGTGCAGGAACGGCACCCGCTCGTCGAGCAGGGCTGCGTCGCCGGTGACGCGGACGTAATGGCAGGTGACGAGCGGCAGGAAGTAGAGATCGTCGGTAATGCGCGTGCGGACGCCGCGCCCCGCCGGCGGGTGCCACCAGTGCTGCACGTCGCCCTCTTCGAACTGCCGCGCCGCCGCCCGCAGGATCTGTGCCCGCGCCTCCTCCGGCGCGCCGTAGACCAAGGCCATCGCGTCCTGCAGCTGGTCGCGGAAGCCGAATGCCCCGCCCGACTGGTAGAAGCCGGACCGGCCCCACATCCGGCAGGCGAGCGCCTGGTAGAGCAGCCAGCGATTCAGCATCAGGTCGAGCGCGGGGTCAGGCGTGCGGACCTGGACGGCCCCGAGGATGCGATCCCAGAGCGCCTGGACTTCCTCCAGCGCTCGTCGGGCGCGGCCGGATCGGCGTAGGCAGCGGCGAGCCGCCGGGCCTCGTCCGCGGTCTCCGCCTGGCCGAGCACGAAGACGATCTCCTCCTTCCGCCCGGCGGCAGTTCCAGCCCGGTCATCAGCGCGGCGCAGGGGTCGCCGAGTTCGCCGGCGCGGTCGGAGAGCCGCGCCCGCGCCAGGGCGGCGGGCGCCGCCGGAGTGCCCTCGCGGCCCAGGAACTCGGCGCGATCGGTCGTGAACGAGCGGGGGCGGCGGCCACGTCGGCGAAAGCGACCTGCCCGGCGAAATCGCCAGCCCAGGCGTTGGTAGCGAACAGCGCGCCGGTCTCCGGGTCGAGCGTGCACACCACCTGCAGAGGGGCCTGGTCGCGGAGCACGCCCAGCACCCACTCGGACGTAGAACGTCGCCGACAGTCGTCGGGGCCGGTCGCCGGTGTTCCTGACCCGCAGGCGGAACAGCTTGACCGGAGCGGTCGGCGAGATCAGGACGAGGAGGTCCTGCTCCAGCCCGTGACTGGTCCTGCGTGAAGCGGGTGTAGCCCTGGCCGTGACGGACGACCGTCGTCGCCTCGCCGCCGCAGGGCGCCGGCGTCGGCGTCCAGAACTCCCCGGTCTCCTCGTCGCGGAGATAAACGACCTCGCCGGGCGGGTCGCTGACCGGGTCGTTGCTCCAGGGCGTGAGCCGATTCATCTGGCTGTTGCCCGCCCAGGTGTAGCCGCCGCCGGCCTCGGTGACCAGGCAGCCGAAGTCGGGGTTGGCGAGCACGTTGCTCCACGGCGCCGGCGGCCGCTCGCCGCCGCGCAGAGCAGATGACGTACTCCCGGCCATCCGGCGTGAACCCACCCAGACCGTTGTCGAAGAGCAGACGCTCGCTGGTCGGTCGGCGCCGGCTGCCGGGAGTGGGCCGACGTCGCGGCAGCTGTCAGACGGCGAGGTCGGCCGGCACTGCGCCAGCGGGCATCCGCGCCCGGGCCAGCTGCGCGGCCAGCGGCCCGTCACCCCCGCGAAGGATCACGCGGGCGGCGGCCTCGAGCAGATGTCGTCCTCCGCGGACATCGCGGCAGCGTCGCGCAGGAACACGCCGCCTGGCTTGTCGACCAGTTCGGCCGTCGGCCCGTTCTGCACCAAGTCCTCCAGCTGGCGGTGCAGTTCGTCGGCCGCGGCGTCGTTCAGAAGGACCAGGTCCGCCACCAGCCCGCAGCGAGCGCCAGTAGCGCGTGCGCCTGGAGAAGCTGCCGCGCCAATTCCAGGTCCGGTCGCCGCGCCGAATCCGCACCAGCACGATTGGCAGGTCGCCGGAGATGGCGTGCGGCCACAGTCCCGGTTGGCCGAGACGGTTGCCTGTGACGGACTCGCGCGACCGAAGGAGCTGGCCTCGTAAAGAGAACGTGAGCGGCCAGCCGCTGGAACACGGCGGCGTCGTCGGTGTGAGGCCCAGCGCGGCCAGCGTCGCCTGCGCTTTGACGTCGGCCTCGTCGAAACGCGCGATCTACTTCGCGCCAGGTCGCTGAACCGGCGGGCCAGCGCCAGCGCCTCGTCGCGATCGCCGGCGATCGCGGTGGTGAACGCCAGGACGGCGGACGCGCCCGGCGCGAGCCGGACCCGCCGGCGCAGGCTGAAGACCGGGTCCAGCACCGGTCCCGACGGTCCCCGAAAGAGGCGCTCCGGTATCCAGAGCCGCGGGGTTCGCCGCGGAGCGGCCCCGGCCCAGGAATCGGCCCGGTCGGTCTCGTACTCGACGTCCCCGCGGCGCCGTCGGCTCCCTCCGGGCCGCCAGGACGTGCAGGGCCCAGACCGGCTGCTGATCGCGGGCGCGCGGCCGGCGGCGGCAAAGCAGGGCGGGCGCGGACAGGTATTCGGTCTCCAGGAAGAGCTTGGCGAAGGCCGGATGTGCCTGGTCGGCGCGGCGTCGGATTGAGGGCCACCTCGGCGTAGCTGGTCACCTCCAGCGTGCGGGGCCTGTCGCCGTGGTTGGTCAGCGTGACCCGGCGGACCTCCGCGTCCGCGTCGGGACGACCGCGACCTCGTAGCGGGTCTCGATGTCCCCGTCGCGACGGCGGAAGACGGCCCGGTCCGAGCCGCAGATCCGCCTCGTACTCGTCGGCGTCTCCGCCGAGCGGCTGGCGGCCGGCCGACCAGGCGCGGCCGTCGTCGAGGTCGCGGACGTAGCAGTACTGGCCCCAGCAGTCGCGGGTCGCGTCCTCGCGCCAGCGCGTCACGTCCATCCCGTCACCACGCTGTATCCGCTCCCCGCCGCGGTCAGCACGACGCTATAGCGACCGTTCGACAGCAGGCAGATATCCGGCTGAGAAAAACCCGTGTATGTGATCGTAGAAGCCACTTTTTTCGCTTAACTCCGTCCCACACCAGCACAACGGCTAGTGTGCTGTCCCCGATAAAATTTGACATTCTGTGGGGCGGGCAATCGTGCCCGCGGGCGCGCTTTCAGCGCGACCAAAGCCGCCTGGAAAGGCGGCTGCAGCCAGGATTGGCTGCCCCACTGCCTGCGCCGAAATTGTCAGCTATTATCCGGGACAGGACACTAGGCTTTCTAAACCGGGCAAGTCCAGGCGATGATCTCCGTTGCGTGGGAGGCGGCCATGGAACGTCTCGGCGTGGCCCGATTTCAGTCGGCGCGTCGTATGGGTACGGATTCGGAGGCTTCGCATTGCATAGCGCCTCTTCTGCACCTGCTAAGAACATACGCCGAAGAGATGTGATCCCGAGGTCTATCGACTCCTTCTTTTTTGGTGGATTGCCGTTCCGGGTCGAGAGCCTTAACAGGCCTAGAAGCGGCAAGGGCTGGGCGGGGGAAATCGGATGGAAGGACAGACATTCTTCCGGGAATTGCGGCTGGTCAGTTTCGAGCATTGGCAAAGACCCTACCTCACTATGGAAACCGGAGACTGCCGCTTCAAGAGACGGGAACATGGATCCGCTCCCATAGCGGTTGTCACGCCGGCGCGATCCAATACCCCCCGAACGTTGGCACGAGGTTCGCAAGCCCCAGCTTACGCACCGTTCTATTTAGATGGCGGACCAATCCTTCCAGAGCCGCCGCACCGGTGCTGTCGATGGCGTTAATCGAACTGCCGTCCACGACGAGCCACTTGGCGTCGGGGCGTGCGGCCACCAATTCCAGCGCGCGTTGACTGAAATAGGCCGCATTGAAGAACATCACCGCCGACCCGAACCGGTACAGGATCAGACCCGGAATCGTTTTGGCGTCAGGAAAGTCGGCCACGCTGTGAAATCCGGTGAGTCCGCCCGTGCTTCCCAGGACCGCGTCAAACGGGCCGCGATGTGCGCACGATCACTAGAACCAGTGATAGGCCTATGGCAAGGAGAATGCCGTCCAACACGTCGAGTGCGATGACACCGAACATTGTCACCACCGAGAGGGCGAACTCAACGCTGCTCACGCGCCAGAGGTGGCGGAGGGCAGCCAGCTCGAAAAGCCCAGCAGCCGCGACGATCAGCACTGCGCCCAGGCCCGACTTGGGAAGATCCTTCAGTGGACCCGTCAGAAACAGCAGAACCGCGGCCTGTCACCGCGCACGCCACCAGGCCGGCGGCCTGGCTCTTTCCACCCATGGCGAAGCTCATCGCCGTTCGTGAACCGGCGCCGCTCACCGGAAATCCCTGCGAGAATCCAGAGGCGATCTGGCTCGCGCCGAGCGCGAAGAACTCACGATCCGCATCGACCTGTAGCCACCCTTGGCGGCGAAGCCTCGCGCCGAAACCATCGCGTTGCTGAAAACTCAGCAATGCCACGCCGAACGCGCCGTGAATCAACGGACGCAGAAAATGCCGATCGAACGCCGGCCAGCGCAGCTTGGGCAATCCGGCAGGCACCTCACCGATGACCGCGACACCTTTGGCCTCGAGGCCCAGCATTTCAACGAGCGCGACGGAAAACACCACCGCCAGCAACGGCCCAGGCCAACGCGGCAGGAAGCGCTTGCTCGCGATCAGAATGGCGATTGTGGACAACCCCACTGCCAGCGTCGGCAGATGCGTTTGGGGCAGCTTCCCAATGAATTCGATCAGGCTGGGAATGATCCGGTGCCGACTTCATCGGAAAGCCGAAGACTTTTCCAATTTGGCCGAGGAAGATGTGAATGGCGACCCCGTTGAGAAATCCCACCAGGATCGGCCTGGAAAGGAAATCCGCCACGAAGCCGAGCCGGAAAAAGCCGGCGAGGATGCAAACCAGACCTGTGAAAATAGCCAAGGCCGCGGCGAGCGCGGGAAGCGCATCGGCGCCGCCAGCGGCGAGGGGCGCCAACGTTGCTCCGACCAGCGCGCATGTCGCCGCGTCGGGGTTCATGATGAGATGGCGCGAGGTGCCAAACAACGAGTACGCCGCAACGGGAAGGATGGAGGAATATAGACCGGTGACAGGGTCAAAGCCCATGATCTGTGCGTAAGCGATTGCCGTTGGCACCGCCACGGCTGCCACCGACACCCCGGCCACAACGTCGTAGGCCAGCCAGCTTCGCTCGTAGGCAAGGAGTTGCGCTAAGCCCGGGCGCGAGCCTGGCAACAAGCGGCGCCCGTTCGACACCGGTCCTTGTTGCGCTAGTCTTCATTTTGTCTATCGGCGAATCTCAATACTTCTGCGGCACGAACTTTCTCCCCTTCATCGTTGCCTCGTCGTCGTAGGCGCCTTTATTCGACCGATCAGGCAGGCGCGGCTTGTCTCGCGGTACGGGCTTGTAAGGGATAAGGCTGAGAAGGTGCGCAATGCAGTTCAACCGCGCTCGCTTCTTGTCATCGGAAATCACAATGTGCCATGGCGAGTTCTTGGTGTCCGTGTGCTTTAGCATCAGGTCGCGCGCGCGAGAATAGTCATACCACTGCTTGCGGGAGGGCAGATCCATTGGGCTCAGCTTCCATTGGCGCACCGGGTCTTCGATGCGGGCTTCGAAGCGGCGTTTCTGTTCTTCGTTGCTGACTTCCAACCAAAACTTGATCAACTGGATGCCGCCGTCGATCAGATATTGCTCAAATGTTGGGCAAAGGTCCAGAAAACGCTGGTACTGTTGCTTTGTGCAGAAACCCATCACGTGCTCGACCCCAGCCCGGTTGTACCAACTACGGTCGAAAATAACGACCTCGCCCCCCGCCGGGAAATGCTGCACATAGCGCTGCATGAAGAGCTGCGACTTCTCGCGCTCTGACGGCGCCGGCAGAGCCGCTACGCGGAAAACACGAGGACTGACGCGCTCGGTGATTGCTTTGATGGTTCCACCTTTACCTGCCGCATCGCGTCCTTCGAACACGATAAGGATCTTACGCCCCTCGTGCTTGACCCACTCCTGGAGTTTGCAAAGCTCACCCTGCAGCTTTAGGAGTTCCTTCTCATATTCTTTGCCCTTGAGCTTGCCGCTGCCGTCTTTTGGACTTGGTTTCATGCCCACTCCTTTTTTGGATGCTCGGGGGTTGCATACCCCATACCGTTGCGCCCGCCGGCTTCAGAGCAACCCTCCGCTGACTACCCGCGCTATCTCCGGCGTTTAGGTGCAATGTGCGAAGCCGGCAGGCGATAGCTCAATAGGCGTTCAAGCCGACTGCCCTGAACTGAGCGCAGGTTCGCTCAACCACGTCCAGCGAGGGAGGTTCGACGCGATCAAGTTGGTACTCTAATCCAAGCTGCTTCCATTTATATGCGCCCATCTGATGGAACGGCAAGACATCCACTCGTTCCACATTCCCCAGACTGGCGGCGAATCCGGCAATTCGGGCGACTTCATCCGGATTGTCGGTCCAGCCCGGCACCAACACGAAGCGAACCCATACTGGCCTTTTGGCGGATGCGAGCCGCCGGGCGAATTCATGAATGGGGCTCACGTCCTGCCCGACCAGGCGGTGGTGCAACTCGGCGCTGAAGGCCTTGAGATCCAACAGCACCAAATCGACCTTCTCGAGGTCGGAGTCCGAGAGGCGGCTTCCCAGAAAGCCGTTCGTGTCGAGCGCCGTGTGGACCCCCATTGCCTTGGCGGCAGCGAATACCTTGAGGACAAACTTGTGCTGCATCAGCGGCTCCCCGCCGCTGATGGTGAGCCCGCCCTTCATGACCTTCAATCCGTGCCTATATTTGCGCAACTGCTCCTGCGCGCGATTCAGGGTGACGGGGATGCCATTTGTCATGGTCCAGGTGTCGGGGTTGTGGCAGTAAAGACACCTGAATTGACATCCCGCGAGCCAGGCGACTACGCGGATCCCGGGTCCGTCCAACGCGGATCCGGTAGTGAACGAATGAACGAACCCCATTTCTCCCGTCGCCAGCGCGGACCGGACCTCCGATTCAGGCACATGGCGGCCCAGGTCGACACGAATTTCAAATGGACTGCCCGCTTCTAAATCCGGTTGCTTTGTTTCTTCAGGCATGGGAGCCGCCTCAGAAACTATGGAAGGCCCTGCTGAGTACATCCATTTGCTGTTCGCGCGTGAGGCGCACGAAATTCACGGCGTAGCCGGAGACGCGAATCGTCAGGTGGCGGATACTTTTCCGGATGATCCATCGCGTCCTTGAGGGTGTCGCGGTTCAAGACGTTCACGTTCATGTGGTAACCGGTAGAGCTGAAGAATGCGTCCAGCATGTTCGTCAAGTTGTCGATGCGATCCCCGGCCACCCGGCCCAGTGCTTGCGGAACTATGGTGGAGGTCAGGGAAATGCCATCAGCGGCGTCGCGGTAGGGAATCTTGGCGACCGACGCAGCTGAGGCGTGAATCCCGTGCTTCTCACGGCCGTACATCGGGTTCGCGCCGGGAGCAAACGGCTCGCCCTTGCGGCGGCCATCCGGAGTATTCCCCGTTGCTTTTCCGTAGACGACGTTGGAGGTGATGGTCAGGATCGATTGCGTGTGGATGGCGTTGCGGTAAGTCGGATACTGTCGCAACTTCTTCATGAATGTGCTGACTACCCATGTGGCCAGTTGATCGACGCGGTTGTCATTGTTGCCGAATTGAGGATACTCGCCCTCGACCTGATAGTCGATAGCCAGACCGGATGGATCGCGAACTACTCGAACCCTGGCGTAACGAATTGCGGACAAACTGTCGGCGACCACGGATAGTCCGGCCATGCCGAAGGCCATCGTGCGCAAGGGGGAATAATCATGCAAGGCCATCTCGATCCGCTCATATGAATACTTGTCGTGCATGTAATGGATGACGTTCATGGCGTTGACGTAGACGCGAGCGAGCCATTCCATCATCTTTTCGAACCGCTCGAGGACGTCATCAAATTCGAGGAATTCACCCTGAACCGGTTCGAATGGGGGGGAGACCTGTACCCCGCTCACTTCGTCCCTTCCGCCGTTGATCGTGTACAACAGGCACTTCGCCATGTTGGCGCGCGCCCCGAAAAACTGCATCTGCTTGCCTACGAGCATCGGGGAAACACAACAAGCGATGGCGCCGTCATCACCCCACGTGCGGCGCATGATCTCGTCGTTCTCGAACTGAATGGCGCTTGTGTCGATGGCGACGCGCGAGGTGAAACGCCGGAATCCTTCGGGCAGCCTGGAAGAGTACCAGATGGTGAGATTCGGCTCCGGAGCAGGTCCGAGGTTATAGAGCGTTTGCAGAAAGCGGAAGCTGGTCTTTGTCACCAGCGGGCGGCCGTCGTCACCCATTCCCCCAATGGACTCTGTGACCCACGTGGGATCGCCGGCGAAGAGCTCATCGTATTCCGGGCTCCTCAGAAACCTGACGATACGCAGCTTAATGACAAAGTCGTCGATGATCTCCTGAGCCTGTTCTTCCGTCATCGACCCCGCGGCGATGTCCCGCGCGAAGTAGATGTCCAGGAAGGTGGATATCCGTCCCAGGGACATGGCTGCGCCGTTCTGCTCTTTTACAGCGGCCAGGTAGCCGAAGTAGAGCCACTGCACGGCTTCCCGGGCGCTTTTGAGCAGGTTCGGAAATGTCAAACCCATAGGCCGCGGCCATCTGCTTCAACTCGCTCAAGGCGCGGGTCTGTTCGCTCAGTTCCTCGCGGTCCCGGATGATTTCGTCGGTGGACATCGCGGAATCGAGGCCGCTTTTCTCTTCCTTTTTCTCATCGATCAGCCGGTTGACACCATAGAGCGCCACGCGGCGATAGTCGCCTATGATGCGGCCACGGCCATAAGCGTCGGGCAGCCCGGTGAGAATGTGCGAACTCCGGCATCGCCGGATGTCTGCCGTATAGGCGTCGAAGACCGCGTCGTTGTGAGTCTTGCGGTACTTGGAGAACGCTTCGGCGACGTGTGGATCGGGTTTGTACCCATACGTCTTCAAGGCGTTGACCACGAGCCGGAACCCGCCGTTGGGCATGATCGCGCGTTTCAACGGCGCGTCGGTCTGAAGGCCGACGATCACTTCGTGCTCGCGGTCGATGTATCCGGGGGAATGTGCAGTGATGGAACTGGGGATCTGTGAAACATCGAGAACGCCCTTCTTGCGCTCTTCCACGAACAGTTCGTTCAGCCGTCCCCAGATCTTCTTTGTTCTTTCAGTGGCAGACGCCAGGAAGGCCTCATCGCCTTCGTATGGTTCGTAGTTTTGCTGGATGAAATCACGGACGTTGATCTCGTTCTGCCAGAGACTCCTCCGGAATCCGCGCCAGGCGGAATTCATCCCCTCCGCCGCATTCGCTGCTGTTTCGGCTGTTGCTGACATATAGCCTCCTTATTGCTCTCTGCTGGTGGAGGGTTCCAACAATCCCAACAGCTTCCCGGTATGGCGGGCGATCATCAATTCCTCATTTGTGGGAATCACCCAGGCCGACACTTTGCTGGCAGCCGTAGAAATGCGCGGACCCCGGTTTTGGTTTGCTGCTTCGTCCAATTCGATTCCGAGCCAATGCGAGGACTCGCAGATCCGCCGGCGGATTTCAGCGGAGTTTTCTCCGATCCCGGCGGTGAACACGAACCCGTCGATTCCGCCGAGGACCGCGGCGAGCGCACCGATCTGCTTGGAGGCCTGATAAACGAAGTAGTCCACCGCCAGGCGTGCCTTAGGTTTGCTGCTTGTCAACAAATCCCGCATGTCGTTGCTGATGCCGGAGACTCCCAGAAGGCCGGATTTCTTATAGAGGATCGTCTCAATGTTCTTTGGGGAGAGTCCCAGGGTCTGGCACATGTAAAGGACGATGCCGGGATCGAGGGCGCCCGGCCTGCTTCCCATACAAAGTCCATCCAGCGCCGTGAATCCAAGCGTGTTGTCAACACTTTTTCCGTTCTTCAGCGCGCACATGCTGGCTCCACTGCCTAGATGGGCCACAATCACGCGGCCTTCGGCTATCTCAGGCGCAACTTCGGGTAGCATCGATGCAATGTATTCGTACGATAGGCCATGGAACCCGTAGCGCTGGACACCTTTTTCGCAGATATCTTGCGGAATCGGCACGACTCCAGCGACTTCCGGTTGGCCACGATGGAAGCTCGTGTCAAAACAGGCAACTTGCGGAACATCCGGCAATCGCTCGGCGACCGCCTCGATCGCTGCCAGATTATACGGCTGGTGGAGAGGGGCAAGGGGCGTCAACTCGTGAAGCTGGGCCAGCACTTCGGGAGTAACGGCGACCGGACCGGCAAAGTGTTGACCGCCATGAACCACGCGATGGCCGACACCCAGGATATGCGCACCCCCGAAACGCGCTCGAAGCCAGGTCGCCAAAGCCTCCAGCGCCTTGCTTCCATCGGTGATGGACGCATCAAGAGTTTCGTTGGCGAGGCTCTCTCCGGCTCCGTCCTTCGCAGAGAGTCGCGGCGATGTCCCGATTCCTTCAATCTGGCCACGTGCCGACAGTCCCCATGCCTCGGACTTCGGGCGCCGGTAGACGCAGAATTTCAAACTGGAAGACCCGGCGTTCAGGACCAATGCATAGTCATCCACGGTTATTACTCCTAGGGCTTGCTTCGACGCGCGTGGGCTGCCAGTACCGCCACCGCACAACTGGCAATGCGGGAACGGACCGTATCCGAGCGGCTGGTGAGGATGATGGGAACCCTTGCTCCGAGCACAACCCCGGCGCTGTCGGCGTTGGCCAAAAAACTGAGTTGTTTGGCCATCATGTTGCCCGCCTCGAGATCGGGCGCCAGCAGAATATCGGGATCGCCGGCCACTTCTGACCGAATCCCCTTGGTCTCAGCCGCCTGCTTGCTGATGGCATTATCGAAGGCAAGCGGACCATCGAGAAGCCCTCCGGTGATTTGCCCGCGTTCCGCCATCTTACAGAGAGCGGCGGCGTCCAGCGTGGCCGGCATTTTCGAGTTGACTGTCTCGACCGCGGCCAGAATGGCTACCTTCGGCCTCTGCACGCCAAGTAAAATCGCCAGGTCAATGGCGTTTTGTATGATGTCCACTTTGGTTTCGAGATCCGGAGCGATATTGATCGCTGCGTCCGTGATAATTAGCACCTTGTGATAGGTGGGGACGTCCATGATGAATACGTGGCTGATGCGGCGTCCAGTGCGGAGTCCGGTTTCGCGTGCAACCACCGCGCCCAGAAGCTCGTCGGTGTGCAGGCTCCCCTTCATCAGCAGTTCGGCCTGGCCCTGCCGGACCAACTCCACCGCTTTGGCCGCGGACGCATGGCTGTGGGGAGTGTCGACTACCTGCGCCCCACCAAGGTCTATTCCGGACGCCTTCGCCACTTCGTTAATCTTCTTGGCTGGACCCACGAGAATCGGCTCGATCAAACCCAGATTGCGCGCCTCAATCGCCCCGGCCAAAGCCGACTTCTCGCAAGGATGGGCGACGGCCGTTACGATGGGTCCGACGCTCTTGCAGCGCTCCAGAATGAGCTCGTACTTGCCGGTTCCAGTTTTCTGACTCATTTAACTCTCCTGTGTTGCCGGCTGAGGGGGACGGACTGCCGGCCCTGTCTCTTTTAAGACGAGTGCCAGAACAATGGCCAGAGCCACTCCATACAGTAGTGACTCGAAAGTTGCCTGATAGGTCTCCAGGGGTGACTGAGATGGCCGGCCGGAGACGGATTGGAAGATCCGCCCGAACACCGGACCCAAAAGTGCGCTGAAAGTGAAGTTCAGGAAGTTAACTACGCCAGTAGCCGTGCCGCTGTGTTTCGGCGAATTGGCTTCCTTGATGACCGTGTAGGGAATCATCGCCGCTCCGGAAGCGAAGCCAGCCACCAGTCCCAGAACGTACGGCGGGAACACGCCGGCGGGACCGTACAGAATCCAGGCGAGGCAGGCCAACAGAAGCAATCCGCCGCCCACGATCACCGGCTTCCGGCGTCCAAGCCTATCCGAGAGCAGACCCAGAATTGGGCATCCAAGAATCCACCCCAAAGGGACGGTCGCCGAGCGGATCACTGCCGATCCGTAGTCCAGTCCACGAGCCTCCTGCAAGTACCTGACTCCCCAGACCATGTCAAAGATGGTCGTCGGAACGAATAACAGACCGGCGATCAGGCCGCAGAGAATCGATTGCGGATTCCTGAATACGGTGGCCATCGCCATTGCCGCATTTTTCATCCAGTTCCTTTCCGAAACTCGGGCTTGCTCCCGTGGCAAGAGCAGAAACAGCAAAGTGGCCAACAGAAGTCCCACCACTCCCATCCCAATCCAGAATCGACTCCATGCCATTCCCGCGCCGATCATCGGTCCGACAACAAACTGGCCGGCCGATCCGCCACCCATGCCGAACATCTGCGTCGCGCCGATCAGAGTGGCGGCACGCGAGGCCGGGAAGTTTTTCGTAGCGATATAGACGGCCCCCACTAGCGCGAAGACGCCGCCTGCGCCTTGAAGAAGCCGGCCCGCATTGGCTGCGGCCAAACTGCCTGTTCCGAAAAGCAGCGCACCGGCGCCGGCCATCAACGCTCCGACAGGAATTACCGTCCTGGCCCCAAACCTGTCGAGTGCGGCGCCCGCGATGAGACTGAAGGGAGAGTATCCGTAGTAGAAGAAACCAACCAGAGACGCCACGCCCATCGTGCTCAAACCGAAAGCCTCGGAAAGTTGCGGCATCATGACAGCAGGCGCGGACCGGAGCGAATACTGGTAAAAGTAGTAGACGGCCGTGAGGAGCCGAGGCCGCCCCCGCCGCGCCCGCGCGATTGTTCATGCTGTATTCCCCGGGCATGTTGCTCTGAAATGTCCCATCTATTCCCGCGGATATTTGTTGATGTAGTAAGTTACGCTTGCCTGGATCCGTGGTGCATTCCACTTGAATCCGTCTTTTCGTTCCAGTGAGCCGTAAACATACTCGCCGCCAAACAGTAAGCTGATGGTCGGCTGAACGATGAAGTTTCCCGTAGCGTAATGGCTGATGTGATAAGTGGTGCCTGGATCGGTGGCAGTGTTATTGATCCTCATATACCCGTAGCTGAAGGTGGACCGAACCATCTTCGTCCAGTGATGCGTGTATCCACCCTGTCCGGAGCCGGTCGGCGTCGCAACCAGGTGTCCGTCCGCCGCAAACCCGACGTCAGTTCCCAGGCCGAAGTTGTCGTTATAGTAATTCGAAATTCCCTTTCCGAAAACCCCCTGAAAAACCAGGCTGTCTTTCGAGCCAAGCCTCCACGTGTTGGAAACGGATAATCCGTATCCACCGACGTGGTTAGACAGATCCGGAACCGTCGTATTCGGGACGATACCGCCGACACTGCGGAAAAGCGCGGCAACGTGAAGGTGGCCGTGATTGTTCTCATATCGATAAAAGCCGACCAAATCCGGGAAATTGGACGTGCCGATCGGCGCGCCGAATGGAGTGCCGAACGGAGTATCGATGCCGGATTTCTCAACGGAAACACCAATGCTATGAGCTTTGTTCAGAGGCTTCGTATAACGAACCTGGGGATACCGCGCCGCGATAATACCTGGCGGACCTTCAAACTCCAGAGTGTCGGGAAACGCATCGGGATCGGAGAAGGCGCTCCAAGTCTGACCGACCAGGAAATTCTTGTACTGCCCATAAAACTGGCGTAAGCGTATCGAGTTCCGGTCGTAGTTGCTGAAAAAATCAAACTCGAAATAGGTCTTCACCGTGCTTCCGGCGTTATCCCGAGTTCCGTGCCGCGTTTCCCAGAAGAATCGCGACGGACGGCGCCGACACCGTGGCATTCTTCGTAGTGGGCGTGGGCGACGAAGGGAAACTGGAGGGAACATACGCGCCGTAATATGTTCCCGCGTACTTCAGGTCGTAAATAACATCGGTCTTGACGAATCCGCCAAACTTCAGTGAGCGTGCTCGTGCCCGGCAGCCGGAAGAACCCCCGCAGCTCGGGATCCAGTGACTCGCTATCGATACGGGGCGCGCCCACCTCGTTCTGGCCGGCCGTTTCTCTCAGCCGGGTTCCTGTTCCGTAGTGCTCCGGCAATTGTGCAAGCGGGACTTCGGCTGGTTGCGCAGCAGGCGCGGGTGTTACCGCTCCCGGCGGCTTCTGTGCATGTTCAGAGCTGTGAGCTGGCCCTTGAGCTCCAGGGTCAATTGCTCGAGTTGCAGAAGTTTGGCTTTCAGCTGTTCGATATCCGCAGGCTGGGCAAGCGCCGTAGCCACGGCAATCATGCAAATTGAAATAATGCGGCCTGTTCGGGTCATGATTCTTGCGTCTCCATCTAGGTTGAGTAGTCGTCCATCGGAGGTTTGGAAAGAGTGTGCGGGTCCCTTCCGACGAGCGCCGCCAACGTCGCGTTGAACGAGACCGCGATGCGGGGCGTTTGGCCCGCGTAGGGGTGCACCCAGTGATAGAGCCAGCTCGGGAAGATCACGAGCAGCCCGGCTTCGCGGTCGAACCCGAAAAGGCTCGCCGTACGGATCGCCCGGCGCAGTCACGGCCTCCACGCCGGCACGCGGGTCGAGGAACTCCAGCACACCGCTGAGCGGCTGATCCGGACTGTCGGTTCCCGGCATCCACGTAATACACCCCGGACCATGCGCTGTCCGGATGAGAGTGCGGCGCATGGTACGCGCCGGCGCGGCAGATGGTCGCCCACGCGGAAACGGACAGCGTACCCTTGAACGCACTCGGCTCCGGCGGTGGCATCGATCATTCGACGCAAAGCCCAGGTGAGCCACGTAGTCAAGGCAGACACGGCGGGATCCGGGCGGTTCAGGAAGTCGGGACGCGAGTGCCAGCCTCCGATGTTGCTGCGACCCAGGCTCGAGTACTTCGCCTCCTCCGCGAGGATGAGCGCGTGCAAGTCCTGATTCATCGCGTCGGCATCTGGTACCCGCAACCGGCCGATGAGAGTGGGAAATGCCGGCGTAACCTCGAGTTCCATGGAGCCGAGCCTCGATCAGCAGAGCGTCACCGAGAGAGCGAGTCCGGCCTCGCTGGTTTCCTTGTACTTGCTGTTCATGTCCTTTGCGGTCTGAGCCATCGCCGTGATCGTTGCGTCCAGATCGACGCGATGCCTGGATGCGATCTCATTGCTGGCGATCGCGCAGGCAGTCCAGGCCTTGACGGCGCCGAATGCGCATCGCTCGATGCACGGGACCTGCACGAACCCGGCAACCGGGTCGCAGGTCATTCCGAGATGATGCTCCAGCGCCGACTCCGCCGCGTTCTCGATCACTCGGGGACTCGCGTCGTATGCCGTCGCGATCAATGCGGCGGCCATCGCCGACGCGACGCCGATCTCCGCCTGGCAGCCGCCCTCGGCGGCGGACAGCGTCGCATTGTGCTTGCACAGGTATCCGATCGCCGCCGCCGCCAGCATGCCGTTGCGGATCTTCTCCTGCGGAAGCTTGCGCCCTCCTTCGCCCAGGCCGTAGACAAGGGCCGGCAGGACTCCGGCGGAACCTCCTGTCGGCGCGGTGACGACGAGGTGGCCGCGCCCGTTTTCCTCCGATCCCGCCAGCGCGTACGCCGACAGACTGCCGATTCCGCGGTCCGACTGGTACTGGTCGTCCTGGCGCGCTTGTAGACGGTCGCGGCTTTGGACTGCAGCTTGATCGGCCCCGGCAACACGTCTTCCGGCGCGCTGAGACCGGACTTCACGATGGCCACCATCGCGCCGGTGATCTTGTCGACGAAGGCATAGACTTCCTCCTCGCTCCTGCCGGGGATCGACATCTCGTTGGCCAGGATCACTTGCGCAATCGACAGGTTGTTTTGCTCCGCGTGCTGCCGCAACTCCTTCATCGTGGCGAACGGATACTTCGGCGGGTTCTTCTTGGGAGGCTTGTATCCTTTCCACTCGATGAATCCGCCGCCCACCGAGTAGTACTCCTGCTCGAGGAGCACGTTGTTCCCGGCCATGAGCTTGCCCGTCATGGTGTTCGGATGCGGAAAGTCGCCCTTCGACAGCGTCGAAGACGACGTCCTTGAGCGTGACATTCACGGTCTTGTCGCCGAGCTTCACCGGGAACGACTGATCCGGCTGGTCGCGCAAGCTATCGAGAAACGCGGGATCGACGGTCGCCGGCTCCTTGTCCGACCAACCCCGCGAGCGAGGCGCGCTCCGTGCCGTGGCCCTTGCCCGTGGCGCTGAGGCTGCCGAACAGGTGGACCTTGAGCGCCGTTGCCTTGGCGAGCTGGTCCGCCGGCAGCTTCGTGCAGCGCTGGTAGAAATCGTAGGTGATGCGCATCGGGCCGATCGTGTGCGAACTCGAGGGGCCCGGCCCCACCTTGTAGAACTCGTCCAGCGTCGTCATCACCGGGCCCTTTTGCTTCTTCACGACATTCAGGTCGGGAGAAAGCTGCGGCGTCGGCGGCGGCGCCGTGGACCTCTGCGTTCTCTCTTGGGCGGAAATAGGGCGGCCCGTGATCACCGCGGTAGCGCCGATCACAGCGCTCCGCATCAGAAACGTACGACGATCCGCGCCGGCGGAATATCCGGCGAAATCACTTGGCTCAAACGGCCAAGTGGATCTTCCCCGATCGGTTTACCCAGTCGCTCTGTCGAGCTGACGTTGTCGTCAGGCGCTGCGGCTTCCCTTTTGGACATGTCGTTTCTCCTTTGCTTACCGATGGCCCAGCAAGCTGCTCAAAGTCGGGCAGACATCAGAATTCAGCGACACACCGGGGAAAATGGTGCAGTTTTCTTCACCGCTGAGGGGCATAATGCGTTCGAGCAGGAGTGGAAGGCGTGGGCGGCGGAAGCTTTGGCAGGTGGGCGCCGCCGCCGAAAAGTCGGGTGGTAGCGAAATGATGCCCCCCCTAAGCAACGAAACCCGTTTAGCTCGAATATGTTGCAGATACCAACAAGGCAGAAGCTCTTGAATTGCCCGTGATTAAATTCTCTCTCCCAAGGGAAACTATCGCCGCTGATCGTATGACAGTGACAGTCGGCACTCCCGGAGGAGAACTTGCGGGATTGTCGCCGAAGTCCCACATAAACGGTTCAAAAAAAGAAAAAAGAATGTCAGTAGGCTCGAAATCGGCTCCGTACCAAGGCCGACCGTGCAGTCGGTTCAGCAGATGCCTTCTCGTACCCCAATGAAACGAAAGCCCCCCCCCCCCCGAAAAAAAAAGATTCGTGGAGGGTGGGCATGCATCTGCCTACCGACAGTTAACTTCGCGAACACGCTTACGGCTCGTGGAGCCGTGCTCATTTATGAGAGGAGCCAGAACGGCGGGAGGAATATGGTGTACAACGTTCCCAGTGTTGCGGTGCGCTCATTTTTTCGAATGAGCATGCTCCTGATCCTGCTTGGTGCAGTTGCGGCCGTCTGTGTCCAGGCGCAACAGGCGCCGGCAAACCAAACCGTGACGACCGTCATCACTTGCGTCTCCAAGCAGGGTGAACGCCAGGTCTGCAAGGCCGATACGGCGGCGGGGGTCGCGCTGTTGCGCTCGACCGGCGACTCCGACTTGCCTGCTCGGAAAGAACTGGGGCTATGACGACGCGGGCGTTTGGGTGTCGGATGGCTGCGGCGGCGAATTTGCCGTCGGCGGCACCAAGGAAGCGAGCGGCGTGAGCAACTTTGTCGGGATGTTCGAGGCGTACGGTCAATTGCGTACCCACCTGGCCGCGTTCCAGGACGACCTGGAGGTGCAAGACAACGCCACCCGAATCGGCATCAACTTCGCAACCCGGGGCAAGATCAAGGTGTTCGCCGGAACCGAGTGGGGAGTGAATCTCGTTCAGAGCGAGACTCAATTCAACCTCTCCGCCGGCCGGATCCGGAGACTTCGGTAGCTGTCACCAGCACAACCAATCCGGTCTTCCTGGCACGGCTTGGCTTCATCGGCGTCGATTTTGGGCCCGTTGGGCCGAGTGGCTATCGGGAAGCAGTATGCGGTGCAGTACGATATCGCCGGCTACACGACGGACCGGTTCAACGTGTTTGGCGGCCAAGGCACATTCGCGTATGTGGCGGGAACCGACGGCGGACAGACGGGGACTGGCCGCGCGGACCGCATCGTGAACTATCGGAACACTGTTCTGAAGATCCTCGAAGTCGGAGTCCAGGGCCAGTTTCGTGGCGCCGGCAACGACACCACCACGGACGGCGTCGGCGGTTCGCTCCAGGTCAAGATCCTGCCAGGCGTGAAAGCCGGCGGCACGTACACTCGAACCAACTGGTCCCCGTCGAAGCAGCAGATCCGGGGTCTGGGCGGCAACTCCGATTTCATGGCGGTGGGCACCCGCATCGATTGGCGGATGCTGGAACTCGGAGTCGTCTACGCTCACCAGCACAACGGAGACGTCGCGTATATCCCGGTCCCGAACGCACCTGACCAGATCACTCCAGTCGTGTTCGACGCACACGGCTCGAAGTGTACGCGCGAGCAGGGCTGGGGCGGTTCGGGTTGATTGGCGGCTACACTTCCCAGAGATCCGAAGGTCGGGGATCCGTTGTTGAATCCCAACTTCAGGACCCGGTATTTCATCCTGGGCGCCGAGTGGTTCTTTGCCAAGAACGGCAAGGTCTACTCCGAGAGCAAGATTGACCTCGACAGCGTGACGGCAACGGGAGAACCGGGCTACAGCGTGTTCACGATCGGCTTCCGCTACGACTTCTCGTGGCGCACCAGTCACCAGCCGTAAGTGGCCGTTTGCCTGCACTTACTGAAGGGCTGAGAACGGTTTAGCAAACCGCAGCTTCGACCACGCGCCAACTCTCGGCGCTCTCCAGTCGTCCTGATTGCAGCATATATCATGACTAGATGACCAATAGGCGGCACTTCCTCGGTGCGGCGGCGGCGACCGGTGCGGCGATGGCGGCTCCCTCGGACGTCGTGCGTATCGGCATGATCGGCCTCGGCGGGCGCGGCAACCACCTGATGCAAGAGCAGGTGAAGCCCGTGCCCAATGTGCGCGTAACGCATCTGTGCGACGTCGACCAGGCGCGACTGGAAAAAGCGCAAGCCTCGGCCGAAAGACTCGGCTACGGCAAGGTGCGGGGCACCGACGACATGCGCCGCGCTGCTCGACGACAAAGACGTGGACGCCGTCGTCATCGCCACGCCCGATCACTGGCATGCGCCCGCCGCCATCCTGGCCTGCGCCGCCGGCAAGGACGTGTACGTCGAGAAGCCGGTCTCCCACAACCTGCGCGAGGGCCGGCTGATGGTCGAGGCGGCGCGCCAGTACAATCGCGTCGTGCAGGTGGGCATGCAGTCGCGCAGCCGGCCGAGCACCATCGAACGGCGATCGAGATCGTGCACTCGGGCAAGACTCGGCAAGGTCCTGATGGCGAAGGCCTGGAACGTCGCAGCTTCGCGATGATATCGGCAGCAAGCACGGACTGCGCCGTCCCGCCCGGCGTCGACTACGACACCTGGGTCGGGCCCGGCCGAGATGGTCCCTTCAACGAGAACCGCTTCCACTACAAGTGGCATTGGAACTGGAACTTCGGCACCGGCGACATGGGCAACGACGGCGCTCACCAGATCGACATGGCGCGCTGGGCGCTCGGCGACGGACCTGCCCAAGCGCGTCAGCGGTTCGGGCGCCAAGTACTTCTTCGACGACGACCAGCAAACGCCCGACACGATGAACATGACCTTCGATTACGGCGACAAGGGGCCTGATGTGGGAAATGCGCATCTGGCACGACTACGGCACTGGAAGGCATCGACAACGGCGTCGCCGTCTACGGAACCGACGGCTTCCTGCACATCGGCCGTTGGAACCGGCAATGGGGCTACCGGCATTTTCGACAAGGCCGGCAAGCTGGTCACGGATTACGCGAAGGCACGAGCCGGATTTCCACATGCGCAACTTCGTCGAATGCGTGATCTCGCCGCCAACGCCCCAACTGCGATATCGAGATCGGCCACCTCTCGAGCGCGCTGTGCCACCTGGGCAACATCGTGCACCGCACCGGCCGCAACGTCAGCTTCAATCCGGCCAACGAGACCATCCCCGGCGACGCCGGAAGCCTCGGCGATGCTCGACGCAAGTACCGCAATCACTGGGCAACGCCGAAAGGTGTTTGAGTGAACATAGGCGCCGTTGTTTTTGACGTGTCCGGCACCGTGATCGATTTTGGGTCCCGCGGGCCGGTGGCCGCTTTCGTTGAACTGCTCGCCCGGCATGGACACGCCATCACCGAACAGGAAGCTCGCCGGCCGATGGGCTTGCAACAAGCGGGACCACATCCGCGCTATCCCGAGCCACGCATCTGCCGGCGTTGGTGGATGCGCTCTACGAAGAGTTCCTTCCCGCTGCAGACCGAGTTACTGAAGGACCATTGCGAATTGATTCCCGGCGTGCTCGACACGGTCGAACGGCTGCGCGAGCGTGGAACTCCGTTCGCATGCACCACCGGTTTCGTTTCGGCCATGATCCGGGAATCGATCCCTGCCATCGCGCGTGCCGGCTTTGCGCCGGAAATTTTCGTGACACCCGATTTGGTGGGGGACCAGGGCCGCCCCGCACCATGGATGATGTACCATGCCGCGCGGCATCTCGGCGTGTATCCGATGAGCCGCATCGTGAAAGTGGGAGACACGCCGGTGGACGTAGACGGAGGGCACAACGCCGGCGCATGGACGGTGTCGGTGGTCAAAGCGGCAACGAAGTAGGGCTCTCGCGTGCCCAATTGGCTTCGCTGTCGCCGAAGGAACGCCGCGCCACGATCGCCTCGGCCCGCATCCGTCTCGAAGCAGCCCGCCCGCATTACCTGATCGCATCCGTGGCTGACCTGCCTCCTATCCTCGACGACATCGACCGCCGGATCGAGCAAGGAGAAAAGCCATGAGTGCAACCGCCGAAGAGATTTGTGCCGAGATCGAAGCTCTTTCAGAGCAAAGCTCGTTTCGGAGTATTCGGCGAAGCCGTCACGAAGCTGCAGCACGCCGAGCAAGCCGCACACCTGGCGCGCCAGGCCGGCGCCGACCGCGAAACGATTCTCGCCGCGCTCCTGCACGACATCGGGCACCTGCTCGACGGCGGCCACGAAGATCCTGAGGTGGGCGTGATCGATCATAACAACTCGCCGCAGCCTGGCTCCGCGAACGTGGCTTCGGCGAACGGCTGATCGCGCTCGTCGAGGGCCATGTGGACGCCAAACGATACCTCGTGGCAACTAACGCCGCATACGATGGCCGCCTGTCGGACGCAAGCCGCCGTACACTCGCGCTGCAAGGCGGACCTATGTCGAATAGCGAGGCGGTACGTTTCGGCGACGATCCGCGGCTGAAGGAAAAACTGAGGCTCCGCAGTTGGAACGAAAAGGCGCGAAGGATCCCAACGCCACAGTCCCGGCGTTCTCGTCGTATCTGCCCATGCTTCACGACTACCTTTCCCGGTGAGTAACGAGTTGGAAACCCATTAGTCACCAAAATGTAATATAGTCGTTATGCATGGATGGGCGGCGACTGGTCTGCGCCTGGTGGGCTGCCGCCGGACTTTGCCTGGCCACTGACACACGATCCCTGCTCGAGCAAGCGCGGGCGGAACGCGCGCAATTCCGAAGGATGGAGGCGATCCGCCACCTTTCGGAAGCATTCTCGCTGGCGCCGGACCGAGACCGGCTATCCTCCGCGAATACGCCGCCGCCACACCCGAGACTGGCCTCGAACCAAAACTGCTCCGCCGCCTGATCGGCCTCGAAACCACGCCGCGCGATTGGCGCGATGAGGCGATCGCCAGACTCGCAGTCTGCTCCCCGTCTTGGCGATCGCGTAGTGAACCGGTCGCTTCCGAATATGTGCCCTACCGTTTGCCGATGAAAATCCTTCGCTCCGGAGAGTCGCGTTCCACCGGGTGGATTCTTCCATTGCGCATGAATGGAGGCCGTCCGCTGCGAGCTGCTCGATACTGGGTCGCGGGGGATGCTGATATCGCGAGGCAATGCGGAATCTTTGCGTCTCGAGCCGTTGGGGACCGCTGCTCTGGGCGGCTTTGGCGACGAGCGCTCGCACCGCGGTCAAGTTGCGTTGGCCAAACATGTATCCGTAGGCGCATTTCAAGCAAACGACGTCCTGGTCGAGTCAGTGGATCGCACGTTCTCCGACGATCTCGATGGTCTCGTGGGGACCGACCTGTTTCGCCACTTTCGCATCACCCTGAATGGTCCGGCGGCGATGGACATCCAGTTGGCGATGAAGTCGGTGTCCATTGCGGCCGTTTCGACCTCGTTCAGGAGGGCGCGGACGCCGCCGCAGGCCGCATGGCCGAGGACGATGATATGCTCGACCTGCAAACTCTTGACCGCGAACTCCAGGGCGGCACTGGTGCCGTGGCTCCGGCTGTCGGGCGCATAGGGCGGCACCAGGTTGGCCACGTTGCGCAACATGAAGATCTCGCCGGGCCCGGCGCCTGTGATCAGCATGGGATCGACCCGGGCGTCGCAGCAGCCGATCACCATCACCTTCGGCGACTGGCCGCGCCAGGCCAGCGCCTGGAACAGGGCCTGGTTTTTGACGTAGTAGTTGCGGCGGAAGTTCTTGAACCCGGTCAACAGGCGTTCGATCGTCGGCGACGGCATGGCGGCGGTCTACTCCATCCCTGGTACTCACCGTGCTAGCTACACGGCCTGCCAGCAATGTCAAAGGCCTAGGCCCCGGGCTTGATCCAGCCGAAACGCCGCTTCCAGCAATCCAAGGTGGCATTAACCATCTTTGCTGACGCGCCATTAAGGCTGGCGGGCCTTTAATTCCCTGAATACCCAACCGCAACCGGAGCCCGGTCCGCGATGAAAAGGTGGCGCGAACGCGCATGGCAGTGCTGGCGGTTGCCGGCCAACGGCCCGCTCCGCGCGGCGGGCGCTGCGTGGCGCGACGACGGCGGCGCCAGCGCCGTGGAATTCGCCCTGGTCCGCCGCTGCTGATCGGCCTGCTCCTGGGCGTGACGATCGGTTGGCTCCACTGGCCATGGTGCAGATGCCGATGAACGACACGGCGCGGATACCGCCGCCGGCTGGTCGTCGGGATTCCGAATCGGAGACCGAGGGCGAGCTTCGCGTTGGCGCGGCTCGCGGATTCGGGACGCCAAATTCCGGGCGCAGGTGACGCTGCCCAAGTTCCCCGAACGGGACATCGCGGTCGTGATTAAGGTCTCCATGGAGGACGCCGCGATCATAAATCCGTGAATTTCGGCATGGACGGCGAAATGATCGCCGAGGTTCACATGGTGATGGAGTGATGCGTATCGGCATCGCACTCCGGCCGCAGCGCGCGCCTGCATTTGTCCGGGACGAGAACGGCAGCGTCCTTCCGCTCGTCGGCTTATGCATGCTGGTGATCTTCGTGGTCGGCGCCATCGTCATCGATCTCGGCTATCAGGAAGCGCTCCGCTCGCAGATGACGGCGGCGGCCGACGCGGCGGCGCTCGCCGCCGTGGTCGAGTTGCCGATAAATCGAGAGCAACCGATGCGGCGATGCGATACGCGGAGAAGAACATGCCGGAGGCGGCAAACGGCCATGTTCTCTTCAAGGACGATATCGAATTCGGTTACTGGGATTGGACGCACCGCAGCTTCGACGCGGCGGCAAGCCCTTCAACGCCGTGCGGGTGACGCTGCGGCGCAGCGCCGAAGAACGGCAACGCCGCCCCGACATTTTTCCTGCAACTCTTCGGCGCCCGGGATGCCGAGGTGACGACCCAATCGCTGGCGGGCATTGTCGTCCCCTTGATCGAATACATCGGCGACCCAGCATGCTCTCGGAGGCGGAGCAAAAGAAAATTGCGGAAATGATCGAGGACGTCGAGAAGGAGAACAAGGAGCGCATGTGGGACAATGTCAGCAAGCGCTATCGACCGCAGCAAGAAGATGACCCGCTGAAGATGTCGAAAAATTTCTCGTCGAGAATTACGGCCAGCCGGCGCTGCTGAAATAGATCGAGCCAGGAATTGCGGCCCGCACCCTGGTGCTGTTACCCGGCACCGACGACTTCTTTCGGCTGGAAGGCCATACACAATTTGGCCCCAGCCCGGGACCTGGCCTTCGCGAATTTCATAGGCTCCAGCGCGGGTTACGGGAAAATGTGCCCTGCGAATGTCGTTCTGGCATGTGATATGCTAACATTTCTTATTATTGGCATCGGGCCGGAGTACCCTACAGTTAGGCAACGAACCGCTAACGCAGAAGCTGCACCAGGCCAGGGGTGCGCTGGCTGTTTTGCAGTCCAGGGGGCGTGGCTTTGTGTCGTCAGTGACAGCGAGCAGATCCGGCATCCGGTTCCTCTCGCCGCATCTCGTTGCGAGAGTCGCCGCGGTCCTGGCGGCGATAGTGGCGCTCGCCGTTCTCGCCGGCTGGATCGGCGATATTGCGGCCCTCAAATCCGTCCTCCCCGGTTATGCGACGATGAAGCCGAATACGGCGCTGGCAATCCTGCTGGCGGCAATCTCGCTCTGGCTGGTGACAAGCGACGGAGTTGACGACAAACCATCTGCGGCGCACCGGATTTCCGCTCTCGCCGCGGCGCTCATCGCGGGGCTGACCCTGATCGAATATGCCGGCGGTCTCGATCTGGGCATCGATCAACTGCTGTTCACCGACAGCGATCCCCTGTCGCTGCCCCATCCCGGCCGCATGTCGGCGCCGACGGCGCTGTGCCTGGCGATGTTCGGTATCGCGATGTCATTGCCCAGGCGCCCGGAACCGTCGATCAATGCGGCATTCGGCGCGCTGCTCACGCTTGCGATCGTCATTTGCCTGCTGGCGTTCGTCGGCTTTCTCTATGGCGCGCCGGCGCTCTACCGCCCCCGGCCCAACATGTCGATCGCCATCCATACGGCGGCAACCCTGCTCATCCTCATGATCGGCGCTACGGCGACGCGGCCGGATATCGGCTTTTATGGATTGGTCAGTTCGCCCTCTGCCGGCGGCATCATCGCCCGGCGCCTGCTGCCGGCGGTGATTGCCTTGCCGCTGGTCCTGGGCTGGGTCGTTCTTCGGGTACATCGAGAGCGAGCTGTTTGACGATGCGACGGCGTTCGGCCTGATCGCCTTTGTCAGCGCCGCGGCCCTGACCGCGGTCGTGTGGTTCACCTGTCAGCATCTGGATGAACATCGATCGGGAGCGCCGGGAGTCGGGCGCGGCTCTGCGCGCCAGCGAAGCGGTGTTCACCAGCTTTGCCCAGAATGCGCCGGTCGCCATGTATATGAAGGACATCAAGGGCGTCTATATCTTCCACAATCGCGAGGGCGAGCGGGTCTACGGACATCTCGACAGCGCGCTGCGCGGCAAGACGGCGCGGGACGTCCATCCCGCCGACGAAGCGGCGGAGATCGAGGCGCTGGACCGCCAGGTGATCGACTCCGGCAAGCCCATAACGGCAGAACGGCACAATTCCCGCTTTCCTGAATATGAATGGGTGTCGATCACGAAGTTTCCGGTGCGCGATCCCTCGGGACAGATCGTCGGCATCGGCGGCTTCGACATCGATGTCACCAAGGAGAAGCGGGGCGACGCCGCGCTGCGGGCAAGCGAGGAGAGCCTGCGCACCAGCGAGGCCCGCTACCGGCATGTGGTCGATCTGATCCACGAGGCGATCTGGATCCATCACGAAGGCAATATCCTGTTCGCCAATCCCGCTGCCGCCGAACTCTTCGGCGCGCCCACAGCGGACGCTTTGGTCGGCAAGTCGATCTTTTCGCTCCTGCATCCCGACGATCGGGACGTGGCATTGGACCGAACGCGGCTGATTACGTTGGAGAAACAGGCCGTACCCAGCGTGGAAATGCGGATCGTCGGCCTCGACGGCAGCGCCAAGATCGCCAAGTTCGATCCCGATACCCTTCGAGCAGGATGGAAAAATCTACATCCTCTCGGCCGGCCGCGACGTGACGGAACAGCGGGACACAGAGGCGCAGCTCCGGCAGACGCAGAAACTGGAGGCGGTCGGCAAGCTCACCGGCGGCATCGCTCACGATTTCAACAACCTGCTGCTGGTGATCATGGGCAGCCTGGAGGCGGCGCTGGAGCGGCCGCAGAGCCAGATCCGCTCGCTGCTGGAAAACGCCCTGAAGGCATCGCAGCGGGGTGCTGCCTTGGTGCAGAAACTGCTGGCCTTCTCGCGGCGGCAGGCGCTGCAGCCCGATATCCTGCACATCAACGCCCTCACCAACGAGATGGTGGATCTGCTGAGCCATACGCTGGGCAGCGAGATCGAAATCGACCGCGCCTTGCGCGACGGCCTCTGGCCCGCCTTCGCCGATCGCAGCCAGGTCGAGAACGCCCTGCTCAACCTCGCGATCAATGCCCGCGACGCCATGTCCGGCGGCGGCAAGCTCACCATCGAGACCGACAATGTCCACCTGGACGATGCCTATGCCGCGCAGCACAGCGAGGTGGCGCCCGGCGACTATGTGATGCTGGCGGTCACCGACACCGGCACCGGCATGACGGCAGACGTGCTCGAGCGCGCGCTCGAGCCCTTCTTCACCACCAAGGATGCGGGCAAGGGCAGCGGCCTGGGCCTCAGCATGATCTATGGCTTCGCCAAGCAGTCCCGCGGCCATGTGAAAATCTATAGCGAGGTCGGCCATGGCACGACCGTCCGCCTCTACTTGCCCCGCCATGGGAAGGACGGTCCGGCGGCGGCGAAGCCCATCGATCCGCAGGCTGAAGCCCCCCATGGCAGCGAAACCATCCTGCTGGTGGAGGACGACGCTCAGGTCATGGATCTCGTGATCACCCAGATGGAATCCCTGGGCTATCGCGTACTCGGCGCGGCCAGCGGTCCCCACGCACTGAAAATCCTCGCCGAGGACAGCTCGGTGGCCCTGCTGTTCACCGATATCGTCATGCCCGGCGGGATGAACGGCCGGCAGCTCGCTCATGCCGCCCTGCAGACACGGCCCGATATCAAGATTCTCTACACGTCAGGCTATACCCAGAACGCGATCGTGCATCAGGGCAAACTGGACCAGGGCGTGCATTACCTGGCCAAGCCCTATCGCCGCAGCGAATTGGCGCAGAAACTCCGGCAAATCCTGGACGGCGCCTGACCGGCGGCGAAACCTACAGCCAGCCCTTGCGGTAGAAATAGATCAGGGGAATGATGGCGGAGATCGCCATCAGTCCGAGCGCCCAGGGATAGCCGGCGAGCCACTGCAGCTCGGGCATGTATTCGAAATTCATCCCATAGATGCTGGCCACCAGGGTCGGCGGCAGGAACACCACCGCCGCCACCGAGAAGATCTTGATGATGCCGTTCTGCTCGATATTGATCATGCCCAGCGTGGCATCCAGCAGGAAATTGATCGTGTGGGACTCGAAGGCCGCATGCTCGCCCAGCGACAGGATATCGTTCCGCGCCGATTTCAGCCGAGCCCGAACATCCTTCAGCGTCTTCTCATTGGCACCCTGAAGCGTGGCGGTAAAGAAGCTGATCAGCCGGGTCATCGACAGCAGGCTTTCCCGGATCGTGGACACCAGATCGTCGTTGCGGCCGAGGTCGCGGATGACCGCACGCAGATCCTGCTGCGGCCGGCGGCGGCGCCCGCCCTTGCTCTCTTCCGTGAAAATCGTATGGGACACCCGATCCAGGTCCTGGGCGGTTTTTTCCAGGATGTCGGCGATCCGGTCGATGAAGGCTTCCAGCAGGCCGGTCAGCGCCTCCTCGCCGCAGGTACAGGCTTCCGTCCCCCGCAGGAGCTTCTGGGCATAGGTTGAAACCGGCCGCGGCTCCACATGGCGCAGGGTGATCAGCCCGCGCGGCGTCAGGATGAAGGTCATGCTGGCCCGCTCCGGCAGAGGCGCATCGGCATGAACCAGGATCGTCGCGGTCATGAAACGGGCGCCGCCTTCGACATAGAGCCGGTCTGAGGGTTCGATCTCCTTGGCCTCTTCGGGCGTCGGCAGGCTCAGGCCATAGGCCTTCTCCACCTGCGCCCTTTCCTCGGCGGTGGGTGCCACCACATCGAGCCACAGCACATCGGCGGGCAGCGGCGCACCCTTGATCTGCTCGGCCCGCTCGAAGCGGCCGTTGCGCGGCACATAGGGTTGAATCATGGTGGTCTCGGCACTTTCTGTTTCTTATCCATGACAAGCGCCCGAGGGCACTGGCCGGCTTGATACGCCGGTGTTGTAGGTCCGAACCCCGAAACGGGCAAGCGCCCGGACCTGCGGAATATCATGGGCGGCCGGTTGCGGCAGCCGAGACTCAATTGTATGACAAATAGCCCTTGACCCGTTCGCGCCGGTCGGCTGTCCTAACTGCAAGGGATTACCTGGCGCCGCGGCCGAAATGCTGGAAACCAACCGGAGAGGCCGGCGCCGTTGGGAGGCAAGGCATGGCGGCTGGCGCCGACTACCGGTACGCGGTGCGGCTTGAAGACGTGTCCATGGCCTATGGCAACGTCGTCGCGCTGCGCAACATCAATTTCGAGGTCGGCGCCAACGAGATCGTCGGCCTGATCGGCGACAACGGCGCCGGCAAGTCGACGCTGATCAAGATCATCACCGGCGTGCAGAAGCCGACCGCCGGCCGGCTGTTCATCCGCGACCGGCATATCCCCTGGTCCGACTATTCCGTCCGCCGCGCCCACGACCTGCGCATCGAGACGGTCTACCAGGAAAAATCCCTGGGCGAGAAGCAGCCGCTGTGGCGCAACTTCTTCGCCGGCCGCCAGATCACCAATCGCTGGGGCTTCATCGACGTCAAGAAAGAGAAAGAAATCGCCAACAGGATCCTGCTGGAGACCATCGGCTTTCGCGGTGTGGGAATCGACGCGGACTCGACGGTCAGCAAGCTCTCGGGCGGCGAGCGTCAGGGCGTCGCCATCGGCCGGGCGATGCATTTCGACGCCGACCTGATCGTGCTGGACGAGCCGACGGTGGCGCTGGCCCTCAAGGAAGTGCGCAAGGTACTGGACTTCATCGAGCGCATCCGCAGCAGCGGCCGGGCCTGCATCTATATCGAGCATAATTTGGCCCATGTGCATGAGCTGGCCGACCGACTGGTCGTCATCGACCGCGGCGAGATCGTGACCAACATCAAGCGCGGCGAGATGACCCTCCATGAGCTGACCGACCACCTGCTGTCGCTGCAGGCGAAGAAGGAAAGCGCGGCATGACGGCGGCGGCCCATTCCCGCGGCGGCGCGGGAAAAGCGCCGCAGCCCCCGCTGGCGCGGCTGCTGGCGACCGAGGGCGTGCCGATACTGCTGGTGCTCATCGTCATCCTGATCGTGCTGATGATCATGGCGCCGAATGCCTTCCTCGGCTGGCGCACCTATGTTTCGGTCATGATCAACTACCAGCCGCAGATCATCTGCGTGCTCGGCCTGACATTGGTGATCGCCGCCGGGGATATCGACCTCTCCTTCCCGTCGATCGTCACGCTGACCAGCCTGATCTTCGCCGCCTTTTACCGCTTCGATAACGTGTACTGGCTGAACTGGCTGGCGGAAGGCCACACGGCCGAGGAGATCAAGCTCCTGCAAGCCCAGTATGCCTGGCTCGGTGTCATCGCCGCCATTGGCGTGGGGGCTCTCGCCGGCTTCATCAACGGCGTGCTGGTAGCCTGGGTCGGCATTCCCTCGATCATTGCCACTCTGGCCACCGCCTTCATCTGGCGCGGCATGGCGGTGTTCCTCGCCGCCGGCAAGCAGTTCGCCTTGCGGGATTTCAACCAGACGACGCTTTGGGAATTCACCACCGGCCGCCTGTTCACCGGCCTGTTCAGCGGCGACGTGGTACTGCGCAAGCCCGACGGCATACCCATCCAGGCGGTATTCGTCATCGGCCTGGCCGTGCTGCTCTGGTTCATTCTCAACCGCCACCGCTTCGGCGAGGCGCTGCTGTTCATCGGCGACAACGCCAATGTGGCGCGGGTGATGGGCATCGACGTCAAAACGACGCGCATCAAGCTGTTCACGCTGATGGGCGCGCTGGCGGGCCTGGCCGGCATGTTCCTCACCATGGAAACCGAGAATTTCACCACCACCCAGGGGCAAGGCATGCTCCTGGTGGTGATCGCCGCCGTTTTCATCGGCGGCACCTCGATCTTCGGCGGCTCCGGCACCATCGTCGGCAGCTATATCGGCCTGCTCATCGTCGTCATGCTGCAGATCGGCATGGTGGCCATGGGCCTGGGCGGCGATATCGCAGACATGGTGATCGGCCTGGTCTTCCTTGCGGCGGTCATCCTGCACATGCTGGTGGAGCGCCCGGAACGGCTGAAGGGACTTGGGTTCGGCAATCGATAACACTGCAACAATGAAACCTAACATCAGGAGGATCATGATGCGGACGATTACGAAGCTACTGAGCGTCACGGCGATCGCGGGCTCCCTGGCGGCGATGACGGCGCCCGCTGTCGCGGCCGATATGATCGGCGAAGGCGTCACAGTCTACATGCAGATGGGCGGACAACCCGGCGAGCCGCCGGTGCTGCCGCGCACCAACGGCGCCAAGGCGGCCGCGGCGGCGCTGGGCGTCAATCTGATCGAGCAATATTCGAGCTGGCAGGCGGAGACCATGCTGGCCCAGTTCCGCGAAGCGCTGGCCGCCAAGCCGAACTGCATCGTCATCATGGGCCATCCCGGCAATGATGCCTTTGCCGATCTGGTGGCGGACGCCGTGGCGCAGGGCATCGTCGTCACCTCGGGCAACGCGCCGTTGAAGGAACTGCAGGTCAAATACCAGGACAAGGGCTTCGGCTATGCCGGCGTCGATCTCTATGAGGGCGGCGCCATCACTGCCCGCGCCATGCTCGGCTCGGGATTGGCTTCCGGCGACAAGGCCCTGGTGTTCGGCAATTTCAGCAAGGGCGATCGCGGCCTTTCGGACATGGGTATGGCCGACACCCTAGAAAAAGCCGGCGTGACGGTGGACCGGCTGGAGATGTCGGAGGAAGTGAACGGCAATCCGCCGCTCGCCATTCCCCAGCTCGTCGCCTATCTGCAGCAGCATCCGGACACCAAGGCCATCGGCACCCAGCATGGCGGCATCACGCCGCTGCTTCCCGACGTGGCGCAGCAGGCCGGCAAGGCCGGCAGCATCATCCTCGCGGGCATCGACACCGATCCGAAAACGGTGGACGCGGTGAAGGCCGGCACCATGACGGCGACGCTGGACCAGCAGCTCTATCTCCAGGGCTTCCTGCCGGTGCTGCAATGCGTGCTGTCGGCGAAATACCAGATGGGCGGCTTCACCACCAATACGGCTGCGGGCACACTATCGCCGGCCAACGTGGAGAAGCTGATTCCGCTGATCGACGCGGGTATCCGCTAGCGCTTCCGCCGCAAGGCATTGGCCGCGCCCGTCCGGGCCGATATGGTTTGTCGGTCTGGGCGGGCGCACCCTTTCGCGCGCATCACAACGGGGGATGACATGGCCGAGCAGTTTCCGCGCTTTGATCTTGAGGGACAGACCGTGCTGGTCACCGCGGCTGCGCGTGGTTTGGGGCGCGCCTGCGCGCTCGCCTTCGCCAAGGCCGGTGCCAATGTCGCCCTAGGCCTGCGCGACGTGAAGTCAGAGCATGGCCAGACGTTGGCCAAAGAGATCGTGACGCTCGGACGCAAGGTCCTGCCGCTGCAGATGGATGTGGCCAAGCTCGATCAGATCGAGAGCGCCATCGCCCAGGCCGAGTCCCACTTCGGCAAGATCGACGTGCTCGTGAACAATGCGGGCATCGGGCCGGAGAACCTGGCGGAGAACGTCAACGAAGCGGATTTCGACGCCACGCTCGCGGTCAATCTGAAGGGTACGTTCTTCGCCGCCCAGGCCGCCGGGCCGGCGCATGATCAAGCGCAAGGCCGGCTGCATCGTCAATATGAGCTCGCAGGCCGGCACGGTGGCGCTCAAGGGTGAGCCGATCTACTGCATGACCAAGGCGGCCATCGACCACCTCACCCGCTGCCTCGCCAATGAATGGGCGCAATACAACATCCGCGTGAACGCCGTGGCGCCGACCTTCATCTGGACCGACGGCACGAAGCCGGCCCTGTCCGATCCGGCATTCCTGAAGCAGACCATCGCCAGCATTCCCTTGGGCCGCATCGGCGAGCCCATGGAAGTGGCGGGAGCGGTGGTGTTCCTCGCCTCGCCCGCCGCGTCGCTAATTACCGGCGTCAGTCTACGGGTCGATGGCGGCTGGGCGCTGCCGTAGTCAGTGGCGACGTTGGTTGGGTCGATCTCCACAAACTGAATACCAGATATCAAACCGCCCCCCTTGAGGGGGCGGTCGGATCAGCGAGCAAAGCGAGATGATCCGGGTGGGGGGTATGGCTCGGTATAGACAACCAAAGATAGTCGCTTCAGCTTTCACCAATCACGTCCGACTTAGAGATACCCCCTTCTGGATCATCTCGCTTCGCTCAATGATCCATCTTCCCCCTCAAGGGGGGAAGATTGTCTTCTAAGTAGTAAGTAGAAGCGAGACTAAACCACCTTCACCGTGATCTCTCCGATCCCATCGACGCCGCCCTGCAGGACATCGCCGCGCTTCACGGCGGACACGCCCGCCGGCGTTCCCGAGAAAATCAGATCGCCCGGCCTGAGCTCGAACAGCCCGGAGAGATAGCTGATCGTCTCCGGCACGCCCCAGATCATCTGGCTGAGATCGCCCTGCTGCTTGACCGCGCCATTCACCTTCAGCCAGACGGCACCCTGCTGCGGATGGCCGATGGCCGAGGCGGGCACGATCTCCGAACAGGGTGCGGCATGCTCGAACGCCTTGCCCACTTCCCAGGGGCGGCCGGCCTTCTTCGCCTCGGCCTGCAGGTCGCGGCGAGTCATGTCCAGACCGACAGCATAGCCGAATACGCAATCCAGCGCGCGCTCCACCGGGATGTCCTTGCCGCCGCGATGCAGCGCCACCACCATCTCGAACTCGTGATGCACGTCGTTCGATTTCGGCGGATAGGGGAAATCGCCGCCGCCGGGGATCACCGTGTCGGGATTCTTCTGGAAGAAGAACGGCGGCTCGCGGTTCGGATCGTGACCCATCTCCTTCGCATGTTCCGCGTAATTGCGGCCCACGCAATAGATCCGGTGCACGGGAAATAATTTGTTCGAGCCGCGGATCGGCAGCGCCGGCGCCGGCGCCGGCTGGAACAGATAAGCAGCTTCCTTGACCATCACGTTTGTCATCTAACCCCCGCATAAAATTCAATGCGCTTTTCCAGATATGCAACAAGCTCGGACACCACCATGGCGAAGGCGAACAGCAGGATCGTCAGCGCCCAGAACTCTTCCATCAGGAAGTTGCGCGAATAGATCTCGAACAGCTCGCCATAGCCGATGATGGAAACCAGCAGCTGGCCGATCACCACGCCCTTGACGCCGCGGATCAGACCCAGGCGCAAGCCCGCCAGGATCTCGGGCAAGGCGGCCAGCAGGATGATGCGCGTGTAGAGCTGCCAGCGGCTGGCGCCATAGCTGCGACCCATCTCGACCAGCGAAGCCGAGACATGCTGCACGCCCGCGCGGGTATCCAGCACGATGATCCAGACCGCGAACAGGAAGACCGCGACAACGATCGTGCGCTCGCCCATGCCCGAGAGGATCATCAGCACGGGCACCAGCGCCGACAGCGGCGCGCTGACGAACAGATTCACCCACATGCCCAAGAGCTTGTCGGCGGCCTTGACCCGCCCCATCAGCACGCCCAGCGCGATGCCGATGACGGCGGCCAGCGCCATGCCGATGGCGAAGGCGCGCAAGGTCGTGACCGTGGCTGTCTGAAACTTTTCCAGCTGCACGAGATCGACCGCCGCCGCCAGCACCGACGAGAATGGCGGGATCAGGTACATCAGGCCGCTCCGGCCGACGATCTCCCACAAGAGGCACCAGACCAGGATCGAGGCCATCATCGGCACGCGATATCCGAACAGGGTCATGCCGGCCTCACGTCACATACTGCCGCAGGCCCTGCCAGATCTCTTCCACCGTATCCAGATAGGTGCGGTCGCGGCGGATATCGTCGGGCGATGCGGTGCGATCGATATGGGGCTCGATGATTTGGGACACCTGCCCCGGGCGGCGGGACAGCAGCACCACGCGATCGGAGACGTAGACAGCCTCTTCGATGCTGTGGGTGACGAAGATGAAGGTCTTGCGCTCAACGGTGCGGAGCCGCAGCAGGTCCTCCTGGAACTTGCGTCGCGTCTGCTCATCGACGGCCGAGAAGGGTTCGTCCATCAGCAGGACATCCGCATTGACGGCCAACGCGCGGGCCAACCCGACCCGCTGGCGCATGCCGCCGGAGAGTTCGTGGGGATACTTGTCTTCGAAGCCTGCAAGGCCGACCTCGCCGATGTAATGCCGCGCCGCAGTCTCCCGCTCCACTTTCGGCGTTCCCCGCAGCTCCAGACCGAACGCCACATTGCGCAGCACGGTGGCCCAGGGCAGCAGCGCAAAATCCTGGAACACGAAGGCGCGTTCCGGACCCGGTCCCGTCACTTTCTTGCCGGCCACGATCACTTCGCCGGCGCTCGGCTGCAGCAGTCCGGCGATGATCTTGAGCAGCGTGGTCTTGCCGCAGCCGCTGGGACCCAGCAGCGAGGTGAGCTTGCCCTGGGGAAACATCAGATCGATGCCGCGCAGCGCTTCGACGCCACCGGAATAGACCTTGCCGATACCGCGCACCTCCACGATGGCGGCGGCTTCATCGGCAAGTGCGGGCGGTGGAGCCTTCATCTTCTGCAGCGTACCCATATCTAGGCTTTCTTCAATTCCGGACGGAACAGCGCGATCTCCAGCCGCTGCAGCAGCGCCAGGGTCAGCGCCGAGAACAGGATGATCGAGGCGATGGCGGCGTACATCTCCGCATAGTCGGCCACTGCCCGGTGATAAGTGATGAGATCGCCGATGCCCGTGGGCGTGATCAGCAGCTCGGCCAGCACCACGCCGATGAAGCCGGCCGCCACTCCCAGCCGCAGGCCGGCGAAGATCACCGGGCTGGCATCGGGGATGATGATCTTGGCGATCTGCTGCGTCCGTGTGCCCTGGAACGAGCGGCACATATCCAGCAGCGACGGGTTCACGTTGCGCACCGCCTTGTAGCAATTGAGCACGATGACAGGCAGGGCCAGCAGCATCACCGACAGCGACTTTGCCAGCAGCCCGATGCCATAGACGAATGTGACCAGCGGGATCAGCGCCGCCACCGGTGCTGCCTGCAGCACGATGAACACCGGCGCGCCCAGCCATTCCGCGCCGGGCCGCAAGCCCATCAGCACGCCGACACCGATGCCGATGACGGCCGAGGCGATCACGCCGATCGCCAAGGGCTGCAGCGTCGAGAGATAAGCCCGCGGCAGGCTGCCGTCGAAAATCATCGAAAAAAATGCTGCCGCCGTTTCCGAGAACGGCGGGAAGGCAAAGTTGATGGGAATTTGCCCGGCGATTTCCCAAGCACCGCAGAACAGGGCGACCGACAGCAATCGCCAGAGCCAGGCATAGTCCCGCTCTGCCGGCGCTCCCGCTGCGAAAACAGCCGGGGCCGCGCGGACCCCGGCTTCGTCATCGAAACGTAAAGTCAACGGATCGCCCGGCGCCTACATGGTGCCGAGTTTTCCGAGCGCGCGATTCAGCGGCCCGAGATCCCAGAAATCCTCGGTCTTCAGCGATGCCGGATCGCCCTCGAGCTGCCCGGCCACGCTGTAGAAGCCGAAATCGTCCTTTGCCGCCGCTTCGCCACCGCCATTGTTGGGGAATGCGCCGGAGGCCACGGACTCCTCGAAATAGGGAACCACTTCCGGCTCGAGATCCGCCGGCAGGTCGGCCAGCAGATTGTACTGCTTGCGCAGGTCGGCGACGACAGCCGGATTGGCGTTGATCTCGCGCCAGGTGGTGATCAGCGATTCCACCAGGATATCCACCGCCGCCTGCTCGCGGCCCAGGAACTCGGTGTTGGCGTAGAGCGCTTCGTCGCTGGCGTTCACGCCTTCCATCGGCAGCACGGCGAACTTGCCGGGCGCCTTTTCCTCGATCATGCGGCGGTTCGCGGCGTCGACGATGGTCGCCTTGACGTTGCCCTGCAGCAGCGCGCCGGCGCGCACTTCGGCGCCCGCCACATAGCTGATGTTGCTGTAGGTGATGCCGTTGCGCTGGGCCATCAGCTTCATGATCGCCTCGGTGCCGGAGCCGCGGGAATGCACCGCTACTTCCTGCCCGTCCAGATCCTTCCACTCTTTATAGTACTCGACGTTCACGATCGGATAGAAGCGCAGCGTGCTCAGCTGATAGAACATGCGGATCGGCGCCTTCACCTTCTGCAGCAGCGCGTAGGGCGTGCCGACACCCACATCGGCCTCGCCGCTCACCACAGCCTGGGCGGCGATGTCCTCTTCCTTGAAGAAAGTGACGTCGATGGCGACGCCCTTTTCCTTCGCCCGCTCGATGGCGATCAGGAAGTTGAGCGACTCGACGCTGGCGATATCGCCGAAAGCAATGCGGATCTTGTTTTCGGCCGCGTGCGCCGGCGGCAGCGACAGCGTAGCGGCAATCAACGTGGCGCCGGCAACGCCGGCAAGTCGACGCAGTAGTTTGGCCATTGGACCCTCCCAAGCCTGTGTTGCGAACGCGCCCGGCCTTTGCGGCCTTTTTGCAATCATTCCGGGATTGGTTTAACTTGGTTGAGATTGGCCGTCAATGAAAGCTTGACCGGCTTGCGTTTCACGTGCATATCATGAAACCAATCATATGATTGGTTGACTCCATGGCTCCAAGATCGGCAACTGTCCAAATCGAAAATGACATCGGTGAAAGCGCCGACGCGCTCGCCCAACTGCGCGCCTATCTCGCGCGCACCACGCTCGCCGCCGACAGCCGTTTGCCGCCGGAGCGTACTCTGTCGCAGGCGCTGGGCGTCACGCGCGCCGAACTGCGCAAAGCGCTGGCGGTGCTGGAGGCCGAGGGCCAGCTCTGGCGCCATGTGGGCAAGGGCACATTTCTCGGCAACCGTCCGCTCGACACGCTGGCCGATATCGCCGCGATCTCGCACCGCACGAACCCCGCGGAAGTGATGCGCACCCGCCTGCTGCTGGAGCCGGAAGTGGCGCGGCTCGCGGCGCTGAACGCTTCGCCGGCGCAGATCGCGGAGATGCAGACCTGCCTGAAGAAAAGCCGCGAAGCCGGCAGCTGGCGGCAGTACGAGGCGTGGGACAACCGCCTGCACCGCGTCATCGCCGAGGCGACGCAGAACAATCTGCTGCTCTCCCTGCTCGATACGCTGAATGCCGTGCGCCGCGCCGTCGCCTGGAGCCGGCCGCGCAAGAATCCCGTCAAGCCCGACCCCGATCATCACAGCTTCGCCGAGCATGAGGCCATCGTCGGCGCCATCGCCGAACGGGACATGGGCCGCGCCGCCGCCGGCATGCGCAAGCATCTGGAGTCGGTGGAGCGCAATTTGCTGAAGGCGAGCTTCAACGGCGGCTGACGCGCCCTACCCCGGATACCAGATCTTCCGCGGATCGTTCGCCGCGCGGACATAGTTGTAGGCCGCATCCACCAGCTTCTTCAGATCGTAGCCCGGGCGCCAGCCGAGGCGATACCTCGCCTTCGCATTGTCCAGCCAGGTGCTGTGAAACTCCGTCGGAACTTCCACCGACGGCAGGCCGCGCGTCGCCTTGAGATGGGCGGCGACGGCGCCGTAGTCCACCGGTTCGTCCATGGAGATGTTGAAGGTCTGCTGCCGCGCGCCCGGGTGATCGAGGGATTTCAGGATGGCGTCGACCAGGTCGTCCACATGGACGAAGTTGCGCCGCATCGGCGATCCGTCGGCATCCAGCATCAGTGGCACCGTGCCGGCCTTCTGATACCCGGCCGCGCGCTCCTTGCCGACGAGTTCGATCCAGCGCGGCCCGCCGAACACATCCTCGCCGAACGACATCGTATACTTGAAATCGTCCTTCTCCATGATCCAGGGCGCCCGCAGGCAGCAGCCGGAAAAGTCGTACTGGATGTAGTACTGCTCCAGCATCACCTCCTCGAGTACCTTGGACAGCGCATAGCAGCCGGGATAGGCGCTGTGCCGGTCGGCCTCGGTCACCGGCGCCGCACGGCGGTAGAAGAAATGCCCCATGCCGGCATCGCCGCCGATGAGGATGAATTGGCGGAAGGCCTTGCTCTCCCGCGCCGCCTCCAGCAGCCAGAACAGACCCTTCACCGTGACGTCCATGACGTCTTCGGGCGTCTCCTTGCAGGTGGCGAGATGCAGCACATGGCTCACCCCAACCATCGCCCGCGCCACCAGCGCGCGGTCGGCGATGCTGCCCTTCACCACCTCGACCCGCGAGGTCTCCGGCAGCGTGCGGTTATGGCAGAGTGCGCGGATCCGGTCCTGGCTATGGGCCGCATCGCCGAGCAGGCGATGCATGAACGCCTGCCCCACCTTGCCCGTGGCGCCGGTGACGAGAATGAGACGGCCGGCCATGACGCAAATCCCCCGGATTTGTATGATAATTATCGTCGGATGTTAGCGGAGGATTTCGCCACCGGGCAAGGGTGGGTGCAGGCGCTGGCGCAACATTCAAGGGTTGTCATCCCGGGGCCGGCGCGTCAGCGACGGAACCCGGGAACCATGAACACGGAAATCGTAAAGTTATGTTGACTGCCGCTCGGCGTTCATGGGTCCCGGATAACCTCGCTGACGCTCGGTTTCCGGGATGACAAGGTTGTTGGCAGCTTTTGGCGGCCGACAATTCCGGCCGACGGGCGGTCGTACCGCGTTTGAACCCTGCCGGACCGGTGATGCAATAGACTCCCGATCCGGCCGCCCCTACAATTCGGCCGGTCGGGAGCCTCAAGGACGATCCCATTTCTATGGCCGGAGAACGCGTTCAACGCCGACTAGCCGCCATCCTGGCCGCTGACGTCGTCGGCTTCAGCCGGCTGATGGAAGCCGATGAGGCCGGCACCCTGGCCGCCCTCAAGGCCCGTCGCAAGCAGGTGCTTGAACCGCTCGTCGCCAGGCATGAGGGCCGGGTCTTCAAAATCACGGGCGACGGCGTGCTGGTGGAATTCGCCAGCGCGGTCAACGCGGTTCAGTGCGCAGTCGATCTGCAACAGTCATTCAACAGCGCCAATGGAGATCTGCCGGAGGAACGCCGCATTGTGCTTCGCCTCGGCGTCAACCTCGGTGATGTGATGGTCGAAGGCAGTGATCTCTATGGGGACGGGATCAATATCGCGGCGCGCCTCCAGGCCTTGGCCGAACCGGGCGGCATACTGCTTTCGGCCACGGCACACGACCATGTGAAGAACAAGCTGAGGATCGGTTTCGACGATCTCGGTCCGCAGACACTGAAGAATTTGGCCGAACCGGTGCGTACCTTCCGGGTCGCCGGAACGCCCGCTGTGGCGGTCGCGCCCGCCAAAGCGCCGGTAAACAAGCCGTCCATCGCCGTTTTGCCGTTCACGAACATGTCCGGCGATCCCGAGCAGCAATATTTCTCCGATGGCATTACAGAGGACGTCATTACCGAACTGTCGCGTTTCCGTTCGTTGTTCGTCATCGCCCGCAATTCGTCGTTCCAGTATCGGGACAAGGCCGTCGATATCAGGCGCGTGGCGCGCGAGCTCGGAGTCCAGTACGTCGTCGAAGGCAGCATCCGGAAGCTCGGCGGCAATCTTCGCATCACCGCGCAGTTGATCGATGCGGCAACCGGCAATCATCTGTGGGCCGAGCGGTTCGATTGCGCGCTCGACGAAGTCTTCACGGTGCAGGACGAAATCGTCCGGAAGATCGTTGCGCGGCTAGAAGGCCGGCTCGCCACAAGCATCGCTGAGCAGACGCGCCGCAAGCCGACGCAAAACATGGCCGCCTATGAATGTGTGTTGCGCGGTATCAAGACACTCTTGGGTTACGGCCCCGATGACAACAGGCAGGCCCTGGAACTGTTTCAGCGGGCGATGGAACTCGACCCGGAGTACGCTCGCGCCCGGGCCTACTGCGCCCTGACGGAAGTGGTCACTCATAATTACCACGCACCGCCTGAGATCCTTTCGCATGCTCTATCGCTGGCGACGAGCGCGGTCGAGCTCGATGAAAACGACAGCCGCTGCCAATGGGTGTTGGGGCTCATCTATCACTACCATGGTAATTTGAATCGCGGCGAGCGGCACTATCAGCGGGCCATTGCCCTGAATCCGAGCGATGCGAACGCGATTGCCAGCTATGGCAGGGTGCTCGTTTCGCTAGGACGCGGAGACGAAGGCATCGAGCATCTCCGCGCGGCCATACGTCTCAATCCCTACCATCCGGACTGGTATTTGCTCGAACTCGGCAGTGCGTTTTATGCGATGCGGCGTTATGACGACGCCGTCGAAACCCTGACGCGAATGAACGAAACGGGATTCTGGCGATTATGCTACCTCGCCGCCTGCCTGGCGCAAATGGGCCGGTTGGAGGAGGCAAAGAACGCCGTGGCTGAAGCGCGGCAGCGGCGGCCGGATTTCTCGATTGCCAAACTGCGATTTTCCGAGCTGGTCGAGGCAGAGGTCGATCATTTCATCGAAGGCATGCGCAAGGCCGGGCTGCCGGAGTGAAACATCCGGGCGCGCGACACCGCCCGACCTCTACTTCGGAAACATATGCCAGTAAGGCTGCGCTTCCTTGAGCGCCCGCGCGAAAGACGGCCGCGCTTTCAGCCGACCTAGATAAGCCGCAGCGTTCTTATGGCTGTCGCCGAATGGCATCACCTGGTCCGCATAGAACATCGCCGGCGCCGCGGCGCAATCGGCCATGGAGAACGAATCGCCCATGGCCCAGGTCTTTGCGGCCATATCCCGCTCGACCATGCCGAGCGCGGTCTGCATCTGTGTCTTTGCCTGCTCCAGACCAAAGGGATCGGCCTTCCCCGCCGGCCGCAGCCTTTCGGCGACGATCCTCTGCATGGGCATATGCACATAGAGATCGAAGAACCGGTCGCTCAGGCGCGTCTGCCGCGCCAGATCCTCGTCGGCGGGCACGAGCTTCGATTTGCCGGGATAGTGCTTCGCCAGATACTCGATGATGATGCTGGACTCAGGGACCGTGCGGTCCCGCGCCTCATCCCGCAGCACCGGGAACTTGCCGATCGGCCAGACCTTCAGGAAGGCCGCCCGCGACGCTTCGTTGCCGAGATCGACAATGATGGGCTCGAAAGGCGTGTCGTTCTCGTACAGGGCCGTAAGCGCCTTCATGCAGAAGGACGACAGCGGATGGAAATACAGTTTCAAGGTCATGATCTGCCTGTCAGTTCTTGCGTTTCAGTTCCTCGCCAATATAGGACAGGGCATCGTCCGGAAGCCACCCATGCGGACCTGTCTTCACGGATGCAGATTCTGCTGCGCTGTTCTAGATTTGCCGGATCGATGCACCCCGCTCGGAAGTACAAATGACCGCCCTCGCCGCCAGCTTCCTCACCGTCTTCATCGGCCTGTTTCCCATCGTCAATCCGTTGGGCATGGCGCCGATCTTCCTGCGCCTGACCGCCGAGTCATCGGCGAAGACCCGGGCGCGGCTCGCCTGGCGCGTGGCCGTCGGCGGCTTCGTGCTGATGGCGGTGTCGCTGTTCATCGGCTCCCACATCCTCGCCTTTTTCGGCCTGACCATCACGGCGATCCAGATCGGCGGCGGGCTGGTGGTGATGGCGGCGGGCTGGCGGCTGCTGATGCAAGGCGACGATACCCGCGCCCGCGAGCAGCAGGCCGCGGCACCCGACGAAGCGGCGATGATGCGCCGCGCCTTCTTTCCCCTGACCATGCCGCTGACCGTCGGCCCTGGGACAATCTCGGTAGCGATTACCCTGGGCACCCAGGCGGCTGTCAGCGATCGGATTCTCTGGACGGCTGCCGGCGGCGTGCTCGCGGCGCTCGCCGTGGCCGGCACGATCTATCTCAGCTACCGTTTCGCCGCCGGCCTGCTGCGCCGCCTGGGCGAAACCGGCACCGACGCTTTCATGCGCCTCTCCGCCTTCATCCTGCTATGCCTCGGCGTGCAGATCCTGACCAACGGCGTCGCCAACTTGCCCTTCATTGCGGGACGCTGAGGCGATCTAGGACCTGGCCACCGCCAGGGTCACGGACAATTCCAGGCAGCGGGGCCGACTCGCCGCTAAGCGCCGGCGAAATACCTGCGCTTGATGTCATACTCAGATCCCGGCTTGAAGTGGTTGGGCACCCACTTCCGCCAGTCTTCAAACAGGTCTTGCGGCTTCCAGCTGTTGAACGCCGCCGTGCCGAATTCCTCGATGTGGCGCGCCACCGATTCGCGGAAGCGGTGATGCGCGAAGATGCGCATGAATTCGCCGAAATAAATATCGGCGATGCGCTTGTCGCCGCGGATCACCAGCATGTTCTCGTCGTTGGTGTCGACGCTTGGGCTGCTCCAATTGGTCGAGCCGCTCAGCGTCATGGGCTTCGCGCCCAGCGGATCGACCAGCATGAACTTGGTATGGACCCAATTGACGTTGACGCCGATCGGGGCCGACTCCATGTGCCATCCATCGATCCAGTCGACGAAGATGCGGTTGCCGAGGGCCATGCCGATATTGCGATGCTTGCGGATGCGGATCGTGTCCGCGATCGCCGCCTTTCGCGACGCTGCATTGCCGCCATTGACATACTTGTCCAGCAGGGCAAAGCGGAGCACGCCGTCGTTCTTGTCATAGACCGGCCGAAAATCCTTCACGATGCCGAACGGGAAGGTCATGAACAGCGGCTTGCTGTCAGCCCCCGCCAACTCGATCCACCAATCGAAAACCCGCAAGCCGCGATGCGGCGAGAATACCGGAACAATGAGGCCAGTGTTGTCGGCCGGTGGCAGCGGGTTGTTGGCTTCCACCCAGTCCTTGAGGTCGGCGGATTCTGGGTCCCCTTCCAGAACGTTCCAGTAGGCCAAATAGGCCTTGGCCACATCACGATCGTGAATGGCATGACCCACATTGAGTTGGCCGTGGAAGGCATTGCGGCTCAAGTTGGTGGAGCCGGTCCAGACCGACAGCGGCTTTCCGGCCTTGCTCAGCACGATGAACTTGTTGTGCATGAGCTTGGCTTTCTTGCGCGGCTTGCAGAGCGCGCCGATACCGGCATTGTCGATGAATGTCTTGTTGGCGGCGCCGGTGTCGTCGTTCAGGGCATGGTAGATGATCGTCACCTCCGCGCCGGCGTCCGACGCCGCCTTGAAAGCCTCGAGCACCGCAGGCCACTTCATCTCGTAGATCGCCGCGTGCAGGCTGTAGCTGCTGTTCTCGGCTTTGGCGATGAAGGCCAGCAGGCCGGGCAGCAGGTCCCGCGCCAGCCATGCGTAGGCGGGCGCTCCGGCTTCGTCGAGCGTCATTCCCGGAAAGCGCCGCGTGAACGCTTGCGACGCGATCGCGCCGCGGTTGAAATGCACGTCATGCCGCGTGCCCGCCAGCGGCTCGGTCTCGATCGTGACGCTGGTCGCCGCCTTCTCCGTCAGCGCCCCAGGTGCGCCGTACATCGGGATGACACGGTAGCGATAGCGATGGCTGGGGAGCGTGGCGTAGTCCGCCCATTGAAAGGCCTGGAACGGATGTTCATGGCTGCTGGCGTCCTCGATACCGGTGGACGGACGGATTGCCGCGAAGGTCTTGTTGCCGCGAAGCCAAATGGTCTCGTCCTCGGTTAGGTTTTCCCGCTGGATCGCAAATCCCATGAGACCCTTTGCGTCGGACTCCTTCATGTTGAACGCAAGAAAAACGACATGGGTGCCGCTGATCGCGCGGACAGTGACAAATCCTGACACTTTCTTCCGCATGACATCACCTATTATGAGGCAAGCCGGGCCTATCAATCATCATGCCATCGACATGTGACGGCTCGGGTTCCGGAGTTCTCCCCCGCCGCTGCCCGCTATTCCTGTGCGATTCATCACAAAGCCTGTCCGAAAACTGGAAATATCTGCGTCCTCAGAAACGGATCCGGCGGCTTGACAGTTCACCGCTTTGATCGTATTTAACTAACAGGTTAACTACAGGTACGGCGGACCGGCCTGAACCGGAGCGGTCCGGCTATGTTGCGGATTAGGCAACAAAATGCATCATCGGTTGGAACGGCGAAGGAGCTGACTATGGCGCGCAATCCCCGCAAATCCTCAGGCAAACCCCGGTCGCGGAAGACGGCTGCGAAACCCCGCGCCCGCGCCGCTGCGGCGCGACGGGTGTTGGTCATGGTCGCCACCCGCAAGGGCGCCTGGCTCTATCACGGCGACGCCCAGCGCAAGAGCTGGCGCGCCGACGGGCCGCATTTCCTCGGCCATGTCGTCAATCACCTGGTGCTCGATCCCCGCGACGGCCGCACCTTGCTGGCGGCGGCGAAGACCGGCCATCTCGGCCCCACGGTGTTCCGCTCCACCGATTTCGGCCGCAGCTGGAAAGAGGCCAAGCGCCCGCCCGCTTTCCCCAAGGCGACGAACGGCAAGGCCGGCCGCAGCGTCGATCACACCTTCTGGCTCACGCCGGCCCATGAGAGCGAGCCCGATGTCTGGTACGCCGGCACCTCGCCCCAAGGCCTCTTCCGCTCGGCCGACGGCGGCGTCACCTGGGAGCCCTTCTCCAGTATCAATGACGATCCGCAATACCGCGTCTGGATGGGCTCGGTGCAGGACGGTACGCCCGACGGACCGAAGATGCATTCGATCATCGTCGATCCCCGCGATCCACAGCATCTCTATTTCGGCATGTCCGGCGGCGGCGTCCATGAGTCCACCGACGGCGGCAAGACCTGGAAGGTCATGATCCAGGGCATGGAGGTGGTCGAAGGCTTCGACGCGAGCACGCCCACCTTCCACGATCCCCATTGCATGCGCCTCTGCCCCAGCAATCCGGATCGGCTCTATCAGCAGAACCATTGCGGCATCTACCGCCTCGACCGCCCGTCGACAAAGTGGGAGCGCGTCGGCAACGCCATGCCGAAGAAAGTGGGCGACATCGGCTTCCCCATGGTGGTGCATCCCCGCGATGCCGACACCGTCTGGGTGTTCCCGATGGACGGCACCGCGGTCTGGCCGCGCACCTGCCCCGACGGCAAGCCCGGCGCCTTCATCACCCGCAATGGCGGCAAGAGCTGGAAGCGCCTGGATGCCGGCCTGCCCAAGGGCCAGGCCTGGTGGACGGTGAAACGCCAGGCGATGACCGCGGACGCGCGCGATCCCGTCGGACTCTATTTCGGCACCACCAGCGGCGAACTCTGGATGAGCCGCAACGAGGGCGACCGCTGGCAGCCGCTGGCCCAGCATCTGCCGGAGATCTATGCGGTGGAGGCGGCGGAGCTGCGATGAATGTGCTGATCCCCAGCGCGCTCCGCTCCTATACGAAGGCGCGCGACGTGGATGCCGCCGGCGCCACCCTCGCCGAGCTGCTGGCCGATCTCGACCGCCGCTATCCCGGCCTGCGCTTCCGCATGATCGACGAACAGGATAAGATGCGTCCGCATATCCGCTTCTTCGTCAATGGCGAGCAGACCTTCGACATGGCGCACCCGCTGCGGCCGGCGGATTCCGTGCAGATCGTCCAGGCGCTGAGCGGCGGATGAGTCCCTGCGATCTATGTTCAGGCAAAGCGCAGGAAGCAATCCAATGACAAGTCAGACAGCAACGCCGGCCAACCCTCCGCGCCGCCTGATGCGAAGCATCGCCGCGATTGCCGCGGGATTTTTTGCGGTCTTTGTCCTCTCGCTCGGCACGGACCAGATTCTGCACATGCTCGATGTCTATCCGCCCTGGGGCCAGCCGATGTTCGACACCGGCCAGAACCTCTTGGCGCTGTCCTATCGGCTCGTCTACACGATCCTTGGCGGCTACATCACCGCGGGGCTCGCGCCGCATCGGCCGATGCGGCATGTCCTGATTCTGGGCATAATCGGATTTGTCATGGCAACAGCCGGCGCAATTACCGCCATTACCATGGCGGACCTCGGCCCGAGCTGGTACCCCATCGCGCTCGCGATCACCGCCCTGCCCTGCACCTGGCTCGGCGGCATTCTGTACCGCAGAGGAAGCGGCGGCTAGTTCCGCTCTTTGCTCGCCGGCCGGACGATTCGCCAGCTCCGATTCCTATTCGCACAGCGCAACTCTTCCGCCTCACGCCTCCCGGCGCGGAACCAAATCCGGCACACCGGGTTTACGGCGTCGGGGTGCTTTGTGTGGGCGAGTTGCAAACAGCGATTCGGAAAAGAAGGAGTTGCGATATGTCAAAGAGATACCTCCTGGCCGGCGCGAGCGCGCTGATGCTGGCACTCGCCATGCCCATGCCGTCGATGGCGCAGACCTCGACCGTCATGACAATGCCTTATTCCGTCGCCGCCGTGCAGCGGGCGCTGAACGATCTCGGCTATTCTGCCGGCCCGGTGGATGGGCTGATGGGCGGCAAGACTCGCGCCGCCATCCGCGCCTATCAGATCGACAACAATCTGCCGGTCAGCGGCGAACCGAGCCGGACGCTCTATGATCACATCCAGCGCACGCTGACCGCGCGGGCAAATCCGGCGCCGGCGCCGAGCGTGGATTCCGCGTCTGTCGTCGAGATCCAAACGCGCCTGCGGGATCGCGGCTACAACATTGCGGCCATCAACGGCACGCTTGATTCCTCGACAACGGCCGCCATCCGCGCCTTTCAGGGCGATGCGGGCATGCCGGTCAACGGCGTGGCCAATGCCGCGCTGCTGGACCAGCTGCGCGTCGGCAGCACCGCAACCAGCCGCGCGCTGACCCGCGCCGAGGTGGTGCGGCTGCAGCAGGCGCTCGCCGAGCGCGGCTATGACACCGGCCCCGCCGACGGCGTGATCGGGCCGAAGGTTCGCGGCGCCATCCGCACCTATCAGGCGGATGCCAGCCTGCCGGTGACCGGCGAGGCCACGCGCACGCTTCTCGCCAGCCTCGAAACCGATATCGGCAACGACGCCGATGACCAGGATACGGATACCGGGAGCAACGACGTCGGCACCGCGCGGCTGCTCCAGATCGAGGGCGAACTGCAACGCCACGGCTACTATGTCGGCGAATTCGACGGCGTGGCCGACGATCAGCTGCGCACCGCCATCCGGGCCTATCAGACCGATGCGGGCCTGCCCGTCACCGGCCAGGCCAATGCCGCGCTGCTGGACAGCCTAAACTCCTCCACGGTCCGCAACCGCAGCTTCAATGACTCGCTGTTGGTGTGGGAGGTGGAGAACCAGCTCGACCGGCTGGGCTATGCCGTCGGCAATATCGACGGCAATCTCGACGATCAGACGCGCCGCGCGATCCAGGTCTATAAGACCAAGGCCGGCCTGCCGCGCGACGGCCAGCTTACCTTCGCGCTGCAGGACCATCTCGAGCGGAACAACATCCGCAACGACACGGAGACGGCCTCGAAGCTGATCTGGGAAATCGAGACGGAGCTGACCCGTCGCGGCTACAAGACCGGCCCGGTCGACGGCACCATGGACCAGCAGACGGCCGCTGCAATTCGCAGTTATGAGGACGATGCCGGCCTCGCCGTAACAGGCAAAGCCAACCAGGCGCTGCTGGAGAACCTGGAATACTCCAACGCCCGCAATGTGACTGAGCGGGATATCCGGGAGATCGAGCGCCGCCTGAACCGCCGCGGCTATCAGGTCGGCAGCGTCGACGGAGTCGTCGATTCAAGAACGACGGCGGCGATCAAGTCCTACCAGGCCGACGCCGGGCTCACCGTCACCGGCCGCCCGAGCCTGGCGCTCCGCGACCACCTGCGCAGCTCCAGCACGGTGTCCAGCAACTACGTCTCGCCGGGTCTCACCGTCGAGCAGATGATCAACGAACTCCGTCAGGCGACGGAGTAGCCTCGAGAAACGCCACGCGCCGGCCGGAGGTCACTTCGGCCGGCTCGCATGGGCCTCGCCATCGACGGGTTCGTCCGGTTCGTTTCCCAGGCGTTTGAAGTCTGCCAGCACCGACTCGATGATCTTCTGCCGCCGCGGATCGCGGCCCGAGGGGGTCTGGGCCAGGATGCCGATGAGATAGCGGGCCTTCTCCGCTGCATCGATCCAGGTCGAGGCTGGCGTCTCCGCAAGAAAAGTCTCGAGGTCGCTGCGGCGCCGGCGATACTCCGCATGCCCGGCTGCGACGTCACTAAGGCGCCGGCGAATCTCGGTTTCCCGCTGCGCCACGGGACCGCGATGCTTGTCGAGCATGATCGGATTATCGTCCATGATTGCCCTCCAGACTAAGGTTGCCGCCGGCCGCTGCCGGCCATAACCCGCATCAGCTTGAAAGCTTCTGCGCGCAGGCGTTGACCACGCTGAAGTCGGCTGTCGTCGCGCCGGGCATGATCGCGAATTTCTTCGCCAGGTCGTTACGAGCGGTGTAGTCGAGCTTGCTGGTATCCGCCGTCTCGGCGTGGGCATTGGCGGCGCAATAGGTCGCCTGAAGATCAACGAGGCCGGCCTGAACCTGATTCCGCGCCGTGCTGCTCAGAACCTGCAGCCCGAACATGCCCGAAAGAACTGGGCCCGCCACCAATCCGATGACGAGATAGACAATCTTCGGCTTTATCGATTCCCACATGGTTGTCGAGCTTTTCATGGATAGTGCCATTGTATGTCTCCCTTGAGGTTGTTGGTTTACGCGTTGGATATTGAACGGCGCCGGGTGGCGTCGTGACCTGGGTAGTTGCCGCGATTTGGAAAAATCGAAACGGGCCAGCGAGTCCGCGCTCTCACAATCATTCGCGGTCGTGCCGATCCGCAATGCGCGGATCCGGCGGCGCCAATGGTTCGTGACGAACGGCGCCTGTCGCCTATGCCAGCTTGTTCAAGCGTGGGAAGCCTAGTCCTGTCGGCTAGCTTTCGACCGCCGCGCCAACAGCGGCGGCGGAACATCGCGCGCATTTTCTTTTGGGCGCCGTCGGCTCTACCGATCTGCTGCCACCATGGCCGAGATAGGCGATAAATACAAGTAAAATCAAAAATCTAGCAGACTTAAATATTTTCCGGTGCCGCCAGAAATATTGCCGGTGTCAGTTTTTGATCATTACTTTGATGTACTTGCCGCTGGAGCCGGGAATATTTCCGCATCATCGCGACGCCGACATCAGCGGGATTCACCGTCGGATCATGCCGCGATCTCGTCGGTCCATACCTTGAATCCCGTCAGCACATTCGGCCCGAAGGTGTGGGTCAGCGGCACGTCGGCGGCGTCGCGTCCCCTGGCGATCAGGATGCGGCCGATGCGCGGCGTGTTGTTCCGGGGGTCGAACACATGCCAGCGGCCGCCGAGATAGACCTCCATCCAGGCGGCGAAATCCATCGTTTCATAAGGCGGCGGCAGGCCGATGTCGCTGACATATCCCGTGCAGTAGCGGGCGGGAATATTCAGGCAGCGGCAGAAGGCGATGGCGAGATGGGCGAAATCCCGGCAGACGCCGTGCCGCTCGGCATAGCCTTCGGCGGCGGTCCGCGTGGCGCGCGAATGCTGATAGCCGAACGTCAAATGGCCATGGACGAAGTCGCAGATCGCCTGCACCCGCGGCCACCCCAGCGGTGCTTTCCCGAACAGGCGCCAGGCATCGTCGGACAGCCGATCGGTCTCGCAATAGCGGCTGCCCAGCAGGAACAGCAGCGTTTCCGCCGGCAGATCCTGCACCTGGTGCTGGATCGCGTCCTGCGCGACAGGATCCGCGCTGCCGTCGTCGCGGATGACGGCGTCCGTTCCCAGGGTGAAGCGCCCCGCCGGCGCCACCAGGCGGCAGCACCAATTGCCGAAGCTGTCGCGATAACTCTCGATCGGGACTGACGGGTTTGTGATCAGGTGATCCGGCTGTTCCAGGTTCGCCGCGCGCGAGTAGTGCACGTTCAGCATGACGATCATCGGCGTCGGCGCGGGAAACTCATAGCCCAGTTCGCAGCCGAGCCGGATTCGCATGCAGGTAACTCCTCAAAGCCTGGATAGAGAAATGCGAATGGCGACCCATGTTTGGAATCCCGCCGCACAGACGCAAAAGCAGAGCCCGATCATTACCGCTACATTACGGGAAGCGCCAGCACCGCGGCGGATGCCGGGCCCCGCGCCGGGAATCAGGCCGGACCGTTGCTGTCCATCCGGCTGATGGCGGCGATAGCCAGCGGAATCCTTTGTAGCGTGCTTCAATTGGCTGCAAGTTAGCCCCTAGCCTTGACGTGCCTCAAGGCAGAACTGCCAACCGGGACAAATCATTAAGCCTGAGATTTGAGGCATCGGCGGTATCCGGGTTGGCCGCCGGCCCGCGCGTGGGCAGGCCGCTACGCCATTCGAATGCCCAGGCTCTGATGGAGGTGAAGTTGGTTCTCTTTCCAACGCGACTGCTTTGTGCAGCGGACCGGCTTACCGGCGCGTTCGGAATCTTCGAGCGCCCGCTTCGGGGCGAGGAACTGATGCAACTCGCAGCAACCCGCACCGGCTTGACCGATTTCGGCGACCGTTCCTTCGAGGAGCCGCTGGAAGTGCTGCTGCGTGACTATGAGAGTGCGGCCGAATTGAGCCTCTTCGGGCGGATGGCCGCCCGCTGGGACGTGCTGCGGTTCCTCACCAACCTGCTTCGGCTGCGCGATGAGGAACGGCGTTGTCCGGAAATACTGCGGCAGCCCATCGTCAAGCCGATTTTCATTACCGGCATGCCCCGCAGCGGAAGCAGCTTCCTGCATAACCTGCTGGCCCAGGATTCAAGTATATTTGCGCCCCTATGCTGGGAGACGCTCCATCCCTGCCGCTTGCCCGGCGAGGCCGACGGAAATTCCGGGCGCCGGCAGAAAATGGCGGATCGCACGCTTGCCGGTTTCAATTGGGTGGCGCCCGAACTCGGCGCACTTCACCCAATGAACGCGTATTCCACACAGGAATGCTCGGAGATTTCCGCACATGTATTCAGGAGCCGGCGGTTCGAAACGACACATCGCCTGCCGCATTATCGAACCTGGCTGGACCGCTCCGGTGACCTGTCTGCCTATCGATTCCACAAACGGTTCTTGCAGCACCTGCAGCACCGCAGGGGCCCGGGACGCTGGATCGTCAAATGCCCCGAACATACCTTCTCCTTGGACTCGATACGGGCAGTCTATCCGGATGCGAATTTCGTCTTCATGCACCGCGATCCGCTCGAGGTGCTGCAATCCCTGGCCAAGCTGACCGAAGTCCTGCGCCGGCCCTTTACCAGAAGTATCGACCGGATTCAGATCGGCCGGCAGGTCAGCGAAAGCTGGGCCCGGGGCGCGGATCTGATGGTGGCGGCCGATGCGAAGTCGCGGGGCTCAGGCCATCAGATCCTGAACATTCAGTACCGGCATCTCATTCGGCAGCCGCTGGCCACGGCTAAGGCGCTCTATAGGCATTTCGGCGTCCCTATCGGCGTAGAGGCCACCGGCCGGCTCGAACGCTTCATCGCCGGCCGGCGCAATGGCGGATATGGTCGGAACCGGTACCGGCCCGCCGAGTTCGGATTAGACCCGCAAACAATCGCCAGCCGCTTCCGCAGCTATGCAACTCATTTTGCCGTCGGCGATGAGTGCGGCGTGGGCGGGCCCGACGAACAAAGGCAAGCTCTCATCCCTGGTTTGGCGCCACCTTCCTCCTTACATCAACTGGGTAGCGTCGGATCGGCGAAAGCCTGCTAGTATCCCTCAAGGATGAATTGGAAATCTCAGGGGTCATGAAGAATAAGGTTCACGTTGTCGGTGCCGGCGGTATAGGCGTTGTTCTGGCCTGGTCGCTGGCCCGCGCCGGTTGGGATGTCACGCTGGTCGAACGCCGCCCGGAAAAGCTCGCCGCTGGACGGGCCGACGGGCTCGTCGTTGCCGGCCAGGCGCCGATGAAACTACCCTTCGTCGCCTTCGCGGATTGGCAGCCGCCCGCCGACGCCGTCATCCTGCTCTGCACCAAGACCTATGACAACAGCGCCTTCCTCGCGCGCCTGAAGACCACCCGCCGCCTGGTACCCGTGCAAAACGGCTATGACACCATCCTCGATAGCCGCAATTTTGCCGGCGAAGGAATCGCGTCGTTCGTTTCCGAATGCCCGCGCGAGCGCCCCTTCGCGCGCATAACGCGTCCCGGCAGCCTGCACATCGGCGCCCGGCGGCCGGCAACCGATGACGAGCACGGCGAACTGGCAAACCTGGCCGAGGCGCTGAAGCGGGCTGGCCTGTTCAAGGTCGAGCTGGTGGAGGATGTGCGGCCTTACAAAGCCGCCAAGCTGATGTACAGCGCCGCCATCTCCCCGCTCGCCGCGGCGGCGGGGGTCGACAATGCCGCGCTCATGACCGATGGGCTGGCAAAGCGGCTATTTTTTGGCCTGCTGCAGGAGAATTACGCCGTGCTGCGCAACGCCGGCCTGGCGCTGGCGAAGATCGGCCCCTTCCATCCGGACACGGTGGCGCGAATCCTCCGGACCCCGGGCCTTCCAGAATTGATGGCGTTTTTCTTCCGCCCCTCGCTCCGCGGCACCTATTGCTCCATGGCGTCGGACATGGGCCGCGGCGAAACCGAGATCGACGCCTACAATGGCCACGTCCTGCGGCTCGCCGGCAACTATCCTTGTCCGATCAACCGGGCGGCGATCAACATGGTCACGCGCATCACCCGCGAAGGGATGAAGCCGCGGCGCAGCCACCTGGACGACATGGCCGCCGATCTCCGAAGCCAGGGATGTGTGGCATAAGCGGATTGCCGGCAGGCGCGTTTCAGCGGTATCCATCTGGTGGCGGCTCTGCCGGGCGAAGGAAAAACGTCGGCCAGCTTCGCCCAATGTGAGCGTAGCGAGGATGTACGCTAACTTGTCATCCCGAAACCCGCGTGTCAGCGCGGTTGTCCGGGACCCAAGAACTCCGCACTATCCTAGATGTGCCTACAACCACGCCGTGCCATGGGCTACGCAACTATTCGCGCGCTTTGGCGCCGTTTCCTTGTACATGACATCGCGCCGCTTCACGACCACTCCCAACATCCCGTGTCCATGGGTTCCGGGTTCCGGCGCCGAAGCGCCGGCCCCGGAATGACAAGGTGGGGTGCAGATGCCGAAATACTCTGCCGCCCCTACTCCTTCAAGAACGCCAGCACCGCCGCGTTGAATTCTTCTGGCTTCTGCAGCATGGCGAAGTGGCTGACGCCCGGAAGGATGTTGAGCTTGGCGCCGGGGATCAGGCTGGCCATCTCCTTGTTGTGCTCCTGGCGGATCGCCTCGTCATGCTCGCCGTCGGCGATAGTGACTGGCACTTTGATCGTGGCCAATTGCTCGGCCTTGTAGTCCGGCTGGGTTGCCCACATCTCGCTGATCTGCGCCACGAAGGCTTCGTACTCGGTCGGCGTCGGCGACAGGCGCGCATATTCCGCCCCGGCCGCTTCGATGTATTTGTTGAACACGACGCTGTTGGCGATGTCGTCGCGCAGGCCGGCAACGTTGGTGTTGGCGCCGAAGGCAAACACCTTCGACACCTTGTCCGCCTGGTTCATCGCCATGTCGAGCCCGATGATGCCGCCGTCGCTCCAGCCGACGATCGCCGCCTTTGGCACTTTCAGATAATCCAGCAGCGCCGCCACGTCGGTCGCCATGAGGGCATAGCCGTAGGGCTGCGCCGAACGTGTGGAGCGGCCATGGCCGCGGCTATCGGCAACGATGACCTTGTAGCCGGCGGCGGTGAGCGCCGGGATCTGATACCCCCAGACATCCGAATGCCCGAGACCGCCATGGAGCATGACCACGGGCTCGCCCGCGTTTGCCGCGCCATAGATCGCGTAATACATCTGGATATCGTTCACAGGCGCCATGCCACTTTCGTCGGCCTTCGGCATTGGCGGAAACTTCGGCAGCGTCTGCCAGACCTCATCGGCGGCGGCCGGCGCCACAACCGCAACGATCAGCGCAAAGGCAAGCGTGAGCGACCTGTACATGGGGTTCCTCCTTGATTTCGGCCCTTACCCGGCCAGCCGGTGCAATCCGGCATTGCATTCCGCCCGGATGATCCGTCCGGCACGGCGCAGGGTCAAGAGGCGGCCATCAGCCTAACTGCAAGGCAGGAGGTCAAACTTTCGTAAGGGAGATATTCAGATCGAAGGACACAGAGAGCCCAGCGAGAACAGGATGAAACTTAACAATGCTCAAATCAGTATTGCAGCCGCGACCCGGCGTCGATGCCGGGTCGCGGTCACGTCTTGGAGACTCTCGGAATCCCAGCCGCAGAGTTCAGGCGAGATCGAAGCGGTCCAGGTTCATCACCTTGGTCCAGCTCGCCACGAAGTCCTTCACGAACTTCTCCTTCGAATCCGCGCAGGCATAGACCTCCGCGAGGGCACGAAGCTGCGAGTGCGATCCGAAGATCAGGTCGACACGGGTGCCGGTCCACTTGACCTCGTTCGTCTTCCGGTTGCGACCCTCATACACGCCTTGGGAGCCGGCGGCAGGCTGCCATTGCGTGCTCATGTCGAGCAGGTTGACGAAGAAATCGTTGGTCAACGTCTCCGGCCGCTTGGTGAAGGCGCCGTGCGGTGACTTTCCAGTATTCGCACCGAGGACGCGCAGGCCGCCGATGAGCGCCGTCATCTCAGGCGCCGTCAGCGTCAGCAGTTGCGCCCGATCCACCAGTTGCTCCTCCGCCGGCAGCCGCGGCTTGCTGCCGACATAGTTGCGGAACCCGTCGGCGGCCGGTTCGAGCGGCGCGAAGGACCCGGCGTCGGTCTGCTCCGCCGACGCGTCCATGCGTCCCGGCGTGAAGGGAACCTTCACCTCCTGGCCGCCGGCCTTGGCGGCCTTCTCGATCGCCGCACAGCCGCCGAGAACGATCAGGTCGGCAAGCGAGACCTTCTTCCCGCCGGATTGCGCGGCGTTGAACTCCTTCTGGATCGCTTCCAGCGCCTGCAGCACCTTCGCCAATTGCGCCGGCTGGTTCACCTCCCAGTCCTTTTGCGGCGCAAGGCGAATTCGCGCGCCGTTCGCGCCGCCGCGCTTGTCGGAGCCGCGGAATGTCGACGCCGACGCCCAGGCCGTCGAGACCAGCTGGGAAACGGACAGGCCGGACGCGAGGAGCTTCGCCTTCAGGGCGGCAATGTCCGGCTCCCCGATCAGCGGATGGTCCACGGCGGGAATCGGGTCCTGCCAGGGCAACTGCTGTTTGGGAACAAGCGGGCCGAGATAGCGCGCGATCGGGCCCATGTCGCGGTGCGTCAGCTTGAACCAGGCGCGGGCGAACGCGTCGGCGAACTGATCCGGATTCTCGTGGAACCGCCTGGAAATCTTCTCGTAGGCGGGATCGAGCCGCAAAGCGAGGTCTGTGGTCAGCATGGTCGGCGCGTGACGTTTCGACTTGTCATGCGCATCCGGCACCGAGTTGGCGCCCGCGCCGTGCTTCGGCTTCCACTGATGTGCACCGGCCGGGCTCTTGGTCAGTTCCCATTCGTAGCCGAACAGGTTCCAGAAGAAGTTGTTGCTCCACTTCGTCGGCGTCGTGGTCCAGGTGACTTCCAGGCCGCTGGTGATCGCGTCGCCGCCCTTGCCCGTGCCGAACTTGTTCTTCCAGCCGAGGCCTTGCTCCTCGATGCCGGCGCCTTCCGGCTCCGGGCCGACATTTGACGCTTCGGCGGCGCCGTGGGTCTTGCCGAATGTGTGACCGCCAGCGATCAGCGCGACCGTTTCTTCGTCATCCATCGCCATGCGGGCGAAGGTTTCGCGGATATCCCTGGCCGCCGCCACAGGATCCGGCTTGCCGTTCGGCCCCTCCGGATTCACGTAGATCAGACCCATCTGCACGGCGCCGAGCGGATTCTGCAGATCGCGGTCGCCGCTGTAGCGCTCGTCCGCCAGCCATTTGCCTTCGGGGCCCCAGTAGATGTCTTGCTCGGGCTCCCATACATCGGCGCGGCCGCCGCCGAAACCGAAGGTCTTGAAGCCCATCGAACTCGAGGGCGACGTTGCCGGCGAGAATCATCAGGTCGGCCCAGGAAATTTTCCGCCCATATTTCTGCTTGATCGGCCACAGCAGCCGACGCGCCTTGTCGAGGTTTGCGTTGTCAGGCCAGCTATTGAGCGGCGCGAAGCGCTGCTGACCGTCGCCGGCGCCGCCGCGGCCGTCGCCGATGCGGTAGGTGCCGGCGCTGTGCCATGCCATGCGAATGAACAGCGGCCCGTAGTGGCCGAAGTCGGCGGGCCACCAATCCTGCGAGTCCGTCATCAGGGCATGAAGGTCCTTGATCACGGCATTGAGGTCGAGGCTCTTGAATTCCTTGGCGTAGTCGAACGCTTCGCCCATTGGGTTGGACCGTGGCGAGTGCTGATGGAGAACTTGAAGGTCCAACTGGTTCGGCCACCAATCACGATTCGCGTGTCTGCGGCCGCCGCCCGTGACCGGGCATTTGCTTTCGTCTGGCATGTTCCCTCCGATCGTCTTCGGCTTCCTGCCGTTAGATAGACAGGTACGGTAATGCAGCTTCGTGGCCGGCAACAAGGATTTTTATAACTATCACAATAATCGATATAATCGATTGATCTAGATCAATAACTATAAAACGATGTGAGTCGCTCTAGCTGAAATCGCTATCGCGTACCGCGGGCCGGCGGCATGCATGCCCTTGAGGGCATTCGTGGGTGAAAGACCGGAAATCCATGCCCAGTTGAATGCGCTTTCCCACTTGATACCTGGGTGCAAATTCCCACATTCCCTCCAGCTTTTAACTCATCGGGACGTTGCACATTGTCTGTCGGAATGCAGTCCGCTCGCCTGCGGTCGCGGGATCAATCGACCCGAAAGACCGGCGGCAGCGGGCGGAATTCCCTTGCATGGCATCGTTCCTCGAAATCTGGGTCCCCCGGGAATCGCGAATTCAGCCCTTACCCCTTTGGTGCGGCTGCAAAATCCCGACCGGAAAATGCGCAAAAATGTCACGATTTGCAGCGCCGGGCGGCGGCTTTGGCGCGCGGAGACGCCGTTGCTATAGTCCCCGCCAGAGCCGGTCCGAACCGGCCGAACAGCGTCACCCACTGCGAATGAAAGCCCCGTCGATGACCAGCGCCCCCCGCGCCAACGATCCCCTGTTGCAGCCCTTCCGGCTCAAGCACCTCACGCTCAAGAACCGGATCATGTCCACGGCCCATGAGCCGAACTATCACGACAACGGCATGCCCGGAGAGCAGTACCGGCTCTACCATGTGGAGAAGGCCAAGGGCGGCATCGCCATGACCATGACCGCCGGTTCTGCCGTGGTGTCGCCGGACTCGCCGGCAGTCTTCGGTAACCTCCATGTCTACAAGGACGAGGTCGTGGCGCCGATGAAGCGCCTGGCCGACGAATGCCACGAACATGGCTGCGCGGTCATGATCCAGATTACCCATCTCGGCCGCCGCACCGTCTGGAACAAGGCGGACTGGCTGCCGATCCTCGCGCCCTCGCCCGTCCGCGAGCCCGCCCACCGCGCCGTTCCCAAGGAGATCGAGGATTGGGACATCGAGCGGATCATCCGGGAGTATGCCGCGGCCGCGCAGCGCATGCAGGCCGCCGGCCTCGATGGCATCGAATTCGAATGCTACGGCCACCTGATGGACCAGTTCTGGTCGCCGGCCACCAACAAGCGCACGGACGAGTATGGCGGCTCCCTCGATAACCGCCTGCGCTTCTCCTTCCGCGTGATCGACGCCGTGCGCAAGGCCGTGGGGCCGGACTTCATCGTCGGCGCCCGCCTGGTGGCGGACGAGGATTGGGACAAGGGCATCAGCAAGGACGAAGGGCTGGAGATCTGCCGCCGCGTCGTCGCCACCGGCCAGGTGGATTTCCTCAACGTCATCCGCGGCCATATCGATCATGACGCGCCGCTGGCCAAGGTCATTCCCGTCACCGGCATGCCCTCGGCGCCCCATCTGGATTTCGTCGGCGAGGTGAAGCAGGCGACGAAATTCCCGGTCTTCCATGCCGCGCGCATCAGCGACGTCGCTACGGCGCGCCATGCGGTGGCCAGCGGCAAGCTGGACATGGTGGGCATGACCCGCGCCCACATCACCGATCCCCATATCGTCAACAAGATCGCCGCCGGGCGCGAACAGGATATCCGTCCCTGCGTCGGCGCCACCTATTGCATCGACCGCATCTATGACGGCCTTGGCGCCCTCTGCATCCACAATCCCTCCACCGGCCGCGAGGCCACCCTGCCCCACAATATCGAGCGCACCAAGGGACCGGCGCGGAAGATCGTGATGGTTGGCGCCGGGCCGGCGGGGCTCGAAGCGGCGCGCGTCGCCGGCGAGCGCGGCCATCGGGTGACGCTGTTGGAGGCGGCCGCCGATCCCGGCGGCCAGATCCGTCTCGCAGTCGCAGGTGAAGCGGCGGCGCGAAATCATCGGCATCGCCGATTGGCGCGCCGAGCAATGCGAGCGGCTGGGCGTGGCGATGAAGTTCAACAGCTACGCCGAGGCCGACGATGTGCGCGCGCTGTCGCCCGACATCGTCATCGTCGCCACCGGCGGCCTGCCGACGCAGCAATCGGTGGAGGAAGGTGCCGAGCTGGCGGTGTCCTCCTGGGACATCCTCTCCGGCGACGTGCGGCCGGCCGAGGACGTGCTGCTGTTCGACGACAACGGCCAGCATCCGGGCATCGCCGCGGCGGAATTCATCGCCGAGGCCGGATCGAAGCTGGAGCTGATGACGCCCGAGCGCTTCTTCTCACCCGACGTGGGCGGGCTCAACATGGTTCCCTACATGAAGACCTTCCAGAAGCGCGGCGTGGTGATCACGCCCATGCAGCGGGTGCGCAAGCTGGAGCGGCGCGGCAACAAGATCGCCGCCACCATCTGGAGCGCCTTCACGGAAACCGATATCGCCGAACGGCTGGTGGACCAGGTGGTGGTGGAGAACGCGACGCTGCCGCTGGCCGATCTCTATTTCGCGCTGAAGGAAGAATCGCAGAACCGCGGCGAGGTCGACTACGACGCCCTGATCGCCGGCCAGCCGCAGGCGATGCGCACCAACGAGGCCGGCAAGTTCCAGCTCTTCCGCATCGGCGACGCCGTCGCCTCGCGCAACATCCACGCCGCGATCTACGATGCCTTCCGCCTCGCCCGCACCTTCTGCCTCAGCCCCAAAAGCGAAAGGGGCCGCCCGGCGGGCAGCCCCTTCTGCAATCGGAGTATTCCGGATCGCTTAGCGCTTCGAGAACTGGAAGCTCCGGCGGGCCTTGCGGCGGCCGTACTTCTTGCGCTCGACGACGCGGGCGTCGCGGGTGAGGAAGCCCTGCTTCTTCAGCACCGGGCGCAGCTCCGGCTCGAAATAGGTCAGCGCCTTGGAGATGCCGTGGCGCACCGCACCGGCCTGGCCGGAGAGGCCGCCGCCGACGACAGTGACGATGATATCGTACTGGCCCGTCCGATTGCAGATGGCGAAGGGCTGGCTGATCATCATGCGCAGCACCGGCCGGGCGAAATACACGGCGAGGTCGCGGCCGTTGATGGTCATCTTGCCGGCGCCGCGCTTGATCCAGACGCGGGCGACGGCGTTCTTGCGCTTGCCGGTGGCGAAGGAGCGGCCGATGCTTGTCGATCTTCGGCGTCGGCGCGGGCGCGGACACGGCGGCGGCAACGGATGCCGCGGCGCTCTTGAGATCCTTGAGATCGGTGATGGTCTGGGTATCGGCGCTCATCTGGAAGCGGGCCTCTTGTTCTTCGGGTTCATCGCGGCAACATCGAGAATTTCGGGATTCTGCGCATCATGAGGATGCTCCGTCCCGGCATAGACGCGAAGATTGCCCATCTGCTGCCGGCCGAGCGGGCCGCGGGTGATCATGCGCTGGACCGCCTTTTCGATCAGCCGCTCCGGATGCTTGCCGTCGCGGATCTCGCCCATCGTGCGTTCCTTGATGCCGCCGGGAAAGCCGGTGTGCCAGTAGAATTTCTCGCCGGCGGCCTTGTTGCCGGTGAGCTTCACCTTGGCGGCATTGATGACGATGATGTTGTCGCCGCAATCCATATGCGGCGTGAAGGTGGGCTTGTGCTTGCCCCGCAGTCGCATGGCGACCACGGTGGCGAGCCGCCCGAGCACGACGCCATCGGCATCCACGATGAACCACTTCTTCTGGATGTCCGACGGCTTGGCGGAATAGGTTTTCATGGCGAGGTGAGGTCCGCTATCAGCTGTTCTGGAGATCCGGGAACGCCACCATTGGCGCCCGCCGGGGAGGCGGGGAAGTACGGGATTGGCGCCGAACTGTCAAGTCTGAAGGCCAGAAATACGGCATAAATAGATTGCGGTATCATAATACCGCAAATCGGCGGCAATGTCGGCCGATTTGCCGCAGCCTGGCCGTAACACCCCAGTAATGCCGGGAATGCTCCCTACGCACGCCGCGCAATCCCGGCGGCATGTGCCAGATCAATCCAGCCAGACCCTATCCATTGTAGATGCTCCAGCTATGACTCCCCCTGATGACCTCAGAGAGCCGATCACCGGGCTACGGCCCAGCACTGTGTATGTCTGGGACCTGCCGACCAGGCTGTTCCATTGGCTTCTCGTCCTGTCGGTAACAATTGGATTTCTGACCGGCTTCATCGCGCCCGAGTGGTGGATGGGCGTCCACAAATGGGCCGGCTATGCCGTTGTCGGCCTCATCCTGTTCCGTCTGGTCTGGGGCTTGTTCGGCTCCGAGTACTCGCGGTTCGGGAGCATGGCGGGCGCGACGCGCCATCTCGGGGACCATGTCCGGGGTCTGCTCATGCTGCGGCCGCCGCATTTTCTCGGACACAATCCCCTGGGCGTGCTGATGATCCTTGCCCTGGCGGTCGTGCTGATCGGCCTCACTACGACAGGCCTTCTCGTCCTCGGCGGCGAGGAAAAGCAGGGACCGCTCGCCGGCATCGCGGACTATGCCATCGGCAACTCGGCGAAGGCGATCCATTGGATTCTTGCCCTGACACTGTTGGCCATGATCGCGGGACATCTCGCGGGTGTCATCGGCGAGAGCTTGCTACAGCGCGAGAATCTGGTGCGGGGGATGATCACCGGGCGCAAGCATCTGCCAGCAGATGTCCGCGTGCCGAAGTTTCATGGCGGATATCCCCTCGCGGCCGCTGCCACGGTGGCCGTGATCGCCGGTCCGCTCGCCGTTCTCCTGAGCAATCTTGCGACACTGCCGCCCACCGGATTGCGCGCTTTCACCGACAATCCAGTCTACCAAGCCGAATGCGGCGCCTGCCACGAGGCGTTTCACCCCAGTCTTCTCCCCGCAGATTCCTGGCGCCAAGTCATGGCCGGCCTCGATGATCATTTCGGTGAAGACGCAAGCCTGGACCCCGCCACCGCCCAGAGCATCGCGCAATGGCTTTCGGCAAATGCCGCCGAGACATGGGACACGGAGGCAGCGAACCGCTTTCGAATTCTCGCCGCCGATCAACCGCTGCGCATCACGGCGACGCCCTACTGGGTCGCCAAGCATGAGGAAGTCCCGGCTGCAGTTTTTCAGCAGAAATCCGTGGGCAGCAAAGTCAATTGCGTCGCCTGTCACGGCGACGCCAGTACCGGGCTTTTCGATGATGAAGCCATCAATATTCCAAAGGAGTAGCCGGCATGCCCCATCGACAAATCGTTCTTGCAGCCGCGTTGCTATTACGTAGCGGTACCGGCGGCCGCCGATCCTGCCCGTGATGCGATCCTGGCCGATCTCGCCGCCCAGGCAAAACAAGCTGATGCAACCTTTGCCGGTTTCTCCGCCAACCGAGGGGCCGAGTTCTTCCGGGCGAAGCAGTCGGGCGGCGGCGATCCGAAGGCGGTGACATGCTCTGCCTGTCATACGGATAACCCCAAGATGCCGGGCCAGAACGTCAAGACAGGAAAGCCGATCGATCCGATGGCAGTCTCGGCAAATCCCGCCCGCTTCACAAACAAGGACGATGTGGAGAAGTGGTTCCACCGGAACTGCAAGGAAGTGCTGGGGCGCGAATGCACGGCGCTCGAGAAGGGCGATTTCATCACCTTCATGACAAGCCAGTAACAAGGGAGTTTACAGCCATGCGCAAACTTCTGCTGACGATAATCCTTTTGATGCCCGCGGCCGCGGCAATGGCGGAAGACATGGAAGAGGTTCCACCCGTCGCGAACGAATTGGCCAAGAAGGAATGCGGCGCCTGCCACATGGCCTATCAGCCCGCCCTGCTTCCGGCAAAATCCTGGCAAGCCATCTTCGGCGATCTCGCCAATCATTTCGGCGACAATGCCAGTTTGGCAGACTCAGCAAGAGAGGAGATTGCCGCATACTACCTTGCGAATGCCGGCGAGGCTGGCGGTGCTGCAACGCTGCGAATAACCGAGTCGGCTTGGTGGCTCGATGCACATGAGGAAATCAAGGCCAGCCACTGGAGCAGGCCCGAGGTCAAGTTCAAGGGCAATTGCCTTGCTTGCCATGAGACGGCGGACCAAGGCGCCTATGAAGACTAACGATCGGCGCAGGTCCGGCCGGTAGCTGATCGGGTTACGGCTTTTCAAGCCCGGAGCGCCCGCTTATCGTCGCGGCTCAAACCGCATCAGCGAGTGCCCCATGACCGTTGCCCGTTACGCCCATTTCTCCGACGAGGATATCAACAACAGCTTCATGCCGCGCCGGGCGGTGGCGGACCACGAGGCCTGGCTCACCCGCGAGGCCGCCCTGTCCGAGAAAGCGCGGAAGGAATTCAAGGGGGCGCGGCTCGATGTGCCCTATGGCGACACACCCCTGCAACGGCTCGACATCTTCCCCACCGCGCGCAAGGACGCGCCGATCCATGTCTATATCCATGGCGGCTTCTGGCGGGCGCTGGATAAGGCCGCCTACAGCCATATCGGCGCCACGCTGGCCCGCGCGGGTGCCGTGGGCGTGCTGATCAACTATGACCTTTGCCCCAAGGTGACCGTCGACGATGTGGTGCGCCAGACCATGGCGGCGATCGCCTGGACCTACCGCCATGGCGGCGAGCTGGGCGGCGATCCCAACCGCATTTATGTCTCCGGCCACTCCGCCGGCGGCCAGCTCGCGGCCATGGCGCTGGCCCATGACTGGCGCGCGGACGGCCTGCCCGGGGATTTCATCAAGGGCATCGCCGCGCTCAGCGGCGTCCACGACCTGGAACCGATCTTGCGAATCGAAGCCAACGCGGAAATCCAGCTGAAGCCGGAGATGGTGGCGCGCAACAGCCCGCTGTTCCTGGAACCGAAGGTGATGGCGCCCGTCATCGTCGCACCCGGTGGCGATGAGCCGGAGGCCTGGGTGCAGCAGTCCCGCGACTATGCGGCGATGCTGCAAAGCCGGGGCTATCCGGTGTCGCTGATGGTGATGCCCGGCCATCACCATTTCTCGCTGACCTATGCGCTGTCCAATCCCGGCGATCCGCTGATGGCGGCCATGCTGAAACAGATGGGCTTGTAGCGCCGCCGCCCGCGCCCATTCATCACCGACAGGCACATCCATATGTTCTACGACGCCCGCCGCAACGATCACGGCTTGCAGCTCAGCCCGTTCAAGGCCCTGGTTGTTCCGCGACCGATCGCCTGGGTCACCAGCTTGAGCCCGAACGGCGTCGTCAATCTGGCGCCGTTCTCCTATTTCAACGCCATGTCCGAAGACCCGATGATGATCTGCTTCGGGCCCGGCGGCAGCAAAGCCGACCGGCCGATGAAAGATACGCGCGCCAATATCGAGGCGACCGGCGAATTCGTCGTCAATCTCGCGACCTGGGACCTGCGGGAGCAGATGAACGCCACCTCGGCGAAGTTGCCGGCGGAAACCGATGAGATGAAACATGCGGGACTAACCCCTGCACCTTCGCGGCTGGTGAAACCGCCACGGGTCGCGGAATCGCCCGTGCATCTGGAATGCCGCTACTGGAAGACGATCGAGCTGCCGACGAACGATCCCAGGGAGCCGAACGCCAGCATCTTCGGCGAGGTCATCGGCATCCATATCCGCGACGACCTGATCGTCAACGGCCGCGTCGATATCACGCGCGCCAAGCCGATCGCGCGGCTCGGCTATTCGGAATACACTGTTGTCGAGAAGACGTTCGCGATGCGGCGTCCGGGCTAAGCCGCCGATGGCCGATTAAGCGCATAGACGATGCGATGGCCGCCGCTGGGCCTCACAACCATAGGCCCGGCGACGAAGCCGAGTTTTTCCGCCAGACGCTGCGACGGCTGATTCTCCGGTTCGATCAGCGCCACCAGCCGGTCCAGATTGAACTGGGCAAAGCCGTATCCGGCGATCGCGCGCGAGGCCTCGAAGCCATAGCCGCGCCGCTGATAACCGCTGCCGATGACGTAGACCAGCTCGATGTCCTTGCGTCCGTCTTGCTCTTTCTCCAGCAGGCCGCAATGGCCGATGAGCTTTCCGCTCGCCTGCTCGACCACGGGCCATAGCGTGTAGGTTTCCGGCCGTTCCAATTCCTCGTTCAGCGACTGACGGACTTTTTCCCGGACGCGGGGCCCGCCCATGAATTTCGTGACGGCGGGATCGCACCAGATGTCGCAGAGCGGTTCGATATGTTCCGCCCGCAAATACTCGACCACCAATCGCGGCGTGCGCGCGATCTCGCTTGCACTCATAACCAAACCCTACTGCATGAACCAGCCGTGACTGACGACGATAGACTGCCCGGTCAGCGCGTTGGTGGCAAAGGAGCCGAACAGCACCGCGCATTCCGCCACGTCGGCCGTGGTGGTGAATTCGCCATCGACGGTTTCCTTGAGCATGACCTTTTTGATGACATCGGCCTCGCTGATGCCCAGTTCCTTCGCCTGCTCGGGAATCTGCTTGTCGACCAGCGGCGTGCGCACAAAGCCGGGACAGATGACATTGGCGCGCACATTGTACTTGGCGCCTTCCTTGGCGACGGTCTTGCAGAGGCCGATCAGCCCGTGCTTGGCGGTGACATAGGGCGCCTTCAGCGGCGAAGCCTCCTTGGAGTGCACCGAACCCATATAGATGATGCTGCCGCCCTTGCCGCTCTTATACATATGCCGCAGGCATGCACGCGTGGTCAGGAAGGCGCCGTCGAGATGGATGGCTAGCATCTTGCGCCAGTCGGCCAAGCTCAGGTCTTGCAGCGGTGAGATGATCTGGATGCCCGCATTGCTGACCAGCACATCGACGCCGCCCAGCGCCTTCACCGTCGCCTCGACGCCGGCGTCCACTTGCGCCTCGTTCGTCACATCCATGGCGACGGCGATGGCCTGGCCACCGCCATTCTTGATTTCCTTCGCGGCCGCCTCTGCGGCGTCCTGCTTCAGATCGGCGATGGAGATCTTGGCGCCCTCGCGGGCATAGGCGCGGGCGATTTCCAGACCGATGCCGCTGGCGGCGCCGGTGACGATGGCGACTTTATCTTTCATTCGCATGGACTGATCTTTCGTAGGTACAGGTATCAGCTACAAGCCGACATTGCGCGGCGGGTATTCATAGACCATGACGCCGACATTCGGCGGCACCGGCTGTTCCCATTTCCGCTCGGCGATGGCGCGCATGGCGTCGCGATATCCCGCGGCGCGGTGCCCGGCGATGGAGGCGCGGGAGAATTCGTAGTCTTTGGTCGCGGTTTCGTATTTCTCGTTCTGATAGATCAGATGCACGATCTGCATGGTCGTGGTGCAACCGAGCCAGGAGAGCTGCTCCAGCTCCTGATTGGCGCGGGCCGAAGGCGGCAGATTCTTCCACATGGCCATGACTGCGCGGCGCAGATTATGCGTGCGGCGATAGCCTGAGATCGCGCGCTGGGACCGGCTGGCATAACGGATGTCCTTCTCGCGCTCCGTCACGTCGTCAAGGGTGCGCGGCAACGGCCCCATGGGATCCCACATGTCCACCATGAAGCAGAGCGTGCTCACCCGCGGCTCATCGTCGAGCACGACCTCAAGCGGCGTGTTCGAGACCACGCCACCGTCCCAGAACAGCTCATGGTCGATCTCCACCGGCGGGAAGCCCGGCGGCAGCGCGCCGCTGGCCATCACATGGCGGACATCGATGTTTTCCCGCGTGCTGTCGAAATAGACCTGCCGGCCAGTCGCGATGTTGACGGCGCCCAGCGTCAGCCGCGAGCCCTCGCTATTGATGCGCTTGAAATTGACGACCTGGCCGAGGGTATCGGCGAGCGGCGCGGTATCGTAGAAGCTGATGGCCCCAGGCGTGCCGGGGGGCGACGAGAACGGCCCAAACAGCCGCGGCTGGAAGAAACCGGGCTGGCCATAGACCAGGGTTTCCCAGGCGTGCCACTGGTTTGCCGCATGACGGCCTTCGTCGCCGACTGGCGCCACGGCCCATCCGTCGGGGCGCGATATCTGGTCCCAGAACTCCGCCAGCTTGCCGCGAACCTCGCCCTGGGCATTGCCGGCCATGATCGCGGCGTTGATCGCGCCGATGGAGGTGCCGGCGAACCATTGCGGGCAGAACCCGGTTTCCTCCAGCGCCTCGAAGACGCCGACCTGATAGGCGCCGAGCGCGCCGCCGCCCTGAAGCACCAGCGCGATGCGATCGAAGCTGCAAACTTGGGCGCCGGAAGCGCCGTCCTGTTCGCTCATGGGGGATCCGACATATTCACGCAGAAGGGAGCCGGCCGACGCTACTTCGCCGGCGGCAACGGAGGCTATACTAGAAGAAGATGGGGCATCGACACCGCTTCCCGCAAGCGGCGCGCCATATTGCCACAGGCCGACGCGGGCTAGTTGACCGAGAGGGTCTTCAGCAGCGGCTGGTTGAGCGTCTCGATTTCGGCGGCGGCCGGCAGGCGGATGCGGACCGTCGTGCCTTCGCCCAGGCGGCTTTCGATGCTGAATTCGCCGTCATGGAGTTCGGTCAGCATCTTGGCCAGCGGCAGGCCGAGGCCGGTGCCGGACTGCGCCCTGGTATAGCTGTTGCTGACCTGGCCGAAAGGCTCGAGCACCCGCGGCAGATCGTCGGGCGCGATGCCGATGCCGGTATCGGCGATGCCCAGCGCGACATAGCGGCCGCCATCGTCGGCGGCGAACAGCGTGACCAGCCCGCCCTGGGGCGTGAACTTGACTGCGTTGGTGAGCAGGTTCAGCAGGATCTGCTTCACCGCCCGCATGTCGGCATTCAGGCGGCGCAGGTTCGGCGACAGATCGACCTTCAGCCGGACCATCGACGCGTTGGCGCGGTCCTTCACCAGGCGGATACAGGCGACGCAGATCTCCTCGACCGAGCAGACCTCCATGTTGAGTTCCTGCTTGCCGGCCTCGATCTTCGACACGTCCAGGATGTCATTGATCAGCGACAGCAGCAGCACGCCGCTGTCATGGACGTCTTTCAGATATTCCTTGTACTTCGGCACACCCAATGTGCCGTGCACTTCCTGCATCATCAGCTCGGCAAAGCCGATGACCGCATTGAGCGGCGTGCGCAGCTCATGGCTCATATGGGCCAGGAAGTCGCTCTTGGTTCGGTTGGCCAGCTCGGCTTGTTCCTTGGCGACGCGCAGCTCGTGGGTGCGCTCTTCGACGATACGCTCCAGATCCTGGCGCGCGCGCTCCAGGGTTTCCATCTTGGTCTGGTCGACCTTGAGCTGGAGCTGCATGCGGCTGAGGCGGTGCTGCACGCCGGCGGTGCGCAGCTCCGTCTCCATGGCGTAGAAATCCTTGAAATGCTTCAGCGCCGTCGCCGTGTCGCCGGCGGACTCGAAGATCTCCGCCAGCGTGCGGTGGCATTCCAGGACGATGCCCTTGATGCCCTTCTCCGCCGCATGGCGCAGCGCCTCGTTGATCCGTTCATGGGCCTTGTCCAGCCGCTTGAACGCCATCGCCGCGCGGCCGCAATTCAGCAGGCCTGCCGTGTAGTCATAGGGGTCGTTGATCAATTCGCCGATCGCCGTGAATTCCTCGATGCAGCGGCTGGCCTCGTCGATATGGCCCAGCCGCGCATTGGCCAAAGCCAGGATGCCGTAGCAGCCGGCTTCGATGTTCTTGCTCTTGATCTCATGGGCGATCATCAGCGTTTCCAGCGCGCCGGCAATCGCTTCCGGGCTGCGGCCTGCATCCAGCAGCGTTTGGGAGCGGGTGTATTTGAATTGCAGCGAGGCGTAGTCGGCCTCGTCTGTCTTCTCCATGAGGTCTAGCTGTTCGCTTGCGCGGTTGATGATGTGCAGCGCTTCGTCGAATTCGCGCCGCTTGCGATAAACTTCCGCGCATTCCATCAGCGCGATGAAGTAGTAGCGGCGGTTGGCGACTTCGTCGAAGATCTCCAGCGCCTCGCGATTGAGGTCCAGCGCCGGCTCCAACAAGCCCAGGTCCATATACACGGCAGAAAGCGTGCGGATGGTCATGCCCACCAATTCGCGATCGCCCAATTCCGTGAACCGCTCAGGCAACGGTTTCAGGACTTCCTCGGCCTCAGAATAGCGGCCGAGCATGCGCAGCATCCGGCCGCGCTCCAGGCGCGCCAGGGCCGCCTCGCGCGCCAGGCCGGTGCTATCGGCAATCGTCCGAGCATGATTCGCGAATTCGAGCGCGGCCTCCAGGTCATAGACCCAGACGCGGTGCACCAGCCTGAACAAGACAGCGCACTGCCCGGCGGCGTCTGGCGTTACCGCCAGTTCCTCCAAAAGTAGTTCTACATCAGGCGGGTGCACGATCATTTACATCCGGCAGGTACGCAACATACCAGCAGCTCCGGCTGCCGACAGACGGAGCCTATTCTGGCCCAACAATAGCATCGCGCCAATTTGCTAAAAAATTGGTGAATTTTTCTATGATGCTAATCACAGCCTTCCCAGCGGAAAATTTTCTGCCGTCGCCTTGCCGCAATATTGGAACAAAAATAGAACGGGTAAACGCCCGCGCCGCGGACAAGCGCCCCGAATTATAGGCATTCCATCTCAACAAACGTAAAAAAATCCCGGCGTTTTGGGCGAATCTTGCAGTACCCTCGATAAGACGATAGTCTTATTGCGACCGGCTACACGCCTGATTCAAATCGCGTCAAGGTTGAAACCTTCATAGATTCTTAGGGTTAATAGAGTGTTGCTTTGCTTTGATAAGTAAGGCATTATCTTAAGCATTCGTTAACCATTGGCAATCCGCCGAAGTCAACGGCGGTCCAGTAGGGGGTCAGGAAAATGCGCGTTAGTGAAAACTGGGACGAGGTCGTGTCCGCGGCATTCGCCGACACACCGAGCCGGGATCGACATGCCGGCGCTTCTGCAAGACATGCCAGCGCGTCCATGAGACACGCCAGCTCTTCAGCGAGACATGCCAGTGCGTCTGCGAGACATGCCAGCGCATCGGCAAGACATGCGAGCCTTTTCGCCAGTCAGGTTGGGATCGCCTAACGCTAAATGAGCGTTGCGGGGCGGCCAGCCGCCTCCAGCGAGCCAAGTTAGAAGAGGCCCCGTCGCCATGCGGCGGGGCCTTTTTCGTGTTCCGGCCAATCTGGCGGCGGCCAGGGTCTCCATGCTAGGTCAATAGATGCCGCGCTTTTCGCGGCGCAAGCCACCGACACAATTGAAAATGGCATCGTGACCTGGATTTCTGCCTTCCAGCAGGCGTTGGAAACGCCGACCAAGAAACTCCACCGCGGCGGCACCCACCGGACGGTAACGCCCAGCGCAACGCTGGAGCGCGTGCGGCCGCACCTTGCAGAAATGGGCATCACCCGGATCGCCAATGTCACCGGCCTCGATTACCTCGGAATTCCCGTGGTCATGGTGACGCGCCCCAACTCCCGGGCCCTGTCCGTCTCTCAGGGCAAGGGGATCGACCTGGATCACGCCAAGGCCTCCGGCGTCATGGAGGCCATCGAGAGCTACCATGGCGAGCGCATCGAACTGCCGCTGAAACTGGCGAGCCCCGCGGAGATGCGCCGAAGCCATGCCGTCGCCGACCTGGCAAGCCTGCCGCGCCTGCCCAACAGCCGTTTCCATGACAATCTGCGGCTGCTCTGGATCGAGGGCTATGACCTGATGGGCCGGGCGCCGCTCTGGTTGCCCTATGAGTGCGTGCACATGAACTACACCTTGCCGCTGCCCGAAGGCGCGGCCTGCTTCGCCTCCACATCAAACGGTCTCGCCTCGGGAAATCACCTGCTGGAGGCGATCAGTTCCGGCATTTGCGAAGTAGTCGAGCGCGACGGCGATGCCCTATGGGAAATCATGTCGGAAGACGAAGCCGGGGCGCGCCGGGTCGATCTCGGCAGCATCGACGATCCCCAGGCGCGGGAGCTCCTGGCGAAGTACGAGGCCGCTGACATCGACGTCCAGCTCTGGGAAACGACCTCGGATGCGGGCATCCCGGCCTTCCGCTGCCATATCTATGAGAGCGACAAGAACCCGCACGAACCCCAGGGCGTGTTCTTCGGCGCCGGCTGTCATCCTGCCCGGCGCATCGCCCTGCTGCGGTCGCTGACCGAGGCGGCGCAATCGCGCCTGACCTATATCGCCGGCGCCCGCGACGATATCCAGCGCCGCGACTACCGCCGTCCCGGCGATGAGCGTCCGGCGGATTGGTATCGCGAGATGGCGAAGGGACGGCCCGCCACACGCAAGGCGCAAGCTGCGCCGAATCAGGAGAGCGATCTGCTCAACGACGATCTCGCCTGGGAACTGGAACGGCTCGCGGCCGTCGGCATCAAGCAGGTCATCGCCGTCGATCTCTCGATGGCCGCCTTCGGCGTGCCGGTCGTGAGGATCGTCATCCCCGGCCTGGAGGGCGTGCCCGACGATCCCAGCTACAGCCCCGGCGCCCGGGTGCGGGCGAAACTCGGCCAGGCCGCATGAATGTCGTCGTCTTCACCGGCCCGACGCTGCCGGAGCGGGACGCCCGGGAGTATCTGGAAGCCGACTATCGACCGCCGGCCGCGATCGGCGATGTCTACAAGGCTGCGCTGAACCGCCCGTTCGCCATCGGCATCATCGACGGCTACTACGAGACCACGCCGTCGATCTGGCACAAGGAGGTGCTCTGGGCGCTGAAGCAGGGCATCCATGTCTATGGCGCCGCCAGCATGGGCGCACTGCGCGCCGCCGAGCTGGCCGCATTCGGCATGACCGGCGTCGGCAAGGTGTTCGAGGATTATCGCGACGGCGTCATCGAGGACGACGACGAGGTGGCGGTGCTGCATAGCCCGGCCGAGATGGGCTACCTGCAGGTCAGCGAGGCGATGGTGAACATCCGCGCCACATTGAATCGCGCCGCTGCGGATGGAGTCATCGATGGGGCGGCGGCGAAGCGATTGATTGCCGTGGGCCGTTCGATCTTCTGGAAGCAGCGCAGCTATGACGCGCTGCTGGCGGCGGCCAAGGATGCCGGCGCCGATGTCCTGGCGCGGCTGCGGGACTGGCTGCCGAAGCACAAGGTCAATCAGAAGCGCGAGGATGCGATCGCCATGCTGCAGCGGATCGCCGCCGACTGCGCTGCCACCAACGAGCCGAGGCAGGTGGATTTCGACTTCCAGCACACGGTTGCGTGGGACGCCATCCTGCACCGCTTCACCGGCAGTGAGGATGGCGGCGTGATCGTCGATCGCGAGGAGCTGCTGGACGAACTGCGGCTGACACCCGGCGCGTTCGCCACCATCCGGCGCAAGGCCCTGCTGCGCGCGCTCGCCGGCCGCGAGGCCGACCGCCGCGGACTGGAGCCGACCATCGCGCAGCTGCAGAACACGCTGCGGGACTTCCGCCGCGCGGCGGGCCTCGCCTCTCCGTCGGCCCTGGAAGAGTGGATGCTGGGGGCCGGACTGACCCGCGACGAATTCCTGCGGCTGATGAACGAGGAAGCGCGGCTGGCGAGCCTGGAGGAATCCCTGGGCGGCGCCATCGACCGGGCGTTGCTGGATGAGTTGCGCCTGGATGGCGCGTTCACCCATCTGCTCGGCCGCGCGCGGGAGAAGCAGGCCAAACTGGCCGAGACCGGACTGGCAGATGCCGGTGTCGGCGACACAAGTCTCGATGAAGCGGCCCTTCTCCACTGGTACCGAAATGACAGCGGCAGCGAGGGCCCGGAGGACGCCGCAGATCTGGCGCTGGCGCTGGGTTTCGACAGCCGGCGCGATTTGCTGCGGGCGCTGGCGCGGGAATACTGTTTCCGGCAGCAGCGCAAAGCGTGATAGTTTTACCATCGCTACCGCACATCGATCCCGAGCCGAGCCTGCCATGACCAGCCCAGCCCGCAACGAAGCCGCCGCCAACGAATCCCTGCTGCTGCGCCAGGACAGCAACGGCGTGGCGACGCTGACGATGAACCGGCCGCAGGCGCGCAACGCCTTGTCGCTGGCGCTCATGGGCGCGCTGATCCAGGCGCTGGACGGCCTCGCCGCCGATCCCGATATCAAGGTGGTGGTCATCGCCGGCGCCGGGCCGGGCTTCTGCGCCGGCCATGACCTCAAGGAACTGCGCGCCGATCCCAGGCGCGAGAATTATGAGGCGACGTTCACCCGCTGCAGCGAGCTGATGCTCAAGATCACCCACCTGCCGAAGCCGGTGATCGCCCGCGTCCACGGCATCGCCACCGCCGCCGGCTGCCAGCTTGTCGCCACCTGCGATCTCGCGATCGCCGAGAACGGCGCGCGCTTTGCAACTCCAGGCGTGAATATCGGCCTGTTCTGCTCGACGCCGATGGTGGCGCTTTCCCGCGCCGTGCCGCGCAAGCAGGCGATGGAGATGCTGCTGACCGGCGAGATGATCCCGGCAGCGCGGGCGCTGGAGATCGGGCTCATCAACCGCGCCGTGCCGGCGGAAGAGCTGGACAGCGCTGTTGCGGCGCTGGCCGCGGTTATCGCCGGCAAATCGCCGAAGGTCTTGGCCATCGGCAAGGAGGCGTTCTACCGCCAGGCGGATCTGGGCCTCGCCGAGGCCTACGCCTATGCGAGCGAAGTCATGACCCGCAACATGATGGCCCGCGACGCCGCCGAGGGTATCGACGCTTTTATCGAAAAACGCCACCCCACCTGGCAGGGCCGCTAAGTCATATCATTAGAGTTCACCGATGGCAGCGTTGCGCGACATGTCCCACCACGACTTCTATCCGGATCGGCTCTTGCGCCGCATCCTCGGCAGTGTCCGGAACATCGCCATGGTCGGCGCCAGCCCGGATTGGCACAAAGCCAGTTCCTTCGCGATGAAATATCTGCAGACCAAGGGCTATCGCGTCATACCCGTGAATCCGCGCGCCGCCGGCAAGCTGGTCCTCGGCGAAAAATGCTACGCCAGCCTGCGGGACATCCCCCTGCAGGAAACCGGGCCGATCGACATCGTCGATGTCTTCCGCAAATCCAGCGCCGCCAATGCGATCGTCGAAGACGCGATAGCCATCGGCGCCAAGATCGTCTGGATGCAGCTGGGCGTGCGCAATGACGAGGCGGCCGCCAGGGCGGAAGATGCCGGCCTCACCGTCATCATGAACCGCTGCCCGAAGATCGAATATGCGCGGCTGCAGGGCGAATTGAGCTGGGGCGGGTTCAATTCCCGCATCATCACCAGCAAGAGGAAGAGGACGCTCGGCTGATGAACGACGACAGCAAGAAAACCCCGCCGCAGCGGCCCGACTGGCGCGTGGCGCCCGGCTTCGAGACGCGGGCGGTCCATGCGGGGGCGCCGCCGGACCCGACCACGGGCGCGCGGACCATGCCGATCTATCAAACGACGGCCTACGTTTTCGACTCGGTCGATCATGCGGCGTCGCTGTTCGATCTCTCGACCTTCGGCTACATCTATTCGCGACTGACCAATCCGACCGTGGCGGCGCTGGAAGAGCGCATTGCCAGCCTGGAAGGCGGCCGCGGCGCGACCGCCTGCGCCTCCGGTCATGCGGCGCAGCTGCTTGCGTTCTTTTCTCTTATGGATCCCGGCGACTCCTTTGTGGCCTCGCGCAAGCTCTATGGCGGATCCATCACCCAGTTCGGCAAGACCTTCAAGAGGTTCGGCTGGGACGTGATCTTCGTCGATCCCGACAAGCCGGCGAACTTCAAGGCGGCGCTGACGCCGAAATGCAAGGCGCTCTTCGTCGAGAGCATCGCCAATCCCGGCGGCGTGATTGCCGATATCGAAGCCATCGCCGCCATTGCCCACGAAGCCAAGCTGCCGCTGATCGTCGACAATACCCTGGCCTCGCCCTGGCTCTGCCGGCCGTTCGAATGGGGCGCCGATATCGTCATCCATTCGACGACGAAATTCCTTTGCGGCCATGGCAATTCCCTGGGCGGCGCTGTCGTGGATTCCGGCAAATTCGACTGGGCCCAGAGCGATAAGTTCAAATCTCTCACCGGCCCCGAACCCGCCTATCACGGGCTGCCGTTCTACGAGACGTTCGGCGACATGGCGCTGACCATGCACACCAAGGCGGTGGGGCTGCGCGACCTCGGCCCGGCTCTGTCGCCGATGAATGCCTTCCTGACGCTGACGGGCATCGAGACCCTGGCGCTGCGCATGGAGCGGCATTGCGCCAATGCGCAGAAAGTCGCCGAGTTTCTGGAGAGCCATCCGCAGGTCGGCTGGGTGTCCTATGCCGGACTGCCCTCGAGCCCCTATCACGCGCTGGCGCGGAAATACATGCCCTGCGGCGCCGGCGCGGTCTTCACCTTCGGCGTCAAGGGCGGCTTCGATGCGGGTGTCAAAGTGGTGGAGGCCTGCGAGCTGTTGTCCCATCTCGCCAATATGGGCGAGACCCGCAGCCTGATCCTGCATCCGGCGTCGACCACGCACCGGCAGCTGACGGAGACTCAGCGCGCCGCGGCCGGCGCCGGCGACGACGTTATCAGGGTTTCCATCGGCCTCGAGACGGCGAACGATATCATCGCCGACCTGGATCAGGCCCTGCGCGCCGCCGGGGAGTAGCTACGCAACCAGCCGCCGCCGCAGGCCCGACAGCCGCATGAAGTTGTCATAAAGAGTCCGCGAGTCGCGGTTGAAATCGGCCATATTGGCAGCCGCGTCGGCTTCGAGACGCGCCAGCGCGCCCTTACCCAACGCACTGTCCAGCGACGCGGCATAGGTCGGGACCGCGCCCCATTGCGGCACCGTCTCCGGCGTCAGCTCGATGTGATACTGCAAGCCATAGGCGTGGCTGCCGATCCGCATGCCCTGCACCCGGCAGAGCGGTGAATTTGCGAGGACAACTGCATTGGGCGGCAATTGCGCAACCTCGGCGCCATGCCATTGCAACGCCTTGAACCGGTGCTGCAGGCCGGCGAACAGCGGGTCGCTCTTTCCTTCTTCCGTCAGATGGACATCCAGGATACCAACCTCGGCCTGCGCCGCCCTGCCCACCTTGCCGCCGAGCGCCTCGCCGAGTAGCTGATGGCCGAGGCAGAGGCCGAGGAAAGGCATGCGCCTGCCAGCGACGGCCTCGCGGATCGCCGCCATCTCCGGTTTCATCCAGGCATATTGGTCGGCCTCCCACACATCCATCGGGCCGCCCATCACCCAGAGCGCGTCATAGGCATCCAGCGCCGGGATCTTTTCACCAGCGTCCAGCTCGACTGCATCCCAGGCGATGCCATCGGCTTTGAAGAAGTCCCGAAAGATGCCGGGATGCTCGATATCCACATGTTGGAAGACGAGAAATCGCATGAGGAAGATGCTCCATGGGGGTGAACGGCAACCATTCCTTTAGCCTTGAGGGCCACAATAGCGCAACAGACCTCTTGCTACCGGATTAACCAAGAGTACAATGTCAGCATAAACACATAAGCTAATGGAATCTGGGAATGATACAGGAAGCGCTCATACTCGACTCTAAGTCTGGTATCAGGTCCGGCTTACATCACCGCCCCTCCACCCAGCAGTTTCACTGGCTGGAACGCGGTCTGGATCAGCCGGGAGGCAAGCTGCCGCTGTTCGACGAATGGGGTCAGCGCATCAGCGAGCGGACGGTCAAGAGCTGCATCGAGCAAGGCTGGGCCGAGCCCTGGTTCACCAACCCGCTGAAGCCGGACTGGCTGGTCTGCAAGTTGACCGAAGCCGGCCGGGCCGCCCTGACCAAGCAGTAAGCCGCCGCAACCGACCGCGGCACTTGGCGCGATTGCGCGGATCGCCGCGCGGTCCTACTGTCGCCGCTGTCGATAGCGTCCCCCGAGCAAAGGGCCCGGATGGATCCTCGGGATAGACCAAAGCGCGAGCATGCGCGCCCGGATGAACAAGACCTCCGGGACGATGGGATCCCTGCCGCTTTAGATCGCCGCTTTCACCGGCCGCTCTACGCCGGCATGACGCGCGGCAAGTGGATCCTGCCGCTGGCCGTTCCAATCCTGTCGCTGATACTGATCGCGCTCATTCTCGCCGGCTGCGAGATCGCTGTGGCGCTTGGCCTGCCGCGCAACGACGCGTGCAACGATGTCGATACAAATCCCGGGGCGCCGATCAGCAACGAATGTCTGGACACCATCGGCAAATCGCCGACGAATCCGTAGCCGCGGCGGCTCTCAGCCCGCCGCGCCCCCCAGCCGCTGGGATATCCGCGCCGCGCAGGCCTTCACCGCCTGCGCCAGCAGGTTCTTGCGGCGCGGCCAGTCCCGCGGCTTCAGCCCGGTCACGCTGATCGCACCGGCGGCCTTGCCGCCGCGATCGAACACGCAGGCGGCCACGCAGGACACGCCCTCCGTATCCTCTTCATCATCGACCGCGTAGCCCTCGCGAGCGACGCGGTCCAGTTCGCCCAGGAACGCGGCGACCGACGTCACCGTATGCGCCGTGCGCCGGGGCATGCCGAGGCGGCGCAGGATCGCCTTGGCCTCCTCCCGCGGCATCTGCGCCAGGAGCGCCTTGCCGACGGCGGAGCAGTGCGGCAACTCGCGCCGGCCCAGGGCGGCGTCGAAACGCACGGCGCCCGGCCCGTCGATGCGGCCCACCACCACCGCATGGCCGTCATCGAGGATCGCGACGCGCGACGTCATCTGCAGCTCTTCGGTCAGGCGCCGCAGCTCTTCCATCGCCGCATCCACGAGCCCGAAGCTGCCGATCGCCACGTCGCCCAGCTTGGCGAGCGCCAGGCCCAGCCGGTAGCGGCGCTGATTGCCCTCGCCGCTGTCGCTGATCAGGCCGCGCGCCAGATAGGTCTGCAGAATGGCGTATGCGGTGGGTTTGGAGATATCGAGCGCGCGGGCAAGCTCGGTGAGACTCATGCCGTTGCCGCCGCGGCCCGCCAGCACATCCAGCAGATCCAGGGCCCGGCCGAGACTCTTCACCTTGTAACGGGCGCCGGTCAGCATGCGCCGTTCGCGCTCTTCCGCTGCCGCTGGCAATTCCGTCATGCCGATTGACTCCCTGCCGTCCTCTGGGGAAAAATATAGCAATAGCGAACGTTGTTTGGCTATACCGAACACAGCGTCCGGGAGTGAAATGACCAGCGGCAAGCGAAAACTCCGGTCACAGGAGTGGTTCGGCGGCAACGGCATGAACGCGTTCATGCATCGCAGCTGGATGAAGAATCAGGGCCTGCCCGCGGACGTCTTCGACGGCCGGCCGGTGATCGGCATCTGCAATACCTGGTCGGAAATGACGCCCTGCAATGCGCATCTGCGCGCGGTGGCCGACCATGTGAAGCGCGGCGTGTACGAGGCCGGCGGCGTACCGCTTCGAGATGCCGGTCATGTCCCTGGGCGAGTCGAACCTGCGGCCGACCGCCATGCTGTTCCGCAATCTCGCGAGCATGGACGTGGAGGAGACCATCCGCGGCAATCCGATGGATGGCGTGATCCTGCTGGTGGGCTGCGACAAGACCACGCCCGCGCTGCTGATGGGCGCGGCGAGTTGCGACCTGCCCGCCATCGCCGTGTCGGGCGGCCCGATGCTGAACGGCAATTTCCGCGGCCAGCCGATCGGCTCGGGCACCCATGTCTGGAAGTTCTACGCCGACGTCAAGGCCGGCACGATGCCGCTGGCGGATTTCATGGCCGCCGAACAGGGCCAGAGCCGCTCCGCCGGCAGCTGCATGACCATGGGCACCGCCTCCACCATGGCCAGCATGGTCGAGGCGCTGGGCATCGGCATGCCCGACAATGCGGCCATTCCGGCTGTCGACTCCCGGCGCAATGTGCTGGCCCATCTCGCTGGACGGCGCATCGTCGAGCTGGTGCGCGAGGATGTGCGCATGTCCCAGATCCTGACGCGGCAGGCCTTCGAGAACGCCATCCGGGTCAATGGCGCCATCGGCGGCTCGACCAATGCGGTGATCCATCTGATCGCAATTGCCGGCCGCCTGGGCATCGAGCTGACGCTCGAGGATTGGGACCGGCTCGGCCGCGACGTGCCGACCATCGTCGACCTCATGCCGTCGGGCCGCTTCCTGATGGAGGACTTCTATTATGCCGGTGGGCTGCCGGCGGTCATGCGCGCGCTGCTGGAGTCGGGCCGGCTCCATGGCGACGCCATGACGGTGAGCCGGCCGGACCCTCGCCGACATCGTCCGCGACGCGCAGACCCACAATGCGGAGGTGATCCGGCCGCTGGACAACCCGCTCACCGCCGCAAGGCGGCATCGCCGTGCTGCGCGGCAACCTGGCGCCCAAGGGCGCGGTCATCAAGCCGTCGGCGGCGACGCCGGCGCTGATGCAGCATCGCGGCCGCGCCGTCGTGTTCGAGGATATCGAGGACTATCACAGCGCGGATCGACGATCCCGCGCTGGAGATCGACGAGACCAGCGTGATGGTGCTGAAGAACTGCGGCCCCAAGGGCTATCCCGGCATGGCCGAGGTCGGCAACATGGCCGCTGCCCGCCAAGCTGCTGAAGAAGGGCGTCAGCGACATGGTGCGCATCTCCGATGCGCGCATGAGCGGCACCGCCTACGGCACCGTCGTGCTGCACACGGCACCCGAGGCTGCCGCGGGCGGCACGCTGGCGCTGGTGCGCAACGGCGACATGATCGAGCTCGATGTCGCGCGGCCGCCGCCTGCATCTGGACGTGTCCGACAGCGAACTCGAGCGCCGCCGCGGCAACTGGACGCCGCCGAAGGTCGGCATGAAGACCGGCTATCAGCGGCTCTACATCGATCATGTGCTGCAGGCCGACAAAGGCTGCGACCTCGATTTCCTGGTCGGCGGCCGCGGCGCCGAAATTCCCCGCCATTCCCATTGAACGCGGCGATGAAAGGCGAGATCGACAACCCGGCCATCTATCCCAGCCTGCGCGACCGCGTGGTCTTCATCACCGGCGGCGGCAGCGGCATCGGCGAGAGCCTGGTGCGAACATTTCTGCGCCCAGGGTGCGCAGGTGACCTTCGTCGATATCGCCGAGGACGCGTCCCGCTGGCTCTGGTCGACGGGATTGCCGCCAAGGGACAGAAAGCCGCCCGCCTATATCAAGTGCGACCTGCGCGACATCGAGCAGCTGCGCGCCGCCGTCGCCGAGACGCAGAAGAAGAACGGCCCCATCCGCGTGCTCGTCAACAATGCCGGCAATGACGACCGCCACGCGACGCAGGATGTGACCGTCGAGTACTGGGACGAGCGCATGCAGGTCAATCTGCGCCACCAGTTCTTCGCGGCGCAGGCGGTGCGGCCGCAGATGCGCGACGCCGGCGGCGGCTCGATCATCAATTTCGGCTCCATCACCTGGCTGGTGGGCGACGGCGACTGCCCCGCCTATGTCACGTCCAAGGCGGCGATCACCGGCATGACCCGGGCGCTTGCACGGGAGCTGGGACCTGAGAAGATCCGGGTGAACTGCCTGCTGCCCGGCTGGGTCATGACCGAGCGTCAGGTCAAGCTCTGGCTGACGCCGGAGGGCGAGAAGCAGATCGAAGAGCGGCAATGCCTGCAGGACCGGCTCTATCCTGCCGACATCGCGCGCATGGTGCTGTTCCTGGCCGCCGACGACAGCCGCATGTGCAGCTCGCAGAATTTCATCGTCGATGGCGGATGGGTCTAACGGAACGGAGGCGGACTTGCGGATCATTCAATTTCGCGATGACAAGGGACAGCGCAAGGTCGGCCTGGTGGAAGCCGACGGCGATCACGCCCTGACACTCAATGGCGTTGCCACCGTCTACGATCTCGCCAACATGGCGCTCGATCGCGGAACCGGCCTTGCGGCCTTGGCGACTGAACTGGCCAAGGGCGAGCGCGTGGACTACGCCGCGCTGCTGAAGGCCGGCCAAGTCCTGCCGCCGATCGATCATCCGGAGCCGGCGCGCTTCCTCATCACCGGCACCGGCCTCACCCATACCGGCAGTGCCGCCGCGCGCAACAAGATGCACACGGTCACCCACGGCTCCAACGCGCCGGAATCCGACTCCATGAAGATCTTCCGCATGGGGATCGAGGGCGGCAAGCCGGCCAAGGGCCAGATCGGCGTGCAGCCCGAATGGTTCTTCAAGGGCACCAGCCATTGCGTCGTGCCGCCGGGCGCGCCGCTGCCCAGCCCCGCCTTCGCGCTGGCCGGCGCCGAGGAACCGGAAGTCGTCGGCATCTACATCCTCGACAAGAACGGCGCGCCGTTCCGCATCGGCTTCACCCTCGGCAACGAGTTCTCCGATCACGTGACGGAAGCGCAGAACTATCTCTTCACCGCCCATTCCAAGCTGCGCGCCTGCTCGATCGGGCCGGAGCTGCTGCTGGGCGAGCTGCCCCATGAAATCCGCGGCAAGACCCGGGTGATCCGCGACGGCAAGACGCTGTGGGAGGATGATTTCCTCTCGGGCGAAGCCAACATGTCCCACTCGGTCGCCAACCTGGAGCATCATCATTTCAAGTACGACATGTTCCGGCGGCCGGGCGATCTGCACGCCTATTTCTTCGGCGCGGCGGTGCTGAGCTATGCCTCCGGCGTGAAGACCCAACCGGGCGACGAATTCGAGATCGTGGCGCCTGTCTTCGGCAAGGCGCTGCGCAATCGGATGGAGACGGTCAAAGACGAAGGCCTGGTGACCGTCCGGGCCCTATGAACCTCCACGGCAAAACCTAGAAAAGAGGGAGAGCTTCAACATGCATACGAAACTGACGCGAAGAGTGATGCTCGGCCTGGCGCTGGCGGCGCCGATGCTGCTGGCGGGCACGGTGCAATCCCAGGCCAAGGAATTGCGCGTGCTGGCCTGGCAAGGCTACGCCGATGACGACTGGGTGAAGGAATTCGAGACGGAGTCCGGCGCCACGGTGAAGGTGGTGTTCATCGGCACCGACGACGAGATCTGGGCCAAGATCAAGGGCAGCGAGGGCAAGGATTTCGACCTCTTCGCCGTCAATACCGCGCAGCTGCAGCGCTACATCGACGCCGGGCTGACCACCGCCTACGACATGGACAAGCTGCCGAACCAGAAGGACGTGCTCGCGCGCTTCCGCGATCTCTCGAAGGTCGAGGGCGTGATGCGCGACGGCAAGGTCTACGCCATCCCCTTCTGCCTTCAATTCCATCGGCATCATCTACGACAAGGACAAGGTGAACCCGCCGCCCGATACCATGGATGTGCTGTGGGACCCGAAATACAAGGGCAAGGTGCTGGCCTACGACAATGGCGAGCACAATTTCTCCTTCACCGCGCTGACCCTGGGCATCGACGATCCGTTCCACCTGTCGGACGCCGACATGGCCAAGGTCAAGGACAAGCTGATCGCGCTGAAGGGCAATGTGCTGAGCTTCTACACCACGCCCGACGAAGCCCTGCAGCTCTACAAGAACAATGACGTGGCGCTGATCTGGGCCAACTACGGCCAGCAGCAGGTCAAGGCGATGCAGGATGCCGGCGCCAATATCGGCTATGTCAATGCCAAGGAAGGCGCCCTGGCCTGGCTCGACACCTGGGCCATGACCAGCGGCGTGCAGGACAAGGATCTGGCGGAAGCGTGGGTCAATTTCGTCATCGCAGAAGAAGATCAGCCAGCAGCTCTCCGAGCGCACCGGCTTCGGCAACTACGGTGGTCGAGACCGGCAGCGCCGGCGCCGACGACAAGCTGGTCTGGCTCGCAGTTCGTCGAGGATCCGACCAAGCGGTCGGACCTGTGGAACGAGATCAAGACCGCGCCGTAAGCGCACAGCGTTCACCGGGCCGGCTCCCGTCCGGGGCCGGCCCGGATTCCATTCAGCAGGGCGGCGGCGGATGTTGCTGACTTCGCAGAAGCGGCGGGGCGCGTCCGGGCTGCTCTTGCCGCTGATCGCCTATGGACTGCCGCTCTTCTTCATCGTCGCGCCCTTCGCCGGCTTCCTGCTCTACAGCTTCTTCCGGGTCGATGGCGGCGTCATGCATTACGACCTGACGCTGTTCAACTACCGGCGCTTCTTCGTCGACGCGATCTTCATTCCCGGTGATGCTCAAGACCTGCCTGCTCTGCCTGGGCGTCGCCGCTGCTGACCGTCCTCTTCGGCTATCCCGTCGCCTTCCTGCTGGCCAGTCTGCGCGGCCGCCTGCGCTATGCCCTGCTGATCCTGGTGCTGGTGCCGCTGCTGATGAGCTATGTCATCAAGATCTACGCCATCCGCAACATCCTCGGCGGCAACGGCCTGCTCAACAAGTCGCTGCTCTGGCTCGGCCTGATCGACGAACCGCTCAAGTTCTTCGTGTTCAATCTGAATGCCGTCCTGCTGGCGCTGACCGTCCTGCTGATCCCCTTCGCCGTGCTGCCGATCTTCCTGTCGCTGGAGCGCATTCCGCGCAACCTGCTGGAGGCCTCGGTCGATCTCGGCGCATCGCGCCTGCAGACCTTCGCGCGCATCATCCTGCCGCATGAGCCTGCCAGGCGTGATCTCGCGCGCTGACCTTCGTCTTCGTGCTGGCGATCGGCGATTTCCTGACGCCGCAGATGGTGGGCGGCCAGAGCGGCTTCACCTTCGGGCGCATCATCTACAGCCAGTTCGGCACCGCCTTCAACTGGCCGTTCGGCGCGGCGCTCTCCGCCATTCTCGCCCTGGTGGTGATCCCCGTCATCGCGCTGGGTGCAAGTTTCGACCGCAAGCGGGGCCGCGCATGACCTTGACCCGCGGCGCCTTGGCCGGCCTCGGAGCGATCACCGCGCTGGTCTTCCTGCTGCTCTACGGACCGCTCCTGGTGCCGATCGTCTCCTCGCTGTTCACGCTGGACCACGGCTCCATCCTCTGGAACCAGCCATCGCTGGAATCCTATGCCGCGCTGTCGCGCAACGAGACGATCCTGGAAGCCGTGACCAACACTCTCGCCGTGGGTGCTGCCGCCGTCGCTGCTGTCACTGGTCATCGGCATGATCATGGCGCTGCACTACTGCAGCGGCCGCTCGGCCGGCCGCGAGATCATGCAGTTCGTCGTCTTCCTGCCGTTCCTGATGCCGCCGATGGTGACCGGCCTCTCGCTCCTGGTGTTCTTCCGCGAGATCGATTTCGATCGCTCCCTGATCACCATCACCATCGGCCACACCGTCTTCATCCTGACGCTGGCCTACCGGACCATCGTGGTGCGGCTGCAGTCCCTCGAGCCCGGCATCATCGAGGCCTCCTACGATCTCGGCGCCACCAACTGGCAGACCTTTCGCATTCATTCTCTTGCCCTCCTTGCGGGGCGCGCTGATCGGCGCCGCCGTTCTCTGCTTCGCCCTCTCCTTCGACGAGACGATGATAACGATTCTCGTCACCGGGCCGGACAGCACCCTGCCGGTGCTGCTCTGGGCGATGACGCGCCTGGGCTTTCCGCCCGACGTCAACGCCCTGGTCACCCTGGTGCTGGCGCTGACGACCCTGATGTGCCTGATCGCCGCCTGGCAGCTGCTGCCGCGGGAGATGATCGTCGAAGAGGCGAACTAGCGTAAAGTTTGCGGCATTTAACGGCCGCGGGCAGCCACGCACCGCACTTGATCCCCACTCCAAGCCGTGCAGTATATCCGCAACTTTCACCCGGGGGCCGTTCTGCCATGCAATTGTATGCGCTGATACCTGCGTACAATGAGGCCATAACGATCCGCGACGTGGTCCAGCGCACGTTGAGCCACGTCGCCGATGTCATCGTCGTGGACGATGGTTCCACCGACGGCACCGCCGATCTGATCAAGGATCTGCCGGTCACGCTGATCCGCCATGAACGGAACCTGGGCAAGGCCAGCGCGCTGGTGAACGGGTTCGACCATGCGCTCCGCCACGGCGCTGACGCCGTCATCACCCTGGATGGCGACAGCCAGCATCGTCCGGAAGAAATTCCGCTTTTCCTGGAGGCCTTCAAGGCGCACCCCGAGCATGTGATCGTCGGCTCGCGCCTCTGGAACAAGCCGGAAATCCCCATCGTGCGCTATTGCGCCAACCGCTTCGCCAATTTCTGGATCTCCTGGGCCAGCGGCGTGTATCTGGAGGATACACAATCGGGCTTCCGGCTTTATCCGCGCCATCTTCTGGAGACGATCGACGCCCGCCACGGGCCCAAGCACGGCTTCGTCTTCGAGAGCGAGTTCCTGATCAACGCCGTGCGCGCCGGCCATGGCGTCACCTATGTCCGGATCACCATCCACTATCCGGAAAACCACTGGCACCAGACCCGCTTCCACCCCGTCCGCGACATCGGCCGCATCACCAAGATGGTGGCGGGCAAGCTGATCCCCCGGGGCATGGATCCGGCGGCGCTGTTCCGGTCGCTGCGCGAGCGCGACCGCCGATCTTAGAATTCAAGCGCGTCCTGATTTCAGGCCCGCCTCCTCCAGCACCCGCTCGGCATAGGTCTGTCCGACGACAAAGCGGTCGGCGCCATAGATCGGATAGCTGGCCTGATCCCGCACCGGCGTGAAATTCACGGTGATCACATTGGCGCCGGCAGCAAACCCCTGGGCCTGGGCGCCCGGCGCCTGTTTCTGCAGTGCGCTGACGCTGGGGATCAGCGCCGCGGGCATCGCCAGCCGCATGACCGCCAGGGCATTCAGCGTCGAAGTCAACATCGCCCGGCTCCGCATCGGCCAGCGGCGTTCCCGCGGCCGGAACGAAAGGCGAAGCGCTGCACATATGCACGCCCAGCGACCGGGCCAGCAGGATATCGTCGGCCAGCATCTCCAGCGTCTGGCCCGGCAGGCCGACGATGGTGCCGGTGCCCACGCGATAACCCAGGGACAGCAGGTCCTCCAGATGCGTCAGCCGCTCTTCCAGGGGGTAGAAGCGGTGCTGCAGATGGAGTGCCGGGTCGGCGGTCTCATGCTTCAGGATATAGCTGGTCGCCCCCTGCTCCCGCAGATAGGCGTACTCCTCCCGGCTCTTGTCGCCGAGCACCAGCAGGACATCCACCTCGCCGTCGAAGATCCGCCGGATCTCCGGAATTGCCTCGCCCACCGTCTGCGTCGTCCGCGGGACATCGCCAGCCTGCAGCGAAACGGTTCGGATGCCGGCGCGGTGGACATGCGCCGCGAGCTCAACAATACGCTCGCTCCGGTAGATATAGCGCGGCATCTTGTTGTCGAGCCGCATCGGGCAATAGGTGCAGTTCTGCACGCAGGCGCTGGCGACCTCGATAACGCCGCGAATAACCGCGGCGTCGCCGAAATGGTCGCGCCGGACCCGGCGGGCCTGAACGAATAGCTCCTGCTGCTCGGCCCCCCGCAGGCGCAGCAACTCGAGGATTTCAGACCGAATCATAGGCAATGCCCTTCCGGTCGGCGAGTCGCGCAATTACCAATCTTATCATATTATAATCTGGGATTCCTGTCGCCGTGGAATAACTGGCTCATTTCCGGTATTATTAGGTTAGAATGTGCAATTCAAGTTGATCGGCCGGACATCGGCCGGGCCACCGTTCTTCTAGAACACCCGACGAACGAAATAAGCAATGCAGCAGACTGAAACCTGCGACGTCCTGGTGATTGGCGGCGGTCCGGCGGGATCGACGGTTTCGACATATCTCCGCCGGGAAGGCTGGAACGTGGTCCTGCTCGAGAAGGACCAGCATCCCCGGTTCCATATCGGCGAGTCGCTGCTGCCGCGCAATCTGCCGATCTTCGATGAACTCGGCGTGGCGGAGAAAATCCGCAACATCGGCGTCCTCAAGCGCGGCGCCGATTTCACGCTGCCGGGACAGTCGGCCTATGTCATCGCGGATTTCTCCAAGGCCTTGGATCCGTCGCCGCCCACGGCCTATCAGGTCAAGCGTTCAGAGTTCGACGAGGTGTTGCTGCGCCACGCCCAGGAATCCGGCGTCGTTGTCCACGAGCGCACGAAGGCCACCGCCATCCGCTTCGAGGGCGACGAAAAGGCGATCGTCGAGAGCCGTAACGAAAGCGGCGAAACCAAAACCTGGGAGGCCCGCTTCCTGGTCGACGCCTCGGGCCGCGATACCTTTCTCGGCAATCGGTTCAATCTCAAGGTCAAGAATCCCAAGCATGAGAGCGCGGCGATCTTCGCGCATTTCGAGAACGTGACATTCCGGCCCGGCGACGAAGCCGGCAACATCAGCATGTATTTCTTCAAGCATGGCTGGTACTGGTTCATCCCCTTGCGCGGCAACATCATGAGCATCGGCGCGGTCTGCCGGCCCGCCTATCTGAAATCGCGCAAGGTGCCGATCAAGCAGTTCCTCATGGATACGCTGGCGGTATGCCCGGAGCTCACCGACCGGATACGCGGCGCGACCCTGGCTTCCGACGTCATGACGGCCGGCAACTTCTCCTATGACTCGAAGCAGATGTACGACAGGAACTATCTGCTGATCGGCGACGCCTACGCCTTCATCGACCCCGTGTTTTCGACCGGCGTTTTCCTGGCGATGTCGGGCGCGCGTTCGGGCGCCGAAACCATCACCGCCTGCCTGCGGGATCCGGCGAGCCGCAAGCGCCGGCTGACCGAGCATCAGCGGCGCGTCCGCCGGTGGTTGCGCGTCTACAGCTGGTTCATCTATAGGTTTACCAGCCCGGCTATGAACCGCATCATCACCACCCCCGGAAATCCGCACCGCCTGAAATCCGCCGCCATATCCATTCTCTCCGGCGATACGACGATGACGCTGTCCCGTAGGATCCGGATCACGGCATTCAAGGCCGTCTACTACCTCTTCACCCTTCAGGCCTGGCAGCAATCGCGCGATTGGCGCAGGCATGTCCAGGTTCTCACGACCGCCGAGACCGCAGCCGAGTAACAGGACCATATGACGACCGAAACCATCAAGACATCCCCTACCGAGATCGCGGAGCTGATCGTTGCCGCGCTGAACCTGGAGATCGCGCCGGAAACGATCGCGCCCGATGCGCCGCTGTTCGGCGATGGCCTCGGCCTGGACTCGATCGATGCGCTGGAACTGGCCATGGAAATCTCGCGCCGCTACGGCATCGAGATCGAGGCCGACAATCCGGAGACGCCGAAGATCTTTGCCTCGCTGAACGCGCTTACGGAATTCATCGACACGCACCGGCGGAAGTAGCCATGTGGCGCCGCCGACCGGAAAGCCGCATCCTCCTCGCCATCGTCAGCTTTCTGGCCATCCATATAGCCATCGTGAAGCAGGCCCCCGCCGTCGCTGTCATCGTCGGCCTAGGCTATGCCGGCGTGAACCTGGCGCTCGATTGGAACCTGGGCGCGAAGGCAGGCCGCAGGGTCGCCTGGATCGCGGTGATCGCGCTGCTGGCGGCATCCTTGGCGGCGATCCAGCTGGGCTACGCATCGGCGATCACGCTGCTGCTGGCACCGTCGGTTCTGGCCAATCTGGCGATGTTCTGCATTTTCGGCCAAACGCTGCTGCCCCGGCATGAACCGCTGATCACCCGCTTCCGGCGCCTGGATGTCGGCCATATCACGCCGGCGTTCGAGCAATACACACGGCGTCTCACCATGCTGTGGACGCTGCTCTTCGCGGTTGGCACGATTGTGTCGCTCGCCGCCGCCATCTCCGGCAACATCGAGCTCTGGTCCTGGATTGCGTTCGTTCTGCTGCCGGCGCTGACGGCGGGGCTGTTCCTGGGCGAGCATGTCTACCGCGCCTACCGCTACGGCGCCGAAGGGCGGACGTCGCCGCTGCGCACGCTATCGGTGATGTTCCATCCCCAGGCCTGGCTGCCGCGGCCGGCTGCCGAGCCCCAAGGCGACAACATCCGGCATGGCTGAGCTCATCCGCGGCTATCGGCCAGACCGGGCGATCGCCATCCGCAAGGGCGTGGCGATCACGCAAGCGGAATTTCTGGCCGATGCGCTGGCCAGCGCCGCGGCGCTCCCCGATGCGCCTTTCGCCATCAATGTCTGCGAGGACCGCTACAACTTCCTGGTGGCGTTCGCGGCCGCCATCATCCGCGGTCAGACCAGCCTGTTTCCCGGCAGCCCCTTGGCCGGCTCCCTGGATTCCCTCGCCGCTGCCTACCCTTCACCCTATGTGATCCATGATGGCGCCGCCCCGAATGCCGGGATGCGCACCCACGTTTTGAATTGTTCCGGCGGCAAATCAGCCGGTCATGCCGAATTGCCCGATGTCGATCCCGAGCGCATCGTCATCCACGCCTTCAGCTCCGGCAGCACCGGCACGCCCCAGGCGACGCTGAAATCCTGGAAAGCGCTGATCGCCGGCGCCGATGCCCTGGCCGCGCGGGCGGGATGGCGCGCTGACGAGTGCCATGTCGGTGATCGCCACGGTGCCGTCCGGGCACAGCTACGGCTATGAAACGACGATCGCGCCGCAATTGTTCAGCGGTGCGGCGGTGGAATCGAGCCGACCGCTATTTCCCGCCGATGTCCGCGCCGCGCTGGCGAAAACACCGTCGCCCCGCTGCCTGGTGACCACGCCGGTGCATCTGCGCGCCCTCGTGCTGTCATCGACGAAGTTCCCGCCCGTCGACCTCATCATGTGCGCCACGGCGCCCCTGTCCCTCGACCTTGCGCGGCGGACGGAACAGCGGCTCGGCGCCCGTATTCTTGAGATCTATGGCTGTACGGAATCCGGCTTCGTTGCGACCCGCTGGCCGTCGGCGGATTCGGAATGGCAGGTGCGGGACGACATGCAATTGCGGCCTGAGGGCGAGCGCCACCATGTCCATGCCAGTTTCCTGGATCGTCCGGTGCCGCTGGCTGACGTGATCGAAATGTCCTCGACGGACCGCTTTCAGCTCATGGGCCGCGCCGCCGATATCGTGAACATCGCGGGCAAGAAGACCTCGCTATCGGGACTAAGCCGCACCTTGCTGGAGATCAGCGGCGTCGAAGACGGCATCGTCTTCGCCCCGGAGAATGACAACGGCACGGAAGTGCAACGCCTGACCGCCCTGGTGGTCGCCAAGGGCACGACCGAGGCGGAAATCCGCAAGCAGCTGCGCCAGCGCATCGATCCCGCCTTCGTGCCGCGGCAGATCATCCTGGTGGCCGAACTGCCGCGCAACGCCACCGGCAAGCTGCCGATCGACCGCCTGCGGTCGCTGGCGGCGCGCGCCGACTGAGCGGCATATGCCGGTACAGGGCAGCTTCGTCATCGGCGCGGATCATCCGAGCCTGCCCGGGCATTTCCCCGGCGATCCCATCGTGCCCGCCGCCGTGTTCCTGGATCATGCGATCGAGTTCATTCAGGCGAACACCGGGCGGCGCGTGACCGCCATCTCGGCGGCTAAATTCAACCAGCCGGTGCTGCCCGGGAAGACCTGCGTACTCAGCATGCAGGTCAAAGCCGATGCGGCATCGGTTTCGGCGGTCATCGATGGCGAAGTTGCATTTTCGCTCACCGCCCTGCTGCAGGATGGCGCGGCTCATGACTGACAAAGCCGAAAGCCCGCCGGACCGGGGCAGCCTGCTGCTGATCCGCATCATCGTCTTTCTCAGCCTGCGCATCGGCCGGCCGCTGGGCCGCGCCCTGCTCTATCCCATCAGTCTCTATTTCCTGGTTTTCGCGCCTTCGGCGCGGCGCGCTTCGGCCGAGTACCTGACGATCGTCCTGCAGCGGCGCCCAAGCTGGCTCGATCTATTCCGGCACTTGCACGTCCATGCCAGCGTGCTGCTCGATCGCTTCTTCGTGTTGACCCGCGGCTCCCAGGATTTCGATCTGGAGATCCACGGCCTCGACGTCATCGAAGACCAGAAGCACCGGCAGCAGGGCTGCATCCTGCTCGGCGCCCATCTCGGCAGCTTCGATGTGCTGCGCTGCCTGGCGGCAGAACACAAAGTGGCCGTGAAGGCGATGATGGATGTGGATGTGTCGCGCAAATTCAACCGCATCCTCGAGTCCGTCGACCCGACATTCAGCGACAGCGTGATTGCCCTGGGCACGCCCACCAGCCTGATCGCCGCCAGCCAGTTCGTGCGCCGCGGCGGTTTCGTTGCGCTGCTCGGCGACCGCGCCATCCGCGACGACAAGCTGGTCGAGGTCTCCTTCTTCGGCCGGCCGGCGCGGCTGCCCGTCGGCCCTCTAATGCTGGCGATGACGCTGAAGGTGCCGGTCATCCTCTTCGCCGGTCTCCGTCAGCGGGACCGCGGCTACAGCGTCCATTTCGAACGCTGCCCGGAAACGCCCGCCGGTCCGGCGCGCGCGCTGCCGGAAGCCGAGATGAGGACTTGGCTACAAGCCTACGCCGACCGCCTTGAGCATTATTGCCGCCTCTCGCCCTACAACTGGTTCAACTTCTATGATTTCTGGGCAAAATAGGATGACGTCCGGTCGCTTTCACTTGCAGCACACAACAATCCCCTCTCCCCCTGGGGGAGAGGGGGCAGGGGGTGAGGGGTTTCGCGCGCGGCAGCGCGCATGTGATTCTATCGATCGCGTCAAAAGCGATTAAGACCTATGGCAACCCATCTCCTCAGCGCCTGGAATGAACTGTGGCAAGATTCTTGGCGCGCAAACGCGCGAAACCCCTCACCCCTACCCCTCTCCCCCAAGGGGAGAGGGACTGTTCATTTGTTTGTCCAATCCAGAACGCTGCTTACGATCTCGGTATGTTTGATTGTCGCTTCAGCGCATGCCGCGTCCTCCTGTGAGCTATCCGACGTCCTCCACGCCCGCGCCAAGATCAGCGAGAGCAACGCCGCCTACTCTGAAGAACGCCATATCCATTATGTCACGGCGCCCGTTATGGCCGCCGGCGATCTGCGTTACCGGGCGCCGGATCATCTGGAGATGAACGTCCAAACACCGAGGCCGGAATCATTCATCTATCAGGATGGGGTGCTGACTGTTGGCGAAGCCGGCCGCGATATCTCCGTCGAGTCGGAGGCGCTGCTTTCCGCCCTATTCGCCGCCCTCGTCGGCACTTTGTCCGGCGACGAAGCAAGGCTGCGCGACAAGTTCGATGTCTTCTTCACCGACGACGCCTGCGCCTGGCGCCTGAAATTGGTTCCAAAGCAGGAGCGCGTGCGCGCCAAGGTCGACGGCATCGAAATCGCCGGCAACAACGGCAGCATCGGCGAAATCCTTCTGAAGCTGGCCAATGGCGACCGCTCGGTGCTGACGATCCGCGAGGCGGAATGAACCGTCGCACGGCGTTCCGGATTGCAGCGGCCGCGGCGATCCTCGGCCTGCTGACCTGGGTAACCTTCAGCAACATCTCTATCGGCCGCGATCTCAGCTTCTTTCAGCCGGCGGCGCTGTCGGAGGCGTCGCAGATCGCCGTCGAGCAGGTGCGCCACGGGCCGGCCTCGCGCCTCATCCTCATCGCCCTGGAGGATGCGCCGGCGCCGAAACTGGCCGAACTGAGCAAAAGCCTCGCCGCGGAACTCAACACCTCGCCTGCGTTTCTCCATGCCGCCAATGGCGCAAACGAGCTCGATGAGAAAGCCGTCGCCTTCCTTGTCGATCACCGCTATCTGCTCGGGCCTGCGCCCAGTCCTCAGGAGTTCACCGCGACAGCGCTTCACCAATCCCTTGAAAATGCCCTGGCGAATCTCGGCACCTTCTCCGGACTCGCCACCGCCGACCTGCTGCCGCGCGATCCCACCGGCCGCACCCTCGCGCTGGTCGACACCTGGCAAGGCGGATTCCGGCCCCACTTCCTGCATGGCGTCTGGTTCAGCCGCGACGATGCTGCCGCCATCATCGTCGCGGAAACTACCGCCACCGGCGACGACGAGCCCGCCCAGGGCGCCGCACAGGCGGAGATCGCCGCCACCTTCGACAATCTCGCCGCCGGCAGCGGCGCGCATTTGTCCATGACCGGACCGCCGGTCTTCTCCCGCACCATCAGCCGCTCGATCCAGAACGAGGCCTATTGGATCGGCGCCGGCGCCTCGATCGCCGTGTTGCTGCTACTCTATGTCACGCTCCGCTCGCCGGTGCTGCTGATCGTCATCGGCTTCCCCGCGGCGGCGGCAAGCATCGCTGGCGCCACGGCCGTGCAGCTGCTTTTCGGCTCGGTGCATGGCATCGCCCTCACCTTCGGCATGACGCTGATCGGCGTCACCTCGGACTATCCGGTGCATCTGATCGCCCATTTGCGCGGCGACCGCAGCTCCTGGTCGGTGCGGCGCTCCATCGCCGTCCCGCTGCTGATGAGCGGCGCCACCGCCATCGTCGCTTTCCTGCCGATGACGCTGTCGTCTTTTCCAGGACTGGCGCAGCTCGGGCTCTTTGCAGTGACCGGCATTGCCGCCGCCATGTTGACCACCTGGTACCTAGTGCCCTGGGTGCTCGATGGCTATGTGCCGCGCGGCCTTGGCGGCATGCCGCCCCTGGCCGCCGGACCGGCGCGCTGGATCCGGCTGCCGCTGATCGCCCTGGCCGCTGTCAGCGTCGCCTGGATGTTCTCGGGTGCAGCGACGCTGTTCTCCGACGATCTCAGCCGCCTCAACCCGCTGCCCCGCGATCTCCTGGACCTGGACATCCGCCTGCGCGGCGATCTCGGCGCGCCTGACGTGCGGCGGCTGGTGGCTGTCACCGGCGACAGCGCGCAGGCGGTGCTGGAGAAAACGGAGAAAGCTGCGCCGCTGCTGGAGCGCGCGATGAGCGACGGCACGATTGCATCCTACGACTCCCCGTCGCGATACCTGCCAAGCCTGGCCGAGCAGCAGCGCCGGCAGCAGGCGCTGCCCGAGAGCGCGGCGTTGCAGAATACGCTCGATCGCGCGCTGCAAGGGCTGCCCTTCGAGCCTGCGACCTTCGCACCGTTCGTCCGGGATATCGCCGCGGCCAAGAGTGCGAAGCCGCTCTCGCCAACCGATGTCGCGCCCATCCCGCTAATCGGCGACAAGCTGCAATCGCTGCTGTCCGAGCGTTCCGGCGGCCAATGGCTGGCGCTGACGCTGCTGAGTGGCGTGAGCCAGCCGGAGAAGCTTCCGGACCTGATCGGCTCGCTCAACGATCGAGCTATCCATTATCTCGATCTCCAGGCGGAGTTGGTGCAGATCATCGCCGGCTACCGGCAGGAGTCCCTGCGCTGGCTGGCCGGCGGTTTGCTGGCGGTCGTGCTATTGCTGACGGCGACGCTGAAGCTGCGCCGCGCGCTCCGCGTCATCCTGTCGCTGGGCATCGCGCTGCTGCTGACCGCGGCGATTCTGTCGCTCCTGGACATCGCCCTCACCCCCTTCCATATCGCCGCCTTGCTGCTGGTCGCAGGCATCGGGCTGGACTACGCTCTCTTCATGAGTCATGACAGCGCCAGCTCCCACGATCAGCGGCAGGTCGTAAAGTCGCTGCTGATCTGCGCCGCAACCACGATCCTGGCTTTCTTCTTCATGATTTTTTCCAGCGCTCCCATCCTCCAGGGCATCGGCCTGACCGTCACGATCGGCGTCACGCTGGCGCTGCTGAGCGCGATGGCGATCTGTCCGCCGCCGGGACCCAGCCGATGATCGCGCCGCTGAAAATCGCCGCCATCACGCTGGTCTCCGCCATCGGCTGCGGCATGGATGCGACCGCCGAGGCGCTGCGCGAACAGCGATCCGGCCTGTCGCCCTGCAATTTCGACGGGCTGGTGCTCGACAGCTATATGGGCATGGTGCCCGGCCTGGATCAGGCGCCGGTGCCGCCCCAACTCAAGCGCCACGATTGCCGCAACAACCGCCTGGCGCAGAAGGCACTGCAGACCGACGATTTCGAGGGCCAGGTCAAGCGCGCCATCGGCCGCTATGGTGCCGGCCGCATCGCCACCATCATCGGCACCACCTCATCGGGCATCCAGGAAGCCGAGCACGCCTATGCCCAGCGGAAGTCCGACGCCGAGGGGCTGCGGCCCTCCTTCGAGTTCGAATATTCGCAGTCGCATTTCTCCGTCACCGCCTTCGTGCGCGACTATCTCGGTTTGCGCGGACCGGCCTACACCGTCTCCACCGCCTGCTCCTCCAGCAACAAGGTTTTTGCCGATGCGCGCCAGCTGATATCGGTCGGCGCCTGCGATGCCGCCGTGGTCGGCGGCGTCGACAGCCTCTGCTGGATGTCGCTCTGCGGATTCAATTCGCTGCAGCTCCTGGCACGCGGGCCCTGCCGTCCCAACAGCGCCGACCGCGATGGCCTGTCGATCGGCGAGGCCGCCGGTTTCGCGCTGCTCGAGCGCGCGACGGATGACTCCGCCGCCGTGAAGCTGCTGGGCTGCGGCGAAAGTTGCGATGCCCATCACATGTCCGCACCCCATCCGGAAGGACTGGGCGCCGTCACCGCGATGCGCCGCGCCCTCGCCGGCGCGGGGCTGGAGCCGGCCGACATCGACTATGTCAATCTGCACGGCACCGGCACGCCGGCCAACGACCGTGCCGAAGACATGGCGGTAACCAAGGTCTTCGGCCCGGCCCAGCTCGCCAGCTCCACCAAGGGCTGGACCGGCCATACATTGGGCGCCGCCGGCATGACCGAGGTGGCGATCTCCGTCCTCTGCCTGCAGCAGCAGTTCCTGCCCGCCAATCTCAACCTGACGCAGCCGGATCCGGAGTTCCAGATGCGGATCGTGCGGGAAACCCAGCCGGCTGAAGTCGGCGCCGTGCTGACCAATTCCTTCGGCTTTGGCGGCAGCAACTGCGCCCTGGTGCTGGGGCGGTGATGCAGCCGGTCTGGATCGACGGCGTCGGCATCCTCGGCCCTGGGCTCGAGGGCTGGGACCAGGCGCGCACCGTGCTGAATCAGGACGCCGGTTATGCGCCCGCGCCGCTCACCATCGCGCCGCCCTCCATCATTCCACCCCGGGACCAGCGCCGCTGCAGCAACACGGTGCGTCTCGCGCTGCAGGTGGCGCAGGAAACTATTCGGGCCGCCGGCTTCGATGCCGCCGCCACACCGTCGGTGTTCGCCTATACCGCCGGCGACGGCCAGGTGATCCACCGGCTGCTGACCGCGCTCGGCAAGCCGGACAAGCCGGTATCGCCGACCGACTTCCACAATTCCGTGCACAACGCGCCGGCGTTCTATTGGGCGCTGGGCACCGGCTGCCCGGAAGCTTCCACCAGCATCTCCGCCGCGCGCCACTGCTTTGCCGCGGCCCTGCTGAAGGCGGCGTGTCAATGCCTGGCCGATGGCACGCCGGTGCTCATGGTCTGTTTCGATCATCCGCTGCCGGAGCCGCTCGCCGCCGCCTACCCTCTCAATGCACCGTTGGCGATCGGCCTCGCCTTGTCGCCTGCTCCGACGCCAAACTCCAAGGCCAGGCTCAATCTCGACTGGGACACCCAGGGCAACGAAAGCGGCACGCCGCCCTCGGCCGAAGCGCTGGCGCCGCTCTGGTCCGGCAATCCGGCGGGCCACGGCCTGCCGCTGCTGGAGATGATCGCGCGGGCGCAGTCGCAGGAGATCCGCCTGCCCGGCTCGCCCGACGCCACCCTGAGGGTGCAGGTTGCATGCCTGAATTGAACAGCCGCAGCCTGGATCGCGCCGGCATCGCCGCCATCATCCCCCATGGCGGCGCGATGGTGCTGCTGGATCGCATCGACGACTGGGGCGCCGAGTTCATATCCGGCAGCACCGACTCCCACCGCGATCCCGGCAATCCGCTGCGCCGCGCCGGCCGGCTGCCGGCCATCGCCGGCATCGAGATCGCCGGTCAGGCGATGGCCGCCCACGGCCGCCTGATCGGCGACCGCACGCCCAAGCGCGGCGTGCTCGGCAGCCTGCGCGAGCTGATGCTGCATGTCGACCGCCTTGACGATGTCGCGGGACCGATCTCCGTTCATGCCCGGCTGCTCACCGGCTGGGGCAAGGCCTGCGCCTACTACTTCACGCTGCAGGCAGGCGCGCACACCCTGATCGAAGGCCGCGCCGCCGTGTTCTTCCTGTTTCAATGAGCGTCTCGGCCGGTTCCATGAAACGCGCCCTCGTCACTGGCGGCAGCGGCGTTATCGGTGCCGCGATCTGCCAACGCCTCGCCGCCGACGGAATGCATGTGATCGTCCATGGCCACAGCCGGCCCGAACGCGCCGAGGCGGTCGCCGCCGCAATCCGCGAGGCTGGCGGCAGCGCCGAGACCGCGGCCTTCGACGTCACCGATATGGCCGCCACCGCGCGCGCGCTCGACGCCCTGCTCGCCGCCGGCCCGATCCAGGTTCTGGTCAGCAACGCCGGCACCCATCACGACGCCCCCATGGCCGGCATGAAACCCGAGCACTGGAAAGACGTGATCGACGTCTCGCTCAACGGCTTCTTCAGCGTGGCGCGGCCGCTGCTGCTGCCGATGATGCGCACCCGCTGGGGCCGCATCGTCGCCATCTCCTCGATCTCCGGTCTGATTGGCAATCGCGGCCAGGCGAACTACGCCGCGGCGAAAGCCGGCCTCCATGGCGCCGCGAAATCCCTCGCATTGGAGGTCGCCTCGCGCGGCGTCACAGTGAACGTGGTGGCGCCCGGCATCATCGACACCGAAGACACGATGCGCGCCTTCGATGCGGCCGCGATCGACCGTCTGGTTCCCATGCAGCGCGCGGGGAAGCCGCAGGAAGTGGCGGGGCTGGTGGGGTATCTGGCGTCGGATTCGGCGGCGTATGTGACGGGACAGGTGATCGCCGTCGGCGGCGGCCTCGGCTGACCCTGAGAATCCATTCAGCGATACCGCGGCGCCGTTGGAAGACGTCGCGTTTGTGATACAATCCGCGCCCTTGCGATAGGACGGGGCCCCGCGATGACCATGAACTTGAATGCGCTGCTCGGCGAACTCCGGGAGTATCTGGGCAAGCCGGACGCCGCCTGCCTGTCGCTGCCGCGCGAGGCCTATATCGACACGGAGCTCTACGGCCTCGAGATCCGGGAGATCTTTGAAAAATCCTGGCTCTGCGTCGGCCGCGAGGAGTATGTGCCCAACCCCGGCGACTATTACACGATCGACGTCATGGGCGAGCCGGTCATCATCGTGCGCGGCCGCGACGGCAAGATCCGCGCGCTCAGCGCCGTCTGCCGGCATCGCGCCATGCCGGTGGTGCAGGACAAGGGCAACGCCAAGCGGTTCACCTGCCCCTACCATGCCTGGACCTACGGCACCGACGGCCATTTGATCGGCGCGCCCCACATGGAGCAGAGCCTCGCTTTCGACAAGAAGGCCTGCAGCCTGCCGCAATACCGGCTCGACAGCTGGATGGGATTCCTGTTCGTCAATCTGGACGACGATGCCGCCCCGCTGGCGCCGGTCGTGGCGTCGATGGATGCGGCGGTCGCCCATTACCGCATCGCCGAGCAGACCGAGATCTTCCACTACGAGGCGGTGTGGGACGGCAACTGGAAGCTCTCCGCCGAAAACTCCATGGAGTACTACCACCATATTGCGCTCCATGCGGAAACAGTGGGCGTGCAGCTGCCGGCGCGGAACACCTACATCCCGGTCTCGCCGAAAACCGACGACAGCTTTACCCATGAGCGTTGCCGCATGGGCGAAAAGTTTCTCGGCGGCGCGTCCCATCCGATGAATCCCAAGGGCGACCTGCGCGGCTTGACCGAGGAGGAGCTGACCACCGGCTACATGGTCTATGTCTTTCCCGCCTTCACCATGGCGATGCGGCCGGGCACCAACAACTGGCTCTCCTTCCGGCCGGACGGGCCGGAGAAGACCAAGATCCTCGGCGGCTACCTCATGTGGCGCGACCTGGTGGATGAAGACCCGGAGCTCAGCCGTGCCAGGCGCGAGATGATCGAGAGGGTCAACCGGGAAGACTCCCTGGCCACCACCGAGCTCGCCAAGGCGATGCGCTCGCGCAAGACCGGGCGCGGGCCGCTGTCGCATTTCGAGGGCACGGTGGCGCAGTTCTATAAGTACCTCGCGCGCACCCTGGCCCGGGACCGGCAGGGCATGCGCGGCCTGGCGGCGGAGTAGCTGGAGGAAGTTGCCGGAGTTTCATCGCCGCATTCGCGGAGTCCGCTTGTCCCTCGGTGGCGTTCCTTGCGCTCGCTGAGAGTCCGCAGTTCCCTAGATGTCGGCCCCATCGATAACTGCCGTGAGAAAGCGGTAACTGTTGTTCACGACAAATCTGGGATCCGACTTCACGATCGCGATGAACTCACGATGGCCGGCTTTGGTGCGACCAACGAGGCAACCGGCGCCAGCAGTGCCGATGTCATCCTTGGCATTGTCGTAGCCCCAATGCTGATTGACGCCGAATAGGCCCGTATCGGGGACGTCGCCGGCGCGGCTAAAATCCTTGTTGAGGTCGCGATGCACCTTGATGGCGGCGGTTTGCACGAGCGCCTCATGTCCGCTCTTCTTTCGCGCATTATGGACACCCATAGACCAGGCCTTGTACTGGCCAAAGGCGATGCGCGCAGCGCCCTTCGGACTCATCGGATTCTCCGTCCAAAAGCGGCCCGGCTCGGTCGTTGCGTCCCACGCTCCGGCGATGACGGGCCGCCCGGCTTTGTTGATCCGCAGCGTGAATCGCGCATCATTGAACTGGTTCGGCTTGTTGTCGTTGCGATTGCCGTCCGAATCCATCGCTTCGGCATAGACGATGTTGATGCAATCCGGATGGCGAATGAGCGAATAGCCCTTGGCTTGCATGGCCCTGACCAGCCGTCCCGCGAGATCATCCTTCATTTCAAGCGGGAACAGCTTGTCCGCCGTCGCCTGAAGCAATTTTTCGGCTACCTGACGATCGATACTAAGCTTCGATTTCAGATTGCTGCGATCAAGGAATGCATCCAGGGCCCATCTTGAAACCGGGCCAAATTGCCCGTCGGCCGGCGGGTCCAAAAGGCAAAGCTCGCTCAATCGAGTTTGCAGATCCCGCGCCAGCGCAGTGTCGCGTCCGATTTCGGGCAGCGCGATCGTAGCTTGCCCTTGTGCAATATCGGCTAGCCGCATTTTTCTCCTCCTATTTCCTTCGCGATCAGAATCCCGGGAACGATCTTCCGGATTTGGGGCCGCCGGAATACGCCGGCCGCCGCGGCCCGCGCAGGTCGTTGCACCGATGCTTTCAGCCGGCGCAATTCCGCTGACCAGAGCGATTGGCTGGCATTCCGCCAAGCGCTGGCGCCCGAACGGATTATCTAGTGCAGTCGTCGCAGATGTGGGCTGTGACTTTTATCACATTTATGACTGCCGGGGCCTGATAAACGTTGCATGGGCACCCATGCCCATTGGCCTCGGAAAATTGTCCCGACAGTCGATGGCCCCTCCGGCGAACGCCGCCGGATTTGCCCACTTAGTTTCTCGCTAGGCAATTGCTCGGGGAGTGCAGCCAATGTCGAGACAGGTTATCACATTCATTCGACAATTCAGTCGCCTGTACGGCGCGATTGCCGCGCTGGCCTTCGGCTTCGGGGTTTCCGCTTGCTCGGTTGCGGAATATGAGCCGCCGATAAAGACATTCTCGGAAGCCGCATCGTCTGCGAATACGGCTTTGTCCGGCTACAGCGATCTCGCAGTCAAGGAAGTCGGCAGGATCCGTCGCGAACAGGCGCTGGCCACGCCCCCGGGCGTCCGCTTCATGCAGGAAGGGGAAGCAGAGGACTGTCAGGGCGATTCCAGTCGTTGCCGCGTCGTGATCCTCGCGAAGAAGGACGATCCCAATCCAAAGCTCATAGAGCCCGAGCCGCCGATCCAAGACATCCTGATACTCATGAATGAAATTCGAAGGTATGGGAATGGACTGCAAGCTATCGTCGCAGCAGATACGGCGGCAAAAGTCGCAAGCAGCGTTGATTCGGTGAACGGCAACCTGGTCAACCTTGCCAAGCTGGTGGGCCAGGACAAGTCCTTTGGCAGCTTCGCGACACCGGCGGGAGAGGCCATAAAATGGGCTTTCGGCGCATACATCAACAGTGTGAAATTGAACGCGCTCCGCACCGCGACTCAGAATGCGGACCCGCTCATCGCCAATTCCGTCAACGTTTTCACGAAGGCTATGGAACAAGCCGAACTCGATCACGAGAGAGGGCCTTGCGGAAAATGTCAGCCGACGGCTTGACGCCTTTCGCGAGTCACGCACCGACACAAACCTGACGAACCTGCTCCAGGCCGCCCGGGCCTACGACACCGTTCTCACTGCGGATCCTGCAACTGTCTATGTGGAACTGACCAAGGCGCATAGCGATCTGACAAGGGCGCTGAACGACGACGAGATATCGTGGGACAAAGCCTTTGCCAGTCTCGAAGCCGTCAAAACCCATGCACAACGGCTTGAGGGCATCGTAATGCAACCTGCTTGCCGCAGCCAATGCCGAGGAAGGGTGATCGCCATGGCAAACGATATCGATAAAGTGCTGGAGAGTGCAGAGAAGGCCCGTGGCCTTCTGTCGATGAAGAATCTGGAAATCCAACGAGAGATCGACGCCATCGATGACATTGAATGGGATCGGCCGCTCAATGCGACCGAAGTGAAGCAACGCAAGGAGAAGCGGGCCGCGCAGACCGCCGTCCGGGCGGCGCAGATCGAGCTGTCATTCGTGACGCTTCGCGCCCTCAATGAATCCACCGAAGTGCAGCGGCTGACCAACGCATTCAGGTCCATCAATCGCGACCTGAAGAAGGACCTTGATAAACTCAATGAGATCGGCAAGGCGGCCGAAAGAACGGCAAAGATTGTCGATGCTCTCGTCGACCTCGCCACCGACATAGCGAAACTGCTCGCGTCGTAGCATTGCGGTGCCCGGGCGCATTGCGATCACCACGCGCCACACCTATACCTAGCACTCGGTCGGCGGATCGCCGGATCGTAACTGCTTGCTGCGGTCGGTTTGCTGCGTGGCAAATGCGCCGGCGATGCCTGTCGGATTGCATATAGCCGCTGGGAATTCATGGGGCTGTTCACCTCATTTGTAGAGAATGTATTTCCCGCCGCGCAAATGGTTCCGGCGTCCGCTGGCGCGTCCTTTGACCTCCCCACCGCCCACGCCCTCGCCTGGGCCGCACAGCTCGCCTACGAAACCGCCGATGAAGCTAAGTTCTCCCGCATCCTCGCCCGGTGGGGTTGGTCACTTGAAACCATCGTTGCCGGCGACTTCAACAGCGTCCTCCCCGTCTCCACCACCAACGGCTTCGTCGCCCGGTCCGGCGATGCGACGGTCATTGCCTTTACCGGCACAGAGCCGGAGAACCTGCTGCAGTGGGTGCGGAACTTCACCTTTGGCGCCGGCGAGGGTGTGCATGAAGGCTTCGAGGCCGGCGTCGAGGCGGTCTGGGCGGAGCAGCTTCGGCCCCATATAGCCGCAGCCACCAGCATCTGCTTCGCCGGCCACAGCCTTGGCGCCGCGCTCTCGGCGGTGACGGCGGCGCGGCTTTGCCGGGAGATGCCCGAGGCTGCCGCCAAACTCCGCGCCGTCTATGTCCTGGGCATGCCGCGCGTGTTCACCGCCCCATCGGCACAGGCCTACAACGACACGCGCCTTGCCCCCGAAGCCACGCTCGGCGAGCGGACATTCCGGCTGATTCACGGTGCCGACATCGTGCCCCACGTCCCACCCGCGATCGGACATCTGGACTACCGCCATGTGGGCCGCGCCCTAACCAGCCCGCGCGGCGGCCGGTTCGATCCCCAGGCGTTGCAGCCGCCGGGCGTCGAACCTGGCGATGGCAACTCGCCGCTGTCGATCAAGTCGCTCCTCGGCGGCGGCCCGGACTCCGGCAACGGCGAGATGCCGCCCTTCCCCGCTGATCATGCCGGCGTGGCGCTGGTCATCGACACCCTGCCGCGGGCCGTCCGCGATCACCTGATGGACGGCTACCTGCGCGCGCTGGGCGCTCTCGAGAATGCCCCAGAAGCCCGCTAGTTGACCGGCTCAATGTCTATCCAATCGACATCCATCCTGTGCAAGAAAGGCATGTAGTCGCGATAGGTGCCAAACTTGAATTTCACCACCGAGTCCTGACCGGGATCCACCGCATAGCCGATCTTGCCGGTGACGCGAACGATGAACCGCTCTCCCTCATGGACCTCGATCACGGCTCGTCCCGAGCGACCGGCCTCCACTCTATAGGTCATCTCGACCCATTGGCCGCGCGGTGATGTAAGCACCGGATCAGCGCCGTACTCGACCTGGAGATCGGCAACGCAAGCAAAATTCGGCGGATCTTCGGGCCTTGTCGACATGCAATACTGGGCGGGGCCATCTTTCCAGACGAGATTGGAGCCATTCGGCAGCGGAGCGGACGCCACCATGCAGCGGCAATGTTCATCCTGGATAGTCACATGGAGAACGCCATTGTCGAATCTCTGCGCCAGGAACGGACTCGGCCCCCAGTCCTTGCCAAGCTCTTTTTCATAGGCGGCGCTGATCGGTTCCTGCTTCCATTGGCTGATGACCCAGCGGATCGAGTTCTGCTGATCTTCGATAACATCAGGCATCCGAAACCGGATCGAATACAGATAGGGTTTCGTGATGCTATGCGCATGAAAGTTCTGTGGCCTTAGCTCCTGCCGTTGAATGCACACATTCTCTTCGCCCGCCGCGCGGACGCGCTGTTGCACCTCGTCATTGCAATAGTCGTTTTCCGCCGCTCGCGTCTTCAGCGTCCCCAATGTGCTATCCAACGACAGAATCCGCAGAGGCCGGATGAAGCTTGGCCCCAGCGCCTCAGGTTCGTCAGGGATTGCGGCCGCTTCCGAAGCGGTTGGGTCCGCTCCTATTTCGGACATGAACATCGTGAAGGCGGGCGTGCCGGCCGGCGGCCTGCATTCGAGCTCGGGTTTCCCTGAACGACAAACATTGCCGCCGAGCGAGGCGTCGTCGGCGACGATCGATATGAATTGGTCGCCGGCCTGGCCGGGGTTGGGCGAGAAGGTCGGCGGCGAATCCCGCATGTCCACCTGGCAGGGACACCAGAGGCTCCAATCCAGTGTTCCCGACCGGAAATCGTCTCTGATCGTGGATTGCGCGTGTACGCTGGCGGGCCACATCGAAATCAGGCCAATTGCCAGAATGATTGCTCTCACGGCAGCGCTCCCCCTCCAATCGTCCCGGCCCGGATGGAACGCTCCTATTGCCGTGTACATGGCGTCAACCTGAAAAGGGGCGAGGCGGTATTGGTGGAGCACGCCAAGGAGGAGACGTCGTCATGACAACGCCGGCGCCTCATCGGCGTTATGACCGGCCATCTGCGCGTAGGAGATCTTTCAGAGCCTCATGATCGGTGCAGCAGTCGCAGATTTGCACCCCATCTTGGCGAATGCCAGTGACCAGGAATAATTACCTTGATTGATCCCTGGTGTCTCCCCATATCGGAAGTCCGCCGCGCTCGCCGCGCGGCCTCGATGTTGGACATTGTGGATGGGTTTGCCGGCCGGACTTCCGCGCGGGGAGTTCGATGATAAGTCTGTATTCCTATCATACGGTACAGCCGCGGAGCTATGCACCCGGTGCATAGCTCCGCAATTTTCTGTCGCGGAATTTGCCTTCCATGGGGTTGAGTAGGTCCCGTTGCGAGCCATGCGCCGGACGCATGGCTCGCGGCTGGCGGCTACTTCGTTCTGGCGTCCTCGGGGAGAATTGGTCGGAGCGACTGGATTTGAACCAGCGACCCCCAGACCCCCAGTCTGATGCGCTACCAGGCTGCGCTACGCTCCGACCGTGCTGCTCAGGGGTGGGCGGCTTTTATAGCGGCCCTCCCCGCGGGGGGCAATGAAATGAACCCGCCAGAGGGCGGTTTGCTCCCGCCGGATTTCCCGCTGGACATGGGATTCATCGCTCGGAATTGGGTTGCCACCAACGTCCGGCGGTTCCAGCCACGCCCTAGCCCTGAAACGAAAAGGGCGGATTTGAAACCCGCCCCTTCGCAAATCCTGAACCTGATCTGACCCTACCGCGCGATCGCCCCGCGGAGCCGGTCGCGCAGGCCTTCGAGCTCTGTCAGCAGGGCCCGCAGGCGGTCGCGCGTGGCGCCGTCAACGCCGCCGGTGAACAGGTCGGGCTGCGGCTGTCGGGCCTTGGCGGCGCGGGGCGCCGGCTTTTCAGCGGGTGCTTCCGCCCGCTCTTCCGCCGCCAATTCCTCGCCCAGGCCGGCCTGGGCCAGGCGGCCCTTCAGGGCGCCGTCGCGCATCAGCTTCTGCACGCCCTTGATGGTGTAGCCTTCGCTATACAGCAGCTCGCGGATGACCTTGAGCAGCGCCACATCCTCCGGCCGGTAATAGCGGCGGCCGCCGCCGCGCTTGAGGGGGCGGATCTGGCTGAAGCGGGTTTCCCAGAAGCGCAGCACATGCTGGGGCACGTCCAGTTCCTGCGCCACCTCGCTGATGGTGCGGAACGCGGTCGAAGACTTCTCCAACCGCCTTTGGGCGGGAGCTGCCGGGGTTTGGGCGGCGCGGGAGCGCGGCCGCGGGGCGGTGCTCACGAAGCGCCTCCCTCGGCGGGCTTATTGACCCGGTCCTTCAGGACATGGGAAGCGCGGAAAACCAAGACCTTGCGCGGGATTTATCGGCACTTCCTCACCGGTCTTGGGGTTGCGGCCGACCCGCTTGCCCTTGGAGCGCACGAAGAACGATCCGAAGGAGGAGATCTTCACATTCTCCCCCTTGGTCAAGGCCTCGGCGATTTCCTTCAGCACCAGCTCGACCAGATCCGCGAACTCGTTCCGCGACAGGCCGACCTCCTGGTAGACCGCCTCCGCCAGCTGCGCCCGGGTCACCGTGTTCGATGTCATTTTCCGCCCCGTTCCCCTTTATTCGCATGGGTTATGGGCGAACGCTACAGCGAGATAAGAAATCAGTCAATTACAAAGGGATGAGTGGCCTCTTTGAAGTGCTGTCACGATGTTAACACTTCCGTCACCAGCGAATCAGGGCGGACCCCCAGGTGAATCCGCCGCCCATGCCCTCCAGCAGCACCAGCTGGCCCCTCCGGATCCGGCCGTCCCCGGCGGCTTCCGCCATGGCCAGGGGGATGGAGGCGGCCGAGGTATTGGCGTGGCGCTCGATGGTGATCACCACGCGTTCCGGCGGCAAATGCAGCTTCTCGGCCATGGCATCGATGATCCGCCGGTTGGCCTGGTGCGGCACCAGCCAGTCCACATCCGTGCCCTTGACGTTGTTGGCGGTCAGGGCGGCGTCCACGGCCTGCGCCAGCTTCACGACAGCGTGGCGGAACACTTCCTTGCCGGCCATACGCAGGAGGCCGGTGGTACGGGTGGTGGACGGCCCGCCATCGACATAGAGCAGGTCGTGATATTGTCCGTCGGAGAACAAGATGGGTCGAGAGAATACCGCGGTCGGCCGAAGTGCCCTGCCCCTCGCCGGCGCGCAACACGACTGCGCCGGCGCCGTCGCCGAACAGCACGCAGGTGCCGCGATCGTTCCAGTCGAGGATGCGCGAGAAGGTCTCGGCGCCGATCACCAGCACCGTGTTCGCCTGGCCGCAGCGCAGGAAGTTGTCGGCGGTCGCCAGCGCATAGACGAAGCCGGAGCAGACGGCCTGGATATCGAACGCAGCGCCGCGATGGATGCCCAGATTGTTCTGCACCCGGGTGGCGGTGGCGGGAAATGTCTCGTCGGGCGTGGCGGTGGCCAGCACGATCAGGTCGACGGCGCTGGCGGAGACTCCGGCCTGGGTCAGCGCCGCGTCGGCAGCCTTGGTGGCGAGATCGGACGTCAGCTCGCCGTCGGCCGCGATATAGCGCTGGCCGATGCCGGTGCGCTGGCGGATCCATTCGTCGGAAGTATCGAGGCGTTGCGCCAGTTCGGCGTTGGTCAGCACCTTGGCCGGCAGATAGCTGCCGCAGCCGGCGACGATCGAACGCCGCACGCTCAAGCGCCGGCTGCCTGAGCCGCGGGGGCTGCCGGCGGAGTTGCCGAGAGATGGGCGAAGTCGTCCTTGATTTTCTCGATCGCGCCGTTGACCGCCATGTCCATGGCGACGGCGATCGCGTTGGCGAAGCCGAACGCGTCGGTGCCGCCATGGCTCTTGACCACGATGCCGTTGAGACCGACCAGGATGGCGCCGTTGTAGCGGCGGGGATCGACGCGGGAGCGCAGGCCGTTCAATGCCGGCCGCGCCAGCAAATAACCGAGCTTGGCCAGGATCGAGCTGCGGAAAGTCTGGCGCAGAAACTCGCTGTAGAGCTTGGCCGTGCCCTCGATGGATTTCAGCGAGATGTTGCCGGTGAAGCCGTCGGTGACGATCACATCCACCGTGCCCTTGGCGATGTCGTCGCCTTCGACGAAGCCCTGGAACTCGCCGGGCAGGTTGGTGGCGCGCAGAATGGCGGCGGCTTCGCGCAACGCCTCATGGCCCTTCATTTCTTCCGAGCCGACATTGAGCAGACCCATGGTCGGCCGCAGCACGCCCAGCACGGTGCGCGCGAACACATTGCCCATGACCGCGAACTGCACCAGGTTGTCGGCGTCGCATTCCACATTGGCGCCGAGATCGAGCATCACGCTCTCGCCGCGGATGGTCGGGAAGAACGAGGCGATCGCCGGCCGGTCGATACCCGGCAGCGTCTTCAGCACGAACTTGGCGATGGCCATCAGCGCGCCGGTGTTGCCGGCGGAGACGACGCCGGCGGCGAGCCCATCGCGCACGGAATCGAGGGCGAGCCGCATGCTGGAGCCGCGGCCGGCACGCAGCGCCACCGACGGCTTGTCGTCGGACTTCACCATATGGTCGGTGTGATGCACCGTGGTGACACGCGCCAGCTTCGGATACTTCGCCAGCAGCGGGGCCAGGCGCGTCTCGTCGCCGAAGATGTGGAACGTGATCCGCGGAAAGCGCTTCCGCGCCAGATGCGCACCCTTGATCACCATGCCCGGCGCATTGTCGCCGCCCATGGCGTCGAGTGCGATGGCAACGGTTTCAACCACGATGGAATCCGTTGCGGCTGCTGATCTCGTCAGGCGCTCGCGTCGGCGACCTGGCGGCCGTCATAATGCCCGCAGGAGCCGCAGACATGGTGGGGCCGCTTCATCTCGCCGCAGTTCTGGCACTCGACATAGGTCGACGCCTTCAGCGCGTGATGCGACCGCCGCATGTTGCGGCGCGACTTGGAAACTTTCTTCTTCGGTACAGCCATGGGTCAATCTCTCACTTGCGGGGCGCCGGCCCGTGCCGGAACCCGATTACTAAACAAGGTCAAAGCTTTCAGCAAGACTACTGCCAACTCTCATAAAGCCTTATGCGCTAGGCTTTCTTGGCGTTCCCTTGCCAGGACTCAAGCGCCGCGAACGGCCCCTTGCGTCCATCATCTTCTTTGCCGCTGCCCGCCGCCGCTTCGGCCGCCGCCGGCGACCGTGGATAGGGATCGAGCGCGACCGCAAACTGCTGCACCACCGCCTCGCCGAGATCGATTCGGCCATCGACGATCTCATCGGGCAATTCGGCATCGTCCAGCGCCACCACGATCTCACCGGCATCGGCCGCGCCGCCGGGCGCGAAACTCGCCGTGAAATCCTGCTCCAGATGCGCCGCAACCGGCTCCAGCGTCACCACGCAAGCCTGCGTCACATCGGCGACGAAGCGGCCGTGCATCTGTACCGAGCCGCCGCGGCCGCGCTTGAGCTGCAGCACTGCGGACAGCCGGTCCAGCCCGAGAAGCCCGAACCGTTCGGCCAGCTTGGCGCGCTCCGAAGCGTTGGCGGCGATCTCCCGGGTCGTCTCCTGGACGCCGATCTGGTCGGCTGAGATTTGCCTGGAAAATTCCGCTGCCGGCGAGTCCTGCCCGTTCATCCTCGGCCCCGCTTTCCGCCCGAACCCGGCCACCGGCTGCCTGCCCCACGAATTGCCGACCGGGTCAGAACCTGGCTGTCACCTCGGCTTTCACAGGGCGCCGGAAAATAGTCGCTGGCCCCTGCCGGGTCAATGGCGGGCGGGCGGCGGGACGATCTCGGCAGGCACCGCCGGAAAGTTCAGATGGCCTTTTAACAACTCAGAAAAATTGCAATTTTTCAATGAGTTATAACAGTTTCTTACATAGACGCTGGCGGCGGCCAGAGCTGCGGCAGAGGGCTCCACCGTCCCGTAGAGATTTCGCCGCAGGGCGTCCGCCAAATCCCCGCCTTCGGCCAGCCCGGCGTCATAGGCGGCCACCCGGCCGTAGAACGCCTCGCCCATTTTCTTGACCCGCTTGCCGACACCAAGGTCGCCCGCCCCCATCTCCCGCAGGCTGGCGTCCAGGTCATCGAAGATGGTCTCGGCCACGTCGCGCGCCAGGTCGATCCCCGCGGGATCGGCTTTCAGCCGGTGCATCACCAGGAACCCATGCAGCGCGATCAGTTCGAAGCGTCCATCCAGCGTATCGGGCACGCCGAGCGCGGTGTAAAAGGCCGGCTGCCGCGCCTGCGCCACGATGACCCGATGCAGCTGCTTCGCGGCTTCATCGGACCGCCGCCGCCTGAACAGTTGCAGAATGGACAACCTTTTCCTCCCCGCGGGCCACGTTGACAGGGCCACGATTCCGGTGGAAACCTGCGCCGCAACCGGCTCCGTTCCGGAGCCCAAACGCCAATTCGCGAAACTTCTCGTTCGAAACCAGGATCGATGCAAGCACAGATGCGGATAGTCACCAAGCTGCGCGCGCTGTTGCCGCTGACCGCGGCGGCCGCCATCCTCGCGGCCTGTTCACCGACGATCGACCAGCGCGGAAATCTGCCGGACACCGACAACGTGCTGGCGATCCAGCCCGGCCAGTCGACCAAGGACGAAGTCCAGCAATTGCTGGGCACCCCCTCCACCATCGCGACCTTCAGCGAGAGCACCTGGTACTACATCAGCAAACGCACGGAGACCGTCGCCTTTTTCAATCCCGATGTGGTTGACCAGCAGGTCCTGATCGTGAGGTTCGACGAGGCCGACGTCGTCCAGCAGGTGGCTTTGCTCGGCATGGATGATTCGGTTGAGGTCGACATGGTCGACCGCGAGACGCCGACCTACGGTCAGCGCCTGACGATCCTGCAGCAGCTGCTGGGCAACATCGGCCGCTTCACCAAGGGCGAGATCCAAGTCGCCCTACTAGCGCCGGCGACTTTGCAAAATAGAAAAGCCCTGCACCGGAATGCCGGTGCAGGGCTTTTTGTTGACTTGCAGCCTGACTAGACCGCCAACGCCGCCAGCACCGCGAGGAGCAGGATCGCCACGATGTTGGTGATCTTGATCATCGGGTTCACGGCGGGGCCTGCGGTATCCTTGTAGGGATCGCCGACCGTGTCGCCGGTCACCGCGGCCTTGTGGGCATCGGAGCCCTTGCCGCCGTGATGGCCGTCTTCGATGTACTTCTTCGCATTGTCCCAGGCGCCGCCGCCGGAAGTCATCTGGATGGCGACGAACAGGCCGGTGACGATGGTGCCCAGGAGCATCGCGCCGACGGCGACGAAGGCCTGCGCCTGACCGGCAATCGCGGCGATCACGACATAGAGCACGATCGGCGCCAGCACCGGCAGCAGCGAGGGGATGATCATCTCCTTGATCGCCGCCTTGGTCAGCAGGTCGACGGCGCGGCTGTAGTCGGGCTTGCCCGTGCCTTCCATGATGCCGGCGATCTCCTTGAACTGGCGCCGCACTTCGACGACCACCGAACCGGCGGCGCGGCCCACCGCCTGCATGCCCATCGCTCCGAACATGAACGGCAGCGCGCCGCCGATGAACAGGCCGATCACCACATACGGATCCTGCAAGCGGAACTCGATCAACGAGGTTCGGAAAGTAGTACTTGAGGTCCTCGGTATAGGCCGCGAACAGCACCAGTGCCGCGAGGCCCGCCGAACCGATGGCGTAGCCCTTGGTCACCGCCTTGGTGGTGTTGCCGACGGCGTCGAGCGCGTCGGTGGTCTTGCGCACTTCCTTCGGCAATTCCGCCATCTCGGCGATGCCGCCGGCGTTGTCGGTCACCGGACCGTAGGCGTCCAGCGCCACCACCATGCCGGCGAGCGCCAGCATCGTTGTCGCGGCGAGGCCGATGCCGAACAGGCCGGCCAGCGCATAGGCCGCGATGATGCCGGCGCAGATCACCAGCACCGGCAGGCCGCAGGCCTCCATCGATACGGCGAGGCCCTGGATGATGTTGGTCGCGTGGCCGGTGGTCGAAGCCTGGGCCACGCTGCGCACCGGGCGATAGGCCGTGGAGGTGTAGTACTCGGTGATCCACACCAGCAGGCCGGTGACGACCAAGCCGACCACCGCGCAGAGGAACATGTTCCAGCCGGTGATGGGCAGGGCGCCCGCCGTGTAGACGGCGTCGAACCCGATGAGCGTACCGATCACAACGGCAATGAACACGCCGGACACTATGCCCGACACGATCAAGCCTTTGTAGAGCGCGCCCATGATGTTGTTGCTGGCGCCGAGCTTGACGAAGAAGGTGCCGATGATCGAGCCGACGATGCAGACCGCGCCGATGACCAGCGGCAGCAGCATCATGGTGGTCTGCTGCGTCAGATCGGCGAAGAAGATCTGCGCCAGCAGCATGGTGGCCACGATGGTCACCGCATAGGTCTCGAACAGGTCGGCCGCCATGCCGGCGCAATCGCCCACATTGTCGCCGACATTGTCGGCGATGACGGCGGGATTGCGGGGATCGTCCTCGGGGATGCCGGCTTCGATTTTGCCGACCAGATCGGCGCCGACGTCGGCGCCCTTGGTGAAGATGCCGCCGCCGAGGCGGGCGAAGATGGAGATCAGCGAGGCGCCGAAGCTGAGCGCGACGAGCGCCTCCAGGATCGGGCGCGTCTCATAGCCGGCATTGCGCAGGATGAAGTAGTAGGAGGCGACACCGAGCAGGCCCAGGCCGACTACCAGGAAGCCGGTGATGGCGCCGGACTGGAAGGCGATGGCGAGCGCCGGCTTCAGTCCCTGCCGCGCCGCTTCGGCGGTGCGCACGTTGGCGCGCACGCTGACGTTCATGCCGATGTAGCCGGCCGCGCCCGACAAGATGGCGCCGATTAGGTAGCCGATCATCACATGCAGGCCGAGCGTGGCCCACAGAATGATCGCAATGACGATGCCGACCAGGCCGATGGTCGTGTATTGGCGGTTGAGGTAGGCGCGCGCGCCCTCCTGGATGGCGGCGGCGATCTGCCGCATGCGGTCGGTGCCCGTGGGCGCCGCCATGACCGTGCGCGTCGTGATGATTCCGTAGAGCAGCGCCAGCGCGCCGCAGACAATGACCAGCCAATGCCAAATAGTCACGTTCGTACCCCGTCTTGTCGAGAAAAGGACGTTGTTCTTGATGCCGATGTCTGAGTTTCAGGCCCGCGGCCGTCCCCTGTGCCGCAGTGCGAAATCGGCGCGGAAAATGCCAGATGGACCGCGATGGCGCAATGGACTCGGCGCGGTGCGGGTAGCGGCTACTCGGCAGCGGCGGGCGTGTGGCGGCCCTGCCAGATCAGCCAGCCGGTCGCCAACAAGCTCAAGCCGATCAGGGGGATACCGACCGCATTGATGATGCCCCAGCCATAGGTCTGGTAGACCCAGCCGGACATGAAGGAGGAGCAGGCCACCGTTCCGTAGACCAGGAAGTCGTTGATCCCTTGGACCCGGGAGCGCTCTTCCGGCCGGTAGGTCTGTGTCAGCAAGGCAGAGCCGCCGACGAAGAGGAAGTTCCAGCCCACGCCCAGCAGGGCCAGCCCGATCCAGAAATTCCACAAGGTCGTACCCGTGAGGTCCGCAACGATCGCTCCCGACAGGAGCACCGCGCCCGCGATGAGGATCCGCCGCAAGCCGAACCGGTTGATCAGGTTTCCGGTGAAGAATGCCGGCGCGAACATGCCGAGGGCATGCAACTGGATCACGCCGGGCGTGGCGTCCGGACCGAAGCCGCAATCCTCCACCGCGAAGGGCGTGGCCACCATGATGAAGTTCATCACGCCATAGGCGACCATGCTGGAGAGTGCGGCGACGATGAATTTGGGCTGGGCCATGATCTGCGCCAGCGGCCGGCCGCGGCCCGAAGCCGAAACCGCCACGGGTCGTGGAATGCGCAGGAACTGCACGAGTATGAGACTGATGGCGAACAATGCCATGATGGCGAGAAAGCTGCCCGCATACAGATACGGACCCAGCAGATCGCGGGTGTGGCGCGCCAGCTCCGGCCCCAGCAGCGCCGCGATGACGCCGCCGGACACCACCCAGGAAATCGCTTTCGCCCGGAATGCCTCATCAGACGCATCGGCTGCGGCAAAGCGATAGAACAACGCAAAGCCCATGCACATGCCCACCAGCATGTTTCCGACGCACATTAGCCAGAAAGACAGATAGACGATCGCCAGCGCGATCAGTGCGCCGCCGGCAACGCCCAGCAGTGTGCCGATGGCGAAGCCCCAGCGCCGGCCGATGCGCTGCATCAGCGCCGAGGCGGGAATGGTCGTCAGCCATGTCGCCAGGAACTGAAACGCCAGCGGCAGCGTCGCAAAGGAATCGTTCTCGGCGAGCATCCGCCCGGTCAGCGCGGCGACGGTGATCATGATCGTCATCGCCGACATCGACAGTGCCTGGCAGGCGGCGAGCAGCAGGACGTTGCGATAGGTATGGGGGGCAACCATGGGGCGCGAAGAATGGAGCCTCGCCACCGGCTTCACAAGCAACCGCCCCGGAGAATTTTGTCAGCGTACAAGCCGCTTTGAGAATTTTTCCCAAACTTGCCGACATTCGTTTATTTATTTAACTTCAATAGGTTATAGGATTGTACTGTTGCAATTTCGCGCGCCGGAGTCCGATACTGAAGGTGTTCCGCATCAGCGGGACTCACCAAGCGCCGAGCTTGCCGACGTTCCGCCGGGACATCGGAGACCGAGGGAGAGGAACCAAGGCCAAGCACAGGCGCCGTGCTTCCACACGATCACGACCGAGAAGAGGCTCGACTTGCCCCGGCGCGTCCCCATCGCGCCGGGGTTTTCTTAGCCGCGCAATTCTGAGCGATTAGAAATGCTGGAAGCCCTTATGCGCCACGGCGATCGCCGAGCCGTCTTCGGCCCGGACCGCAACGCCCGTACCGCTGACGAGCGTGCCGATGACGGCAACGGGCACGCCGGCGGCAGCTGCGATCTCCATCGCCCGCGCCGCGTCGTGATCGGCGACCGTGAACAGCAATTCATAATCGTCGCCGCCGCCGAGAATCTTGGCCTGCAGGTCCGGCTTGAGCCCGAGGGCTGCACGCGCCGCCGCCGACAGCGGCACCTGGCTCCACTGGATCTCGGCGGCCAGTCCCGACTGCTGGCAGATATGGCCGAGATCGGCGATCAGCCCGTCGGAGATATCCATGCTGGCATGGACGATGCCGCTCTCGACCAAGGCGCGGCCGAGAGCAAGGCGCGGCTCCGGCAATTGATAGCGGTCCTGTAGAAACCGGATCGATTGCGCAGACAGGCCCTCAAGCTGACCGCGCGCGGCCCGCAGGCCCAGGGCGCCGTCGCCGATGGTGCCGGAGACCAGGATGCTGTCGCCCTTCTTGCCATCGCCGCGGCGCGGCGTACGGCCGCGCGCCGCTGCACCCACCACAGTCATGGACAGGGTCATCGGCCCCGGCGTCGCCGTGGTATCGCCGCCCAGCAGCGACAGCCCGTACTGCCACTGATCTTCCGCCAGGCCGCCGGCGAAATCGGCGATCCACTCTTCTTCAACATCCTGCGGAAATACCGCCGCCAGCAGATAGCCCAGCGGCCGCGCGCCCTTGGCGGCGAGATCGGAGAGATTGACGCGCAGGAGCTTGCGGGCGATCAGCCGCGCCGGTTCCTGGCCGGTGAAATGCACGCCGGCGACGATGGCGTCGGTCTTCAGCACCAGATCCTCGCCGGCAGCGACGGTGATCAGCGCGACATCGTCGGCCAGCGACGCAGCGCCGGGCGCGCCGGCGGCGAGCGGCGCGAAGTAGCGGGCGATTAGTTCGAATTCAGTCGGCTTTGGTCTTGCCGTCACGGGGCGCTCCAGGCCCGGCGCCGGCGGGCACCAGGCGCTGCAGAATTGCATTCACCAGATGGGTCTCGCGCTCGGCAAAGAAGGCGTCCGCCAACTGCACATATTCCGTGATCGTCACCTCCGCCGGCACGTCCAGATCCTGCAGTTCATAGGCGCCGGCGCGAAGGATGGCTTTCAGCAGCGCCTCGAAGCGATCGAAGGAAAGATCGCCGCCGAGAACGCTCGACAGCCTGAGATCGATCGAGTTCGCGGTCGGCGCTGACGCCGCGGACGATGCGGCCGAACAGCGGCTGGTCGGGCTCGGGCATGCCCTCCTCCTGTTCGCCCGCGACCATGCGATGAAGCCGGAACTCGCCGATGACGTGGTCGGTACTAACCGCGTTCATGTCCATCTGATAGAGCGCCTGCACCGCCCGCAGGCGCGCCATGGTCCGCGCCGTCGGCGCCATGCGGATGCGCCGGGCGATGGGCTTTCGCTTGCCACTGGGAGGAACGGGATTCATTCGCGGCCCGTCCTATAGACCGAGACGGCGCTTGAGGTCGTACATGGCGAGACAAGCCTGCGCCGCCTCGCCGCCCTTGTTCTTGCGATTGACGCGGGCGCGTTCCCAGGCCTGGTCGTCGTTCTCCACCGTCAGCACGCCGAAGCCGAGGGCAAGGTCGTGTTCGAGGATCAGTTCCTGCACGCCGCGGGCGCTCTCGTTGCAGACGATATCGTAGTGGGTGGTCTCGCCGCGGATGACGCAGCCCAGCGCCAGATAGGCGTCGAACGGCCGGCGCTTGACCTTGATCGCCGCCTGGATCGCCATCTTGATGGCGGCCGGAATCTCCAGCACGCCGGGAACGGTAAAGCGCTCATAGCTGGCGCCCGCCTTCTCCAGCGCGGCAATCGCGCCCTTCGCCAGCTCATCGGCGATATCGGGATAGAAGCGCGCTTCCACGACCATGACATGCGGCGACGCCGCCATTCTCTTACTCCACTTGTTGTGCGCCGCTGCTGCGGCCGGTGGCGCCCGTTCAGGCCGCCGGATCGATCTGACGTTGACCGACGACCTTCAGGCCATAGCCTTCGAGGCCGACGATGGTCCGCTTGGTATTGGACAGTAGCACCATTTCGTGCACGCCGAGATCGAGCAGGATCTGCGCGCCGACGCCATAGTCGCGCAATTCCGGCACCGGCGCCGTGGCCTCTCCCGCCGCCGCGCGCACGCGGTCCGACAGCGAGGTCGGCAGCGGCTCGCGGATCAGCACGATGACGCCGCGGCCCGCCTCGGCGATCATGCGCATGGAGGTGTGCAGCATGCGGTCGCGCCCGCCGCTGACATCGCCGAGGACGTCATCGAGCACGTTCAGGGCATGCATGCGCACGAGCACCGGATCGGCGCCGCTGATATCGCCCTTCACCAGCGCGATATGCTCGGCATAGGCGACGCGGTTGACATAGACCAGCATGCGGAAATCGCCGCCATGGCGGCTGTTGAACGGCACTTCCGTCACGCGCTCGACAATGCGGTCATGGCGGCGGCGATAGGCGATGAGGTCGGCGATGGTGCCGATCTTCAGGCCGTGGCGCTGGGCGAAGGTGATCAGGTCGTCGCGCCGCGCCATCGTGCCGTCGTCATTCATGATCTCGCAGATCACGCCGGCGGGGATCAGGCCGGCGAGCCGCGCGATATCCACGGCAGCCTCGGTATGGCCGGCGCGCACCAGCACGCCGCCTTCGCGCGCCATCAGCGGGAAGACATGGCCGGGGGTGACGATATCCTGCGGGCCTTTGCCGGGATCGATGGCGACGGCGATGGTGCGTGCCCGGTCGGACGCGGAAATGCCGGTGGTCACGCCCTCGCGCGCCTCGATCGACACGGTGAAAGCAGTCTGATGCCGCGTGCCGTTATGCTGCGCCATCAGCGGCAGCTTGAGCTGTTCGACGCGCTCGCCGGTCATCGACAGGCAGATCAGGCCGCGGCCATACTTGGCCATGAAGTTCACGGCCTGCGGCGTCGCCATCTGCGCGGGGATGACCAGGTCGCCTTCGTTCTCGCGGCCTTCATCATCGACCAGCACGAACATCTGGCCATTGCGCGCAGCCTCGATGATCTCCGCCGTCGGCGACATCATCTGCGTAAAGGTTACGCGCCAGGGTTCGATATCGGGCTTGCTCATGGTCCGTTCACATGGAGAAGGCGCGCAACGTAGCGCGCCACCGGGTCGATTTCCAGGTTCACCGCATCGTCGATATGCGTACCGCCGAGGTTGGTTTCCCGCTGGGTGATGGGAATGATGTTAACGCCGAAGCGGGCGCCTTCAACTTCGTTGATTGTCAGGGACACGCCATCGACGGCGATGGATCCCTTCGGCGCAATGAACTTCGCCAGGGCCGCCGGCGCTTCCACCACATAGCGGATGCTGCCGCCATCCTGGCGCCGGTCGACCACGCGGCCCACGCCATCCACATGGCCGGAGACGATATGCCCGCCCAGTTCGTCGCCGGCCTTCAAGGCCCGCTCCAGATTGACCGGCGTGCCCACTTTCCATTTACCCAGGGTGGTGACCGCCATGGTCTCCGCCGAGGCCTCGACGGCGAACCAGCCCGGCGCTTTGTCGACCACGGAGAGGCAGATGCCGTTGCAGCAGATCGAGGCGCCGAGGGCGATGCCATCGGCGTCATAGGCGGTTGCCACCTCCAGCCGCGTCATGGCGCCGGGCGCGAGGGCGCGGACGCGGCCGAGGTCGGTGATGATGCCCGTGAACATGACCCAACTTAGGCGGCGGGAGCCCAGATTTCCATGGCGTCCTGGCCGCAGGGGATGCGCTCGCGCAGGTGGAAACGCCCCATGCGATCAAGGTCTTGCAGGCCAAGGTCGGCGATGGCCGCGCGGCCATCGCCGCCGATGATGGCCCCGGCGCGGAACCAGTAGAGCCGGTCGACCAGGCCGGCCCGCAGAAGCGCGGCGGCAAATTTTCCGCCGCTCTCCACCAGGACCCGGGTCAGGCCCCGTTCGCCTAGCTTGGCGAACAGCAGGTCCAGATCCAGCTTTCCATCGGCGCCAGCGGCAATCTCCAGGAGTTCGATGCCCTTTTTCCGCAGGCCATCGGCGCGGGCTGCGTCCGCGCCGGGGCCGTGGATCAGCCAGGTCGGCGCCGCGCCGTCGAACACCCGCGCCGCAGGTGGCAGCCGCAATGACTGGTCCAGAACGATCCGGACCGGCGAGCGATCCTCCAGGCCCGCGAGGCGGCAGGTGAGATGGGGATCGTCAGCCGCCACGGTGCCGGTGCCCACGAGGATGGCGTCATGGGTGGCGCGCAGCAGATGGGCCCGCTGCCGGGCCTCAGGGCCGGTGATCCACTGGCTAGCGCCATTGGCCAGAGCGATCCGGCCATCCAGCGTTGTGGCCAGCTTCAGAGCCACCATCGGCCGGCCCTGGGCCAGGCGCGTCAGGAAGCCCGTGTTGATCTCCCGCGCCTCTGTCGCGCCCGTTCCGACCGCAACCTCGATACCGGCCGCCCGCAGCGCCGCCAGGCCACGCCCGCTGACCCGGGGATCGGGGTCCTCGATGGCCGCGACCACGCGGCGAACGCCGGCAGCGATCAGCGCCTCGGCGCAGGGCGGGGTCTTGCCATGGTGCGAACAGGGTTCCAGCGTCACATAGGCGGTGGCGCCGCGGGCCAGATCGCCGGCGCGGGCCAGCGCTTCTGTCTCCGCATGGGGACGGCCGCCAGGCTGAGTCCAGCCGCGGCCAACGACCCGCGAGCCAGCGCCATCCCGCGCCACCAGGACGCAGCCCACGGCCGGATTGGGCCATACGCGACCCAGGCCGCGCCGCGCCAGCGCGAGGGCGGCGTCCATATGGGCGGCGTCCTCGGCCGGGCTGGGCCGGTCAGTCGGCTTCGGCGCCGAGCTTGCCAACAAATTCCTCGAAATCTTTCGCCTCGCGGAAATTGCGATAGACGGAGGCGAAGCGCACATAGGCGACCTGGTCCAGGTTGGCCAGGGCATCCATCACCATCTGGCCCACCAGCGTGCTGGGGATCTCGCTCTCGCCCGAGCTTTCCAGCCGCCGGACGATGCTGTTCACCACCCGCTCCACCCGCTCCGGGTCGACAGGCCGCTTGCGCAGCGCGATCTGCATGGAGCGCACGATCTTGTCGCGGTCGAACGGTTCGCGCTGGCCGTTCGATTTGACCACCGTGAGCTCGCGCAATTGCACGCGCTCGAAGGTGGTGAAGCGCGCCCCGCAATTCGGGCATTGCCGACGGCGGCGTATGGCCGCGTTATCATCTGTCGGGCGAGAATCCTTCACCTGCGTATCGTCATTGCCGCAGAACGGACAACGCATGACCGGCCTCCCCCGCCGTCTCGTTCAGGTTTCTTAAGCGAGGCTGGGATAGATCGGGAAGCGCCGGCAGAGATCCAGCACATCCTTGCGCACGGCCTGCTCCGCCTTGCTGTTGTCGGCGGGATTGGCCGCCAGACCGTCAAGGACGCGGATGATCATCTGGCCGAGATTGCGGCACTCCGCCGGACCGAAGCCGCGGGTGGTCACCGCCGGCGTGCCTAGCCGGAGGCCCGAGGTCACCATCGGTTTTTCCGGATCGAAGGGGATCGCGTTCTTGTTGCAGGTGATACCCGCATGCTCGAGGCTTTCCGTCGCCGCCTTGCCGGTGAGCTTCTTCGGCCGGAGGTCCACCAGCATCAGGTGATTGTCGGTGCCGCCGGCAACGATGTTCAGCCCGCCCTCCAGCAGCGTCGCCGCCAGCACCTTGGCGTTCTCGACGATGGTCTTGGCGTAGGTCTTGAACTCCGGCCGCAGCGCCTCGCCGAAGGCCACGGCCTTGGCGGCGATCACATGCATCAGCGGGCCGCCCTGCAGGCCGGGGAACACCGCGGAATTGATCTTCTTGCCGATCTCCTCGTCGACGGAGAGGATCATGCCGCCGCGCGGACCGCGCAGCGTCTTGTGCGTGGTGGTGGTCACCACATGGGCATGGGGCAGCGGACTCGGATGCACGCCGCCGGCGACAAGTCCGGCGAAGTGCGCCATGTCCACCATGAAGTAGGCGCCGACGGAATCGGCGATCTTGCGGAAGCGCTCGAAGTCCCAGAAGCGCGAATAGGCCGAGCCGCCGGCCAGGATCAGCTTCGGCTTGCTTTCCTTTGCCAGCCGCTCCACCTCGTCCATGTCGACGCGCTGATCGTTCTGGCGGACATTGTAGGGAATGACTTTGAACCACTTGCCCGACTGATTGACCGGCGAGCCGTGGGTGAGATGGCCGCCGGCGGCGAGATTGAGGCCCATGAAAGCGTCGCCGGGCTGCAGCAGCGCAAAGAACACGGCCTGGTTCGCCTGCGCGCCCGAATGGGGCTGCACATTGGCGAAGGCGCAGTTGAACAGCTTCTTCGCCCGCTCGATGGCCAGCGACTCCGCGACATCCACGAACTCGCAGCCATTGTAGTAGCGGCGGCCGGGATAGCCTTCGGCATATTTGTTGGTCAGCACCGAGCCCTGGGCCTCCAGCACCGCGGCAGAGACGATGTTCTCCGACGCGATCAGCTCGATCTGATCCTGCTGCCGGCGCAGTTCATCGCCGATCGACTTGAACAGATCCGGGTCGCTCTGCGACAAGCGGTCGGTGAAGAAGCCGCCGGACGCCTGGGACTTGGTCGCTGTTTGAGACATGGGCCTGATTTCCTTCCCTATTCCTGCTGCCGCTTGGCCGCGGCTAACTTAGCTTGTCGACCCGGCGCTGATGCCGGCCGCCCTCGAAGGCGGTACTGAAGAAGATGCGCACGCAGTCCCGCGCCGCCTCCGGCCCGATCAGCCGCGCACCGAGCGCCAGGACGTTGGCGTCGTTATGCTGCCGCGATAGCCGCGCGCTGGTGGCATCGTGGCACAGCGCGGCGCGGACATGGCGGTGCCGGTTCGCGGCGATGCTGATACCGATGCCGGTGCCGCAGATCACCACGCCCTGGGACGCTTTCTTCTCTACCAGCGCCGCAGCGACCGCATCGGCGAAATCCGGATAGTCAACGGAGTTCGTACCCTGTGTGCCGAGGTCGCTCACGGCGAAGCCCAGGCCCTCGAGTTCGCCTTTCACCAGCGCCTTCAACTCGACCCCGGCATGATCGGACGCAATGGCGACAACGACCTTGGACATGGTTCACGAATGGTCCCGGACAGGTGTGGATCGCGGGATCAAACACCATTAGTCGCCAGGGGGCAACTCCCGACCCCCAACGGATCGTTCTAACGCGATATCAGGCGTTTCGCCGCAAACCCCGGCCGCGAAGCGAGCCGACGCCGCTCTGGAACCCGGTTTTCCGTATCGCTGGAAGCGTGCAAACTTGCGGCCGCGGCATGCGTTTGTATCTCCAGTGGCGCGTCATCTCATCGGTTCGCTGGCGGCATCTCAGCAGCAATTCACAAATGCTGTTTCGACGCATTACAAAATTGCCACATGTACAAAAACTAAGCACACGAAAAGAATCTTATCCCAATTCGTTTACATCGGCAGGAAAACGCTGAAAAACGGCTAATTGAATTGACACTTTTCACATGTTGTGCGATGGCGGTGACCCGCCAACTGAATAGTAATTCTGAACTTAGAACAGGGGCCAGGAACAATGCCGGATAGCGATAAAGTTTCGGCGGAAGAACTGTTGCGAATGACCACGGATATCGCAGCGGCTTACGTCAGCAACAATGCAATTGCTTCACCGCAATTGCCGGAAGTCATCAAGACAATCCACAGTTCCCTGCTGGCTTTGCAAGGTGCAGCCGGAGGGCCCGAAGGTCTTACGCCGGCTGTGCCGATTAAGAAATCGATCACACCGGATTTCATCATATGTCTGGAAGATGGGAAGAAGCTGAAAATGCTGAAGCGCCATCTTCGTACGGCGTACGATATGACACCTGAGGAATATCGGGCGAAGTGGGGCCTGCCGCCGGACTATCCGATGGTGGCGCCGAACTACGCCGAGCAACGCTCCGTCTTCGCCAAGAAGATCGGTCTGGGCAGATCTCCCGGCGCGCGCCGCCGGGGACGCGGACGGAGATAAGCAGAGTTCGACCACTGCCGCACGTCGCGGCAGCTTCTGTCTGCGGCATCGGGAAGCCGACGGCGTTCCCGAAGCGACTTCAAAAGAGAAGAGCCCGGCACCGCAAGGCGCCGGGCTCTCTTATTCAGGCTAGGCTAGCGACAGTTACATGCCGCTGGCTTCCTCGTACTTGCCGCCCTTGAACACGTACCAGACATAGGCCGCCGAGGTCAGGTCGCCCTTGGCATCGAAGCCGAGCTTGCCGATCACGGTGTCCCATTCATGGCTGCGCAGGGTTTCCGCAACCTTGGCGGAGTCGGTCGTGCCGGCTTCCGTCACGGCGGCAGCCCACACCTGCACGGCTGCGTAGGTGCTCAGCGTGTAGCCTTCCGGCTCGAAACCTTCGGCGCGGAACGACTCAACCACCGCCTTGGCGGACGGCAGATTGCGGGCTTCGGCCGCGTTGGTGAACATCACGCCATCGGATGCCGCACCGGCCAGCGTGGCGAACTCCTGCGTGTTGAGCGAGTTGCCCGACAGCAGCGCCGCATTGAGGCCCTGCTCGCGGGCCTGCTTGACGATGAGGGCCGCTTCGGGGTGATAACCGCCGAAGTAGATCACATCGATCTTCGCTTCCTTCATCTTGGTCACGAGCGCGGTGTAGTCCTGCTCGCCGGCGGTGATCGCCTCGTACATGGCCTCATTCTGGCCGGCGGCATTCATCGCCGCCTTCGTCAGGTCGGCGAGACCCTGGCCGTACTGAGACTTGTCGTGGACGATCGCGACGTTCTTGCCCTTGAAGTGTTCGGCAATCCAGGGACCGGCGAAGGAGCCCTGCTGATCGTCACGGCCGCAGGTGCGGAACGTGAGGTTGCTCGGCGCTTCATCCGTGAACTTCGGATTGGTCGAAGCCGGCGTGATCTGCAGGATGCCTTCCTCGGCATAGACGCTGGAAGCCGGGATCGACGAACCGGAGCAGAAGTGACCGGCGACGAAGACGACGCCCTTGGCCACGAGATCATTGGCCACGATCGGCGCCTGCTTCGGATCGCACTGGTCGTCGCCCTTTTCCAGCTTCAGCTGCTTGCCCAGAACGCCGCCGGCCTTGTTGAGATCGGCCACCGCCTTCTCAGCGCCACGTGCCAGCTGCGCGCCAAACTCGGCGAGATCGCCGGTGATCGGACCGGCCATGCCGATTGTGATGTCCTCGGCTTTGGCCGTCGTCACGCTCAACGCCGTCGCGAGCGCGGCTGCGGCGAGCAACGGGAATTTGACTTTTTGCATTCAGACTTCTCCCTGATCGATTGAAAAGGCGCCGATCGGATGACCGGCCCTGCACTTGGAATCTCTAGACGTCCTCCAGAGCTGCCCGCAAAACGCGAGTTGCCGTAATACTATCATGCAGCAACAGACGGGCAATTCCTTCGCACATGTGTTTAGCGACGGCGGCGCTGTTCAGCCCTGAAGCCTCGCCCCGCTAAAATCCCACAACGCATTGTTAACTCAAGATAATTCCCGCCAGCTGAGCAGACCGGCGCGCTGATAGAGCCAGGGATATTGCGCCACCATCTTCTGCGCGCGCGTTATCCGGTAGGCGAGAAGGGCAATGCCGATCAAAACCGCAGTCTGCAGGACATAGGACGGCAGATTGAGCGGATCGTCGGCGAGAAAGAAATTGTGGAACAGCCGGTTCGCAACGCCCAGCAGCAAGCCATAGGCGACATTCTGCCAGGCGGGACGCCAAGTCTCTCCCAGTGCCCGCCCCATCATCATGGCGCCAAAGCCGAAGACGATGACGGTCAAGCAGAATGAACCCGCCCCAGCTGCTGCCCAGGGGATTGTCGAAGTTGAGAATGCGGTGCGACAAGGTTTGTGCGGCTTCTTCCATCGCCCGTGTCCCCGATCCTAATGTCCGCCTTCGAGATAGGCGGCGCGTACCTCGGCATTGGCCAGCAGCTCGCGGCCCGTGCCCTGCATGGTGATCTGGCCGTTGACCATGACATAACCGCGATGGGCGAGGCGCAACGCGTGGAACGCATTCTGCTCCACCAGGAACACCGTCACGCCCTGCTGCTCGTTGATGTCGCGGATCACGCCGAAGATCTGCTTCACGATCAGCGGCGCCAGAGCCGAGGGACGGCTCATCCAGCAGCAACAGGCGCGGCCGGCTCATCAGCGCGCGGCCGATCGCCAGCATCTGCTGTTCGCCGCCCGACAGCGTGCCGCCGCGCTGGCCCTGGCGCTGCTTGAGGATGGGGAACAGCCCGAAGACCTTGTCGATGTCCTCGCCGAACTTCGTCGGATCGGCGGTCAGCGCACCCATCTGCAGATTTTCCATCACGGTCATGCGCGGAAAAATCCGGCGCCCTTCCGGCGACTGGGCGATGCCCAAGCGCATGATTTCATAGGTCGGCTTCTGGGTGATTGCCTTGCCTTCGAATTCGACGGCGCCCTGTCGCGCCCGCGGCGAGCCGCAGATCGTCATCAGCAGAGTCGACTTGCCCGCCCCGTTGGCGCCGATCAGCGTGACGATCTCGCCCTGCTTGACGTCGAGATCGACGCCTTTCAGCGCCTCGATCTGGCCGTAGAAAGTATGGACGCCGGTGATTTTCAGCATGGTCGGCGCTTCATGACTGCAGCCCCAGATCCTTGGAGACCTCCGGCGGCAAATCCTCGTCCTCCGCCTCGCCGAGATAGGCGCGGATGACGTTCGCATCGGCGCGGATCTGTGCCGGCGTGCCGTCGGCAATCTTCCGGCCGTAGTCGAGCACGACGATATGGTCGGAAATTCCCATGACCACGCTCATGTCGTGCTCGATCAGCAGGATGCCGATTTTCTGCTCATCGCGAATGCGCAGCAGCAGCTGGTTCAGCGCCGCGGACTCGTTGGCGTTGAGGCCTGCCGCCGGCTCGTCGAGACAGAGCAGCACCGGGTCGGTGCACATGGCGCGGGCGATCTCCAGGCGGCGCTGGTCGCCATAGGGCAGGCTCGCCGCCGGCCAGTCCGCCTTGGCGATAAGGCCGACGCGCTCCAGCCAATGGCGGGCGATTTCGACCGCATCGCGCTCCGCCCGCCGGTAGCCGGACAGGCCGAACAGCCCGGCGACGCTGTAGCCCGAAGCGCGCATCAGCTTGTTGTGCTGCGCGACCATCAGGTTCTCCAGCGTCGACATGCCGCCGAACAGCCGGATGTTCTGGAACGTCCGGGCGACATGGGCCTTCTGCGAAATGCGGAAGCCGTCGAGCTGCTCCAGCAGGAAACTGCCATGGCCCGCGTTGAGCGTGAGCCGGCCGACCGTCGGCTTGTAGAAACCGGTCAGACAATTGAACACCGTGGTCTTGCCGGCGCCGTTCGGCCCGATCAGCGCGGTGATCAGCCCGGGCGGTGCGTCGAACGACACGTCGTCGATCGCCACCAGGCCGCCAAAGCGCATGGTCAAATGCTCGACTGCGAGCAGAGGCGCGCCATTCATGCCGGATGCCGCCGTCATTTCTTCTTGGTGTCCGGCGGCGGTCCGCCCGACGGATGCAAGCGGATCGTCGGCTCGCGGTGGGCCAGCAAGCCACCCGGCCGCCAGATCATGATCAGAACCATGCCGATGCCGAAGGCGAGCATGCGGTACTCCGAGAGCTCGCGGAACATCTCCGGCAAGCCGATCAGGACAGTCGCTGCAAGCACGATGCCCACCTGGCTGCCGAGGCCGCCGAGCACGACGATCGCCAGAATGATCGCCGACTCCAGGAAGACGAAGCTCTCCGGGCTGATGAAGGCGTTACGCACGGCGAAGAAGGAGCCGGCGAAGCCGCCGAACATGGCGCCGACGGCAAAGGCCGTCAGCTTGGTGTTGGTCGGATTGATGCCGAGCGCGCGGCAGGCCGTTTCATCCTCGCGCAAGGCCTCCCAGGCGCGGCCCAACGGCAGCTTGCGGATGCGCAGGGTGAAGAAATTCACCGCCAGCGCCGCCAGCAGCACGAGGTAGTAGAGGAAGATCACCCGGTGATTGGGATTGTATTCGATGCCGAAGAACTTGCTGAAACTGGTCACGCCTTCCGGAACGTTGCGTTCCATCGGCAGGCCGAAGAAGCTGGCCCGCGGCACCTTGTTGATGCCGTTCGGACCGCCTGTCAGCGACCGCCAATTGACGATGATGATACGGATCATCTCGCCGAAACCCAGTGTGACGATCGCCAGATAGTCGCCACGCAAACGCAGAACCGGAAATCCCAGCACCACGCCGAAGGTCGCCGCCAAGAGCCCCGCCAGCGGCAGGCAGACCCAAAAGCTCCAGCCGAGATAGACCGAAAGCATCGCGTAGGTGTAGGCGCCGACCGCGTAAAAGGCGACATAGCCGAGGTCCAGCAGGCCGGCGAGACCGACGACGATGTTCAGCCCCCAGCCGAGCATGATGTAGGTAATGACGATGGTGCAGATATCGATGATCTTCTTTTCCTGGGCCCGGTCGCCCAGCGGCAGCCAGGGCAATGCAATGGCCAGGACGATCATGCCGGCGCCGATCCAGGGCATGGCGCGCTGGATCGCGTCGGCGAAGTTCTTGCTGACGACAACCTCGCCGCGCGCCTGGGCGCGCAGCTTGCGTGTCTCCTGCGTCGAACGCAGGAAGATGGCGACGGGGATGATCAGCGAGCCCCAGTTGATGATCATCGAGTTGAAGGGCAGGAATTCCTTGGGAATGAGATCCCGCCCCTGCACCAGCAGAAGAAGCAAGAGGACCACGGACACGCCACCGGCGACGATGACGCCGATCTGGGGCCGTCCCGCCCGCATCTGGCTGATCACCAGGCTGCCGACGAACACGCCGATCGTGGCGATGAAGACTTCCTTGTAGCGCGTGGTGAAATCCAGCACGCCGGTGCTGCTGACGGTTTCGATGCCGACGATCAGGGATGCCAGCAGGAAACGTGATGATGCCGGCGGCGACCGCCTGTTTCAGCATCTCCGGCGTCACCGCCGAGGCTTCCGCCTGCTTCGCCTGCGCGGCGTCCTGCATCAGCGCCATTGTCTAGACCTTCTCGATTTCCGGCTTACCGAGAAGCCCCGTCGGCCGGAAGATCAACACGAGAACCAGAACGCCGAACGCGGCCACGTCCTTGTAGTCGGCGGCCACATAGCCGGAGAAGAATACCTCGATGAAGCCCAGCAGCAGGCCGCCGAGCATGGCGCCGGGCAAGGAACCGACGCCGCCGAGCACCGCGGCGCTGAAGGCTTTGATACCGGCGATAAAGCCCATGCTGAACTTGATGTTCTCGTAGTAGACGGTCACCAGCAGCCCGGCAACGCAGGCCAGCGCCGCTCCCATCACGAATGTCAGCGAAACAGTGCGATTGATGTTCACGCCCAGCAGCGACGCCATCTTCATGTCCTGCTCGCAGGCACGCTGCTGGCGGCCCAGCGATGTGCGCTTGATCATCAAGGTGAAGCCGATCATCACCAGGACCGTCACCAGCATGATCAAAATCTGCTTATCGGTGATCTGCGCCGTCAGCCCATCCACCTCGAGAAAGACGAACGGCGGATTGAACTGACTTTCCGTTACCAGCGGCAGCGGCTTGCCCCGCGCCTCCTGCAGCAGGAGCACGGAATTCGACAGGATGATCGACATGCCGATCGCCGAGATCAGCGGTGCCAGGCGCGTCGATCCGCGCAACGGTCGATAGGCGATGCGCTCGACGCTCCAGCCATAAAGCGCCGTGAGCGCGACGCCGATGACCAGCACGATCACCAGCGCCAGCGGCACCCAGGTGATACCGAAAAATCCTAGAACGAGAAAAAGGATCAGCGAGTGAAAGGCGCCGATCATATAGATGTCGCCATGGGCGAAATTGATCATGCCGATGATGCCGTAGACCATCGTGTAACCGATGGCGATCATTCCGTAGACGGATCCAAGCGTCAGGCCGTTGATCACTTGCTGGATGAACGTGACTGTATCAGTCGTCATCGATACCACCCTGTGGGAACGGCACGGCCTTCCGCACGCCGATACGCACCGGTTGCCGCCGCTAATTCTAAGGCAAGGTCAGCCATGCTGTGCGGGTGGGGCGAATGGATCGCCACCGCCAGTCCCCACTTCACGATGTCGACTCCCAAGCGTTGCCTCGGTTTATTTGGCCGTTCTTCTTGTCTTGACCCTATATTATGGGGTGGGGCCGCCTCGCAAGCCGAAAGTGGGTATTGTCTCCGCACAATAGAACCGTTTCAGATGCGGCCCCTAGGGCCGCTCATCAGCCGTTTGCGTCCGCAGCGTCCCCAGCAAGCCCGCGGGGCGCAGCAGCAAAATCAGCACCAGGAGCGCGAATACGGCGATATCCTTCCATTGCGAACCGAGAAAGGCCGCCGTGAAGCATTCGACCGCGGCAATGATCAGGGCGCCCAGGAAGGCGCCGGGCAGTGAGCCGATGCCGCCTACCAGTGCTGCCGTCAGTGCCTTGAACCCCATCAGCGTGCCCATATGGAAGTTGATCACGCCATATTGAAGCCCCGCGAAAACGCCGCCGGCGCCGGCCAGCGTTCCGCCCATGACAAAGGTTAGGCCGATGATCCTGTTGACGTTCACGCCTAGCAGCGCCGCCATCCGCGGATCCTGGGCGCAGGCCCGCTGGCTGCGGCCGAAATCGCTGCGCTGGCTGAGCCGCCAGAGCAGCGCGCCGATGATCATCGTGCCCAGGGCAACGACGAGATGGCCCTTGCTGAGATAGACGTCGAAGCCATGGCCGGTAACGATAGGCCAGGTGGTCAGATCCTTGGTCAGGAGATAGCGCGTCTTCGGGCCCTGCAGCAGGCGCACGCTATCCTTCATCGAAATCGACAGGCCAATCGCCGCGATCAATGCCGCCGTCGTGGGCATTCCGCGCATCGGCTGGAAGACGAGCTTGTCCATCGCCCAGCCGGCGGCGCCCATGATCGCGCAGGCGCCCGCACCGACCAGCAGCACCGCGGCGATGCCGACCGATGCGAAATAATACGCGAACAGAATCGAAGCGATGTAGGCGGTGAAGGCGCCAAACATGTAGAGGTCGCCGAAGGCGAAATTGATCACCCGCGTGATGCCGTACACCAGGGTAAAGCCGATTGCGATCAGCGCATAGACGCAGCCGAGACTGATGGCATTGATGGTCTGCTGCAGCACATAAAGCGCCCGGCCCTTCAGCGTATCCGCTTCCGGATCGAAGGTCTGCGGCTGATACTGCATGAGGCGGAGGATCTTGTAGAGTTGCTGGATATCGTAGCGCCGCATCACGCCGAACTCGCTGGAATCCAGTTGCGTCATTTGCCACGCGTCCTCGGCCGACTTCCGCGGCAGGAACCAGCAGATCATCCAGCCTTCCTTGATCTCGGGCGTGCCTGTCGACTCCGTTGCTGCAGGCGCGCGCCAATCCAACCGGACGCCGAAGGGCTGCGTCTGGCCTTGATCCTGGAGTCCAACGGTGACGCCGAGCGGCGCTTTCACGAAGGCCGGCATCAGTTCCTGACAGCGGCGGACGGCTTCCTCGTTGCCGGTCGCGGCTGCCTGCGCCATGGGCGGGACAAGTGCGCAGAAAAAAATCATCACGGCGAGAGCGAGATAACGCCACGCGCCGCCGGCCATGCCCGACAGGCGACTGAGAACGGCGGACTTGCCTTGATGTGCAACCATCAATATTAAAATAGATGGTTACCAGGACCAAAGCAAATGCACGCGCACGCTGAAGCATCGACGACACCGAAGAGCCGGGCCGGCAGCCTGCACCTGCTCGGCGGCCGCCTCTGTCTCGATTTTGCCAACACGACAAGCGGGCGCGGCGGCCCGCAATGTCAGGAGCATCTCCACCAGTACGGGCATCTGCTGCAATGGTGCCGGCATACCGGCCTGCTCTCGGCCGCCCAGGCCAGCCGCCTTGCCGGCGCCGCCGGGCGGGCGCCGGCCAAAGCGGCCCGCGTCCTGCGGCAGGCCAAGCAGCTGCGGGAAGCGATCTATGCCATCGGCGTTGCCATCACCCGCGGACGCTCCCCGGCCGCCGGGCTTGCCGTCCTCAATGGCGTGCTTGCCGCTGCCGAAGGGCAGCGGCAGATAGCGGCATCAGACGGCGGGTTCGCCTGGACGTGGCGGGCCGGGCCGAACGATCTCGGCTGGATGCTCGGGCCGATCGCCCTTTCGGCGGCCGAGCTGCTGCTGAAGCTGGACCGGCGCCGCCTGAAACAATGCGCCGGCCTCCATTGCGGCTGGTTCTTCCTGGATGTGACCAGAAGCCGTACCCGCCGCTGGTGCGACATGGGGGTCTGCGGCAGCCGGGCCAAGACCCGCCGCTTCCGCCAGCGGCACCGGGGCCGGGTTGGGTCCGCCGCAAAGTCGTGATAAGACTGCGGCAGCCAACAAACCTTCGACCCCGGAGTGATCCATGAGCGCAGCCCAGAGCGCCGGCGCGGCCGTTTCTGCCGCCGGCAAGTCCGCCTCCCCCACCGGCCGGGCGGAATTCCAATGGGAAGATCCCCTGCTGCTGGAGGATCAGCTCAGCGAGGATGAAAGGCTGATCCGCGACACCGCCCGGCAGTATTGTCAGGACAAGCTGATGCCCCGGATCCTCGAGGCCAACCGGCATGAGAAATTCGACCGCAGCATCATGAACGAAATGGGCGAGCTCGGCCTGCTCGGCGCCACGATCGACGGCTATGGCTGTTCCGGGGTGAACTATGTCTGCTACGGGCTGGTGGCCCGCGAGGTCGAGCGCGTCGATTCCGGCTATCGCTCGGCAATGAGCGTGCAGTCGAGCCTGGTGATGCATCCCATACATGCCTATGGCACGGAAGCGCAGCGGCAGAAGTATCTGCCGCGCCTGGCCAAGGGCGAGATCGTCGGCTGCTTCGGCCTGACCGAGCCCGACGCCGGCTCCGATCCCGGTGGCATGCGCACCCGTGCCCGCAAGGCCGACGGCGGCTATGTGCTGAAGGGATCCAAGATGTGGATCACCAACTCGCCGGTCGCCGACGTGTTTATCGTCTGGGCCAAGGACGATGCGGGCGACATCAGGGGCTTCATCCTGGAAAAGGGCATGAAGGGCCTGTCGGCGCCGAAGATCGAAGGAAAATTCTCTCTGCGCGCGTCAATCACCGGCGAGATCGTCATGGAGGACGTGTTCGTTTCCGAGGATCAGCTATTGCCCAACGTGAAGGGCCTGAAGGGCCCGTTCGGCTGCCTGAACAATGCGCGCTACGGCATCTCCTGGGGCGCGCTGGGGGCGGCGGAGTTCTGCTGGCATCAGGCGCGCAACTACACTCTGAACCGCAAGCAGTTCGGCCGGCCGCTGGCGGCCAACCAGCTGATCCAGAAGAAGCTGGCCGATATGCAGACGGAAATCACCCTGGGACTGCAGGCCTGCCTGCGTCTCGGCCGCCTCAAGGACGAGGGCAGGGCCGCGCCGGAAATGATCTCCATGCTGAAGCGCAATTCCTGCGGCAAGGCCCTGGATATCGCCCGTGCCTCCCGCGATATGCATGGCGGCAACGGCATTTCCGACGAATTCCACGTCATCCGCCATGTGATGAATCTGGAGGCCGTGAACACCTATGAGGGCACCCATGACGTCCACGCTCTCATCCTCGGACGGGCGCAAACGGGAATTCAAGCCTTCTCCGGCGCCTGATCGAGGGTGGCCAGTGCGTCAAATTTGAATCTTGCAGAACCGGGCCAATTCGGCATGGATTGAGCTAGGATCGGGCGTTGGTGCCGGGAGAGCTTGCGCGCGCCAATGTAGGGGACGAGTTGACTGGATTGCGGGCGGCCGCGGGGCGGCGTCCCGGTTGCTGAATTGCGTTTCCTTAGGGACCTGCTTTCAAGGGGCGGCTTCAAATCATGGCGGCGAAAGTTCGGCGGTTCAGTTCAACCGACATGGCGACCTTGCTCGGCCTGCCGGTGCTCACGGTCCTTGCCTGGGCCACGGCGGAAAGCACCTGGAATCTCCTGGGGAACGCTTTTGCGCCCATGGCCGCGCCGTTCTCTCTGACATCGTCGAATTTGCCCCAGTGCATAGCCACCCTGCTGGAGCTTCGCGACGGCGCCGCCGGCGGCGCCCGTGTCCTGCGGGACGTTCTGGCGCATCAGGTCGAAGAAACGCTGCAACTCCTCGCCTGCCACCGCCCGGGCGGCTGGCGGCCGACGACTGAATTGCACGGCGCCCATAATCTGGTGAGCGCCCTCACGTCGGGAAACGGCGCCGTCCTGTGGGTCGCCAACTCGGGCTTCGCCTCGCTGGTGGTGAAGATGGCGCTGCACGATGCCGGCTTCAAAATCCATCACCTCAGTCATCCCCGCCACGGCTTTTCGCCGACGCAGTTCGGCATGCGGTGGCTCAACCCGATCAGAACCAAGATCGAAGCCAAATATCTCGCCAGCCGCGCCGTGCTGCCGCTCAGCCACAACGCAGGACCTGTGCTGGCCCGCCTTGTCGACCGCCTCAAGGAAGGCGGCGTCGTCTCCGTGACGGCGCAGGCCACATCGCTGCGTCCGATTGGGGTGCCATTCCTCGGCGGCACCTTGAACCTGGCGCCCGGCGCGCCGGGAATTGCCCTTCGCTCCGGCGCTGCACTGCTTCCGGTGTTCACGGCCAGGGACGCCGTCGACCGCCACACCATCACGATCGAGCCCGCGCTGCCGCTGCCGCGCGGCTTGCCGAAGGAGCAGGCCTTCGAGCACGCGGCACAGGCCTTCGCGCAGCGGCTTGCACCGCAGGTGCAGAAAAGCCCCGGCAGCTGGTTTGGCTGGCAGGATGCGATCGAGGCGCAGGTCAGCGCCAGCGAGCCGGTCAAATTCGGTGCGGCGGCCCAGTAGCGCAGGCATTGCGCGCGAGTCCCGGCGCCGCTATCGCTGAACAAAATCAAACGGGCGGCGCCGATCCGGCACCGCCCGTTTTCTTGACTTCGCCGCTTCCGGACGCAGGTCAGACCGGAAGCCACCTCAATGAATTTGCGCCTCGACACATAGAACGGCGCCTTGGGACGGGCGCCGCCCGAAGACTAGTGAATTGCCGCGGATAAAACGGCCAAACCAACCAGGAAGAATCCAGCAAAAAGGCCATAAGCAATCGGCATCATTCGAGCATTCATAACGTCCCCTCCTCAACTAGTGTCCAGCCCTACACCGGCTGCGGAATTGCTTAATTTCCGGAAAGGATAATAGCCAGTTAAGAAGTAAAACACAAGCATACTTTCATATCTTATTAAATATGTTGGATTTTATGTGGTTTATTTCTTGCGTTTACCAAATGAAACTCTTCCTTTACGAAATATTCACCAAGATAAACGCCGGGGCGAATTTTCCGCCGCGATTTCAAGCAGCAGCGCCGGCCGAACCAGGGCCGTTTGCCAATGTCCGCAATTTGACGAAAATCCTAGGCCGCGCTGAGGACCGCTTCGGCCAGCCGCAGCGCGTCGGCGCGGCCGATCTCCCGGATATTCGAATCCCGCATCGATTTGTTTTCCGGCGCCATCGTCATCTCGGCGAGGCGAGGCGCGTCCGCGGCAGACAACCCGTCCTTGCTCAGGGAGATCGCCAGGCCGACCGACCGCAGGAAACGGTCATAGGCAGGCTGCAGATCGGCGATGATGGCGGCCTCGCTGCGGCCATCGGTCGGCACGCCCATCGCCGCAGCCACGGCGGCATGACGGGCGGGTCCGGCCTCCGCATTCCAGCCCAGCGCCACACGCAGGCAGAGCCCGACGGCGCGGCCGTGGTGGACATGGCCGATGGCACCCAGCGCATGGCCCAGGGCATGGCCGACTCCGGTGCCCGCATTGTCGATGGCCATGCCGCCGGCGGCAGCAGCAATCTGCATCGCACCGCGCGCCGCCAGATCATCCGGAGCTTCGACCGCGCGCTTCAGGTTGGCGACCACCAGACGGATGGCGTGGAGGCCGATGGCGTCGTTGAGCGGATTGGCGCGGCGGATGGTGCAGGCCTCGATGGAATGGACCAGGGCATCGACCCCGGTGGCCGCCGTCAGATGCGGCGGCAGACCCACGGTCAGCTTGGGATCCAGCAGCGCCAGATCGGCCCGCAGCTCGTCGCCCCAGGCCCAGACCTTCTCATCCCTGGCATTGGTGAAGACGGAGACCCGGGTGGTTTCCGAGCCGGTACCGGCAGTCGTCGGCAAACAAATCTTCTTCAGCCCCTTCGCCGGCAGCCGGTTCTTGGACAGCTCATAATGATCGGCCGGCTGATCCACTGGGGCGATGGCCGCGGCGAACTTGGCGACGTCAAGCGTGGAACCGCCGCCCAGGCCAACCACGATTTTCGCTCCGAGGGAACGGGCGGCGGTCGCGGCACCATCCACTTGCACGCCCAGGGGATCGCTCCGTACATCGGTGTACAGAGCCACCTTGCAGCCGGCCTTCTTCAGCGTGGCCTCGATGGCATCGGCGATCTTGGGGATGCCGGGATCGGCCACCAGGAGCACGGCGGCGCCATCACCCGCCAGCGCCTTCACATCCTCGCCCAGCTTGTCGCTGCGCCCGGCGCCAAAGACCACCCGCGTGTTCGGCAGCATCGAAAAAGAAGCAATGGACATTCGGCCTCGCATTGTCATCGGCGGGAATTCGCCGGGACGACGTCATGGCCGGGTCTACATGAAGATTTCAGGCAATTCCATCATCGATCGCCAGCAGCCTGAACCTGGCGGTACAGGAACCGAGATTGGGGTGCGTCGACGGTAAGCTTGTCCTGTCGGACAAGCCAGGCTTCGGCGTGGAATTGGATGAGGATCGGCTGAAGGCGACGCAGTTCGCCGAGCGCTTCAGGCTAAGAATGGAATGGGAAGTGACGCGTTGCGGCGGTGGTCACGAGAAATGTCGCGCCGCACCGCCGCAACGCATCTCCCGAAAGGCGCCCTCCCCCAAGGGCGTTTCAGGCTGCGTTATCGATCGCGCCGGTGGGACGGACCGAGTAATCCATGCTCTGGGACCAGAACCGCTCCAGACGGCGCAGCAGCGCATTCATGCCCTGCAGCTCATCCGGGTTGGCAACGCCCTTGGACAACTCATTGGCGTGACGCTCATACATGGCGTTCAGCCGCTCGCAGACCTCGAGGCCCTTGGGCGACACGCGCACGTTCACGGCACGGCGGTCATGGGGCGAACGCTCCTGCTGCAGATACCCGTTCTCCACCATCTTCTTGACGTTGTAGGAGACGTTGGAGCCCAGGTAATAGCCGCGGTTGGTGAGTTCGCCGACCGTCAATTCGTCGGTGCCGATATTGAACAGGATCATCGCCTGAACGTTGTTCAGGTCTCGGATGCCATGGCGGTCCAGATCGGCCCGGATGACTTCCAAGCACTCGCGATGCAGGCGCTCAATAAGGGCGATGGTTTCAAGATATGCGTTCTTCACGAAACGTCTCACAAGCTAGAGTCGTTGACAGGCGGTCATTAAACCACTGGCAGTCTTAACAGTTGGTTTACATGACAAAATTCACCGGCAAATTCGTCACATTCATAAGAAATTTGGTTAATCCGCAAACCGTAACGCCCCGATGGTTGACAAGCCCATGTCATTTATCGGAGATTTGGCGCGGCGCCGATTTGAAGCATCAGCTTGCGGGCGCTTGATAAATGCAGCTAAAGCGACGGCGACCGACCGCCCGGCTCTGCTGTGGCGGTTTTTTCGTTAAGGCGGTGTGCCTCACGGGCGGCCGCCGGGGATTGGTCCTCCCTCGCCCCCGGGCGAAACGGACCCGCGGGGATTTGAGGGGCAGCTTGCGCCGCGTCACCAAGAAGCTAAAGCGCCACAGTGTTTGTGGGCCCCGCCACGTTTCCGTAAGGAGGGAGGGCCCATGGCCACTCAAACCCACCAGTCTTTCCAGCCCATCTTCACCGCGGCCCAGGCCGCCCTGGGTGCCGATCCGGCCCAGGCTTCCGCCATTTTCACCGCCGAGACCCGGCAACTCGATGGCCTCCACAGCGAGGCGCTGATCCGGTCCTTCCGCCTGGATGTGGACGAGCCTGCCGCGCTCGGCGGCCAGGACAAGGGGCCCAACCCGGTGGAACTGATACTTGCCGCCCTGGGCGCCTGCCAGGAAATCACCTACCGGCTCTATGCCGATACCCTGGGTATCCCGCTGGACCGGGTATCCGTATCGGTCAGCGGCCGCCTGGACCTGCGGGGGTTCTTCGCCGTTGACGAAGGCGTACGTCCGGGCTTCAAGGACGTCACCGCCACCGTCAAGATCGACAGCCCGGCGCCGGCCGAAGAGATCGAGCGGCTGCGGGCCACGGTCGACCGCCACTGTCCCGTCTTGGACATCCTGCGCAGCGTCACGCCGGTCAAGACGCGGATCGAGCTCAGCGCCGCCGCGCAAAGACCGGCGGCCTGAAACACGACAAGAACCTGAGAGGAAGCCGAGGGAAGCATGACCACCAGCAGCAAAAACCCGGAAACGATCGTCCTTCACGGCGGCAGTTATCGCGCCGACCCCACCAGCAATGCGGTCGCGGTGCCGATCTATCAGACCACTTCCTATCAGTTCACAACACACGGAGCATGCCGCGAACCTGTTCGCGCTGAAGGAATTCGGCAATATCTACACCCGCATCATGAATCCGACGAACGCTGTGCTGGAGGAGCGCCTGGCGCAGCTCGAAGGCGGCGTCGCGGCGCTGGGCGTGGCCTCCGGTCAGGCGGCCTCGGCCATGGCGATCCAGAACATCGCCCAGGTCGGCGACAACATCGTCAGCTCAACGGATCTCTACGGCGGCACCTGGAATCTTTTTGCCAACACGTTGAAGACCCAGGGCATCGAAACCCGGTTCGTCGATCCCTCCGACCCGGAGAATTTCCGCAAGGCGACCGACGCCAAGACCCGCGCCTACTACGCGGAGACGCTGCCCAATCCGAAGCTGCAGGTCTTCCCCATCAAGGAAGTCGCCGATATCGGCCGCTCCCTCGGCGTGCCGCTGATCATGGACAACACCGCCTGCCCGGTGCTGTGCAAGCCGCTCGAGCATGGCGCGGCCATCGTCGTCTATTCCACGACCAAGTATATCGGCGGCCACGGCACCTCCATCGGCGGCGTGATCGTCGATGGCGGCAACTTCGACTGGGAGAAGCATGCCGCCCGCTTCCCGCTCCTGAACCAGCCGGATCCCAGCTATCACGGTGCGGTCTGGACCCAGGCGGTAAAGCCTCTCGGGCCCATCGCCTATATCATCAAGGCGCGGGTCACGCTGCAGCGCGACCTCGGCTATGCCATGAGCCCCTTCAACGCATTCATGTTCATCCAAGGGCTGGAGACGCTGCCGCTGCGGATGCGCGAGCATTGCCGCAACACCCAGGCGGTCGTCGACTACCTGAAGAAGCATCCGTCGGTGACCAAGGTCATCCATCCCAGCGTGCAGGAGGGCGAGTACGCGCGCCGGGCAAAGACCTATCTGAAGGGCGGTCTCGGCGGCCTGCTGGGCTTCGAGATCAAGGGCGGCAAGGAAGCGGGACGGCGTTTCATCGACGCGCTAAAGCTGTTCTACCACGTCGCCAACATTGGCGACGCGCGCAGCCTCGCCATCCATCCGGCCTCGACCACCCACTCCCAGCTCTCACCGGAAGAGCAGCTGCAGACCGGCGTCTCCGAGAACTATGTCCGCCTGTCCGTGGGCCTTGAGCATATCGACGACATCATCGCCGATCTGGATCAGGCGCTGAAGGCGGGGGGCAGCCTGAAGGCGGCAGCGGAGTAGCCTGCAAAATCATCGCCTCCGCCATTCGCCTGAGTGCGCTTCGCCGATCTGTAGGGGCGAGCCTGCGGTCGCCCGTCGTGCCATCGCGGGCTCGCCACGATTTAAAGAATGATGCTGAGACCGATCCAAGGGCGACCGCCGGCGATCGCAAAGCGATCTTGCCGAGGTCGCCCCTACAAGTTCGCGTGCGAGAGCACTGAACCTTTCGGGAGCCGCACGCCGAACTGTTCGCGCAACAACTGGCGGTACTCTGCGTCATCGATAACGGCGCGCACGCGCCGCGCGCCATTGCGGCCAGTTTCAATCAGCTTCATCCCGCTCAGTGTCTTGCGCCCAGTGGGCGTCGCCAGCGAGCAGACGCGGTTGCCGGTGAAATGGGAGTCCGGCGAGGTCTGGTGATAGCGGCACATGCCCGCGAAATCGGCCAGTTCACGGGGCACTAACGTGAAGCGGTATGAATCCTTCCAACGCCCTGCCCCGCTCCGTTCCTGAAGCAGATGGAAATCATCCCGGCGCAAGATCCGGTAGGCCTTCGAGCCCTGTACCTGCGCGCCCACCGCATCCAGGTCCAGCGGCGATTTGAAGTTCTCGCCGAAGCCGACATCGACCATCCAGCGGCGATCCAGTTCCACCAGCAGCAACAGATGATCGTATTCCGGCCCGAAGCCGCCCGCGTCCCTCGCCACGCCCGCCGAGAGCAAGGTGACCCGATAGCCGAGGCGCCGCAGCAGCTCGGCGAAAAGCCCGTTGAGTTCGTAGCAGAACCCGCCGCGCCGCCGCCGCACGATCTTGTCGTGGAGCGCCGCAAGGTCGAGCGATATCGGCTCGCCCATATGGATGCTCAAGTTCTCGAACGGCACCGTGAAGAGATGCTGCCGCTGCAGACGCTTCAAAGTGCGCGCATCGGCGCGGAGCGGCCCCGTGATGCCGATACGCCGGAGATAGGCCCGCAGGTTCATGGGACGCGCCGGCGGAGGCCTAGACGCTGTCGGTCATCGCCATGACGTCGATTTCCTTGACGCAGGAGGCATTCGACAGCCGCGTCACGCAGCGGACCAGTTCGACCAGATCCTGCGGCGGTATCATGTCGCGCGCCTCGTGCGGCCTGGCGGCGATCTTGCCGTCCTTGACGGTGATGGTGCCGATATTGCCTGGGTTCAGGCAGGTCACGGCGATGCCATCCTTGCGCACCACCTCCCGCAGCGCATGGGCGACGCCGCGCAGGCCGAACTTCGACGCGGTATAGGCGACCTCCGGCTGGCCGATATTGTCGAGGCCCGAGGTCGACCCGATGAGCACGATCTTCGCCGCCTTGGATTTCCGCAGATTCGGCAGCACCGCCTTCAGGCAGGTGATCGCCGAGGTCAGGTTGACCGTCAGGATGTTCTGCGTCTCCTCATCAGGCACCTTGTCGAAGCTGTAGCCAGGACCGAAGGCGCTGCTCTCCCAGATGCCGGCGTTGTAGATCGCCACATCCAGCGCCGTCGTGCCCACGGCCGTGCTCACCCGTGCCGCGACATCGCTGGCGCCAAGATCCGCTTCGATCCAATGCCTGGTGACGCCGTCGTCATAGTCCAGATCGGGCCGGCTGCGCGACACCAGCCAGACCTCATCGCCGCGCGCCGGTAACGCCAGATTGAACGCCGCGCCCAATCCCCGGCTGGCGCCGAAGATAATTGTCGATGCCATGGCTTGTCCTTTTTTCAGTCTTCGAGAGCCACGAATTCCATCGCCTGATGGGCCACGCGGCGGATATGGCGGCGCTTCGGCGGTTCGTGGATATAGCGGTTCACCGCCGCCAGCAGCGTGCTGGTGGTCACCGGCGGCAGGCCGGCGGCGATTTCCTCCTCGGCGGCCAGGAAGGTTTTCACCAGATGGACCGAGTGGATGTAGTCCGGTTCGCCATGGTCGAAGATCGCGGTCGATGGCGCGGCTCGAAAGCGCGGCGATATCAGGCACGAACCAGCCGTCCTGCGGATCTTCCCGGTCGACGAAGGGCGCGCTGCGGCCGAGGAAGCAGGCCATCTGCAGCAATCCGGCCGGCCAGACCTCCGGATATCTGGCGCTCAGGCGGCGCAGGGCGTTGGTGAAGGTGATGGGATGGGTGAAATCGAGCCAGCCCACATTCTCCTGCACCTTGTTGTCGGTGCGCCGCTGCACGCGGGTGTCGAAATGCAGCAGCTCAGCCGCCGCCGCACCCAGCAGCGACGTGCAGAGTGCCGCCGGGGCCGCGGACGCCGCGGCTTCGGCCACGAGATCCAGGGTGTCATTGACCGAGTGGCCGCGAAAATGCTCCGGCGGCGGGGCCAGGCCGTTGGCCGGATGCTGCGGCCAGCGCTCCAGCGCCTTGCCGTAGTGGCGGAACTCCGGAATCAGGTCCTCGCGGCTCGAATTGACCAGCGAGCGGATCAGCGCCAGCACCAGTGGCTCCTCCACTTCCGGCCCCAGCCGCGCGGCCAACCGTCCCACATGGCCGACATAGATAAGCTGATGGCCGAAATCGGCGTAGTGGCGGAGGGCGGCCGCCGTCAGGGCGCGCTCCAGCCCGGCGAATCCGCTGCCCGCATCCAGCGCCCCCCGGGCCATGGCAACGGCCTTCGGTTCGTCCTGCGCCTCCAGGGCGGCGGCGAACTCGGCGAGATCGAACTTGGCGCGATCGGCGGTGAAGGGCCGTGCCGGTTCCCGCAGGCTGTCGAAGGCCATGTAGGCGATAGGCTCCACCACGGCCACCAGGGCGCGTTCGGGATCGTTCTTCACCCGGTCATGGAGGCGCAGCCAGCCCTCGGCCGCGGCAAAGGCATGGGTCATGCCGAAGCGCAGCTTGTCATGGGACCAGCTGATAGCGGCCATGATGGCCCGGCCGGGATCGCCGCCGGCCTTGACCAGCCGCGCCACCTCGCGGGCGATGCGGTCATATTCGTGGTCGCCGAAGGCGGTGCGCAGATTGTCGATCGCCCGCGCCTGGCGTTCTGCCGGCGGCGGGTCGGTGACGTCCACCATCACCGTGCCGTTCTCGAGGCGCGTGGGGTAGAGGCGCAGCCGGTCGCCCTGGAACAGATTGTCGCCGGTCTTCAGGTCGAACTTCCAGCCATGCCAGTTGCAGGTGAGCACGCAATCGCCGTTCACCGTGCCTTCGCGCAGCGGATAGCCTTCATGGGGGCAGCGGTTGTTGCAGGCGTAGATCTGGCCGTCGACATGGAAGAAGGCGATCTGCTTGCCGCCGACCTTTGCGATGGCGGCGCCGTCGCGGCGCAGCTTTTCCAGAGGCATTGCCGAGGACCATGTCATCGCCGCTCTCCCGCGCTGATGCAACCGTGGCTTTAATTTAGAAAGTCATTCTTTCTAAATTCTCTCCTTGCCGCGGCAATATGTCAACCGATTACTTATCAAATTATCTTGCCATCCGATGCCGGACCGGCGCATGTTTCCGGCATGTCCGACGCATCCGCCGACCGCATCCTGTTCCTGCTCAAGACCCGCGGGCCGCAGACCGCCACTGCCCTGGCCAAGGCGATGCGCATCACCGCCGTCGCCGTGCGGCAGCAGCTGATGAAACTCCAGGCCGAGTCCCTTGTCGAGCATCGCGACGCCCGCCTAACCGTCGGCCGGCCGAAGCGCCATTGGCGCCTGACCGAAGCGGCACAGAGCCGCTTTCCCGACGCCCATGCCGGCATGACCCTGGAGATCCTGGCGGCGGCGCGCACCGTGTTCGGCGAGGTAGGCGTCGACCGGATGATTGCCGCCCGCGAGACAGCCTCCAAGGCCGCCTATGCCCAGCGTCTGGGGCCGGCCCGAAGCCTGAAGCAGAAGGTGGAGCGGCTGGCGGCCGCCCGCGCCGAGGAGGGCTACATGGCCGAATGCCGCAGCGACAGCGACGGCACCCTCTGGCTGATCGAGAACCACTGCCCGGTCTGCGCCGCCGCGCGGGAGTGCCAGGGCTTCTGCCGCTCGGAGCTGGCCATCTTCCAGTCCCTCCTCCCCACCGCCACGGTGGAGCGGACCGACCACATCCTCGCCGGCGCCCGCCGCTGCGCCTATCGGATCGTCCCGAACGGCGGAGGCAGGACCGACCGTTAGACGCGGGGGCGGGCGCGGCAATCCGCCCTTCTGGACCGTTAGCCGCGCGCGGCCTAGAATATCACCCAGCGTTCGTTGTCCGGGAAACCCGTCATGACCCCACCGTCGCCGAAAGTCCGCTCCTGCTGCGCCCGCTGGAGACTGCGCCGGAGGTTCGCCCCGCAGGCGCGCCGGCGCCCCATGGCCAGTATCCGCGCGTCCGCATGCGGCGGAACCGGGCCGACGGCTGGTCGCGGCGGATGGTGGCCGAGAACCGCCTGTCGATCGAGGACCTGATCTGGCCGGTGTTCGTCCATGAGGGCGGCAAGGTGGAGGCCGTGCCGTCCATGCCCGGGGTGTCGCGGCAGACGATCTCGGCCGTCGTGGACGCGGTCGGCATGGCCGGCGAACTGGGCATTCCCGCCGTCGCCATCTTTCCGGTGATCCCCCTCGACCGGAAGACGCCTGCCGCCGAAGAGGCCCTCGATCCCGACAATCTCTGCAACCGCGCCGTCCGCGCGATCAAGAAGGCCGTGCCCGACGTGGGCATCATCTGCGACGTGGCGCTCGATCCCTACACCAGCCACGGCCATGACGGCGTGATGGCCGGCGACCGCATCCTCAATGACGAGACGGTGGAGATCCTCTGCAAGCAGGCGGTGGCCCAGGCCGAGGCCGGCGTCGATATCTGCGCGCCCTCGGACATGATGGACGGGCGCATCGGCCGCATCCGCGATGCGCTGGATGCCGCCGGGCATGACGGCGTCCGCATCCTCTCCTATGCGGCGAAGTATGCCTCGGGATTCTACGGCCCGTTCCGCGACGCGGTCGGCTCCAAGTCCAATCTCGGCCAGGGCGACAAGCGCACCTACCAGATGGACCCGGCCAACGGCGACGAGGCGATCCGGGAATGCGCCCTCGATGTGGCCGAGGGCGCCGACATGCTGATGGTGAAGCCCGGCATGCCCTATCTGGATGTCCTCTATCGCGTGAAGCAGGCCTTCGCGCTGCCGACCTATGCCTATCAGGTGAGCGGCGAGTACTCGATGCTCAAGGCGGCGGCGGAGCGCGGCTGGCTCGACGGCGAGCGGGTGATGCTGGAATCCCTGCTGGCCTTCAAGCGCGCCGGCGCCGACGGCGTCCTCACCTATTTCGCCATCGACGTGGCGCGCCGGCTGAAGGCCGGCTGATGCCGCCGGCGCATCCGGCCGCCGCAAGGGCGGCAACGCGCCGGGTCGGCTGTTCTCCTTCTATCGGCTTTTCTGGCGCTTGCGGCCGGCAGCGGTGCGGCGCAGGAGAACGCGGCATCGGCGCCTCCCTTGCCGGAAAGCAGCGAACCCGCACCGATGGGCACGTTGCCCACGCCGAAGGCGCCCGTCGTCGGAGATCCGCAACGTCAAAATCTATCCCGCACGGAGTTCCGGCATCCGCGTCGCGCCGCTGCCGCAGAAACCCGGCCGCGGCGAACTCATCCTTCATGGCGGCGGCCGCTTCGGCCAGGACATCGCCGAAGCGATCATCGCCCGCGCCGGGCCGGATCCGCGCCTTTGTCTGATCGATACGGCCGATATCGAAGGCATCAACATACGGAGCCCATTCACGCCCTTCGCCGGTGTCGAAGTCGCCATTCTGGATCTCGAGCCCGAGGATGTCGCGCGGCCGGATGTGCTGGCGGTTCTCGACAAATGCACGGCCTATTTCTTCGGTGGTGGCGACCCGAAACGGCTGTCGACGATTCTGCGACCGGCGGGCAACGACTACGCCGGCGTTGGCCGCCATCCGCCGGCACTTCGAGCAGGACGGCACGCTGGTCTCCGGCATCAGTGCGGGCGCCATGATCGCGGGACCGATCACGCTCTGCGAATGCGGCGCCAACAGCAGCGTTCATGCGGTACGCGATGGCAACCTGTTCAAGGCGCCCGGCTTCGCGTTTATCACGGCGCCGGTGCTGATCGATGCGCATTTCTTTGCCCACGGACTGATGGGGCGACATCTGTTCGCCCTGGCGCGGGACAAGTTGCCGGTGGGCGTCGGCATCGATGAGGATGCGGCCGTCCTAATCAGCAGCGATCAGCAGACCTGGCGGGTCATCGGCCGGCGGCGCGCCGTCCTGATCTTCACGCCGCCTGATGTCGCGATGGACAAGCTCGATAATTTCGAGCTGGCGCTTCTGGTGCCCGGCGATGAGTTCAATCCCGTCAGCGGCAAGATTACTTTGCCTGATGACCGTCACTCCATCAGCGGCAGCGAACTGCCCGAGAGCGTCCGTGAGGCGGGACTCAATCTCAATCCCGGCCTGCCGATCACCTACGACTTCCAGATTCTGGACAAGACGATCATCGTCACCGCCGCGGCCACTCCCCGCGCCCCCGATTGGATTGCGGGCACCGGGAAGGACAGCGTGCTCAACGCCAGGGTCAGCGTCCGCGCAGCGCCCTGACATGCGCCGCAGCTAGCCAAGGCGCCGGAGGAATTCGGCGATGCATCGGTCGTGCCAGGGCACGGGGCTGCCGAGGCCGTGAAAGCCCACATGCCCACCGCCCCGGGGCAGCAGCGGCGTCAGCTTTGGATTGGCCTTCCAGTCGAAGGATAAATAGGCGCCCGGCAGGATCCAGGGATCGTTGCGGGCGTGGATGACCAGCGTCGGTACCTTGATGTCCCTCATGAATCCTTGGGCCGCGCAGCGGGCGTAGTAGTCGTCGGCACCGGCAAACCCGTTGGCGGGCGCCACCAGCCGGTCGTCGAAGTCATAGACCGTCGAGATGCCGGCGAGGCCGGCACGCTGCTCGGGCGTGATCGTGCTGTTGGGCGCTGCAATCTCCGACTTCATGCGGTCGAGAATGTAGTCGTGATAGCGCGCGGTTGCGGCGCTGCATGAACCGGACCTGCGTCGCCTTGAGGTCGATCGGCGCGGAGACGCTGACCGCGCCCAGCACCGGCGCCCGCCGCCCCTGCTCGCCCAGATACTTCAACAGCATGTTGCCGCCGAGCGAATAGGCGACCAGCAGGATGCCTTGGGACGCCAGCCTGCCATCGAGCTGCATCAGGACCTGGTGCAGATCCCCGCTGCGGCCGGCGTGATACTGGAACCGGCAGCGCGGCCGCGACGGCCCGGCGCCCCGCAGATTGAGGCGCATGACGGGATGGCCGAGCCGCAACAGATGCTCGGCAGTGGCCAGCATGTAGTTGCTGCTCTCGTCGCCGGTGAGACCGTGGATCAGGATCGCCAAGGGCCGCCGGGCGCCATCGGTGGCTATCGTTTCAGGCCAATTGAGCATGGACAGCAGCGTGTCGCCGCTGCCGTCGTTCATCGGGAACTCGAGCCGCTCCTGCTGAAAGGCGCTGAGGTCGACCGCAGTGCGTCGCAGGGAATTGCGCAGGGTCTGCAGATCGCCGCCCCACCAGGGCGGCCTGGTAATAAAATGTTTCAGGAAAAATGGCGTATTTTCAAGCCATTGATGCGGCATGCTATATTCGCGTCCAATTTCTGGCCAACATCCGATAGCCGAAAACGCCATGCTGGTGCGCGCTGGCCCGAAGGATACCCAAGAAGATAGCCGCCGATGGTTCAACGCGCACCAGCGCCGCTCCGTCGCAGCCGGCGGCAAGAAAAAGCCCCGGCGGTTAAGCCAGGGCGAAGTGACTGAGCTGTGAGCATAAAGGCCTTTGCCAGCTTACTCGTACCAGATCGAAAATCCTTACCGTTGGCCGTTCGAGCGTCTGTTCAAAATCGAACACGCAGTCGAATAATCGAAGAGGGGACACACTATATCAGCGGACACACGGGAGCCGGTGGCAGTGCGACCGCGGCCTTCAGGGCTTCCGCTTGATCGCCTTTTTCGTACATGGCGCGCACGACGGCTGCTTCCACCTGATCACTGGCGGGCAGATCGTGGAACCACCGCCAGCACGCCGCGAGATAGTCCGTCGGGAGATGCCGGTCCGCATCTGTCCGGTCGTGGTTCAGAACAGCTTGGAGCTTGTGTGCGGGATCCGTCGACAGCTCTTCATCCATGACGACCTCGAACCACTGGCTAGTCCAGCAACAAGGTGGCGGGCTTATCGTCCTTCGAATTTCAATGGGCCCGCACTAAGTGCTGCCGCAACTCAACCACCGCCGCCCCCGAGGCCACTTGCCGGCGGTTCAAGTCAAGAGCACCGCGCCTGACCAGAGGGATTCGGCCGGATTGAACGAGTTTCGTATCCTCAGCAGCTATTTCACGATCCCGATCCTCACGGTCCCGCTGCGCTCTTTCATAGCTCCGGCGGGGACGCCGCAGATAGGGGCTTGATCCATCATCGACCGGATCCACAGGCTTTTCTTCAATCATAAGTAACCTCTGGCAGGTTCAGCACCGCATAGCCGAGCAATACGTAGATATCTGTTCAACAATTCACACATGGTGGAATGCTCACTAAGATAAAGAGCACGGGCGCGAAACTTGCAAGCATCAGGAGAACGCGCGCCAGCCGCTTCTCGCTTGTGACGCTGATCGACCAGATCCGCTTCGATCTGGCATTGTGGGACAGCAGGAATGCCATAACACTTGAGAGAATTCGGATCGTCGCGAAGCGCGCGTATCATCGTATTCTTCAATCCTGACGGTCGCACACTCCGTCATCGCGCTTGCTGTCGCCAGGTGCAAAGACTGCCCGGCCAGGCATCCCTCGCCGAAGAACTGCCGAGTCCAGCATTGCAACACTCGTTCCTTGCCTTCTTCCGACACAACGGTGATTTGCACCTTGCCTTGCTCTATATAGAAAACCGCATCGGCGGCTTCACCCTGTCGGAATATGGGCTCTCCACGTTGGTACTTTGCAACAGTTCGCCCGGCCCCGACCGATGCGAGGAAACTCGGGATCAAACCGCTGAACTTTCTGCTCGTCATCCTGGCTCCGAAACCGGCGGGCGCGGAAACGCGGAAAACCGGCGGCCGCCGCGCCGCCGACTGACTTCAATGGCGCCATGTCACGCTGTCTGCGCCAGCCAATCGCGGATCGCGGCGATCTGGTCTTCCGTCACCAGCCCCGGCGCATGGCCGGCGCCGGCGCAGTCGATGACCTTGGCCTTCGGGCCGCGCTTCTGCATTTCCTTGGCCGTCGCTCGCGGTCAGGACATCGGAGTTCGCGCCGTGCAGCACCAGGACCGGACAGGCGATCTTGTCCCAGAGCGCCCAGAGATCGACATCCTGCTTCACGCCGGCGACGAAGCCCGCGGCGATGCCGGGATCATAGGCGAGGCCGAAGCCGCCATTCTCGCGCCGGCGATAGCCCTGCAGCGCCAGATGCCGCCAGTCCTGATCGGTCATCGGCCCGAACGGCGCATGGATCTTGCGCAAATAGGCCTCGAGCTCGTCGAGCGAGGCGAAATGCGGATCCTTGCCGACATAGTCGCCGATGCGCGCCAGCGCCGCCTTGGGAATGAACGGACCGATATCGTTGAGGATCAGCCGGCGCACCGGCGATTGCGCCGCGGCGGCGAGCTGCATGCCGATCAGGCCGCCCATGGAGGTGCCCAGCCAATCGACATCGCCGGCGCCGAGGCGCGCGATCAGCACGGTCATGTCGGCGAGATATTGCGGATAGGTGTAGTCGGCCGCCGGCAGCCAGTCGCTGCGGCCGCGGCCGGCCACGTCCGGGCAGATCACGCGATAGCGCTCCGACGAGCGCCGCCGCCAGGCGATCGAAGTCGCGGCCGTTGCGCGTCAGGCCATGGACGCAGATCAGCGTGCGCGGCGCCGTCGCGGCACCCCACTCGGCATAGACCAGGCGGTGAAAACCGCTCGGTCCCAGACCCATGTAGCTCTCGGTCTTCATGGACAGCGCCGGCCCCTGCATGGTACCCACTGCGTTGAATTGTTAGCATCTTCGCGGCGGGAACGGAAACCCATTAGACGCAAACCGGGATACGCGTCGGCGCAGATCATCCCGGATCTTCAAGACACCATGCCGAGTTCGTCCGCAATGTCCTCCGCTGTCATCGCCCAATCGCATCACCGCACCGGCGTGATCTTGATCGCCGCTGCCGCGGTGATCTGGAGCACCGGCGGCTTGCTCGGCCGCATGGTCGAAACCGAGCCCGGCGACCAAGCTGTTCCTGCGTTCGCGGCTTCGCCTGCCTCGCGCTCCTGATCTATGTCGCCATCCGCCATCGCGGACAAGTGATCAAGGCGTTTCGCGACCTGGGCTGGGCCGGCATCATCGTCGCCTGCTGCTTCGCCACGGCCTCGAGCTGCTTCATCTTCGCGCTCGAATACACGACGGTCGCCAACATCATGTTCATTCAGGCGGCGGCGCCGGTCTTCGCCGGCCTGCTGGGCTGGCTGCTGATGCGCGAGCCGGTGGGGCTGCGCACCTGGATCTGCATGGCCGCCGTGCTCGGCGGCATCGGCATCATGATGCTCGAATCGCTGGAGGGCGGCGGCCTGGTGGGCAATCTGCTGTCCATCGTCATGATGATGGGCTTCGCAGCGCCATCGTTGTCACGCGGCGGCACCGGGAAATCCGCATGGCGCCGGCGACCTGCCTGGCGACCCTGATCGCCGCCTGCGTGGCGTTCCCCATGGCGGATCCCTCGACGCTATCCACGCAGGATATCGGCATCATCGCGCTTTTCGGCGCCGGGCAGATGGCGTTCGGGCTGGTGATGTTCACGGCGGGCACGCGGCTGATCCCCGCGGCCGAGGCCGGGCTGATCTCCAACCTGGAGCCGGTGCTGGCGCCGGTCTGGGTATGGCTGGCATTCTCGGAGACGCCGTCCGACTACACCATCATCGGCGGCCTGCTGGTGCTCTGCACGCTCGTGATCTACACGCTGATGGATTGGCGGCAGGAACGCGCGGTGCCGCCGGCGGTCTAGCCGCCGATCGGCGCATCCTCGACGACGACCAGCGTCTCCGGATACATGCCGTTGAACCGCGTCGCCAGCGCGTGGCTGTAGGCGCCGACGCGGTCGATCTCGATCCAGTCGCCTTCCTGCGTATCCTCGGGCAAGGTGAACTCGCCGGGCAGCACGTCGAGGGAATTGCAGGTCGGGCCGTTGAGCTGGAAGCTGTGCATCGTTTTCGAGGGCTGGCTCTTCAGCCGCACCAGCCGCGCCGGCAGCCGCACGCCGCCCTGCACCATCTCGCTCAGCGAGCCGTAGATGCCGTCATTGATGTAGAGCTTGTCGCCCTTGCGGAGCTGCACCTGGGTCACCAGCGAGATGCCATGGGCGACCAGCGCCCGGCCCGGCTCGCACATGAGGATGCAGTCGCGGCGCAGCTTCAGCTCCTTCACGCCGGCCTCGATCTCCTCGATATAGGCCTCCAGCGGCGGCATGTTGGTGCCGATATATTCGGCCGGGAAGCCGCCGCCCACATCGAGGATCTGGATCGGCGTATCGGCCTTGGCCAGCACCTGGCCGATGATCTTCAGCGCCATCGATATAGGCGCCGGGCACCAGGCATTGCGATCCGACATGGAAGCAGAGCCCGACCGCGCAGCCGCGCGAGTGCGCCTCCTTCAGCAGCGCCGCCGCCTCGTCCGGCTCGGCGCCGAACTTGTCGGCGAGATGATAGAAGGTGCCCTCCACCGGCGGCGTCTTGACGCGCACGACGATGGTGAGGCCCTCGGCGCCGCCGGTCTCGTCCAGCACCTTGGTCAGCTCGTCCGGGTGATCGACGACGAAGGTATCGATGCCATAGACATGGTCGGTGGTGTTGATGACCGCCCGGCCCTTCACCGGATGCATGAAATAGGCGCCGGCGTCGGGAAAGTTCTCCCGCACCAGGGCGATCTCCGGCAGCGAGGCGGTGTCGAAATGGCGGATGCCGGACTTGTACAGTTCCTGCAGCACCCGCGGGATGGGGATTGCACTTCACCGCATAGAGCACGCGGCCGGGAAACAGCTCGAGGAACCTCTGCACCGTCTTGCGCAGCACATGGGGGCGCAGGCAATAGACCGGGTAGCTCGGCTTCAGCGCCGCCACCATCGAGCGCACATCGGGGAACTGGGCTTCCATGTCTGATTCGGGACTCGCGGCGGCAAGAGACGGCCCGCCTTCTAGCTCAGGGCGGTGCCGCTGTCACCTGCGCTGCTGTTACGGTTTGAGGAGGGCCTTGATCGCCGGCGAAGCCACCACCTGCCCCTGGCCGACATAGGCGTCGTGGTTGGCCTCGATATCGGGCAGCCGGTAGAGGTAGTTCACCATCATGCCGTAGGATTCCTTGAGCCCCTTCGGCGAGCGGTCGGCGAGCCAGTTGATCCGCTCCAGCCGGGCGCCATTGGCGAGATGGAAACGCGCGACGGAGTCCAGCGCCTTGCCCTGGGATTTCTCCTGGCAGAGATAGCGGGCGCACCACCGGCGCATCGGCTCGGCCAGATGCCCGGCGGCATCGGCATCCTGCGGCCAGTCCGGCCGCGCCAGCGCATCGCGCAGCCTCGTGGCGGACATATCGCCATTGCCGTTGCCGAAGCGCTTCTTCGGCGGCTCGTCGTTGGCCGGCGCCGCTGCAAGCGCCGTATCGAGCCAGCGCCGGAAGCCGGGTATCGGCGACAGGGTTGCGAAATTCTTCAACTGCGGCAGATCGCGCACCAGCGACTCCACCACCTTCTTGATCAGGAAGTCGCCGAAGCTGATGCCGCGCAGCCCCTTCTGCGTATTCGAGATCGAATAGAAGATCGCGGTGTCGGCGTCCGCCAGATCGACCCGCGGCGCGCCTTCGTCGAGCAGCTTGTGCACGTCGTCGGCCAGGCCGTTCACCAGCGCCACCTCGACGAAGATCAGCGGCTCCGCCGGGATGCTCGGATGGAAGAAGGCGAAGCAGCGCCGGTCGGAATCCAGCCGGTTCTTGAGGTCGCTCCAGGACGGATCTCATGCACCGCCTCATAGGCGATCAGCTTTTCCAGCAGCGCCGCCGGCGAATCCCAGCCGATGCGCTCCAACGTCAGCAGGCCGATGTCGAACCAGGAGGTGAAGAGCTCCTGCAGGTCGCGGTCGAGGCCGCGCAAATCCGCATCGTCCTTCAGATGATCGATCAGGTCGGCGCGCAGGTCGATCAGGAACTTGAACCCGTCGGGCAGCGTGGTGAGCTGCTTCAGCAGCCGCACCCGCGGCGCTACGAGCGCGTCCCGCAGCAGCTCCTCCGCCGCCGCGATCTGCACCCGATCCTTCGCCTGGCGATAGCTCACGATCGCCTTGTCGACGGCGTCGCGCTCCGCGGCGAAATCCTTGGCCAGGATCGACAGGAAACGCTGCCGGCCCTCGGGCGACAGCGACACATAGGCGCGGCCGATCTCCGCCGCCCGCGCCCGCGCCGAGACCTCGCCGCCGCGGCTGGCGACGCATTCGGCGATCCGCTGCCGCAGCCGCGCGGCATCGTCCTCCGGCAGGTTCGGGCGAAAGCCGTTGCCGCCGCCGCCCGGCCAGGCGCGCAGCGACAGGTCGCGCCAGACATCGCGCAGCTGCGCGACGGTGCGGTCGAACAACGAGGGTGTCGAGGCCTGCGCCATGTTCAGTGCAACAATCCGGTCATCGGTTGGTTGTCGGCAGACGTCCATTTTACATAGGGATGGTTACGATATTGGTAAGGGTAAGTCGCTGGGGCAAAATTGATGCGCCGTCAGCAGGTTGCGGGTGCCCTGCGGCTCGGCTAAGAAGCCCGGTCATTCCCTCTTGGGCGGAGCATTTTCATGGCCGTGGCGGGCCCGCTTTCCGGCATCGTCGTTCTCGATCTCACGCGCGTCCTCGCCGGCCCCTATTGCACGATGATCCTGGCCGACCTCGGCGCCCGCGTGCTGAAGGTCGAGTCGCCCGGCGGCGGCGACGACTCCCGCGGCTACGGCCCCTTCGTCAACGGCAAGTCCGCCTATTTCATGGCGATGAACCGGGGCAAGGAGAGCATCGCGCTCGACCTCAAGGCGCCTGCCGACCGCGCGCATCTTCGAGCAGCTCCTGCCGAACAGGTCGACGTGCTGGTGGAGAACTTCCGGCCGGGCGCCATGGAGCGGCTCGGCTATGGCTGGGAAACGCTGCATGCGCGCAATATCCGCGCCTGATCTACGCCGCCGCGTCCGGCTTCGGCCATAACGGGCCGTACAAGAGCCGTCCCGCCTACGACATGGTGGTGCAGGGCATGGGCGGCATCATGAGCATCACCGGCCAGCCCGGCGGCCCGCCGACCCGCGTCGGCGCTTCGGTCGGCGATCTGACGGCTGGCCTGTTCACCACCATCGGCATTTCCAGCGCGCTCCATCACCGCGCCGCCAGCCGGCAAGGGCATGAAGATCGACGTGGCCATGCTGGATTGCCAGGTGGCGATCCTGGAGAACGCGCTCAGCCGCTACTTTCTCAGCGGCAAGTCGCCGGCAGCCGCTGGGCGCGCGGCACCCCTCGATCGCGCCCTTCGCCGCCTACAAGACCGCCGACGGCCACATCATCATCGCCTGCGGCACCGATGCCCTCTATCGCAAATTCTGCGCCGCCATCGAGCGCCCCGCCCTGGTCGACGATGCGCGCTTCGTCACCAATGACAAGCGTTCGGACAACGTCGATGCGCTGACGGCAGAGATCGAAGTCCGTCCTCGCCGGTCATGGCACGGCGCATTGGCTGGCGCTGCTGGAGAAACTCGGCGTGCCCTGCGGACCGATCAACGACATCGCCGCCATCGCCAACGATCCGCACATCGCCGCCCGCAACATGATCGTCGGCATCGAGGATCCCGAGGCGGGCTCGCTGAAGGTCGCCGGCAATCCGATCAAGATGTCGGCCTTCGCCGACCGCACGACCCGAGCCGCGGCACCCGGCATCGACCGCGACCGCGCGCGCATCCTCCGGGACTTCGGCATCGTCGAGGCGCCGGGCAAGCCATGAAATGGCTGCGCCGCATCCTGGGCGCGCTGCTGGGCATCGTCATTCTCGCCGCCCTCGTCATCGCCGGCGTGGTGTTCCTGTGGATGCCCACGTCGCTGCCCCAGACCACCGGCGAGATCACCGTTCCCGGCCTCGCCGCGCCGGTGCAGATCCTGCGCGATGCCGACGGCATCGTCACCATCCGCGCGCAGAATGACGCCGATGCCGCCTTCGCCCTCGGCTACGTCCATGCGCAGGACCGGCTGGTGCAGATGGAGATGATGCGGCGGCTGGTCGCCGGCCGGCTGTCGGAAGTGGTCGGCAGCATGACGCTCTCCACCGACCGCACCATGCGCGTGCTCGGCCTCTATCGCGCGGCGGAGCAGAGCGAGGCCTTGCTTCCTGACGACACACGGGCGCGGCTCGAAGCCTACGCGGCCGGCGTGAACGCCTATCTCGACGGCGCATAGCGGCGCCTGGCCGCCGGAGTTCGAAGTGCTCCGCCATCGGCCCGAACCCTGGCGCGTGGCGGACTCGCTCGCCTGGGGCCGCATCATGGCGCTGCGGCTCAGCAACAACTATTGGATGGAATTCCTGCGCTACCGCTTGTCGCGGACGCTGACGCCGGCCGAACTGAACTCGCTGATGCCGCTGGGCGACGGCGCGCAGCAGGCGGCGAATCTGCCGTCCGCACCGGAGGCGCAGGCAAGCCTGCTGGCGAGCCTCGATCCCATTCTCCAGCCGTCGCGCGGCGCCTCCAACAGCTTCGCCGTCAGCGGCAGCCGCACCGCGACAGGCGCGCCGATCCTCGCCAACGATCCCCATCTCAGCCTGGACTCGCCGATCGTCTGGTATCTGGTGCGCATCGAGACGCCGGAACATCTACTGGTCGGCGCGACATCTCCCGGCGGCCCCTTCGTCATCATCGGCCATAACGGCCATCTCGCCTGGTCGCTGACGACGACGCATAGCGACACCCAGGACCTGTTCCTGGAGAAACTGGACCCGGCCGACCCGGCCCGCTACGCGACGCCCGACGGCATTGCCGCTTTCGAGACGCGCACGGAGACGATCCATGTTCGCGGCGGCGAGGATGAGCAGATCACCATCCGCAACAGCCGGCATGGTCCGATCCTGTCGGATCTCCCGCGCTTTCAACGGGTCGACAAGGGCTATGTGTTGGCCCTGAGCTGGACGGGATTGCGCGCCGATGACCGGACCGCCACGGCAATCCACCGGCTGAACCATGCGACGACAGTGGATGAGGCGTTTGCCGCGCTCCAGGATTTCCATAGCCCGCAGCAGAATTTCGTGCTCGCCGACACCGCCGGCAATATCGGTTTCGTCGCCGCCGGCCGCGTGCCGGTGCGCAAGATGCTGAGCGCCAACTCGATGATGCCGGCGCCGGGTTGGGACGGCGACTATGATTGGGCCGGCTTCCTGCCGTTCAAGGAACTGCCTCAAGTCAAGAACCCGCCCGAGGGCTTCATCGCCACCGCCAACAGCAAGATCACGCCGGAGGGCTACAGCCACTTCATCACCGGCCACTGGCAGGAGTCCTACCGCCAGGATCGCATCCAGGAATTCCTGCGCGCGGACCCGAAGGTCACGATGGACTCCGCGGCGGCGATCATGCGCGATACCTACTCGGCCGCGGCGAAGCAGCAGCTCGCGGCGCTGATGCCGAGTCTCGAAACGATGGGCGCGGTCATCCGACGATGAAAAAGCCGCGATCGAAATTCTCAAGCAATGGGATTTCCACGTCGATCGCGGCCAGGCAGCGCCGCTCATCCTGACAACCTGGCTGCGCGAGGCCGACAAGGCGCTCTTTGCGGGACGGCTCGGCGATGAGTTCGTCGACTACATCTGGACGAACCCGATGGCGGCGATCGATGCCCTCGGCCGGGAAGACCTCACCTGGTGCCGCCTGCCGGGCCAAGTTCAGATCGGAGTCTGCCTGGGGAAGCTGCAGAACTCATTTCGTACCGCGATAAAACAACTCATCGAAGCGCTACGGCAATGATCCGAGCAAATGGCGCTGGGGCGATGCGCATCAGGCGCGGTTCGCCAACGCGCTGCTGGATCGCGTGCCGCTGCTTGGCAGCTGGCTGTTCACGCCGCTGGAAACCGATGGCGACGAATACACAGTCAATCGCGGCACCGCCGACATCGACTACGAGTCCGATGATCCCGTATATCCCCATGTGCATGGCGCATCGATGCGAGCCATCTTCGATCTCGCCAATCTGGACGATTCCCGCTTCATGCTCGCCGGCGGCCAGTCGGGGAATCCGCTCTCGCCCCACTATCGCGACCTTCTCCCCCGCTGGCGCGATCAGCAGTATTTCACTATGGTGGGACAGGGTGTCGACACCCTGACACTCCGCCCCGCGCCATGATCGACGAAAGCCGCTGATGACCGTAACCATCGACGATATCCGCGCCGCTGCGGACACCATCGCCGGCCATGTGGTGCGCACGCCGGCCGTTTCGGCGCCGCGGCTGGCGGCGGCCACCGGTGCGGCCTCGATCACGCTGAAGCTGGAGAACCAGCAATTCACCGGCTCCTTCAAGGACCGCGGCGCCTGCAACAAGCTGCGCAGCCTGACGCCCCAGGAAGCCAAGGCCGGCGTCATCGCCATGTCGGCCGGCAACCATGCCCAGGGCGTCGCCTATCACGCCCAGCGCTTCTCCATTCCCGCCACCATCGTCATGCCCCAGGGCACGCCCTTCAACAAGGTGGAGCGCACCAAGAGCTTCGGCGCGCGGGTGCTGCTGGAGGGCGACAGCATCGACAGTTCGCGCGGTGTTCGCCCGCGAGGTCGCGCAGCGCGAAGGCCTGATCTTCGTCCATCCCTATGACGACGAGAAGATCGTCGCCGGCCAGGGCACCATCGGCCTCGAGCTGTTCGCCGATGCGCCGCACCTCGACACCGTGATCGTCCCCATCGGCGGCGGCGGCATCCTGGCGGGCATCGCCACGGCGCTGAAGGCGCTGAAGCCCGCGATCGACATGATCGGCGTCGAGGCCGCGCTCTATCCCTCCATGCATCATGCGATGCGCAAGATTGCGCCGGCCAATGGCGGGCAAACGATTGCCGAGGGCATCGCTGTCAAATCGCCCGGTGCGATTCCCAAGGCGATCATCGAGCGGCTGGTGAGCGATATCCTTCTGGTCGAGGAAGATCCGCTGGAACATGCCGTTCAGTTGCTGGTGGAGACGCAGAAGATCGTCGCCGAAGGCGCCGGCGCCGCCGGCCTCGCGGCCGTCCTCGCGCATCCCAAGCGCTTCGCCGGCAAGCATGTGGGCATCGTCATCTGCGGCGGCAACATCGATTCCCGCATCCTGTCGCAAGTGCTGATGCGCGGCATGGTGCGCGACGGCCGGGTGACGACGCTGCGCATCCAGATCGCCGACTCGCCCGGCGTGCTCGGCACCCTCGCCCGCACCATCGGCGAGGCCGGCGGCAACATCATCGAGATCTATCACCAGCGCATGTTCTACGATCTGCCGGTGAAGAGGGCCGATGTCGACGCGATGATCGAGACGCGCAACTCGGACCACGTCAGCGAGATCGTCGGCAAGCTGCAGGAGGCGGGATTCCCCACCCGCGTGCTCAGCAGCCATTCCGGCGCCGAAGGCGAATAGAGAGCGACAGGAGCAGACATGACCGCCTATGGGAATGTACTGGAGATGATCGGCGGCACGCCGCTGGTGGAAGTGAAGCGGCTGGATACCGGCAAGTGCAAGCTGTTCCTGAAGCTGGAGAACCAGAATCCCGGCGGCTCGATCAAGGACCGCATCGCGCTGTCGATGGTCGAGGCGGCGGAGCGGGACGGCTCGCTCAAGCCGGGCGGCACGCTGATCGAGGCGACGGCGGGCAACACCGGCCTCGGCCTCGCGCTGGTCGCCGCGCAGAAAGGCTATCGGCTGATCCTCGTCATTCCCGACAAGATGGCGCAGGAGAAGGTCTTCAACCTGCGCGCCCTCGGCGCCGAATGCCGCATGACCCGCTCCGATGTGGGCAAGGGCCATCCCGAATACTACCAGGACATCGCCGAACGGCTGACCAAGGAGACGCCGGGCGCCATCTACGTCAATCAGTTCGGCAATCCCGCCAATCCCCTGGCGCATGAAGCCAGCACCGGCCCGGAAATCTGGCAGCAGATGGATCACCAGGTCGACGCGGTGGTCTGCGGCGTCGGCTCCGGCGGCACGCTCACCGGCCTCGGCCGCTTCTTCAAGCGCGTGTCGCCGACGACGAAGATGGTGCTGGCCGATCCGAAGGGCTCCGTGCTGACCGAGCTGGTCAAGACGGGCAACATGATGGAAGCCGGGCTCCTGGATGGTGGAGGGCATCGGCGAGGATTTCGTGCCGCCGAATTGCGATCTCTCGCTGGTGAGCGAAGCCTACACCGTCACCGACGCAGAGAGTTTCGCCACCGCCCGCGATGTCCTGAAGAAAGAAGGCATCCTCGCCGGCTCCTCCTCCGGCACGCTGATCACGGCGGCGCTGAAATATTGCCGCGAGCAGAAGACGGCCAAGCGCGTGGTCAGCTTCGTCTGCGACAGCGGCAACAAGTACCTCTCCAAGATGTTCAACGACTATTGGATGCTGGACCAGGGATTCATCGAGCGCGAGAAGCGCGGCGATCTCGGCGACCTGGTATCGCGGCGCCATTCGGACAAGGCGACGGTGACGGCCGATCCGGAAGACACGATGCTCGCCGCCTATGCGCGGATGAAGCTCTATGACATCTCGCAGATACCGGTGCTGGAAAACGGCAAGATCATCGGCATCCTCGACGAGTCGGACATTCTGCTGAAGGTCTATGGTCATGAAGAAAAATTCCGCGACAAGGTGCGCGCGGCGATGACCACGAAGCTCGATATCGTCGGCGCCAAGGCGCCATTGTCGGATCTGCTGCCGATCTTCGCCCGCGACCATGTGGCGATCGTGCAGGAAGGCGATCAGTTCCTCGGCCTGATCACGCGGATCGATCTGCTCAATCACCTGCGCCGGCGGATGAAATAGGAATCGGAAACTGAGAACATGAACGACCACAGCAAGAGCAAGCGGCCCTCGACCCGGCCCAACCGGCTCGGCTTCGCCACCCGCGGCATCCATGCGGGCCAGAGCCCCGATCCCTCGACCGGCGCCATCATGGTGCCGATCTACGCCACCTCGACCTATGTGCAGCAGAGCCCGGGCGTGCATAAGGGCTATGAATATTCCCGCTCGCAGAACCCGACGCGCATGGCCTATGAGCGCTGCATCGCCGATCTCGAAAGCGGCACCAAGGGATTTGCGTTCGCCTCCGGCCTCGCGGCGACGTCGACGATCCTCGACGTGCTGGACAGCGGCGCCCACGTCATCGCGATGGACGATCTCTATGGCGGCACCTACCGGCTGTTCGAGCGGGTGCGCAAGCGTTCGGCCGGCCTGCAATTCACCTTCGTCGATCTGCATGACCTGAAGAAAGTCGAAGCGGCGATCCGGCCGGAGACGAAGATGATCTGGGTGGAGTTGCCGACCAATCCGCTGCTGCGGCTGGTGGATTTCCAGGCGCTGGCCGAACTGGCGAAGCCCCGCGGCATCCTCACCTGCGCCGACAACACCTTTGCCAGCCCCTATGTGCAGCGGCCGCTGGAGATGGGCTTCGATCTGGTGATGCATTCCGCGACGAAATACCTCAACGGCCATTCCGACATCATCGGCGGCATCGCCGTGGTCGGCGAGAACGCCGACCTGCGCGACAAGCTGACCTTCCTGCAGAACGCCGTCGGCGCGGTGGCCAGCCCGTTCGACAGCTTCCTGGCGCTCCGCGGCCTGAAGACCCTGGCGCTGCGCATGGAGCGCCATTGCCAGAACGCGATGGCCGTCGCCCGCTGGCTGGAGCGCCACCCGAAGATTGCCCGCGTCTACTATCCCGGCCTCGAAAGCCACGCGCAGCACGCCCTGGCCAAGCGGCAGATGCACGAGTTCGGCGGCATGGTCACGGCGATCATCAAGGGCACGCTGGCGGACTCCAAGCGCTTCCTGGAGCGCTGCCAGATCTTCGCGCTGGCGGAGAGCCTGGGCGGCGTCGAAAGCCTGATCGAGCATCCGGCGATCATGACCCACGCCTCCATCCCCGCGGAAAAGCGGGCGGAACTGGGCATCAGCGACGGGCTTGTGCGGCTTTCGGTCGGCATCGAGGACGAGGCGGACCTGATCGCCGACCTGGAGCAGGCGCTGGCGGCCTAGGGTCTTGCAGACCGGCGCCGGACTTCCCACTTAGGGGGCGTATAATCCTTTGGGGAGTGCGCCTCCGATGAGCAGCGATTCTTCGAGTTTCTCCTTCGGGAGCCGGCAGATGTCCGATGACGGCATGCTCGACAATCCGGCCCTCTACGACGGCGTCCTCGGCCGCCGGTTCTGGGCCTACATCGTGGATGTGCTGCTGATCTCGATCGCCAACCTGGCGGTGCATGTCGCGCTCATCACGATGGGCATCGTCACCTTCGGCCTGCTGCTGCTGCCGGCGATGGCGATCATGGCCGTCATCTCGTTCCTGCCGCTGGCCATCCTCTACGACACGATCACCATGGGCGGCTACAAGGCCTCGACCCCGGGCATGCGGCTGTTCGACCTTGCAGGTCCACAGCAGCGACGACCGGCGAGCGCCCGGACTACGTCCAGGCCTTCGTCATGTCGCTGCTGTTCTATGTCTCGCTGTTCGCCACCTCGGGCCTGCTGTTGCTGGTGGTGTTCTTCACCCGCCGCAACATGGCGCTGCACGATATCCTGTCCGGTATCGTCGTCACGCGCCGAATCGGCTAACAGCGTTAACACATATCCGGCACTGGCCGAACGGCCGATGACTGCGCCATAATAGGCGCCGTCATGTCGGTCCAGACCCGCACCCAGCCGCTCTCCTTCCTCGTCACCACCGAGATGCCCTGCCCCTATCTGCCGGGGCGCATGGAGCGGAAGGTGGTCACGCGGCTCAGCGGCAGCGAGGCCGGCCGCAACTTCCAATTGCTGCAGCGCGCCGGCTTCCGGCGCAGCCACGCCATCGCCTACCGGCCGGCCTGCTCCGGCTGCCAGGCCTGCACGCCCGTCCGCATCCGCGCCCTGGAGTTCCAGCCCGGCCGCACGCTGCGGCGCACCGAGGCGCGCAATGCCGACCTCACCGCGAACGTCCGGCTCGCCCGCGGCACGGCCGAGCAATACGCCCTGTTCCAGGCCTATCTCGATGGCCGGCACTCCGACGGCGAGATGGTGGGCATGGGCTTGTCCGACTACCGCTCCATGGTGGAGGACAGCTCTATCGACACAAGACTGGTCGAGTTCCGCGACGGCAGCAACCGGCTGATCGCCTGCGCCCTCACCGACTGGACGGATGACGGCATTTCGGCCGTCTACAGCTATTTCGATCCGGCGCAGGCGCCGCGCAGCCTGGGCAGCTACATGATCATCTGGCTGGCGCGGGAGGCGCAGCGGCGCGGGCTGCGCTATGTCTATCTCGGCTACTGGATCCGCGAGAGCCGCAAGATGGCCTACAAGACGCGGTTCCGGCCGGTCGAGCTGTTCGGCCCCCAGGGCTGGCAGCCGCCGAACGGACAGCGCTAGAGGGTCGGCGGCGGATCCTCGCCGTCGGCGCCTTCGCGCTCCAGCCGTTCCGCCAGGGCCGACGTGCTCCATTCCTTGGCCAGGCTGAAGCCGATGGCCAGCAGCACCGGCCCCAGAAACACGCCAATGAAGCCGAAGGCCAGCACGCCGCCGAGCACGCCCAGGAACACCAGGATGAAGGGCATCCGGCCCTCGCGGCTGATGAAGTAGGGCTTCAGGATATTGTCGACCCAGCTGATCAGCAATGTGCCCCAGGCCAGCAGGAAGATGCCCTGCCAGGTATGGCCCTGCATTACCAGCCAGATACCCACCGGCGCCCAGATGAAGGGCGTGCCGAAGGGGATCAGCGACATGAAGAAGGTGACGAGGCCGAGGAACAGCGCCGCCTTCACCCCGGCGATGTAGAAGCCGATGGTGGCCAGCGCCGCCTGGGCCAGGGCCGTGCCGATGATGCCGTAGACCACGCCGCGCATGGTGTCGCCGGCGAGCTGGATCAGATGCTGGGCGCGTTCGCCGGCGAAGCGTTCCAATGCCGTCGACAGGCGGAGCGCCAAGGTCTTGCCGTCGCGGTAGAGGAAGAAGGAGATGACCAGGCTGAGGATCAGCAGGATGAGTCCTTCGCCGACAGTGCCCGCCAGGGCGAGGGCCTGGCTCTGCAGCATGGTGACATAGGGGCGGATGGTCGGCATCAGGTCGACGCCGCTGGCGATCTGCTCGGCCCAGTAGTCATGGAACATCGGCCCGATCCAGGGAATATCGAGCAGCCAGTCTGGCGGCGCGGGCGGGCCCTTCTGGAGCAGGTTGATAATTTCCCGCGCCACGGCGCTGACGTCCTGGGCCATGCTCGGCCCGACGATGGCGAAGGGCAGCACGAAGATGAAGGCCATCAGCAGCGTCGCCAGCGCGGCCGATAGATTCCTCCGCCGGCCCATGAACTGGGCGTCCAGCCACATGAACAGCGGCCAGGTGGAGGAGCAGAGGATCACCGCCCAGATCACCGAGGACCAGAACGGCCAGAGCACGAGGATGCAGCCGATGGCCAGCACCGCCAGCGCCAGCATCGCCAGTATTTGTTCCAGGCGGTTTCCCTGCATGCCCAACTGTTCGTGTTATGCGCCGGCGTGGTCGGCCAGCCGGCGGATTTTCGTTCTCGGGATCATGCTAGCATCCCCTGCATCAATGCAACTGCCACGCTGACGCGCCCGTTTCTCAACCGAATTTGTTGTTGGTGGCGAAGCCGCGGGGCGGCAGGCGGCCGGCCTGGGCGCGCTTGCCGATCCAGTCCCGCAGGTCGGTTTCCGTGCGCACGCGCTCGCCGCTTTTCCAGGTCAGGCCATCGGCAAGAACGAAAGCCTTCACGTCCGACAGGCCGCCATCCTTGTATTTCTGCAAGGTCACGCCGCGGCCGCGGGTCATCTCCGGCACTTCCTCCAGGGGGAAGATCAGCAGCTTGCGGTTCTCGCCGATCACGGCCACATGATCGCCCTCGACCGTGGCGCAGGCCTGGGCCTCGATCCCCTCGCCCACATTCAGCACCTGCTTGCCGGCCTTGGTCTGCGCCACCGCCTCGTCCTCGGGCACGATGAAGCCGCGCCCGTCATCGGCGGCCACCAGCAGCTTGCGGCCGGGCTTGTGGACGAAGACGGCGACGATGTCCTGGTCGTTGCCGAGATCGATCATCAGGCGCACGGGCTCGCCATGGCCGCGCCCGCCCGGCAGCTTGTCGGCGCCGATGGTGTAGAAGCGGCCGTTGGTGCCGAAGACCATGATCTTGTCGGTGGTCTCCGCGTGGAAGAAGAAGCGGCCGCGGTCGCCTTCCTTGTACTTGATCTCGTCGCTCTCGGTCACATGGCCCTTCATGGCGCGGACCCAGCCCTTCTCGGAGCAGACGATGGTGACCGGCTCCCGCTCCACCACGGCGTCCAGCGGCACGACGACGGCCGTCGGTGCATCGCCCAGCTTGGTACGCCGCTTGCCGAGTGCGGTGTCCGGGCCGAAACGTTTCTTCAGCGCGGAGATCTCGTCGCCGATCTTCTTCCACTGCCGGTCCTCGTCCTTCAGCAGCCCCTTCAGGTCCTTCTGCTCGGCGGTGAGCTGATCCCTCTCCCCGCGGATTTCTATCTCCTCCAGCTTGCGCAGGGCCTTCAGCTTCATGTTGAGGATGGCGTCGGCCTGGATATCCGTCAGCTTCCAGCGCTGGATCATCTTCGCCTTCGGATTGTCGTCGGTGCGGATGATCTTGATGACCGCGTCCAGATTCAGATAGGCGACGATGTAGCCTTCGAGGATCTCCAGCCGCCGGGCGATCTCGGCCAGGCGGAACTTGCTGCGCCGCTGCAGCACGACCTGGCGGTGATCCAGATAGGCGCGCAGCACCTCGGCCAGGGACATCACCCGCGGCGTGTTGCTGGCGTCCAGCACGTTCATGTTGAGGCTGAAGCGGGTCTCCAGGTCGGTCTGACGGAACAGGGATTCCATCAGCACCTCGGGATCCACATTGCGGCTCTTCGGCGTGAGGATCAGGCGCACGTCCGTCGTCGACTCGTCATGCACGTCCTCGAGCACCGCCAGCTTGCGCTCCTGCAGCAGCTCGGCGATGCGCTCGATCAGGCGCGACTTCTGCACCTGGTAGGGAATCTCGGTGACGACGATCTGCCAGGTGCCGCTCTTCAGCTTCTCCACTTCCCAGCGGGCGCGCAGGCGGAACGAGCCGCGGCCGTTGCGGTAGGCCTCCTCGATGGTCTCGCGGCTTTCCACCAGCTCGCCGCCGGTGGGGAAATCCGGGCCGGGGATCAGGTCCACCAGCTTGCCGATGGTGGCCTTGGGGAACTTGATCATGTGCAGCAGCGCGTCGCAGATCTCCGCCACATTGTGCGGCGGGATCGACGTCGCCATGCCGACGGCGATGCCCTGGGATCCGTTGGCCAGCAGATTGGGAAAGGCTGATGGCAGAACGATCGGCTCCTGCCGCACGGCGTCATAGGTGTCGCGAAAATCGACGGCGTCCTCGTCGATGCCCTCGAGCAGCATGTCGGCGACGGCGGTCAGCCGCGCCTCGGTGTAGCGCATCGCCGCGGCGTTATCGCCGTCGATATTGCCGAAATTGCCCTGGCCGTCGATCAGGGGATAGCGCACGGCGAAATCCTGGGCCAGGCGCACCATGGCGTCATAGATCGCCGCGTCGCCATGGGGATGGTAGTTGCCCATGACATCGCCGACGACCGCCGCCGATTTCCGCGCCTTGGCCGTCGAATCCAGGCGGAGCTGGCGCATGGCATAGAGCAGCCGGCGATGCACCGGCTTCAGCCCGTCGCGCACATCCGGCAGCGACCGCGCCATGATGGTGGAGAGGGCGTAGGCGAGATAACGCTCCGACAGGGCCTCGGCGAAGGGCACCATCTGGGGCGCCTGGGGCGGAGGCGGCGGCGGAGCGGCGGCGGTTGCTTTTCTGGCCATCGGTCTTACAGGGGCATGTCAGGGCTGAGCCGGGCGGATCCGGCGGGGATGGAGGCTGGGCGCTGGCTTAGCCGATTCGCCGGAGCCTTGGCGAGGGGCGGAGATGAGGCACGGACGTCCTCGAGGCCAGCGCCAGTCAGAATGCGCATTTTCGCGCTATTTTCCGGCCCAGATTTCGGGGTTAAGCCATTCCACCAGCACGGAAAATGCAGATTTGGCGAGAAATGTGGGACCCCTATTTCTCCGGGATCGATGCCATGCAAGGGAATCGCGGCCGTCGGAGTGCATCGACGTTCTGCTGGTGCGGTGGCGCATCTTTCCAGCATTGCCTGCATTGGGAGGGGCGTTAAATATGCTCATTACGCATGTATACCATATTTTGCGTAATATAGCAAGCTTCGATGCGGCTGTCAGCCACTGTCGCCTCGCTCCACGGAGTGGGGAGAGGCAGCAACATCCGCGTCCAGCAGATGTTGCGGTGAGGGGCGGCGACGATGTTACAGAAAACTCAGGATTGGCTGCAGACAGTCAGAGCTCTGCCCTCATCATCGCCGAGATACTTTCGCCGTCTTTGCTCCCATACCCTCACCCAGCCACATTCGCTGGACGCGAATGTGGCATCCCTCTCCCTCGCCCTCGAAGCGAGGGGACAGATCATGATCAACGATCAGCCTGCGCTTCACTACGACGATAGCAACGCTACCCTGCCCGGCCGGAGTTTCGCGGCGAGGATGAAGGCGGCGGCGGAGAGGGCGGCCATCGCGAGCTGCACGATTTGCAGCAATCCGTAATCGCCCTCGATCTGCCAGATGGCGGCGCCTAGGAACGGCGAGAGAGCCTGGGCGAGAAAGACCGGGAACATCAACGCGCCTTGCAGGGCGCCGTAGGCGGCGCGGCCGAGGAACTCGGGCGCGGCCGTGGCCTGCACGATCGTCTTGACTCCCATGCCGATGCCGAAGGCGATGGCGAAGACGAACACCAGCGGCGAATGGGCCTCCAGCATCATCAGGATCACCGTCGCCAGCACAGGAAACAGTGTGCCGATCAAACCAGCCGCCACCACGCCGATCTGGCGCTCGAACGTCAGGATGACGAAGCGTCCCGCGAGCTGAAAGGGCCCGATGCAGGCATAGGCGGCCACAGCCTCTGCCGCGGTGTAGCCCCTCTCGTCCAGGATCGGCACGAGGCTGAAGACCAGCGACGTGAACAGGAAGGCATAGCTGACAAAGCTGACGGCCAGCAGCCAGAACACCGGATGCGCCAGCGCGGGCTTGATGGAGACGCGGACGAACGGTGTGCCAGAGTCCTTGCCTCGTCCGAAGGACTCGCGGCCGCGCAGCAGGAAGAACGGAATGCCGGCGCAGATGGGCAGCTGGATGAAGGCCAATGCCATGAGCGCCTGCCGCCAGCCGAGCGCCACGACCAGGAAGTGCGTGAGCGGCACGAAGGCGGTGCTGGCCAGCCCGCCCAGCAAGGTGATCACGATGATCGCCCGGCGATAGTCGGCGCCCATCAGCCGCGCCACGACGGCAAAGGCGGATTCGTATAGCAGCATCGATGAGATCATGCCGATGCCGACGGCGATGGCGTAGAACTGCCACATCTCGCTCACCTGCGCCCAGAGGATCAGCAGGCCGGCGCCGAGAAAGGCCGCGGCGGTCATCAGCAGCCGGCCGCCGAAGCGGTCGATCCAGCGGCCGATTCCGTAGGTGCAGAGTCCGTTGGTCGCCAGCACGACAGAGAGCGCGCCGCTGATCGCTGTCTTGCTCCAGCCGAGGTCGGCGGCCATCGGCTCCATCAGGGTGACGAAGACGTAGTAGAAGCTGCCCCAGGCGACGAGCTGCGCCGCGCCCAGGGCAAACACGAACGGATAGGGCAGCCGCCCCGGCGCCGGCGCGCTCTCCGGCGCCGTGGTCACGATCCGCAGCAGCCGCCGGAAACGACTGCTTTCACCGGGGCCGGCGCGGGAGTGGGCGCAACGGCTGCGACAACCGCAACCTTCGGCTTCGGTGCACAGCAGCCGGATTGGCCACCGACACCGCCATCTGCTTCCGAAAGACCCGGACCGTTGCAGACGCCGGTCTCCGGCAGGACCAGCCGCGTGTCGCGCGCCGCCTCCCAATCTCCGGCCAGCGCCGCCACCACCGAGCGCACCTGCTCGTAGCCGGTGATCATCAGGAAGGTCGGCGCGCGGCCATAGGCCTTCATGCCGACGATGTAGGCATCCCGCTCCGGCTGGCGCAGTTCCGCCTCGCCATGGGGCGGCACGGTGCCGCAGCTATGCTCGTTGGGATCGATCAAGGGCCCGAGCGCGCGCGGCGATTCCAGCCAGGGATGCAAATCGAGCCGCAGCTCGGTCATGGCGGAATAGTCGGGACGGAAACCGGTGGCGACGATGACCTCGTCGACCTTGAGCGTCTGAGGCCCCTCGCCGCTTTCGCCGGTAACGGCGATGCCATCAGGCGCGAGCGCGAAGGCGTGGACCCGGAACGGCGCGATCAGCCGCACCTTGCTGCTCTCCACCGCCGCCTTGGATCGCTCGCCGAGCGCGCCGCGGCTGGAGAGCTGGTCGTCGGTGAGGCCGCCGAATGTGCGCCCGTTGGGCGGCGAACGCATGGCCCAGAGGATCTCTGTTTGCGGCGCCTGGTTCTGCAACCGGACCAGGCCGAGGATCGAATCCATGGCCGAATGGCCCGATCCCAGGACCATCACGCGCTTGCCGGCGAACCGCGCCTTCGCGGCGCCGGACACATCGGGAATGCCGTAGCTGATGCGCGCCGCGCTGGCCCGTTCGCCCTCGGCCGGCACGCCGCCGGCGCCGGCCGGATTCGGACTGCGCCAGGTGCCTGACGCATCGATCACCGCGCGCACCAGGTGACGCGACTCCCGTCCGTCCGGTCCGACCGTGACGATCTCGAACGGCCGCGTCTCGCGTCCCGCGGTCGGCACGCGATCCATGCCCCGGCGCGTGACCGAGGCGACACGGGCATTGAAGCGCAGTCTCGGCGCAATCGCCGGATGCGCGGCCAGGGGCGCCAGATAGCGCTCAACCAGTTCGCGCCCCGTCGGGTCGCGGTCGGGATCGGGCATGGTCCAGCCGGTGGGCTCGAGCAGTGCGCGCGCCGCCTCGTCGACAGTGTAGCGCCAGGGCGAGAAGAAGGTGACATGGCCCCACTCCCGCATCGCGCGCCCGGTCCCGGACCGCTTTCGAACAGGATGAAGTCCTGACCGCGCGTCGCCAGATGCGCCGCGGCGGCAAGGCCGACCGGCCCTGCGCCAATCACCGCGACGGGCAAGGCAGTGGAAATGTTGGATGTGCCGTCCATGGGCGTTATCCTCTCGGCTGATTGTTCGATTGACTGACTCAGGCGCGGATCTTCTGTCGCGGCTTTGCCGGCCGGAGCGCGGCCGGGCGGCATTGCACCCCCTGGCAGCAGTTCTCGCGCAGGTACTCCATCAGCTGATCCATGCAGTCGAAGTTCACGGAGTAGATCAGCGAGCGGCCTTCGCGCCGCTGCTGCACCATGTCGGCGGCCTGCAGATGCATGAGATGGAACGACAATGACGAAGCGGGGATGCCCAGCTCTTCGGCGATCGCGCCGGCGCTGAGCCCCTGCCCTCCCGCCCGCACCAGCAACCGATGCACCTGCAGCCGCGAGTCATGAGCCAGCGCGTTCAGCGCCTTCACCGCCCAGCCCTGCCGATCCCAGCCCTTGGCCATTGTTCGATCCTTCGAGTATTGTCGAATGGACAGTACCGAGCGGCATCGGCCGAGTCAACCGATACTTCCAGGAAAGTCGAAATGTCCGCGCTGGCGACCCTTTGCCGAAATGCCTATCGATGCCGCCAGACCTTTGCCGCTGACACGATGAGAATCGCTGCAAGGATCGGCAACAGCGCATGGGCCGGAACGAACTGGAGCAGCTGTCCGCCGATCAGGCTCCCTAGGATCGAGCCGGCGGCCATGACCAGCACGAATGTCTTGTTTCTTGCCAAAACCGTGAAGCTCTGATCGCGGCTGTAGCGGGTAAAGCCAACGATCATCGTCGGCAGGCTGACCGCCAATGACAGGCTTCCAGCAAGCTTTACGTCCGCCCCGAACAAGAGAACAAGCGTCGGTATGAGGAGTTCTCCGCCGGCGACTCCAAGCAGGGATGCCACACCGCCAATGACAAAACCGGCAGCAATGCCTGCAACGAGCTGCATCGCGCCGCTAAAAAGCGGCTGGCCGGCGCCTTTCGGATCGTGTGCGAAGAGCAGCACCGCGGCGATGAGGACGAGTAGCGCCGCAATCACACGATACAGCGTCTCCGACTTTAGGCGCGTGGCCCATCCGGCGCCGAACCAGGCGCCAAGAAGCGATCCAGCCAGTAGGTTGACGATCACCGGCCAGTGCTGGGCCACCAACGACAGCGGTACGGCGCCCGCGCGGAGAGGCAGGGCGGAGGCTACGACCACGAGACTCATCGCCTTGTTGAGGATGACCGCCTCCAGAGCGACGAACCGAAACAGTCCGATGAGCAGCGGCAGCCGAAACTCTGCGCCGCCAAGGCCGATTAGCCCGCCGAGCACACCAATGATCGCTCCGCCGGCAAATGCAGTCGACTTCCGTTCGCGCAAGGCGGTAGGCATTATCCGGGACTTTGTGTTCCGCTTTCGAAGTTACTTGGCTGCGCGCTCGGGCGAAGCCGATACAGCGCCATGGCTTTCCTCTGGCCGCACCCAGAGCCAGTTATACAAAGCTGTTGCGAGCAAGGCACCAACAAGCTGTGCAGCAATGAAAGCGGGCGACATCGACCGGCCGGATACCGGAAAACGTGTCCGTCAGCGAACGGGCGATGGTCACCGCCGGATTGGCGAAGGAGGTCGAGGAGGTGAACCAGTATCCGGCGGTGATGAACAGCCCGACGGCGTAGGGCACGGCGTCCGGCCGCGTCCGCAGGCAGCCGAAGATCGTGACCAGCAAGCCGAAGGAGGCGACGATTTCGCCGATCCAGACGCCGATGCCGGTGCGGGCGTGCGACGAGGCCATGACCAGCGGCAGATCGAACATGGCGTGTGCCAGCATGGCGCCAAGGATTCCGCCGGCGACCTGGACGGCGATGTAGGCGGGAAGCTCGGTCCAACTGAACCGGCGACGGAGCGCGAAGCACAGGGTGACCGCGGGATTGAAGTGTGCGCCGGACACCGGGCCAAACACGAGAATTAACACGACCAATGCCGCGCCGGTCGCCAGCGTATTCCCCAGCAGCGCTACCGCGGCATTCCCGCCGGCCAGCCGCTCGCCCATGATGCCCGAGCCGACGACGACGGCCACGAGCAAGGCCGTGCCTAGCCCCTCCGCGGCAAGCCGGCGCTTCAGATCGAACGGGTTCATGAGCGGCTGCTGCTAGGCGGCGGATTCCGAGGCCTTCGTCCCCATCTGGCGGACCTCATGCTGAATGGCCAGCCGCGTCAGCCGTTCGATGGGCAGGGCGCAGAAGATCTTGATCCGGTTTTCAATCTGCCGGAACACGTCGCCGAACAGAACGCGCTGCTCAGCCTCCGATCCCACGAATGCCGCGGGATCGGGGAATCCCCAATGGGCCGTGATCGGCTGCCCCGGCCAGACCGGACAGACCTCGCCCGCCGCCTGGTCGCAGACCGTGAAGACGAAATCGAGCGCCGGCGCGCCGGGCCGGGCGAATTCCTCCCAGTCCTTGCTGCGCAGTTCCCCGGTGGGGAATTTGAGCCGCTGCAGCAGCTCGATGGTGAAGGGATGGACGCGCCCCTTCGGGTGGCTGCCGGCGCTGAAGGCGCGGTAACGCCCCCGTCCCCACTGATTGAGCAGGCACTCCGCCATGATGCTGCGAGCCGAGTTGCCGGTGCAGAGGAAGAGAACATTGTAGACATCCTTGCGGGGCATATCGTTCATGTCGCGCCTCCTCCTGCGCCGGCGCGCAGCCGGCGGCGATTGTCTTTTGTTGTCCTCGAGGGCGCCGCGGCCGGACCGCAAGCAGAAAAGCCGCAGATTTCCGGGCGCCCGCCGCAGCAATCCTCCGTCAAATAGGCCAGCAGCGACCGCATGCCGCGGGTGTTGGCGGCGTACAGCAGGGAGCGCCCGTCGCGCGCCTGGTTGATGAGGCCGGCCCGTTTCAGATAGGCAAGATGAAAGGAGAGCGTCGGCGCGGGAACGCCGAGCCGTGCGGCGATGGCGCCGGCGGACAGCCCGTCCGGCCCTTCGCGGACAAGCAGGCGAAAGATCGCCAGGCGCGACTCCTGCGCCAAGGCACCCAAGGCCTCGATGGCGGTTCTTGATTTCATTATTCCAAAAATATCAAAATGTCGCGCGATGTCAATCGGGACCGGATACCGGGCGTGACCCGATAGGCGCCGCTCTTGCGATCGGCGCCGCCCTCGCCGGTTGACACGCTGGCTGGCGCTGCATTAGGTGGCCGCATGATCCCCACCCTCGCCCGCTACGAGCGCATCGCGCCGTTCTACGATCTGCTGGATCTGCCGTTCGAGCGGAAGCGGTACACGGCGCTGCGGCCGCTGTTGTTCAGGGATCTCAGCGGCGAGCTTCTGGATGCGGGCGTCGGCACCGGCCGGAACTGCGCCTATTATCCGCCCGGCGCGGTCGTTTCAGGGATCGATATCAGTCCGGCGATGCTGGCGCGGGCGCATCGCCGCTGCCCGACCGTAGCGGCGGCGGGAAGGCTATATCGCATGGATGTGACCGAGCTGAAGTTTCCGGCGGGATCATTCGATGCGGCGGTGTCGACGTTCCTGTTCTGCGTCCTGCCCGATCATCTGCAGACGCCGGCGCTGCGCGAGCTGGGCCGCGTCGTCAAGCCGGGCGGCACAATCCGGCTTCTCGAATATGTGCGGCCGCGCGGGAAGATGCGGCGATTCATCTCGCGCCTCTGGCAGCCCTGGATGGCCTGGGCCTTCGGTGCGAGCTTCGACCGGGAGACGGAGAAATATGTTCCGGCGGCGGGGCTCGAACTGGTCGAAAGCCGGTACGTCGTGGACGACCTGGTGAAGATGCTCACCCTACGCAGCCGTTAGCCCCGCATTGCTCATCAACTTTGCCACGGTCATTTCTTCATGCACGCATAGTGTGCCGATAGATTGAACGTGAACTGTGCGTATCTACTCCTGAGCCGGCCACATCGCTCCCGTGCGCCGGTCCACTTCGAGCTTTTGAACGAGAGAGTCATCCACGGTGACGATTTCGGCGGTGATGGTGTTGGCATCTTTTTCCGCGACCTTACCCAGCTTCAGGTGCGGATTGGCCTGCCAAGCCAGCCATCGACTGATGTTCGACTTTACGTCATCAACAGTGAGGCTGGCCGCCGCCGGCCCGGCACCCATCATGCCTCTGGCCCATCATCCCAGGACCCGCGCCCTGGCCCATCATCCCGGGACCCATACCCTGGCCCATCATCCCGGGACCCATACCCTGGCCCATCATACCCGGCCCCATCATCATGCCGGGACCCATCATCGGACTCATGCCATAGCCCATCATGCCAGGACCCATACCTTGGCCCATCATGCCCGGCCCCATCATCATGCCGGGACCCATCATCATGCCGGGGCCCATCATCGGACTCATGCCATAGCCCATCATCCCGGGCCCCATGGCTTGGCCCATCATCGGACACCATCCGCTGCCTTGCCCCATCATTCCCCAGCCTGCACCCTGCTGGCCATGGGCTCGTGCGATCTCTGGATTGCCAGCGATCATGGCGAGGGCGATCACCAAACCAGCGCTAAGCACTTTTGTTCTGCGATCCATTGTCCACTTTCCTTCTGTGCAGCGATGCAGGACAGAATAATTGCAACAGCTTATTTCGCGCCTGCTGTTGCGCATTGATTGAGATCAAGCCAAATCCGCGCCCGGCTGGGTTTCATCCGCACGGCCTTGAACTGGGATTCTCGCAAGCGGCGGTTCGCGACCTGTTCAGATTGACTGACCAGCCGGACCGGACCTGCGACGCCGTCGATGCGATCGCGCGCGCATCTAGAAGATGTGGAGCGCCGGATCGCGCGGCTGACCTCATTCAAGCCTGACTTGTCGAGAACGCCTACTCGACGATTTTCCAGTAGGAGTCCTTTCGGACGACCTTCCCGCCTCGAAACGTATAGAAGTCGCAGCCGCACACTTCGATCCGCTGTCCGTCGCGGCGCGTGCCGGTCAGTATCCATTTCGAAATGCCGGTGCTGGCGCGTTCATCGACGAAGTGCTGCTCGCTGCCGTAATGCACATCGGGGAGCCCCTCGAACCTTCCCGCCAGCGCCTTGCGCACGTCCGCCTTGCCTTCACAGCGCGAGCCCCAGGGCCGGTCTCCCCGGGGCATTTCGAGGACGCAATCATCGGCGAAGTGACCCATGACTCCATCGAGATCATGGGCATTGAAGGCGGCGCAAAGCTGCTTGAGTTTCTCGCCGATATCGGACATTTGCTGCCTCCGCCGTCATTCATGCCCATTGAGCCTGCCCTGTCTGCAAAGCGGACACAATGGCGAGGCCAACCGGCTTGCGCGGGACGGGCTTTACGGGAATGCTTTGGCCAAGCGACAAGAAACCTCCGCCACCGGCGGGAATCGCCAGGGAGACACCCGCATGACGATGATCGGATTCATCGGCCTGGGCCGCATGGGGCGGCCGATGGCGTCCAATCTGTGCCGCAAGGGTTTCCGGCTGATCGTGCATGACGTCAATCCGGCGCCGGTGCGGGAACTGGAACTGCTGCAGGCGCGCGCGGCCGGCAGCGTGGCCGAAGTCGCCGCCGCCAGCGACATCGTCGTCACCATGCTGCCCAACTCGGCCGCGCTGGAGCAGGTGGCGGCCGGACCCGGGGGTATCCTGGCACACGCGAAGAGCGGCGGCCTGGTCATGGATATGAGCACGGTCGAGCCGCTGGTCACCGACCGGATTGCCGCTGCGGCCCACGCCAAGGGGCTCGCCTTCGTCGATGCGCCGGTGGGGCGGCTGGCGAGCCATGCCGATCGCGGCGAGTCGCTGTTCATGGTCGGCGCAGCGGACGGCGACCTCGAGCGGGTGCGGCCGCTGCTGGAGGCGATGGGCAACACCATCCATCATTGCGGCGGCGTCGGCACGGGCACCCGCACCAAGCTGGTGAACAACTATCTCGCCGTCGTGTCCTGCCAGCTCAATGCCGAGGCGCTGGCGCTCTCTCAGCGCTTCGGCCTGTCGCTCGAGAAGACTCTCGAAGTGCTCTACGGCACCACGGCGTTCAACGGCCAGCTCAAGATCGCCTGGCCGTCGAAGGTGCTGGCGGGCGATACCGAGCCGGGCTTCACCATCGATCTCGCGCACAAGGATTTGAGCCTGATCATCGAGGCGGCCAACGCCGCGAAGGTGCCGATGCCGATCGCCGCCGCCGCCCGGGAGGCCTTCAGCACGGCGCGCGCCCGCGGCTTCGGACAGAAGGATTTCTCGGCGATGGTGGATGCGCTGTGCGAGCTTGCGGGGATCGAGAAGCCGCGCTTGCGGGCGAAGGCGTGACCCAGGAGACGGCCGCCTATTGGGCAGCCACAGGCAGGGAGGCGCTCACCTCTGAAACCAACCCCATCCGCAAATTCGCCGGCACGGCCACATCCATCATCTTCGGCCGCGGCAGGTTGAGGCCGTTCATGAGCTCGACATATTCGCTCACGGAGCCGACCTGGAGGCGCGGGTTGTGGGCGCGTTCCTCGCCGATGGTGCTGACGGTCTGGCCGTTGTAGTCGTGGCCGGGGTAGACGCGGGTGTCTTCCGGCAGCCGCAGCAGCTTGTTGAACAGCGAGTTCATATTGCGCGGCGGCGTCGCCGTTCTGGAAATCGGTGCGGCCGGTGCCGCGGATCAGCAGCGTGTCGCCGGTGAAGACGGCGCTTGCCAGGCGGAAGCAGCAGGAATTGTCGGTATGGCCGGGCGTATGGATGGCCCGCAGCTCCAGATCGCCGACATGGACGCAGTCGCCGTCGCCGACGCGCAGAGTGACAATCTCCGCCGCCGTCCGCTCGCCCATGACCGTGAGACAGCGGGTGCGCGCCTGCAGCGTGCCGAGGCCGGTGATGTGATCCGCATGGAGATGGGTGTCGATGGCCATCACCAGCGACAGGTTCAATTCCCGCAGCAGCTTGATGTAGCGTTCGGCCTGTTCGAGCACGGGATCGATGAGACAGGCTTCGCCGCCATTGGCGACGAGATAGGTATAGGTACAGGAGGTGCGGTCGAAGAGCTGACGGAAGATCATAAATTCGCTACTTCACTTGGATGTGCACAACAGATTCCCCTCTCCCCTTGGGGGAGAGGGGACAAGAAGTGCGAATGCACACCTGTATCGTCTTGCTGACGCCACCCTAGTTCGGCTGCGGCACGATGCGCAGGTAGGGCTTGGGCGCCTTCCAGCCGCCGGGGAACTTGACCTTCGCGTCGGCATCGGAGACCGACGGCACGATGATCACGTTGTCGCCCTGCCGCCAGTTCACGGGCGTCGCCACCTGATGCTTCGCCGTGAGCTGCAGGGAGTCGATGACCCGCAGGATCTCGTCGAAATTGCGCCCCGTGCTCATGGGATAGCAGAGAAGCAGCTTGATCTTCTTGTCCGGGCCGATGACGTAGACATTGCGAACCGTCTGGTTGTCGGCGGCGGTACGGCCCTTCGACGTGCCGTTGATCTCAGCGGGCAGCATGCCGTAGAGCTTGGCAACCGTCAGATCGTGATCGCTGATGATCGGATAGTTCGGCGCGTGGCCCTGGGTCTCCTCGATGTCCTTGGCCCAGCGCTTGTGATCGTCGACCGGGATCGACCGACAAGCCGATGATCTTCACGTTGCGCTTGTCGAACTCCGGCTTGAGCCGCGCCATGTAGCCGAGCTCGGTGGTGCAGACCGGCGTGAAATCCTTGGGGTGGGAAAACAGCACCGCCCAGGAACTGCCCAGCCAATCGTGAAAGCGGAACTTGCCGCTGGTGGTCTCGGCGTCGAAATCCGGCGCCTCACTGCCAATGCGTAGTGTCATGACCTGTCCTTCCATGTTTCTAGATCTTGGTTTCCGTGGTCCTGAGCCCCGGTTCAGCAGCCATCAGCAGCCGCGCGCCCTGTCTAGGCGCGCCGGGCCGTGCGCGCTTGAACGGATCATGGAGAAATCCTGGAGATTTCATGGAGTCAGAGCGCTTGCCGCCACCTTGCGCCCGGGCCTAGACTCCCGGCCCTGGGTAACGGGCGGGAAACGCCGGCTCAGCGATTGGGCCAGCAAAAACAAACTAAATCAGGGAGATAGACAAATCATGGACAAGGACAAGATTCTCGAACAGATGCGCAGCGGCAAGTATTCGCGGCGCCGCTTCAATCAGCTTCTGGCCGGCACGGGCCTCAGCCTGGTGACGGTCCCGGTGTTCGACAAGCCGGCGCGGGCCGACGAGCAGGCGATCTATTTCACCTGGTCGGGCTATGACGTGCCGGAGGCGCATCCGGCCTATGACGCCAAGTACGGCGCGCCCGACATGCCGCTGTTCTCCGACGAGGAGGAAGCCTTTCAAAAACTGCGCGCCGGATACCAGGTGGACATCGCCCATCCCTGCAGCGGCCGCATCAACCGCTGGCGCTCGGCCAATCTGCTGCAGCCGATCGACACGTCGAAGCTTTCGCATTGGGGCGAGCTGTTCGACGGCCTCAAGGTGGTGAACGACGCCAACAAGGACGGCGCTCAGTGGTTCGTGCCCTGGGACTGGGGCAATACCTCGGTGATCTATCGCGCCGACCTGGTGGATGTGAAGGAGGAGTCCTGGAGCATCCTGTGGGATGAGCGCTATGCCGGCAAGATCGCCATGGGCAACGACATCACGGACACCTCGATCATCTGCGGCCTGCTGATCGGCGCCGCCGATCCCTACAACATGACCGACGAGGAGATCGAGAAAGTCCGCCTGCTGCTGCAGAAGCAGAAGCCGCTGCTGCGCATGTACTGGAGCGACTCCACGGAGTTCGAACAGGCGATGGCGACCGGCGAGATCGTGCTGGCGAGCGCCTGGAACAGCTCGGTGGCGACGCTGCGCAGCCAGGGCATCGACGTGAAGTACATGACCCCGAAGGAAGGCCGGTTGAACTGGTGCTGCGGCCTGGTGCTGCAGACCAACGCGCCGCATCCGGAGAAGGCCCATGAGCTGATGGACGCCATGCTGGATCCGAAAGCCGGCGAGTGGCTGATCAACTACGGCTACGGCCATTCCAACCGCAAGTCGTTCGACCTCGTCAGCGAAGAGCTGCTGGCCGAGCGCGGCTTCCCCAAGGACCCGTCGGACTTCCTGAAGTCGGGCCTGTTCAGCAAGGAGAACACGCGGCTCGATGAACTGCAGAAGATGTTCGAGGGCGTGAAGGCTGGGATCTAGTTTCCGGCCGATACTGAGCGTCGAGATGCCCGGAATCGGCATGGCAGTCCACGATTGGATCCGGATCCCGTTCAGCGCGATCTCGGACCTGCACGGGCCCTGCAGACTGATCTGCACGCTCTGTGTCAGGGTCGCACAACTCGTGCAAGATTGCTGCGCGATCTGCGCTAGCGGTCGCCCCTACGTAGATGCGCCGATCTACGCCAGATTCTTCTTGAAGAATTCGATCGTGCGGCCCCAGGCGAGCTCTGCGGCTTCCTTGTTGTAGCGGGCTTCGTTGGTGTCGTTGTTGAAGGCGTGCTGCGCGCCCGGATACATGAAGATCTCGTAGCTCTTGCCATTGGCCTTCAGCGCCGCTTCGTAGGCAGCGATGCCCGGGTTGATGTTCTCGTCGTTGCCGGCGTAGTGGAGCAGCAGCGGCGCCTTGATCTCCGGTACGCGCGCCGCGTCGACCTGGCGTCCGTAATAGGCGACGCCGGCGTTGAGATCGGGGCTGCGCACCGCGAGCTGGTTGACCATGCCGCCGCCCCAGCAGAAGCCGACGGCGCCGACCTTGCCGTTGCCCTCGGGATGGGCCGCGAAGAACGGCACGGCGGCGGCCAGCCGCTGGGCGTTGAGTTCGGGGTCCAGCTTGCCGATCATATCGCGGGCCTTGTCGGCATCCTCCGGCGTGCCGCCATCGCGCGACAGCAGATCCACCGCGAACGCGTTGTAGCCCTCCAACGCGACCCGCCGGGCGACATCCTTGATGTGTGGATTGAGGCCGCGGTTCTCGTGGATGACGATCACCGTCCCACGCTTGGCCGACTCCACGGGCCGCACGAGGTAGCCATTGATCGCGCCGTCGGGGCCGGGATAGCTCGTGTCCTCCGCCTTCAGGCGGCTGTCATCGGCGGCGACCATCTCGGCACGGGCGTAGTTGTTCTCGAGAACGGATAGCAACGCCGTGGCGGCAGCGCTGCCGCCGGCCATCGCGGTGAGACGCTGCATGAATGTGCGGCGGTCCATGCCGCCATGGGTGAAGCGATCGAACAGATTGATGATGTCCTGACTGACGGTCATACAAACCTCCCTTATCAAAGCTTCGCCGCGGCGCCATTCTGATCCCGCGCCAATCCAACTGCATATAGGAAGCGGTCGCAACGATGCCATCGCCATCTGCTCACGAATTCGCGAGCAAATCCGCGGCCAATTCACGCAATTGGTCTAGAAGCGATCGATGCGATAGGGCGCGAGATCGAGCCGCGCATCGCGGCCGGCGACGATGTCCGACAGGATCCGCCCCGTCACACCGGCCAGCGTCAAGCCGAGATGGCCATGGCCGAAACCGAAAAAGACATTGGGGTGCTTGCTGGAGCGGTCGATGACCGGCAGTGAGTCGGGCATCGAGGGCCGGAAGCCCATCCAGGGCACGCCGCCGGCTTCGTTCAGGCCCGGCAGCATGCGGCGGCCGCGCTCGGCGATGATGCGGGCGCGGGCATAGTCAGGCGCCGCCTTGAGGCCGCCCAGCTCCACCGTGCCCGCGAGCCGCAAGCCCTGCTCCAGTGGCGTCGCCACGAAGGTGTATTCGCCGGAACAGATGGGCATGCGCGGCTTTACGCCCGGGTTCGGATACATCATGTGATAGCCGCGCTCGGTATCCAGCAGCGGGTCATGGCCGAGCTGGCGGCAGAGCGCCCGCGACCAGGCGCCGGCCGTGACCACCACGGCATCGGCGTCATGGCGGCCGGTGCGGGTCACCACGGCATTCGGGTGGCCGGCGGTATCGAAGGCGAAACCGGTAACGTCTTCCTTCACCAGCTTTCCGCCATTGCGCACAAGGTTCTCCGCCAGCACCTGCACCAACCGGAAATTGTCGGTCACATAGGCGTTCTCGGGATGATAGATGCCGTGCTTGAAGATCGGTGCCAGGCTCGGCTCGAGCTGGCGGATCTCCTCCGGCGGCAGGATGCGGTATTCGACGCCGCGGCGGCGCTGGATTTCCAGGTCCGGCTGCGCGCCCCGGAATTTCTCGTCGGTCTCGTAGACGATCAGCCAGCCGGTGCGGCGGATCATGTCCTGGACACCGGCCGACCGGATCAGCGGCCAGTAGGATTCCAGCGCCTGGGCGCTGAGGGCGCGGAGGGCGATGGAGATGGCCTCCACGCGCTCCGGCGAGGAGGCGCGGACGAACTGCCAGAGCCAGGGCGCCAACTTCGGCAGATAGCCCCAGCGCAAAGCCAGCGGCCCCATCGGGTCCAGCAACATGCCGGGTACCCGCTTCAGGATGCCGGGCGTGGCCACGGGCACGCAGGATTCGCCGGCAATCACGCTGGCATTGCCCTTCGAAGCGCCCTCCCCCGGCCCCTCGCGGTCGATCAAGGTGACGCGGTGGCCGTCCCGCTGCAGATAGAGCGCGGTACAGACGCCAATGATACCCGCGCCGATCACCGCGACGTGGCGCGGGCCTTGAACCTGACTGGTCATGAGGGGATGGATCCTGGAACCTAGTTACTGCTCGGAAATCTATCCGCAATTCCGGGGTGCACACAAATTTTACAGCACCGGGATTATTGGTTTTCAGCCGCCGGTTTCCTATATCCTCTGCAATGCGCCCGCGAATGGGCCTTTTTCCGGAGTTCCTTCATGTCCGACAAAACGAGCGCCGCCTCCCGGGTGCTGGTGGATCGCGCCACAAGCTGGCTGCTGGCCCAGGCGCTGACCGACGCCGATCTCGAAACCATCGTGCGCGGCTGCTGCGAGCGGCTGCATGGCGCCGGCATTCCGCTGGCGCGGGTGCATCTATCCTTCTCGGTGCTGCATCCCCTGTACCGCGCCCTGGGATTTACCTGGCGCCACAAGGAAGGGTTGCAGGTGGAGGGCTACCGGCACACGGCCGACGGCAAGACCAACGACCGGTTCAAGGTCAGCCCCTATTATCACATGATGAAGCACAAGCTGGAGCATCTGCGCCGTAAGCTCGATGCCGAGGCCTACAAGGAATTTCCCATCTTCGGCGATCTCCACAAGGAAGGCCTCACCGACTACCTCGCCTTCGTCGCGCCGTTCGACGCGGCGAAGCAGCAGGGCATGATGGGCTCCTGGTCCACCAACAGCCGCGAGGGTTTCAGCGACGACGAGATCGAGGCGCTGATCAGCGTGCAGGACCGGCTGGCGGTGGCGGCCAAGATGGCCGTGCGCGGCGACGTGGCGAAGAGCGCGCTGATGACCTATCTCGGGCCCAATGCCGGGCAGCGCGTGCTGTCGGGCCAGATCAAGCGGGGCGACGGCGAGACCATCCGCGCCGCCATCGTCTGGGGCGATCTGCGCAACTCCACCGCCATGGCCGAGCAGCTGGGCCGGCAGGTCTATATCGACAACCTCAACAGCTTCTTCGACAATGTGGCCGGCGCCGTGGCCGATGCCGGTGGTGAAATCCTGGACTTCGTGGGCGACGGCTTCCTGGCCATCTTCCCCTGCGAACGCAACCAGAAGGAATCCACCGAGGCCTGCCAGATGGCCCTGGCCGGTGCCATGGAGGCGGTCAGCCGCATGGAGACCGCCAACCGTGAGCGTATCAGCCAAAGGCGAGGCGCCGCTGGGCTTTGGCCTGGGGCTGCATATCGGCAATGTCATGTTCGGTAATGTCGGATTAGCGGACCGGCTTTCCTTCTCGGTTTTCGGCTCAGCGGTGAATGAGGTGACGCGGCTGGAGCAGCTGACCAAGAAGTTCGGCTCGCCGATCATCGCCAGCGCGGCTTTCAAGGATTATTACGGCGGCGATTGGGAGCCGCTGGGCAACGAGATCCTGCGCGGTAGCGAGAGCCCCATGGACGTGTACAAGCCGGCCGCCGCGGACCGGCAAAGCCAGGCGTTCCACGTGGTGCGGCGCGACCGCTCGCGGCATCTGAGCGACGCCGAGGCGGTGGTGGTGCTGCACCAGGACACCGCGGCCTAGCTGTCCGCTAAGCGGCGCGGCGGGCCAGCTTATCCAGCAGACGCTCCCGCGCCGGCGGCAGGCCGCGGCGCTGCTCGGCCTGGCCGTTCTCCCGGCCGCCGAGGGCCGGCAGGTGGCTGAAGACATTCTGTTCCAGGAAGTATCCCGTGACCTTCAGGCCGGCGAGCAGATCGGCGCGGCGACGGGCGTTGCCGCATCCGAGCCCGGTAAGAGGAATGCCGGCAACGTCAGCAGACGTTCCCGGTAAGGCGCGGCAGCGGCCGATGAAACGGCGCGGCCGGTCTTGGGCGAAACATGGGTGAGGCCGGTGGTGGCGCCGGTGGCCGCGCAACTGGCCAGATCCAGACCGTAGCCGAGATCGGCCAGCACCGTGGCCTCGAAGCGCGCGAACATGGCGCCCCACATCTCCACGCCGGCGTCACTGCGCAAGGTCTGGATCAGAGCGGCGAGATCGTCATAGATGCGCCGGTGCGGTTCCCGCTCCGGCAGGGCCGCGTCGACCAGTGCCAGCGCCGCCGTCAGCCCCGCCAGCCGCAGATCGTCGTCCAGCAGGTCGGCCGACCAGCCTTCCACCAGCTCGCAGGTCATGTAGCCGAGATGCTCCGCCAGCCGCGCCCGCCAGGTGGCCTGCAGCAGGTTGCCTGGCTGCAAGGTGGCCCGCAGGCGCCGCCCGCCGCCGCCGGGCACCAGGCCGGCATGGCGGCCATAGCCCGGCGTCAGCAGCGAGGCGATCGCCGCGCTCTCGCCATGGCGGCGCGCTGACAGAAGGATGCCCTGGTCGGTCCATTCCATTGCGGGAAGTTAGCCGATCGGCGCCATCCGGGCCATGCGGCCGCGCAGCTGCGCTCAGCGCCGGTGGCAGACCGCTTCGATCCGGTTGCCGTCGGGATCCAGCAGGAAGGCGGCGTAGTAGGACTCGTGATAGTCCGGGCGCGGGCCGGGCGGACCGTCGCAGCGGCCGCCGCTGGAGGTGCCGGCGGCGTGGAAGGCATCGACGGCGGCGCGGTCCCTTGCTGCGAAGCACCAATGGCGGTTGTCGGGCGTCACGATGCCGGTGGATTTCCGCACGGTCATGTAGCTGCGGCCGTCATCGTCGGGGCCGTTGCGGAAGCCGTAGCCGACCGCGTCATCCTCGCGCCAGACGCAGGGCACGCCCAGCGCCGCCATGATGGCGTCGTAGAACGGCGCCGCCCGCGCCATGTCGCTGACGGTGATGGAAACATGATCGACAATCATGGAAATCGCCGCCTCCCCGGAGATGCGCCTCGAATCGGCGGGCAGCTTATGGGGCGGGCCGCAGGGCGGCAAATCCGCGGCGATGGCGCGATCAGGCGGATTGGGCCTGACCAACAGGCCACTTGCCGCGCCGGGCGATGTTAGGGGAATATGCGTCGCCATGATCTGCTGGCAATGCAAAACACCCGGTAAAGTTCCCTGAAAATCATGATGCCTGTCAGTTATCCAACGTCTAGTACAGTTCCCTGAAAATCATGACTGCACACAAGCCCCTGATAGCTCTCGCGGCGGCGATTTGCCTTGGGCTCGGCGCCTGCGCCGAAGTCGAGGAGCATCGCGTCGCCAAGAACCTCGATCCCAATCCGACGCCGGCCAGCTACCGGGTCTGCTTCGGCAATTCCTGCCGGCTGCATGGCAATGTCTCGCTGACGCCGGAGCAATGGCAGCAGGTGCGCGCGGTGTTCGATCCGCCGCCGGCCGATGCCCTTGAGGAACGGCGCGCGGTGGCGAAGGCAATTGCGGTGCTCGAGCGTTTCACCGGTGAGCAGACGGGAACGTCCGAGGATGCGCCGGGCATGGGCGTGCATCTCAATCCCGACGAGCAGCTCGATTGCATCGACGAGAGCACCAACTCCACCTCCTATCTGCGGATGATGGCGGCGGACGGGCTGATCAAATTCCACAATGTCGGCTTTCCCGCGCACCGCTTCGTGCTGAGCGCCTGGGGACCGAGCAACACGGCGACCATGAGCGACGCGGCCTCGCACAAGCGCTACGCGGTCGAGTCCTATTTCCGCGCCAATGGCGAGCCGGCCTATGTGCTGCCGCTGGATGTCTGGATCGAAGGCTGGACGCCGGAGGACGGCGATCCGCCGGAGACGTGAGGCGATGGGCGTTCGCCGCACGCGGTGTGCTGGGTTTTGGCTGCTACCATTCCTGTTGCTCCCTGCTGCGCGCGCCCATGCCGACACCGAGATTCCCCTGTTCACGGCGGAGCGGGAGGCCTGCGACATCAACGCCACCGCGACGTCGGAATGGCGGACAATCATCTTCCGCATCAAGCCTCATCCGGGCGCATCGCGGACCTGCGTGGCGACACAGGATGACATCGCGGGATTGATCACGCTGGCCTTTGCCACACTCTCGATTAAGGAAATGGACACGGACGGCGCCACTTACCGATCCATCTTTCTCGGTCGGTTGATCGACTACGAATGGCTCAGCCGCCAGCTTTCCGAAAGCGCCGAGGCCGATGCCAATTGGTCGGCGGCAACGGGCAAGGCGAGGGATGGCGAGCGTGCCGAGGCCTATGTGCAGAGGCAGCTTGGATACGCCATCGGTGCTCGATCCGCTCAGCGATGCGCTGAAGCCCTATGGCTATCGCGCCGGCGGATTCAGTTGCGAGAAGGCGATGGTCAGCGGTCCGGACACGGGGCCGTACCAGCCGGCCTGGGTCGCGCCGGACAAACGCCTGCCCTTCGATGCGCTATGCCATCTGGTGCTGAAGCCGCTTGAGTAGAGTGGAATGTATTGCGCTGCCAGCAGATTGTCCCCTCGCCCGCGGAGCGGGAGAGGGATGCCTCATTCGCGTTCAGCGAATGGGGCGGGGTGAGGGTGTGTGAGTAGCTTCGGCGCCAGCCCCCTCACCCGCAACATCCGCTGAACGCGGATGTTGCGTGCCTCTCCCCCACTTCGTGGGGGCGAGGCGACTACATCGTTCGAAGCAACATCGACAAATGAAGGCTCAAGCCAATGCCACCAACTCCCGCTGGAACGGCACGCCTTCCACCGGCGGCGCATCGGCTTCCCGCGCGTAGCGATGGCCGGCATAGACTGCGGCGGCGATCGTCGAGGGGGCCAGGCAGTCGCCGATGCGCGTGAGCGAACGGATGCCCGCGGCGGCGAGGCGTTCGCTATCGGCCATGAGTTCGTTGTAGAGGTCGTCGTTCGGCAGGCGCATGGTCACCAGCAGAAGGGACGCGCAAGGTAGCGCGCGCTCGCGGCCGCTCTGGATATGCCGGATGCGTGCCTCGCCATTCGCCATGGAGACGAGGGCGTGCTTTTCGATGATGTTGACGCCGATCTCGTAGAGGCGCTGCTCGATCCAGCCCTGCTCCAGCGTGGCGTGGGTCCATTTCGAGACATCCGCCGCGGGCGTCACCAGCGTGACATCCAATCCCTCCAACCGCAGTTTCTCGGCCAGCACGCCGCCCATGTAGTAGTGGTCGTCATCGAAGATCACGACCGGGCCTTCGATGCGCCGGCCGGCGAAGACATCGTCGGGCGTGAACACGCTGCCGCCGTTCAGACCCGGCAGCGGCGCGCTGTGCCAGCGGCCGACGCCGTCGCGGCGCCAGCTGCCGCCGGTGGCCAGGACGACTTTCTGAAAGCCGAATTCCAGGATCTCCGGCGCGCTCAGGCGGCTTTCCAGATAGACCTGCACATTGGCCATGCGCTGGATCTGCTGCACCCGGTAGTCGCGCACGCGGCCCCAGGTGGCGAGCCCCGGCAGCCGGCTTTCATTGGCGACGCGGCCGCCCAGGACATCCCGCGCCTCGGCCAGCGTGACCTCATAGCCGCGCTGTCCCAGCGCCCGCGCGCATTCGAGACCGGCCGGCCCGGCGCCCACGACCAGGACTTTGTCTTCGGAGCCCCGCGCCGGAATGATCTCCGGATGCCAGCCCTTGCGCCATTCCTCGCCGATGGTGGGGTTCTGGGTACAGCGCATGGGCACGATGGTGAAGTCCGAGGTGACGCACATGTTGCAGCCGATGCATTCCCGGATGTCATCGATGCGGCCTTCCTCGATCTTCTTCGGCAGGAAGGGATCGGCGATCGAAGGCCGCGCCGCGCCGATGAAATCCAGCACGCCGCGGCGGATCTGCGAGACCATGGTGTCGGGCGAGGTGAACCGGCCGACGCCGACGACCGGCTTGCGCGTGATTTTCTTCACGAAGGAGATGAACTCCTCCTGCGATCCTTCCGGCCCGAAGCGCGAGGGGACGGAGTCCCGCCGCCACTCCCGGACATTCACATCCCAGAGATCAGGCAGGTCGGCGAGCATTTCGATGGCCGCGCGGGATTCCGCCATGTCGGGCTCACCGCTCTGCGTCAGATAGTCGACGGTCATGCGCAAGGCGATGGCGCAGGTCGAGCCGACCGCTTCGCGCGCTTCTTCGAGCACCTCGCGCGTGAGACGGAGGCGGTTCTCCAGGCTGCCGCCATACTCGTCCGAGCGCTGATTGCGGACAGTGGAAAGGAAATCGCCGATCAGCGAGCTGCCGGGATGGCAATAGGCATAGATGACGTCGAAGCCCGCCTTCTGCGCCCGCAGCGCCGCCTCGCGATGCCAGCGGCGGAAGGCCTTGATGTCGGCCTTGTCCATGGCGCGCGCCTGCGCCGGATAGTCGCCGGCCCAGACCGGCTGATGGGCGACGCCGATCGGCACCTCGCGGCTGTAGAGGCAGGCATCGCGCGGGCCGGTATGGACGAGCTCGATGGCCGCCAGCGCGCCGTGGGCATGCACGCCCTCGTTCATGCGCGCGAAGGTCGGGATGTCGCGGTCGTCCCACAGCCGCCCCTCGATCAGCGGCGTCATGTCGCCTGAGGGATGGATGTCGGTTTCTTCGGTGCAGACCACGGCCCAGCCGCCCTCGGCCTTCATGCGGCGCATCGCGGCCATGGTGCTGGGATAGCTCATGCCCATGCCGTTGCAGTGGGCCACCTGGATGAAGCGGTTCTTGGCGGTGACCGGACCGATGCGGACAGGCTCGAACAGGATATCGTAGCGCGGATCGCGGGGCATGAGGGGCTTCCGATGACGGGGAATTGGGTGGGGATGAAAGACTTTGCGATGCGCCCTTGGCGGAAGCAAGGGGACCGGGGGAATGCAGTCCTTAGAAGAAATTTCGCGCTGCCTAAACCATCATCTATTGTCATCCCCGCGAAAGCGGGGACCCAGAGGTTGCAGAGCGCCCTGCTTCTCCTGGGTCCCCGCTTTCGCGGGGATGACAACCTTTGGAAACGTTGGAGATTCTACCCCCGCCCGATGAACGGCATCTTAGTGGCCATCACCGTGATGAACTGCACGTTCACATCCAGCGGCAGGCCGGCCATGTAGATCACGGCCCGCGCGACCTCCGCCGGATCGATGGTCGGCTCGGCGGCGATGGTGCCGTTGGCCTGCATGACGCCGGTCTGCATCTTCGCGGCCATGGGCGTCAGCGCATTGCCGATATCGATCTGGCCGCAGGCGATGTCGTAGGCGCGGCCGTCGAGGGAGCAGGACCGGGTCAGGCCGGTGATCGCGTGCTTGGTCGAGGTATAGGGCGCCGAGTGCGGGCGCGGCACATGGGCCGAGATCGAGCCGTTGTTGATGATGCGGCCGCCCCGGGGCTTCTGATCCTTCATGATCCGGAAGGCCTCCTGGGTGCAGAGGAACGAGCCGGTCAGGTTGGTGTCGACCACCGCCTTCCACTGCTCGAAGGTCAGGTCCTCCAGCGGAATTGCCGGTGCGCCGACGCCGGCATTGTTGAACAGCACATCGAGCCGGCCGAACTTGTCCTTTACGGCCTTGAACAGCGCCGCGACCGATTTCGGATCGGTGACGTCGGCGGGCACGGCGAGGGCTGCGTCCTTTGGCGCCTTCGCCAGCGCCAGCGATTCATTCAGGGCATCGGCGCGGCGGCCGGTGAGGACGGTCTTGTACCCTTCCTGCAGCAGCGCCGCCGCCACCGCCCGCCCGATCCCGCTCCCCGCGCCTGTCACCAGCGCCACTTTGCCTGCCGCGTTCATCCGTCATTCCCCTGTCGGATGTCATTCCCGGCGAAAAATTGACCGCAAAGGCGCAAAGACGCAAAGAGGAAATTGTGGATTGCCGCTTTCACAAAACTTGTCATCCCGGGGCCGCCACGTCAGTGGCGGAGCCCGGGACCCAAGCACAGGGAATTCGTCAAGTTACCTTGACCAGCGCCCGGTGTTCATGGGTCCCGGACAACCACGCTGACGCGTGGTTTCCGGGATGACAACGAAGGAAGACGCGAGTGCGATACAAGGGACGACGGTCGGTCGCCCCTGCACAACCCCGCTCTCCATTGCGTTCTCGGATAAGTTGTGCATCAATTTCCAGCACAAGAACTTCACAAAACGTGGATTGGCAGAGACAAGTCCATGCGTTCTATCGTCCTCGCGCTCGCGATCCTTATCGCCGGCTGCACGCCATCCCCGGAAGTCCAAATGGAGGACGAGTTCAACCAGCGCATTCAAAGCGGATTGACGGGTGCGGCGCTCGCCGACGCCTATTCCGACCGCGGCATATTGCACCTCGCGACCGAGAAACCCGATGCAGCCATCGCCGATTTCGATCTGGCGATCCAGGCTGCGCCGGAATTCGCCGAGGCCCATGTCTGGCATGGTGTCGCCATGAGTGCGAAGAACGACAAGACCCGCGCGCGAGAAGACTTTGACCGCGCCCTGGCCATCGACCCGGAGTTCTGGTTTGCCCACGGCATGTCCGGGCTGGCGAGGCAGGAAGCCGGAGAGGATGACGCGGCGTTGGCCGAGCTGGCCCGCGCCATCGAACTGGGCATGCCGCATCGGGGCGAGTACTTCGTCCGGGAAACCCGCTATCGTCGGTACACAGAGGTCAGCCGCAGAGGCGTTGCCTATACGACGAAAGTGCCGGTCGAACTGGCCTTCGGAGTCAACGACCAACTGACTCTTTATCGCCTCGGCCGGGCGCTGATCTTTCTGAAGCGCGGTGACAGGGAGTTGGGAATTATCGAAAGCCAGCAAGCTATCCAGCTTGCGTCGGACTCGTCCGCCGTCCGATTGCGCCTGATCGGAACGCTCGCGGCGCTTGGCCAGTGCGAGGAGGCCAATCGACAGGCAGAGGCCTTTAACGAGTTCGCCAGAATGTTGGTCATGGCGGGGATGGCGGACAAGTGTCCCGCGCCACCGAAGCAGTAGGGCGCGAGAGCGGAATCAGCGGGATCCCTGATCGCCAGTGCGACAAAACTTGTCATCCCGGGGCCGCCACGTCAGTGGCGGAGCCCGGGACCCAAGCACACGGAATTCGTCAAGTTACCTTGACCAGCGCCCGGTGTTCATGGGTCCCGGATAACCACGCTGACGCGCGGTTTCCAGGATGACAAACAGGTGAGACGCAACGGCGAAACGCTAATCCTTTTCGAACTCCAGCCCAATCGCCCGATAGCGCGCGGGGTCGTCGCCCCAGCCGGATTTTACTTTCACCTGCAGGAACAGGTGCACCTTGCGTTCGAGGATCTGCTCCAGTTCCTTCTGCGCGGCGACACGGACAGACTTGATGCGGCGGCCGCCTTCGCCCAGCAGGATGGGCTTGTGGGTTTCGCGGCCGATATAGATCGCCTGCTCGATGCGCACGCTGCCGTCGTTGAAATCTTTCCAGCTCTCGTTCTCGACCGTCAGCTCGTAGGGCAGCTCGTCATGCACCTGGCGGAAGAGGTGCTCGCGCGTGACCTCGGCCGCCAGCAGGCGCAGCGGCACGTCGGAGATCTGGTCTGCCGGGAAATGCCAGGGACCCGCGGGCATGCGCGCGGCCAGCGCCTTGACCAGGCCGTCGACGCCGTCGCCGGTCTCGGCCGAAATCATGAAGACATCGCTGAAGATGCCCTCGGCGTCATACATCGCCGCCAGCTCCAAAAGTTTCTCCCGCTTGATCAGGTCGATCTTGTTCAGCGCCAGCAGCGCCTTCCGGTCCTGGGCCTTGAGGCCGTCGATGATGCGGCGGGTGTCCTCGCCCATCTCCTGGCGCTGGGCATCCGCCAGCAGCAGCGTCAAGTCGGCCTCAGTGACGCCGCGCCAGGCGGCCTTGACCATGGCGCGATCGAGGCGGCGGCGGGGGGCGAAGATGCCGGGCGTGTCGATGAACACGATCTGGGCAGCACCGTCGATCACCACGCCAAGCACGCGGTTGCGGGTGGTCTGCACCTTCGGCGAGACGATGGAGATCTTGCTGCCCACCAAGCGGTTCAGCAGCGTCGACTTGCCGGCATTGGGCGCGCCGACGATGGCGACGAAGCCGCAATGCTGATCGGCCAGCGGCGGGGTTTCCGGTTCGGTCATGGGCCGGTGCTCCGCACGGCCTTGAGCAGGGTGGCGGCCGCCTCCTGCTCCGCCGCGCGCTTCGAGCGGCCGCGGCCGGTGGCGGGCTCCGCGCCCTCGACGCGCACCTCGATGGCGAAGACCGGGCTGTGGGCCGGCCCCTGGGTCTCCAGCACGCGATAGGCCGGCAGCGGCAGGCCGCGGGCCTGGGCCCATTCCTGCAGCGCGGTCTTCGCATCCTGGGGCGGGTTGCTGTCGGCGCCGATCAGCGGCGTCCAGCAGCGGCGGACGAATTGCGCGGCGACCTCGAGCCCGCCATCGAGATAGAGTGCGCCGATGACGGCCTCGCAGGCATCGGCCACCATGCCGGGATGGCTGCGGCCGCCGGTGTCGGCTTCGCTGCGGGACATCTGCAGATAGCGGCCCAGATCGAGGGCGGCGCCCACTTCGGCCAGCGCTTCCTTGCGGGTCAGCGCCGCGAGGCGGCGCGCCAGGGCCCCTTCCGTCTCCCGGCCGAAGGTTTCGAACAGCATTTCCGCGATCACCAGCGCCAGCACCCGGTCCCCGAGGAATTCCAGCCGTTCGTTGCTGAACTCGCCGCCGCGCACCGGCCGCGTCGCGGCGCTGGCATGGGTCAGCGCCTCCGTCAGCAGCTCGGGCCGCCGGAACCTGTGGCCCAGTGCTGTCGCGAGCTCATCAACCGGATCCCTATGGTCGTTCGCGTCGTTCAATGAATACCGGTGGCGATGCGGTCGAGCCGCGTTTGCGGTATCGACTCCCAGACCTTGATGAGTGAGCAATTGCAGGCGGTCGAATAGAAAATGAAGGACGCCTTGCCGACGATGTTTTCCTCCGGTATGGCGCCGAAGTAGCGGCTGTCGCGTGAGTTGTCCCGGTTATCGCCCATGCCGAAATAGTGCCCCGCCGGAACGACGAAGGGGCCCCAATTGTCGTGGTCTTCATCGTCGGAAATCTCGGCGATGTGGTGCTGCACGCCGTTGGGCAAGGTCTCGATGAATTGATTGAGCGTTTGGCCCGTTCCCTCGTCGTACCAATCCTCGATGCGCTCGCGCTTCACCGGCTCGCCATTGATATGGAGGATGCCGCCCTTCACTTCGATCGTGTCGCCCGGAAGGCCGACGAAGCGCTTGATGTAATCGTCGCCGAAACTTGTTTCGTTATCCTGCGGCACCTTGAAGACGACAACGTCGCCGCGCTCGACGGGCTGCGACAGGAAGCGGCCCTTGAAGGGCGGCTGGCTCAGGGGAAAGGCATGGCGGCTGTAGCCATAGGGCCATTTCTTGACGAACAGATAGTCGCCCACCAGCAATGTCGGCTTCATCGAGCCGGACGGAATACTGAAGGGTTCGAATGCTACTGTCCTGGCAACCATGGCAATGAGGATCGCGTAGATGATGGTGCGCACGAACTCCATCGTGCCGCCGGAACTGTCTTTCGCCATGATCCTCTCGTTTTCTTGGGGGGCCGCTCCCCGGGCGGCCGCGCGGCGATGAAGCCCGCCCGGCCCTAGCCTGTCAAGCGGCGCTGGGATGGGTTTTCAACCGGCCTTGCTGTCGGGGACCGCCGTGATGATGACGATGGCCTGGGCCTGGGGGAACTCGTCGGTGATGGTCAGGTCGATCTGCGCTTTCATGCCCGGCGGCAACATGGATTGCAACCGCTCGGCAGCACCGCCGGTCAGTACCAGGGTCGGCTTGCCCGTGGGCAGATTGACCACGCCCATATCCCGCCAGAACACGCCATGATTCAGGCCCGTTCCCAGGGCCTTCGAGCAGGCCTCCTTGGCGGCGAAGCGCTTGGCGTAGCTGGCGGCGCGGTTGCGCCGGCGGTCGGACTTGCGCTGCTCCACATCGGTGAAGACCCGCTGCACGAAACGGTCGCCGAACCGGTCCAGCGATTTCTCGATGCGCCTGATGTCGATGATGTCGTTGCCGATGCCCAGGATCATGGCGGCGTTCATCCGCGCGCCCGCTCGACGGAATTGACCAAGGGCGTCGCCCGCAGAGCGGCGATGATGTTGGAGAGATGGCGGATGTCGCTGACTTCCACATCCACGGTCATCTCGAAGAAATCGGCGGAGCGGTTGGTGATCTTCAGATTCGTGATGTTGCCTTCGGCCTTGCCGATGATGGTGGACATGCTGCCAAGGCTGCCGGGGGAATTCGCCACCACCACATGCAGCCGGCCGACATGGCCGGGCGACGTCTCGGAATCGATGTTCCAGGAGACGTCGAGCCAGCGCTCGGGCGCATCGGCGAAGCTTTCCAGCGTCTCGCAGTCGATGGTGTGGATGGTGACGCCCTTGCCCGTGGTGACGATGCCGACGATGCGGTCGCCGGGCAGCGGGTGGCAGCAGCCGGCATAGTGGATCGCCATGCCGGGAATGAGGCCGGTAATGGGGATCGACGAGGCTTTGGCCTTCTGATCCTTGCCGCGGCGGGCGCCGATGGGCACCACCTTGCCGGTGCGCGGCGTGGCGGTGCTGCCGGGGAACACCGCGCCCATGATCTCGCGCTCGGTCAGCAGGCCTTCACCGACGGCGGCGTAGATATCCTCCGCATCCTCGGCGTGGAACCGCTTCAGCACGCCGTCGAAGGCCTTGTCGGTGAAATCGTGATGATCCTGCTTGAAGGCCTTCAGCAGGATGGCGCGGCCGAGCTCGATATATTGCGCGCGCTGCTGGGTGCGGATGAAACGGCGGATGCAGGCGCGCGCCTTGCCCGTGACGACAAAGCGCTCCCAGGTGGGCGATGGCGTCTGCGTCCGCGATCCCACGATCTCCACCTGGTCGCCGTTATGCAGCTCGGTGCGCAGCGGCATATGGCGGCCGTTGATCTTGGCGCCGACGCAGGTGTTGCCGACTTCGGAGTGCACGGCATAGGCGAAATCCACCGGCGTTGCGCCGCGCGGCAGCGAGATCAGATCGCCCTTGGGCGTGAAGCAGAACACCTGGTCCTGGAACATCTCGAGCTTGGTGTGCTCGAGGAATTCTTCGGGTCCGGATGCGTGTTCGAGGATGTCCAGCAGTTCCCGCAGCCAGCGATACTGGCGTCCTTCGACTGACGGCGCGCCCTGCTTGTAGCTCCAATGGGCGGCGACGCCGAGCTCGGCGATGTCGTGCATCTCCTTGGTGCGGATCTGCACCTCGATGCGCTGCTTCTCCGGGCCGATGACGCCGGTATGGATCGAGCGGTAGCCGTTCGGCTTGGGCGTGCTGAGGTAATCCTTGAACCGCCCGGGCACCATGGGATAGCGGCCATGGAGGATGCCCAGCGCCTTGTAGCAGCCGGCGATATCGTCGACGACGACGCGGAACGCCATGATGTCGGCGAGCTGCTCGAAGCCGATGTTCTTGCGCTGCATCTTCAGCCAGATCGAGTAGGGCCGTTTCTCGCGGCCGGACACCGTGGCCTTCAGGCCGCCGTTTTCCAGCACCTTCTTCAGTTCGGCCATGATGCGGTCGGCGCGGGCGCCGCCGGTCTCGCGCAGGAAGTTCAGGCGCTGGACGATGGACTTCGCGGGCCTCGTGGTTGAGCTCGCCAAAGGCCAAATCCTCAAGCTCGTCCTTGAGCTGGTGCATGCCGATGCGCTCGGCCAGCGGGGCATAGATCTCCACCGTCTCCAGGGCGATGCGCTTGCGCTTCTCCGGGCTCTTGATGTGCTCCAGGGTCTGCATGTTGTGCAGGCGGTCGGCCAGCTTCACCAGCAGGACGCGGATATCCTCCGACATCGCCAGCACGAGCTTGCGGAAATTCTCGGCATGCTTGGACTGGTCGGACTGCAGCTCCAGCCGCGACAGCTTGGTGACGCCGTCCACCAGCTTGGCGATGTCCTTGCCGAAGTTGCGCTCGATCTGCTCCAGGGTCGCGCTGGTATCCTCGACCGTGTCGTGCAGCAGCGCAGTGACGATGGAAGCCGAGTCCAGCTTGAGCCGGGTCAGGATATTGGCGACCTCGAGGGGGTGGAGAAAATACGGGTCGCCGGAGGCGCGTTCCTGCGAGCCGTGGGCCTTCATGGAGAACACATAAGCGCGGTTGAGCAGATCCTCATCCGCGTTGGGATCGTAGGACTTGACGCGTTCGACGAGCTCGAACTGGCGGATCATCCGTGGCCGTACCTGCCGCTGCTCTGCCTATTGCGCCAGACGAGCCTCTCCGCGTCGTTCCACCGATCCTGTCGCTGCCGCGGGCTTTCGACGTTCAGGCGCTCAGCCTTCCTCCGGCGCGGCTTCGGCGGGTTCTTCCGCCATGGCCGCAGGATCGTCTTCGAATTCTTCTTCCTCGGGACTCTGCACGCCGGCCGCCGCCTCGTTCTTCATGAGGTCGGCCAGCATGTCAGTCTCGCCCGTGCCGAAGCCGCCTTCGTCTTCCGGCTCCTCGGGCTCCTTATGGACGCTGAGGTTCTTCACGATCGACTGCTGGATCGCATCCAGGTCGAGCTTGTCTTCAGCGATCTCCCGCAGCGCCACGACCGGGTTCTTGTCGTTGTCGCGATCGATGGTCAGCGCCGAGCCGGCGCTGACGTCGCGGGCGCGCTGTGCGGCCAGCATGACCAGATCGAACCGGTTCGGGATCCTCAGGATGCAGTCTTCGACGGTGACGCGCGCCATATCTGCGAGTTCTCCAAAAATGCGGGGAAATCAGTGATTTGATTGAATATATTGAGTGTGCCGCGAGTACGCAAGGTGCAAACCGGCAGCGGCAATGTCGCAGCGCAGCGGCCGCCGGTAAGATGCTGATCTGCTTGGCCTTCGCCGGCTAGGCCCGGCGGATCTGCTGGCCCGCCGGCAGCCGCGCCGCCAGTTCTTCGACCGAAAGGCCGGAGACCGGGTGGACCCAGCCGGGTGCAATCTCCTGCAGCGGCAGGAGGACGAAGGCCCGGTCGGCCATCCGGGGATGGGGCAGGATGGGCGGCGGATCGTCCCGGACCAGCCTGCCATAGGCCACGATGTCCAGGTCCATGACCCGGGCGGCGTTGAGTTCCCGGCGCTCCCGGCCGAACTCGCGCTCGATCTCGTGCAGGACCGCCAGGAGCGCCGCCGGGTCCAGGGCCGTCGCCACCTCGGCGACGCCGTTCACGTACCAGGGCTGATCGGAAACCGGCACCGGCGCGCTCTCGTAGAAAGCCGACCGGCGCAGGATCTTAACGCCCCTGGCTTCCAGGGCCGCCAGCGCCGCAAGGCAGGTCGCCGCCGGCGAACCGTGTAGCCGACTGGGCAGATTTGCGCCGAAAGCAACGAATATCGGGCCATCAACAGAATCCGCAATTTCACTCAAGTTTCTTGTCTCTTCAGTAGCTTATCCGGTGAAATTCATAAATCGCGCCGGCCAGAAAGCCGGCCGCAAACTAACGCTCCATCAATAATCTCTGCGCATACTGGCCGATATTCAGAAAGTGATTTTGTAAGGATTCATTAACGTGCGGTTCTATCCCCAGGAACGTATTGCGCTTTTCATTGACGGCGCAAATTTATATGCGGCCGCGCGCGCTCTCGGATTCGATATCGATTACCGGCGCCTGCTGCAGGTCTTTGCCGACAAGGGCCATCTGGTCCGCGCCTTCTATTATACCGCGCTGGTCGAGGACCAGGAGTATTCGCCGATCCGGCCGCTGGTCGATTGGCTGGATTACAACGGCTATACCATGGTCACCAAGCCGACCAAGGAATACACCGACGCCTCCGGCCGCCGGAAAATCAAAGGCAACATGGATATCGAGCTCGCCATCGACATGATGGAGATGGCGAAGCATCTGGACCACATCGTCCTGTTCTCCGGCGACGGCGATTTCCGCCGGCTGGTGGAAGCGGTGCAGCGCAAGGGGGTGCGGGTCACGGTTGTCAGCACCATCCGCTCCTCCCCGCCCATGGTGGCCGATGAGCTGCGGCGCCAGGCCGATGTCTTCATCGACCTCAGCGACCTGGCAGAGAACATCGCCCGCAATCACAGCAGCGGCCGCCAATCGACAGCAGAGGTCGAATCGAGCAACGGTGGCCGTTCGTAGGGCCCGCTAGCCGCCAACCCGGGCCTGTGCCGCTGACAAGGCAGGCCCGATGTCACCAGCCACCTCACCTGCGCAACCGCCCCGGAACTGCCCGCTCTGCCCGCGGCTGGCGGAGTTTCGCGCCGGCAACCGACAGGCCCATCCCGACTGGTTCAACGCGCCGGTGCCGAGCTTTGGGCCGCCGGAAGCCAGCCTGCTGATCGTCGGCCTGGCGCCCGGCCTGAAAGGCGCCAACCGGACGGGACGGCCCTTCACCGGGGACTTCGCCGGCGACCTCCTCTACCGCACGCTGCTCGAGTTCGGTTTCGCCAGCGGCCACTACGGCCAGCGGCCGGACGATGGGCTGACCCTCAACGGCAGCCGGATCACCAATGCGGTCCGCTGCGTGCCGCCGGAGAACAAGCCGACTCCGGCCGAGATCAAGATTTGCCGGCAGTTCCTGGCCGGCGAAATCGGCGCCGGCGGCGGCCCGCGGGCTATCCTGGCGCTGGGCCGCATCGCTCATGACTCGACGGTGGCGGCGCTTGGCCAGCGCCCCTCGGCTCTGAAATTCGGCCATGGCGCCCGGCATGATATCGCCGGCCGGACCACGCTGTTCGATAGCTACCACTGCTCGCGCTACAACACCCAGACCGGCGTCCTGACGGAAGAGATGTTCCGGCAGGTGATCGGGCAGATCCGGAAGTTTCTCGCTGGCGAATAACTCAATCGATCACGCGATCGCGGCGGCAGCGAGGGCATTCAGCCCGCCGAAACCGGCATCGCTGCGCTTTTGCGTCGTGTTCGGTGTATTCGCGGCAGGTTTGGTTTCCAAGTCGTCCTCGGAATCTGCTGCAGCTTTCTTTCCGGTCACAATGCGCAGTTTCACAAGCTCGTCTGAATCCGGTTCGTAGTAGTCCGTTGGTTTCGTCGCCGAGGCCAAACCCAGGAGTTCACTGTCGATGCCCATGCGTGTCAGGTATCTCTCGACATAACCTGTCACGGACTTGATCATCGCGGCTTCAGTTTGAGCGTCGACCTCGGCTTTTGGATCCCGATAGACTTGGTGGTAGCCGATCACGCTCCCGTCCTGGATCTTGCGCTTGACACCGCCGAGAAACGCATAGCCGCAGGCGCTGAAGCAGAATCCGGGCACCAGCCTATCCTTGCCATGGCCGCGAGCCACTGTCATCGCCACATCGGAATTGAATCCCCCTTGTCGGATCATATCGCCCAGTATCAAAGCGGGAACGACTTTGCCGCCGGGGCTTGTGAACTCGATCCACAAGTTCTTGCCTTTGACTGTCCTGGCAAAGCGTTCGAACGCCGCCGGCGTTTCAAGCGTGATCGTGCCAATTGCTGAAATCCACTCGACGTCGTGCTGATTGTTTTCGGCCAATCGAAACATCATCGGCTGTTCAAAGATGTTTTCTTCTTCAGCCGCGCGGGCGTCAGATGCGATCAGGCCCGCCAGCGCGAAGGCACTTATGAAGTAAGAACGAAACATCCGCTGGATTTTCTTTTGCAATCAGACCGTCTTACTTCTGCAAATAATGTCCACCCTCTTTGATTACATTACTGCGCCTCTGCTTCTTGTTGCAACTGTCCGCGATTGCCGAAGAAATCCGCGGCCAGCGTTTCGTTAATGTCGATGATCTGCCGCTGGAGCCAATCGACGAACTCGTGCAGCCCGGCGCGCAACACGCCGGCAGGCGGCCGCTCGTCCAGCGCCACGCGGATCTCATCCAGCCTTTCCAGCGCCCGGTTGCCGCCGCGCAGGCCATAGCGCTGGCGCAGCTCATGGAGCAGCTGGTCGGTCTCGGCAATGCAGTGGCTGACGGAGCGCGGGAAAGCGCCATCCAGCAGCAGGAAGCCCACCACATCCTCCAGGAAATAGCCGCGCGGATGCACGCGGCGGAACGCATGATAGCCCGCCGCCGAGCGCAGGATCGCCGCCGCCTCGCCCGCTTCGATCAACGCCGTCGGCGAGTCCGCCGGCACGTTATGGAACTTGACGTCCAGGAGCCGGGTCGCCTGGTCCGCCCGTTCGACATAGCGCCCGAGCTGATAGAAGTACCAGCCCTGGTCGCGGAAGAAGGTGCCCTCGGTGATGCCGGTGTGGGTCTGGCAATGTTCCTTGATCGTCGCCAGCAGCCGCGGCCGTTCCGATGGCGCGAGATCCGCCGGCGTCAGCCGCCGCAGCCAGTTATAGGCGACGTTCAGATGGCTCCACATTTCCGTGCTGATGAACGGCCGCAGGGTGCGCGCGTTCTCCCGGGCTGAAGTCAGCGCATGGAGGATCGAGGTCTCGTTGGCGGCATCGAGCACGTAGAACATGACGATGGCGTCGTCGCTGACGGTCTGGCCGGTGCTCCGGAAATGGTCGAGATCGCTGTTGATCTCCAGGATGGCCGCCCAGTCCTTGGCGCTGCCCTGGCGGCGCGCCGAGCTTTGGGTGACGTCGAGTATGCGCGCGAGATTCTCCGCCCGCTCCACATAGCGGGCCATCCAGTAGATGCACTCGGCATAGCGCGCCAGCAGGCTAGGCAAGGACCCACGTGTCTTTCGACCCGCCTCCCTGGGATGAATTGACGATCAGCGACCCCTCACGAAGCGCCACCCGCGACAGCCCGCCGGGCAGGACCCAGGTGCTGCGGCCCGTCACGGCAAAGGGCCGGAGATCCACATGCCGCGGCCTGACGCCGTCTTCGACCAGAGTCGGGCAGACCGAAAGGCTGACCATCGGCTGGCTGATGTAGTTTGCGGGATCGGCCCGCAGCCGGGCGCGGATATCCTCGAGGTCAGCCGCCGAGGCGCGCGGCCCGACGACGATGCCATAGCCGCCGGACTCGCCGACCGGCTTCACCACCAGGTCCTTCAGGTTGTCGAGGGTGAAGCGGAAGCCATCCTCCTCGCCGCAGAGATGTGTCTCCACATTCGGCAGAATGGCATCTTCCTTTAGATAGTAGCGGATCAGCCGCGGCAGATAGGCATAGACCGCCTTGTCGTCGGAGACGCCGGTGCCCACAGCATTGGCCAGCGTGACATTGCCCTTGAGATAGGCCGCCATGACTCCGGGCACGCCGAGCATGCTATCAGGCCGGAACGTCAGGGGATCGATGAAGTCGTCATTGATGCGCCGGTAGATGACATGCAGCGGCGCCAGGCCGGCGGTGGTTTTCATGTAGACGCGTTCGTTCTCGACCACGAGGTCGCGGCCCTCCACCAGCGGCACGCCCATCTCGCGCGCCAGGAACACATGCTCGAAATAGGCGGAGTTGTAGACGCCCGGCGACAGCAAGGCGACCTGCGGCATGTCGATACCTGACGGCGCGATCTCCGTCATCGCCTGCCCCAGACGCAGGCCGTAGTCTTCGACCGGCTGGATAAAGACGTCGATGAGATCGGGGAACGCCCGCTGCATGATGCGGCGGTTCTCCACCACATAGGAGACGCCCGAGGGCGTGCGGCCGTTGTCCTCCAGCACCATGAAGCGGCCGGAATCGTCGCGGACGATGTCGACGCCGCAGATATGGATATAGGTGCCGCAGGGCACGTCGAAGCCGACCATCTCCGGCCGGTAGTTGGCATTGCCGAGCACCAGCTCCTTGGGGACGATGCCGTCCTTCAGCACATGCTGCCGGTGATAGACATCATGCAGAAACAGGTTCAGCGCCGTCACCCGCTGCACGACGCCGGCCTCGATATGCCGCCACTCCTCCGCCGACAGCACGCGGGGAATGACATCGAAGGGCAGGATGCGGTCGATGACGTCCTTGTCGGAATAGACCGTGAAGGTCACGCCGAGATTGTAGAGCTCGTTCTCGGCATTGCGGGCGCGGCGGCGGAGTTCGTCGATGGGGATCCGGCCCAGGCGTTCGCGCAATGGCAGGGTGTGCAGCGCCGGGGCGTCTGGCCGCCCAAACACCTCGCAGTAGTAGCTGCCGGCGTCATAGCCGGATAGCCAATTGGGCGCTTCCCCATTCATATCGCGATCAGCCTACGGGAAGCACGCGCGGGCGGGCAACGGAAATGCCGCGCTGCCTAATGCTTTGGCACTCTGCCCGCTAGGGCAGCAGGCCATCCAGCCAGGCGCCGTCGGGCATGGTGCTGGCAAGCTGGGTCAGATGCTCGTTCCACCACTCGCCCTGCTCGCGCAGATCGGAATCGTCGAACTGCCGCTCCCGCCAGCGGCGGTCCTGGAGGTGATAGGTCACGAGGTCGAGGGGAAAGCCGACATCCGACGAGGACAGGCGGGTGGAATCGAACGACAGATAGGCCAGCTTGAGCGCCGTCCGCAGCGGCGTATTGAAGCGCAGCGCGCGGTCCAGGATCGGCTTCCCATAGGCCATGACGCCGATGGAGAGATAGGGCGTGCGCTCATCCACCTGGATCCAATTGCACTCGGGATAGACCAGGAACATGGTCGGCTCCCGGTCGTTGGTGAGCTGGCCGCCGATGATGGCGTGCAGGTTGAACAGCAGGTTGGAGCGCTCCACCGCGTCCTTGTCCTCATCGATCACCTGACGCAGGCATTTGGTATAGCCCTGCACCGCATCGAGCATGGTGGGATATGACGCTCCCATGGCGTTGTAGTCGCGTTCGAGATAGGCAACCGCCTTGTCGCGCAGCGAGCGCATGCCCGAAGTCATGACAAAGAATTGCGAGCCGTTGGGGCCGTGCAGCGTCACCTTGCGGGCGCTGGTGAGTTCCGAGCCGCTGGTGATGCGCCCATCGGCCAAGCCGATAAGGCCTTCGCGAACCTTGATGCCGAGACAATAGGTCAATTCATGCTCCCCGCCGGTCCGTCATACAGCGATTCGAAGATGATACAACGGCGCGTCCTACTGGGGTAATTCGAACTCTTTGGCGAAGAAGCGGCTGAGCGGATCGGGCCGATAGGGCGGGAAAGCCGGAACTTCGCGAAAGCCGCTGGCGATATAGAGGCCGATCGCCTCGGGCTGATGGATGCCCGTCTCCAGGCGCAAGGTTCGCACGGACTCACGCTGCGCCGTTTCCTCGATGGCGCGCATCAGCGACTTGCCGATGCCCAGGCCGCGCGACGCCGGGTCCACATACATGCGCTTCACTTCAGCCGTGCCATCGCCCTCCAGCTTCAGGGCGCCGCAGCCGCGGGCGTTTCCGCTCTGACGTGCGACAAAGAAGCGAATGTCTGGCTGCAGGAGCGCTTCGATACCCAGCAGGTGATTGCTCTCCGCCGGGTACAGCGATGACATATGGGCATCGAGTTGCTGCAAGAGTCTGCGCACGTCGCCCTGATCCGGCGACTCGACGCGCACTACGACGGCGCTGCTGGTGGTCTGCACGGACACTTGCCTAGCCCTTGGCGCGCAACAGGCGCGCCTTGTCGCGCTGCCAGTCCCGCGTCTTCTGGGTTTCGCGCTTATCGACCTTGCGCTTGCCCTTGGCGAGACCGAGCGCCAGCTTGGCGATGCCCCGCGGATTGAAATAGATCGACAGCGGCACCAGCGTGATGCCCTGGCGCTGCACCGCGCCCATCAGCCGCTCCCGCTCGCGGCGCCGCACCAGCAGCTTGCGCGGCCGCCGCGGCGCGTGGTTGAAGCGCGTCGCCGCTTCATATTCAGGGATATGGGCGTTCAGCAGATAGAGGTCGCCATCCTTCGGCCCGGCGAACGCCTCCTGGATGCTGGCGCCGCCTTTGCGCAGGGACTTGACCTCGGTGCCCGTCAGCACGAGCCCGCATTCCAGCGTTTCTTCGATGAAGTAGTCGTGCCGCGCCTTGCGGTTCTGGGCCGCGTATTTCGGCTCGGCTTCCTTGACTGTCATGATCGATCCGCGGCGGCTGGAAACGTCCGGGCGCCGGCAGGCCGGAAATCCGGCGCCGGCGCCCGGGCCGCCAACTCCTCTAGTTCAGCAGCCCGGCATGCACCATGGCCACTTTCACGCGCTCCTTCGACGCCGCCGCGATCTCACAGAGCGGCAGCCGCGTCGCCGCGGAGGCCCGGCCCAGGAGTTCGGCGCCGTACTTCACCGGCCCGGGGCTGGTTTCCACGAACAGCGCCTTGTGCAGGGGCGTCAGCCGCTCATTGATGGTCATGACGGTGTCGAGATCGCGTTTCGCCCAGGCATCGTGCAGGTCGGCGCAAAGCCGCGGCGCCACATTGGAGGTCACGGAGATACAGCCATGGCCACCCTGGGACAGGAACGGCACGATCGTCGCATCCTCGCCGGAGAGCTGGCAGAAGTCCGGCCCAGCCGCGAGCCGCGTCAGCATCGGCCGAGTCAGATCGGCGGTTGCATCCTTGACGCCGACGATGCGCGGCAGCTTGGCCAGCCGCGCCATGGTCTCCACCGTCATATCCACGGCGGTGCGCCCCGGCACATTGTAGATGACGATCGGGATATCCACGGCGTCATGGATCGCCTTGTAATGCTGATACTGACCTTCCTGCGTCGGCTTATTGTAGTAAGGCAACACGACCAGGGCGGCGGAAGCTCCCGCCTGCTTGGCATAGGCGGTCAGCTCGATCGCCTCGGCGGTCGAGTTCGAGCCCGTACCGGCGATGACCGGCACCCGGCCGGCCGCCGCCTCGACGCAGAGGTCGATCACCCGTTTGTGCTCGGCGAAGTCCAGGGTAGGAGACTCGCCCGTGGTACCCACGGGCACCAGGGCGTCCGTGCCTTCATCGATCTGCCAGCGGCAGAAATCCTGAAAGCCTTTCTCATCGACGGCGCCGTTCTTGAACGGGGTGATCAGTGCCGTCATCGATCCCTTGAACATCTTCAGCTCCCTGCCGCCGGGTCTAGCCCTCGGGCGGCGAATCAAACTAATAACAGTCCGCAGGCGGCATTAAGGCATTGACGCGCCGCCGAGTCTTGCAGTTCTTTCAGGAGCTTGCCCGCGAGGCCCGCTCCGGTCAAAAGGTTGTTAACCATAGCCGTGGCAAAATTGCGATTGGCCGATGGCATCATCGCCACGAACTGCGTGTCAGGAGTTATACGAAATGGGAGGCATGGTGGACAGGCTCCGCTTCCTTCTGCTGGCTATTATTTGCTCGATCGCTAGCGCGGCGCCCGCTGCGGCGGCGTCCACCGACAAGCTGACGGCCGGTCAGATTGCTACCTATCAGGCAGCATTTACCGCCCTTGAGGCCGATAAATGGGCCGACGCGCGGCGCCTCGGGCAGCAAGGCGGAAACCCGCTTCTGACCGACGTGGTGACGTGGTACGCCCTCGCCGGCAACGATCAGCCGGCCTCGTTCTCCGACTATGCGCGGCTTTTGCGGGACCATCCGGATTGGCCGCGCCGCGGCGCTCTTGAGGCGGGCGCGGAGCGCAGCATGACCGGCATGAGCGCGGACAAGATCGTCGCCTGGTTCGCCGGCCGCGAGCCGCGCACGCTGGAGGGGGCATTCCGGCTGGCGAGTGCGCTGATCACCACCGGCCAGAAGGCCAAGGCGCAGACCGTGGTGAAGAAGAGCTGGGCCAATGTGGACGCCCTGACCATTCAGGGCGAGGCCACCTTCGTCATGGCCTTCAACGACATGCTGACCCCGGAGGATCACTGGGCCCGGGTCGACCGGCTGCTGTGGAATGACAGCCAGTCATCAGCCAATCGCATCGTACCCCGGCTCTCCGCCGGCCTCCGTCAGGTGGCGGAAGCGCGCATGGCCCTGCGCAGCCAGGCGAAGGACGTCACCAAGAAGGTCGAGGCGGTACCGCCCGAGCTGGCGCACGACCCCGGCCTGATCTATGAGCGGGCCCGCTACCGGCGCAATCAGGACGATCTGCCCGGCATGGTCGCCCTGTTCGACAAGCCGCTGGCCAACGTGCCGCGCCCCGACCTGCTGTGGCGCGAGCTGGACAGCGCGGCGCGCCACGCGATCGATACGAAGCAGTACAAGATCGCCTACAATCTGGCCAAACAGCATGGCGCCAAGAGCGGCACCACCTTCGCCGAGGGCGAATGGCTGGCCGGCTGGATCGCGCTGCGCTTCGTCAAGGATGCGAACGCCGCCTACGGCCATTTCACCGCCATGTTCGACGGCGTCAGTTCGCCGCTGAGCAAGGCCCGCGCCGCCTATTGGGCCGGCCGCGCGGCGACGGCGCTGAACAAGAAGCCCGATGCCGACCGCTGGTACTGGCAGGCGTCGCTCTACCCCACCACCTATTATGGCCAGCTCGGCGCCGGCGAGATCGGCGTCAACCCGCCCCTGCCGATGCCGGAAATGCCCAAGCCAACCCCGCAGGAACAGGCCGCCTTTGGCCAGCAGGACATGGTGCGGGTGGTGCAATTGCTGGGTCAGATCGGCGCCGCCGATCAGGCCAAGACCTTCCTGACGGCATTGATCGAGAAAGCCGGGACGCGCGGCGAACAGCGACTCGGCGTCGATCTCGCGGCGTCGCTGGGCCGGCCGGACCTGACCCTGGCTGCGGCAAAGGTCGCCCGGCAAAAGGGCACCGAGATGGTCGAGTATCTTTTCCCCGTGAAGAAGCTGGTCAATTCCGGCACGCCGGAAACGGCGCTGGTGCTGGGCGTCATCCGCCAGGAGAGCGCTTTCGATCCGGAGGCGGTGAGCTCCGCCGGCGCGCGCGGCCTGATGCAGCTGATGCCGGCGACCGCCAAGTCCGTGGCGAAGAAGATGGGGCTCAAATACACCAAGGATAAGCTGACCGCCGACAGCAATTTCAATATCTCGCTCGGCCGCGCCTATCTTGCCGAATTGCTTGCCGACCATGGCGGCTCCTATGTGCTGGCCATCGCGGCCTACAACGCCGGGCCGCGGCGCGTGTCCGAATGGACGGCACAGTATCGCGATCCCAGGCGGCAGGATGTCGATGTGATCGACTGGATCGAGCTGATCCCGATCTCCGAGACCCGCAACTATGTCCAACGCGTCCTCGAGAACACGCAAGTCTATCGCCACCGGCTCGGCGTCACGGAAGTGGCGATGACGCTGGCGAAGGATCTGCAGCGCTAAGCGGCAACGATCGAGCATAACAGCAAGAGAGACGCCCGCATGACGGCCAAACTTGCCCCCATCGACGCCTGCGTTTTCGACGCCTATGGCACGCTGTTCGACGTCAACGCGGCGGCGAAGCGCCATGCCGCGTCGCTGGGCGACCGCTGGCCGGACCTGGCCGCCACCTGGCGGCGCAAGCAGCTGGAATACACCTGGCTGCGCAGCCTGATGGGCGACTATGCGGATTTCTGGCATGTGACCCGGGACGCGCTGGTCTATGCCCTGGAAAAGCACGGGCATGAAGACGCCACCCTGGTCGAGAAGCTGATGACCTCCTATCGCACCCTGGAGGCCTATCCGGATGCGACCTCGACCCTCGCCTGGATGAAGCATCTGGGGCTGAAGATCATCATCCTGTCGAACGGCACACAGGCCATGCTGACCGATGCGATTGCCGCCGCCCATCTGGACCGGCTGGTGGACGCGGTACTGTCGGTGGGCGCGGTCAATCTCTACAAACCCCATCCACGCGTGTATCAATTGGCGGTCGACCGGCTAGGTATGCAGCCGGCGCGGGTCTGCTTTGTCAGCAGCAACGGTTGGGATGCTGTTGGCGCCGCGCATTATGGTTTTCGCGCGGTCTGGATCAATCGCAACGACGATCCGCGGGAGCGACTGCCCGCCGCCGCGGAGGTCGAGATCAAGTCCCTGTCCGAACTTCAACCGTTGATTGCCCGCGCCTGAACGGCATAATCGCCCGGCAACAACGACAGGATTGATGACATGGTTGCCGCTCCGGCAGCCGCGGTTTCCGCGGCGCGTTTGCCCACCTACGCCGATATCGAAACCGCCGCCCAGCGCATCAAGGGCCACGCCGTCGAAACGCCGCTGATCGAGTCTCGCGACCTGAACAGCAGGACCGGCGGGCGCCTGTTCATCAAGCCGGAGAATCTCCAGCGCACGGGATCATTCAAGTTCCGCGGCGCGCGCAACAAGATCTGCGCGCTGTTGGGCTCTGCACAGCCGCCGAAAGGCGTGGTCGCCTTTTCCTCCGGAAACCACGCCCAGGGCGTGGCGGCCGCGGCCCAGATCGCCGGCATCGGCGCCACCATCGTGATGCCGTCGGACGCGCCTGACATCAAGATCGCCAATACCCGCGGCTATGGCGCCGATGTGGTGCTCTATGACCGCTATCGCGACGACCGCGAGGCGATCACCGCCGGCATCGCCCGCGAGAAGCAGGCGCCCATCGTGCGGCCCTTCGACGATCCCGACATCATCGCCGGCCAGGGCACCATCGGCCGCGAGGTGTTCACGCAACTCGCCGATATCTGCGCTGCGGCGGATGTCCTGCTGTCGCCCTGCGGTGGCGGCGGGTTGGTTTCCGGCATCGCTCTGGCGATGGCGGAACTTTCGCCCAAGACCAAAGTGCATGCGGTGGAACCTGCGCTGTTCGACGACACCGCCCGCTCCCTGGCGGCCCACAGCCGGCTGAAGAACCCGCCGGAAGCCCGCAGCATCTGCGATGCCCTGCTGTCGCCCATGCCGGGCGAGCTGACGTTTCAACTGAACGACCGGCTGCTGGCGGGCGCCCTCGGCGTGACCGATGACGAAGTGCTGGCGGCGATGGACTACGCCTTCCGCATGTTGAAGCTGGTGACGGAGCCCGGCGGCGTCGTGGCGCTGGCCGCCGTGCTATCGGGCAAGATCGACCTGAAAGGCAAGACCGCCGCCATCGTCATCTCCGGCGGCAATGTGGATCCCCAGATGTTCGCCCGGGCGATCGGCGGCAAGACGACGTGAACCGCCCGCCGCGGCGCACCGCGGACGGCCCTGCAAAACACACAACAGAAAGAAGTCACCGCGCCACCCCATCGGGCGGCGCGGCTGGACCGGAAAATCCGTACTCTAGGCGCGAGCCGCTGTGGGCTGGCTCGACGTCGCCGTGGCCGGCGTGCTCACCGTCGTCGTCTTGTCCTTGACGATGGACGCGACATTGGCGCCGGACTGGCTGGCGTCGATGCGGCGGCACTGGCCTTCGAAGAAAGCGCCGGGCTCGATCGACAGCGTCTGGTGCAGGACATCGCCGGTCACCCGGGCCGTCTTGGCCAAGGTCACCGTGGCGCCCTTCACCTGGCCGTTGACCGAACCGCAGATGCGGATCGATTCAGCCGAGATCGCGCCATGAATTTGCGCGGCCTCGCCGATCGTGATGCTGCGGCTGCTGATATCGCCCTCAACATGGCCATCGACTTGGATGTCACCAGCGCAATGAAGATCGCCTTTGATCTTCAAATCGGGGCTGATGATGGACGGCGCTGCGGTGCGCGCCTGGTTTGTCCGCTGGTAATCGGTCGATGACGACATGCTGCTCTCCGTGGTTCCCGCGCCGGTCGAGGACGTGGGTGTGTTGGATCTGTTATCCCTTGAAAACATACTTTCCGGCCTCCAGGAAGTTGATGGGATCGTAGGGCCGCTCATCGACCCTCACTTCATAATGGAGATGCGGTCCCGTACTCCGGCCGGAGCTTCCAAGCAAGCCAATCTCGTCCCGGTAGCCGACGGTGTCGCCTACCTTGACCTCGATCTTCTTCAGATGCCCATACCGAGTGCGGATCCCGAGACCATGGTCGATTTCGATAAGCCTGCCATAGTCCCCCATCCACCCCGCATATACCACTTTACCCGGCGCCGTTGCTAGCACCGGTGTGCCGACATCATTCGCCAGATCGAGGCCCTCATGCATCGAGGCATGACCCGTCATGGGGTCTTTGCGGACGCCGAATCCGCTTCTGAGCGCGTAACTGTCCAGCGGCGCGGCCAAAGGCAGGCTCTTCAGCACCACCTGGAGCCGTTCCCACCGCTCCACCTCGCCGTCCAGGTTCTCGATCGAGGCCAGGACCAGCCGTTCCTCGGCTGTCCGGGTGTAGCTGCGCGGCGTGATGAACGGACCGCCCTCGCCGGAGAGCTGGTCGCCGGCGGCATCCAGCAGGGAATTGACCTCAAGGCCGGTCATGGCCACGGTCTTCTCGATTTCGTCGACGCCGACCCGGGTCCGCTGGGTGAGCTTTTCCACCATGGTCTTCTGGGTGGAGCTGACGACATTGAGCCGCCCCTCGAGCGCCCGCACCTTGGACAGCAGCTCATCCCGCACCGACCGGAGTGCGATCCGGTCCTGCACCACCTGCGAGGTGGTCCTTTGCATACCGGTGACCAACGCCTCCAGGCGCTTATTGCTCGCCTCGGCCTTCGCCAGGGAGTCGCCGAGGCGCGACAGCTGACCCTGCAGCACGGCGTTATTGGCCGCCTTGCGCGCCTGCACGGTCAACAGCGCGCCGACGCGCAGCTGCAGATCCGCCACCTGCGATTTCAGCTGCCGCCCGATGCTCTCGGCCCGGGTCAGTTGCTCTTGCGAATTCTGGAGATCCCGGAGGTAGCGGGCCTGCGCCATCCGGGAACGCACGGCAACGTCGGCTTCCGCCGACATCTGCATCCGCATCGCCGAGATTTCCTTGGACAGCACGAAGTTATTGCTGGAGATGCGATCGAGATCGCTGTTGATGGCGGCGATGACGGCGTCGACGGTCGGCCCGACCTCCGCCGCGCCGGGCGCCGGCAAACTTTCCATGGCCAGCGCCGGCAGATCACCGCCGCGCGCGGCGCGAACCAGGTCCAATACGAATTGCTGGTTTAGCGTCAGGTCCTTGGACACGCCGTCGAAGCGGTCCTGCAGTTCCGTGACCTGGGATTGCAACTCATCGAAATCGGCGGCCACACGATCGGCTTCCGCACCGCGCTCGCTGGCAAGCCAGCTCGCGATGCCGGCTGTCAGTGTCGTGCCGACAGTCCAAACAATTACGGCCGCTGCCAAGCCGGCCGCGGCCATCTGCTGTCGCTTCGTCACTGTCAGATATTGTACGCGATGATCGGCGCGAATCAGAATCTCGCGCTGCACGAAAATACGGTCGATCTGTGTCACAAGCTGCTGTCGGATCGCCCCAACAACCTTCTGCATCTTGCCCCCCACATTCTTGATCGATGCGTGGTGAATGCCACAGCACCGCATCGGCGTAGCCACTTTGCGCGCGGCTGACTTCCCTCGATTTCCAGACCTAGCCCTTAATTTCCTCCCCACTGCGGGGGCGGCACAATTTTTTCACCGGCGCTCATTCTGGGAGTACCGTTGCACAAAGACCCTAAAGATGGGTTTTCTGGCAGGCAAGTGGATTCTCCCCGCATTCCCTGCCCATGCGCGAACATGGGGGGAACATCGGGCCTTGCCACAGCATTATCACCGTAATCGAAAACTCAATTCAACGTGTTCGATAATTTGCCGCACCGAATCTTCGATCGGTTGCATTTGTGTGTCGACGATCAACTCCGGCGCCTCAGGCGCTTCGTAAGGTGCCGAGATTCCGGTGAAATCCGGGAGCTCGCCGCGCCGCGCCTTCTTGTAGAGGCCCTTGGGATCGCGCGTTTCGCAGGTGTTTAGATCCGCCTTAATAAAAATTTCGTGAAAATGTTCGCGGGCCGCCCGCCGCGCCCGTTCACGATCGGCGCGATAAGGCGAGATGAACGCCGTGATGGTGATGAAGCCGGCATCGGCGAACAGCGCCGCCACCTCGCCGACGCGGCGGATGTTCTCCGCGCGATCGTCCGGCGAGAATCCGAGATTGGCATTGAGGCCCTGGCGCACATTGTCGCCGTCGAGCACGAAGACGTTGTAGCCCTTCACGAACAGTCCCTGCTCCACCGCCATCGCCAGCGTCGACTTGCCGGACCCGACAAGCCGGTGAACCAGAGCACGCCGCCGCGGTGGCCTGCGCGTGCGGCCCGCTGCTCCGACGTGATCCGGTGCTTCTCGGTCCGCAGGTTTTCCGAGCGCACGATGCGGATCTCCCGTTGATTGGGATATCCCTCCATGTCGATGAGGCCGCCGGCGAGAATATGTGTTTCGTCTGTCAGTACGAAACGGCCGGTGCGCGCGAATGACTTGAACTCGTCGACAGCGAGCATGGCGCGGGTGCGCAGGATGACATCGCCGACGCCGTGACGGCCGATCTCATCCCCGCTGTGAGTCGACAAATCCTCGACATCGAAAACGCGTTCGACAGCTTCGACCGTAACCGGAATATCGCGGGTCGCGATACGCAGGTGATACTCCGCGCCCTTCTTAAGAGGCTGCTGCGCCAGCCAGAACAATCGGCCGCGGAACACCGTCGTTTCCAGCGGCGCGTGATCGGGATGGCTGGCGAGTTCGCCGCGCTCGACGAAGAGCTGGTCTTCGAGCGTGAAGCCGACGGACTGTCCCGCTTCCGCCTCTGTGGGCGCCGCGGCGGTATGCCAGGACTCGATCGAGGCGACGCGCGAAATCTTGTTGGACGGCGAGAACAACAGCCGGTCGCCCACCTTGAGCCGGCCGGATTCGATGCGGCCCACCAGGATGCGCCGGTCGTCGAACTTGTAGACATCCTGGATCGGCAGCCGCAGCGGCAGTTCGGTCGCCCGCCGCGTCGGCCGGAAGCTGGAGAGCACATCCATCACGGACGGGCCGCTGTACCACTTCATCTGCGTGGACGCGGACGTCAGATTGTCGCCGTCGCGGGCCGAAACCGGGATTACCGCATCCGCTGTCGCGCCGATGCTCTTGAGGTAGCCGCTATACTCATCGCGGATCGCCTCGAATTTCCGCTGCGAGTATTCGATCAGATCCATCTTGTTGACGAGCACGACGATCTGCTTGATGCCCAGGAGATTGAGCAGGAAGCCATGCAGCCGCGACTGCTGCTGCACGCCGTGGGACGCATCGATCAGGACCAGCGCCGCATCCGCCGAAGAGGCGCCGGTGATCATGTTCTTGATGAACTCGCGGTGGCCGGGGGCATCGATGATCACATAGTCGCGGCGCGGCGTGCGCAGCCAGATCTGCGAGGTGTCGATGGTGATGCCCTGGTCGCGCTCGGCCTGGAAGGCGTCCATCAGGAAGGCCCACTCGAACGGCATGCCGCGCCGCTCGCACATCGCCTTGATGGCATCGAGCTTGCCGTCGGCCAGCGACCCCGTCTCATGGATCAGGCGGCCGACCAGCGTCGATTTGCCGTGATCCACATGGCCGCAGATCACGGTGCGAAGCTGCTCGCGCAGGGTCTCGGAAGCGGTGACGACCTGATGCATCACATGTACCCGTCGCTGCGCAGACGCTCGAAGGCGTCTTCGGTCTCGCGGTCCATGGCGCGGCCGGCGCGCTCCGGCGCCTTGGTCGTCTCCAGCTCGGCAATGATCTCGTCCAGCGACGAGGCACCGCTCTCGATCGGCGAGGTTATGTCCTCATCGCCGAGAGAGCGATAGCGTTTCCCCTTCTTGGAGAAATACAGATCGACGATCGGGATGCCCTCGCGCCGGATGTAGCGCCAGATATCGATCTCGGTCCAATGCAGCAGGGGATGCACCCGCAGATGCCAGCCCTGGGGCAGATGGGTATTGAAGAAGTCCCAGAACTCCGGCGGCTGGTCGCGGAAGTCCCACTGGTTGCCTTCCTTGCGCGGGCTGAAAACCCGCTCCTTGGCGCGCACCGCCTCTTCGTCGCGCCGGATGCCGGCGATGATGCCGGTGAAGCCATGCTTGGCCAGCGCCGCCTTGAGGCCCAGGGTCTTGCGCCCGGCCGAGCGCGCCGCCGGCGGCAGCTTCGGATCGACCGCTTCGAGCGGCGGACATTCCTCGCGGATCAGGTTCAGCCCCCACTCCTTCTCGTAGCGGTCGCGGAAGGCATACATCTCCTTGAACTTCTTGCCGGTGTCGATGTGCATGACCGGAAACGGCACATGGCCGAAGAAGGCCTTCTTGGCCAGCCAGACCATGACATTGCTGTCCTTGCCCAGTGACCAGAGCATGGCCAGCCGGTCGATGCGGTTGAAGGCCTCGCGGAAGATATAGACGCTCTGCGCTTCCAGTTGATCCAGATGATTCATGGCGGACTTGGGAACCTTGGCACTGCGGGCAAAACTCGGGTGAGCCGGGAACCAGCCGCCGGCGCAGGAGGTTGCCCCATCAGGGCGTGCCGTGCAGTCTGCGGTCGCGGCGAGGGCCGGTGCATATAGGGCTTTGGTTCAATTGGCAATGTCTGACTACCCGCAATCCAAGGCTGCAACTGGGCAAAACTGTCGCACCGCCGCCTCCCCTCCAAAGTCCGGGGGGCGACATTGATTGGCGGCTTGCCGACGGACCTCTCCGTCCTCGTCATTTTCGGGCTGACCTATGCCGGCATGGCGACCGGCCGTATTCCCGGTTTGCGCACGGACCGGGCCGGCATTGCCCTGGCAGCGGCGATTCTCGTCCTGATCGTCACCGGCAAAAGCCCGGCCGAAGCCGTCGCCTGGGTCGATCTGCCGACCTTGGCCCTGCTGTTCGGGCTGATGGTGCTGTCGGGCAAGTTCTCCCTGTCCGGCTTCTATGACTACTGCGCGTTCCGCATCAGCCATGCCGCGGGCAGCCCGGAACGGCTGCTGGCGGTCACCATCGTCGTCGCCGGTGCGCTGTCGGCCGTGCTGGCCAATGACATCATCGCCTTTGCCATGCCGCCCCTGCTTTGCCTGGGCCTGCGGGCCCGGGGCCTGAATCCGGTGCCTTATCTCATCGGCCTGGCGGCGGCGACCAATGTGGGTTCGGCCGCCACCGTGATCGGCAATCCCCAGAACATTCTTATCGGCCAGGTGGGCGGGCTCGATTTCTGGCGCTTCATCGCGCTCTGCGGGGTGCCGTCGCTGCTGGGCTTCGGGGTGATCTATGGCGTGATCGTCCGGCAGTGGCGGCACCGCTGGGCGTTGCCGCAGCGGTCCGAGCCGGCACCGGACCCGCGCCCCCCTGCGCTACGCCGGGGTCCGCTGATCAAGGCCGTGGTCCTGACGGCGGCGCTGCTGATCGCCTTTGGCGCCGGCCTGCCGCGCGACATCTCCGCCCTGATCGTGGCCGCCGCCGTCTTCGTCAGCCGCTCGATCGAGAGTCAGGCGCTGGTGCGGTCGGTCGATTGGGGATTGCTGATTCTCTTCGGCGGACTGTTCATCGTCACCGGTGCCCTCGCGGACCTGCCGGAAGCCGGCGCCCTGTTTGCGGACCTTGTCGCCGGCGGCTGGGCGCCGGAGCGGCTGAGCATCCTGGCGCCTTTGACTCTGCTGATGAGCAACACCATCGGCAATGTGCCCTGCGTGATCCTGCTGCTGCAGGTCTGGCAGAACCCGCCGGCGGAGGCGCTCTATGCCCTGGCGCTGTTCTCGACCCTGGCCGGCAATCTGCTGATCACCGGCAGCCTGGCCAACATCATCGTCGTGGAGCGGGCCCGCAGCGTCGGCGAGCATCTGTCCTTCCTGGCCCATGCCCGCGCCGGCATTCCCATTACGCTCCTCACCATGGCCATCGCGGCGCTGTGGCTGCTGGGAATCGGCGTGATTGCCTTCTAGGGATCACGCCTTCGGCGGCTGCCACTCGAATACCGCGATCAGACATCCGGTCTCGGTGCGCGAGTTGTGATGCGTGCCCGGGGCGTAGCTGACAAGGTCCCCGGTCTTGAAGACCGTGCCGTCGTCATCGATCAGTTCGCCCTCGAGAATGAGAAACTCTTCATAGCCGGGATGGTCATGGGCGATGGTCACGGCGCCGGGCGCCATGCGCATGGCATAGCAGCCTTGGCCGGTTGCCTTGTCATAGCTTATCGGCAACCAACTCATCTCCGGCTGGACCGGTCCTTCCAGATCGTATTCCCGGAATCGGGTGTTCCGAAGATCGATAATTTCGCGTCCTTTTCGCTTACCGTTCACGGCGCACTCCGCACTTTTTCGGCTGCCCATTCGCATTGACTATCGTAACCATAGCGGCGGACTTTAGTGTCCGTCGCCTTATTGCGCAAAGCTCACGAAGCCGTGAAACCAACGGAAAACCAGCAGCCAGCAACAACAACTGCGTATTCGCTATCGCCAATCCCGCGCGCCGATTGCGTGGCCATCGCAAGGGCTCACTTCCCTGTGAGACGATGCGTGAGGTCCTGTTGGACGATCCGGCCCCATGCTACATCCTTACCCACAGTTTCATTCATCCCTGTACCCAAGTCCTAAGGAGCAATTAGTCATGACGAACAAAATCCTGGTTGCCTCGGCCCTGGCCGCGGTTGTTTCCATGAGCACGATCGGCAGCGTTCAGGCCGCCGACAACGAGAAGTGCTACGGCATCGCCAAGGCCGGCAAGAATGACTGCCAGACGGCGACTCATTCCTGCGCCGGCACCTCGACGGCCGACGCGGACGCGGCGTCCTGGATCTATCTGCCCGCCGGCACCTGCGAGAAATTGGCTGGTGGCAGCCTCGAGCCGAAGGCCTAAGGAGCTTTGCCCTCGGACGGCGGACGAGCCGTCCCATGCAGGCGTCGCGGCCTGCGCAGAGCGCCAAGGATCCGATCTCCCCTGCGGCATCGCTGCCGAAGGCGGGGATCGGATTGCGTTTTCAGCATCACCGCGCCTTTCTCGACGAGCGGCCGCCGGTCGGTTTCGTCGAGGTCCACAGCGAGAACTATCTCGGCGGCGGTCCGGCGATAAGGCATCTCGATTCGGCGCGGCGGGAATATCCGGTCAGCCTCCATGGCGTCGGCCTCTCGCTCGGCAGCGCCGAGGGATTGGACGCCAATCACCTGCAACGGGTATGCGCGCTGGCGGACCGCATCGATCCCCTGTTCGTTTCCGAGCATATCTCCTGGAGCGTCACCGGTGGCGTCTATCTCAACGACCTGCTGCCCCTGCCCTATACCGAAGAAGCGCTGGCGATCTTCTGCGCCAATGTGCAGGAGATGCAGGACACGCTGAAGCGCCCTGTGCTGGTGGAGAATCCGTCGAGCTATCTGCAGTTCACCCATTCGACGATTCCGGAATGGGAGTTCGTCGCCGAGATTTCCAAGCGCACCGGCTGCGGCCTGCTGCTGGATGTGAATAACATCTATGTCAGCGCCTGCAATCACGGCTTCGATGCCGGCGGATATTTGCGAGCGATGCCGCACAGCGCCGTGCGTGAGATCCATCTGGCCGGACATACCGCCAAGCAGATCGGCGATCAGACCTTGCGCATCGACGATCACGGCTCGGCGGTGTGCGACGAGGTCTGGACGCTTTACGGCGAGGCGATCCGGCTGCTCGGGCCGGTGCCGACCCTGATCGAATGGGATTCCCGGATACCGCCGCTGGCCGACATCGTCGCCGAGGCCGTGAAAGCCGATGTCATCGTGCAAAGTCTGCAGGAGCGCGCCGATGCAGCTGCATGAGCTTCAGCAGACCATCGCCCGCAGCATCCTGGCCGATCGGCCGGAGGCTCTCGCCGCCATCGTGCGCGAGGATGGGCTTGCCTTCGACAAGCGGCTGCAGGTCTACCGCAACAATACGATCATCAGCCTGACCGAGGCGCTGAGGGCGACTTATCCCGTTGTCGCTGCATTGGTCGGCGAGAAATTCTTCGGCTTTGCAGCCAAGGCATTCATATCGGGCGATCCGCCGCAGGCGCCGCGGCTGGCCGAGTATGGCGGCGGGTTTGCCGCGTTCCTGGCGGTGTTTGAATCCGCCCGGACGCTTCCCTATCTCGCCGATGTCGCCGCATTGGAATGGGCCATGAACGAAGCGCATCATGCAGCTGAAGATGTATCGCTGACGCCGCAAGACCTGTCGGCCGTGCCGCAAGAGAATGCCCCGTCGATTGTTCTCGAGCTACGACGCAGTTGTCGCCTGCTGCAGTCGAAGTATCGCATCGACCGTCTCTGGCAAGCGCATCAGCCCGGCGGTTCGTTGCAAGATCTGGCGATCGACGGCGACTGCCATCTCCTCGTCTATCGGCCGCAGGACGATGTGGAAATGATGACTCTCGATGCCGCCGGATTTGCGCTGCTGTCGCGCATCGGCGAAGGCGCGACGCTCGAAGCCGCCTATGAAACAGCCGCAGGGATCGATCCCGCTTTCGACCTTTCCGGCGCTCTCGGCATCCATCTGACGCGCGGCGTGTTCGGCAGCTATGCCGTTCCGGAATCGGCGTAATGTGGTGCCATGACTGAAACAGTCGCCACATCCCGAACCGGCCTGACGGGACTCGGCCGTTCGCTGATCGGAAAGCTGGAGAGCATCCCTGTCGCGCTGCCCGTCTTCGTATTGCGCCTGGGAGTCTCGCTGGTCTTCTTCCGCTCGTTCCTGACGAAGGTCGCCAGTTGGGACTCAACGATCCTGCTGTTCGCGAACGAATACAACGTGCCGGTGCTGCCGCCGGTTCTGGCCGCAGTCCTCGCAACCGCGCTCGAGATTGCTGGACCGATCATGCTGACGCTCGGTTTCGGGACGCGCCTGGCCGCCGCAGCGATGCTCGGGATGACGCTGGTCATCCAGTTGTTCATCTATCCCCAGAGCTATCCCGATCATCTTCTCTGGGCCGGGCCGCTGCTCTACCTTCTGCTGCGCGGCGCGGGCGCCTGGTCGATTGACGCGCGCATCCGCACCGCCGGCGCCCCTACGCCGTCCGCAGATACCAGTCGAAATCCAGCTCCGTGACCTGGGAGAAGAAGCGGTCCTGCTCCGTCCGCTTGATGGCGCAGAATATCTCCATGAAGCGCTCGCCCAGATAATCCTTCAGGAACGCCGAGTTCTCGGTGCGGTCCATCGCCGCGTACCAGTTGATCGGCACAGTCTCCTTGATCTGCTCATAGCCATTGCCCTGCACCGCCGGACCGGGATCCATCTTGTTGCGGATGCCGTGATGTGCGCCGGCCAGGACAGTGGCCGCCACCAGATAAGGATTGGCATCGGCGCCGGCCACGCGGTGCTCGATATGGCGAGTCTCCGGCGCTCCCGCGGGCACCCGCAGCGATACCGAGCGGTTGTTGACGCCCCAGGACGGCGCCATCGGCGCATAGCTCTTGCGGCGGAAGCGGCGGTAGGAATTGGCGTTCGGCGCGAAGATGCCGGTGGACTCGGCCATCGTCGCCGCCATGCCGGCGATCGCCTGCTTCAGCAGCGGACCGCCTTCCGGATCTTCGCTGGCGAAGAGATTGCGGCCCTTGTCGTCCTCCAGGCTCATATGCAGATGCATGCCGCTGCCGGAATAGTTGGCATAGGGCTTGGCCATGAAAGTCGCGTCGAAGCCATGCTTGGCGGCGACGCCGCGCACCGTGCGCTTATAGAGGATCGCTTCGTCGACGGCCCGCAGCGCGTCGTTGCGATGCTGCAGCACGATCTCGATCTGCCCCGGCGAATATTCGGAGATCAGGGTGCGCGCCGGCAATCCCTGCATCTCGCAGGCTGCGTAGATTTCCGAAATGAACGACTGCATGTCGTCGAGATCGAGCAGGCTATAGGCCTGCATCTGACTTGGGCGATGACCGGTCTCCGGCGAGGCCGGCGGCTGCCGCTTGCCGCTGCCATCGCGGGCGCGGTCTATGACGTAGAACTCAAGCTCCACGGCGATGACCGGCGTGAATCCGTCGCCCTTGCAGCGATCGACCACGCGCTTGAGGGCATGGCGCGGATCGCCCGGCGACGGCTTGTCGTCCAGTTCATGCATGGTAGCGACGAAATGTGCCGAGGGCGTCGCCAGCCAGGGCGCCCGGACCAGTGTGCCGGGGATGGGCCAGCAGACGCGGTCGGCATCGCCGTCATCCCAGACCAGCCCCGTCTCCTCAACATCGGCGCCGGTGATGTCCAGGCCGAGGATCGACCCCGGCAGGAAGCGGCCATGGGTGTAGACGCGCGCCAGTTCCTCGCGGCGCAGTATCTTGCCGCGGCCCACGCCGCAGGAATCGGTCAAAACAAGCTGAAAGCTCGTGACGTCCGGATTGGCGGCGAGAAAGGCTTCGGCCTCCCGCGCGGAACGTTCGATGCCCATGATTTCTGGCAAACTCCTTCCTTGTTACCGGCTTCTTCTTCAGGCAGCGCGCAGTTCGTCGCAGCAGTCGCGCACCGTGGCGATCAGGTGATCGACATTGGCCGGCGTCGTATCCGGGCAGACCAAGGTCATGTTGTGGAACGGCGCGATCAGCACGCCGCGGTTGATCAGATACATGTGGATGGCGTGCTCCAGCGCCGGCTGCATTGCCGCACCCGCTTCGGTGCCGTTCTTCGGCGGCCGGGCGGAGCAGACGAATTCGGCCCGTGCGCCGACATTGCTGACATGCCAGGGCAGCTGCCGCTCCCGGATCACGTCGCGCAATCCCTCGGCCAGCCGCGCCGACAGCGCAAGCATGTGATCGTAGGCGGCATCGGTCATGACCCGCTCCAGATTGGCGCGCATCGCCGCCATGACCAGTGGATTGGCCGACAGCGTGGTGCCCATGCCGCTATAGCCCGCGCTCGCCTTCGCTACCGCCGCCATCTTTTCCGCGACCTCAGCCGTGAAGCCGTAGACTGCGCTAGGGATGCCGCCGGCGATGGGCTTGCCGAGGACGAAGAAATCCGGTTCCAGATTATGCGCCCGCGTATAGCCACCGGGGCCGGTGCTGATGCTGTGGGTCTCATCGATCACCAGCAGCGTGCCATGCTTGCGCGTGAGATTGCGCAGGGCATCATGGAAGCCCGGCTCCGGCAGCACCATGCCGATATTGGTCATCGCCGGTTCGCAAAGCACGCAGGCAACGTCGCCGGGCTTCAGCGCGGCTTCCAGCGCCGCAACATCATTGAACTCCACGACTTTGGTCGTCTTGGTGACGTCGACGACCTGGCCGATCAGGCCCGGCCGCGCAATCGGGCGGCCGTCCTTCAAGCGCACGAAGGTGTCATCCACGCTGCCGTGATAGCAGCCATGGAACACCAGGATCTTGTCGCGGCCGGTGATCCCGCGGGCCCAACGCAGCACATACCGGTTGGCGTCAGTTGCCGTCGCCGTCACCTGCCAGTACGGCAGGCCGAACCTCTCGGCCAGCAGCCGGCCGACCGCCGCAGCATCTTCCGTGGGCAGCATTGAGGTCAGGCCGCGCGCACCCTGGCGCTGCAGCACCTCGGCGATGGGCGCCGGCGAATGGCCGAACATGGAGCCGGTATCTCCCAGGCAGAAATCCGCATAGCCGATGCCATCGGCATCGGTCAGGGTCGCGCCCTGGGCTTCCCTGACGAACAGCGGGAATGGCGTGCCCCAATCCAGCATCCAGTGCATCGGCACGCCCTGGAACCAGTGTTCGGCCGCCTGGGCCGCCAGCTCGCGGGACCGGGGATGCTGGGCCTCGTAGCGCGCCCGTTCGCGCGCCCGCATTGCGTCGATGGCGCCGGGCGCGATGCCCGCCACATCGGTCTCTTTCATGATTCCTCCCGGATTTGGCTTCCTGCTTAGCCTACCGGCCGGGAGCCGTCAAAATTGGCTCAAGATTGGTTGGGGCCTCCGCTGTCCTCACGCGCCGCCCGCTAGCACCATTAACCGCGAAAACCAACCATATAAGTTCGCATGCCATTGAAAAAACGCCCTTATCCGCGTGGGAATGACGCCTTCTTTAAGTGTTCATTAAGCCTGTTCCTTGATGATCCCTGCCGACACCGCGCCGGCTTGCCGTGAGACCGGCCGGCTTTGGCATTCGCGGTCAGGTCTGAGCGGGGATCCATGGACGACGCTGAGCATTCTCTGACGAACCGGCCGATCTGGCCGATCGCAGTGGCTGTGGTGATCGGCTTCTTCGTCGCCGCCTCCGGCTTGCTGTTCCCCGAGTGGCTGGTCACCGGCCTGATCGGCGGCGGTGGCATCATGGCGCTGGGCGCTCTCGGCGGCCTCACGCTGCTGCGCACGACCCAGCGCGCCTATCACCGCGTGCTCGCGGAACAGGAAGACAACCGCCAGAAATACGAATCCCTGGTCGGCAACCTGCCGGGCGCCGTCTATCGCGGCGACTGGAATGCCGACTGGACCATGAATTTCATGAGCGACGGCATCCGCAGCGTCGTCGGCTATCCATCCCAATCTTTCCTGCCCGGCGGTGGCGTGACCTATGGATCGCTGATCCATGCCGACGACGCCAAGATCGTCGAGGATGCGGTCGCCGCCGCCGCCAGCCGCGACGAGCCCTTCACCATCGAATACCGCGTCCGCCACAAGGACGGCTCCGAGCGTTGGGTGTTCGAGAAGGGCCGGGTGATCAAGTCGGCCGACGGCAAACCGACCTTCCTCGACGGCGTGATCTTCGACATCACCGACCGCAAGCAGGCCATCCTGGCGATGCAGCGTATCCAGGAAGAGCTGCGCGCGCTGCTCGACGCGGCGCTGGCCGGCGATTTCACCAAGCAGATCGACCTGACCGGCCGGTCCGGCCTGGCCAAGCAACTTGCCGATAGCGTGAACAGCCTGGTGCGCACCGTGCATCAGGTGGTCAGCGAGGTCGGCACCGTGATGGCGGCGCTGGCCCATGGCGATCTCTCCAAGAGGGTCGCCGGCACTTATCAGGGCGTGCTGCAGCAGCTGAAGTCGAACACCAATATGACCGCGGACAAGCTGGCGACCATCGTTGGCGAAACGGTCGACGGCATGGCCGCCATCAAGACGGCGACCGGCCAGCTTTCCAGCGGCTCCACCGATCTCTCCGCGCGCACCGAAGAGCAGGTCGCCAGCCTGCAGCAGATGGCCGCCGCGATCCGGGAACTGTCGGTCACGGTGAAAGGCAACGCCGAGAACGCGCAGCAGGCGAACCAGCTCGCGCTTGCCGCCCGCGCTTCGGCCGAAGGCAGCGGCAGCGTCGCCCGCGAGGCGACGGAGGCCATGGGCCGCATCGAACAATCCTCGCAGCGCATCGGCGAGATTGTCGGCCTCATCGAAGAGATCGCTTTCCAGACCAACCTTCTCGCCCTCAACGCCGCTGTTGAAGCGGCGCGTGCCGGCGATGCCGGCCGCGGCTTCGCTGTCGTGGCGCAGGAAGTGCGCGCCCTGGCGCAACGCTCCGGCCAGGCCTCCAAGGAGATCAAGGCGCTGATTGCCGAAAGCGGCAATCAAGTGGGCAAGGGCGTCGCGCTGGTCAATCGCGCCGGCGGCAGCCTGGCCGACATCGTCGCCTCGGTGAAGCGCGTAGCCGATATCGTGGCCGAGATTGCCAGCGCCAGCCAGGAGCAATCGCTTGGCGTGCAGCAGGTCGACGAGTCCGTGACGCAGATGGAAACGGTGACGCAGAAGAACGCCTCGCTGGTCGATGAATCGACGGCCTCGCTGGCTTCGGTGGATCAGCAGGCGGAGCAGCTGCAGCGGCTGATCACGTTCTTCAAGACGGAATCCCGGGCAGCGGTACGGCCCACCGTAAAGGCCCCGGCGAATGCCCTGCAGAGCCGCCTCAAGCAGGAGTTCCCGGCCGCCGAGCCTGCGACACCGATCGCATCCGGAAAGCCGGCACGTCCAAAACCGGCCGCCTCCGCAACGGCCGCCGACTGGTCTGAATTCTAAAGGCCATTCCGTCCTATTGAAGGCCAACTCAGCGGAGCTTCAAGCGGCAACTGGCGGTTGTTCGCCTGATTGGCAATTGCCCAACAATGTTCCGTAGTTGGCACCAGCTAATCGATTAAACTCTATTTAATCATATTTCTCTATGGTTTGCGGTTTCGGCTGACCACGCTTGGCCGCCGCCATCGGCTGCAACTCGGCTCATGAAACCCTGGGACTGCCATGAACGCCTCCGATCTTACTGCTAACGGCCGCCCGCTCTGGCCGATCCTCGCTGCAATTGCCATCGGCGCGTGCGTCGCCGGCTCGGCCTTCCTGTTCGACGGATGGGCGATCGCCGGACTGATCGGCGGCGGTGCGATCATGGCTCTCGGCGCCTTGGGCGCCGTGGCCCAACTGCGCGCCACCCAAGCCGACTATCACCGGGTGCTCAGCGACCAGGCTGACAGCCGGCAGAAATATAAGTCGCTGGTCGTGAACCTGCCGGGCTCGGTCTATCGCTGCGACTGGAATGCCGACTGGACGATGCTGTTCATGAGCCAGGGCATCCGCGGCATGGTCGGCTATGCGCCGGAGACCTTCATGGCCGGCGGCCCGATGACTTTCGGTTCGCTCATCCACCCCGAAGATTCGAAGATGGTCGAGGATGCAGTCGCTGTTTCCGCGCAGCGCAATCAGCCGTTCTCAGTCGAGTACCGCTTGCGTCACAAGGACGGATCCTATCGCTGGGTGTTCGAGAAAGGCTGCGTGATCAAGGACGCCGACGGCAAGCCGCTCTATCTCGACGGCGTCATCCTCGACATCACCGAGAGCAAGCTGGCCGTCGTCGCGATGCAGCGCATCCAGGAAGATCTGCGCGGCCTGCTGGACGCCGCCGTTTCCGGCGACCTGACAGGCCAGATCGATCTCGCCGGCCGCAGCGGCATCGCTCTGCAACTAGCGGAGGGCATCAACAAGCTGGTGCGCACGGTCAATCATGCGGTCAGCGAAGTCGGCGCGGTCATCGCCGGCCTGGCCCATGGCGACCTGACGCGCCGGGTCGTCGGCGACTATCAGGGCGCCTTGCAGCAGTTGAAAACGAACACCAACCTCACCGCCGAAAAGCTCGCCGCCATCGCCGGCGAGACCATCGACGGCATGGCCGCGATCAAGACCGCGACTGGCCAGCTCGCCAGCGGCTCCACCGATCTTTCCGCGCGCACCGAGGAACAGGTCGCCAGCCTGCAGGAGATGGCAGCCGCCATCCGCGAACTTTCCGTCACCGTGAAGGCCAATGCCGAGAACGCGCAGCAGGCCAACCAGCTCGCTCTCGCGGCACGGCAATCGGCCGAAGGCAGCGGCAGCGTCGCCCGCGAGGCGACGGAAGCCATGGGCCGCATCGAGACTTCGTCACAGCGCATCGGCGAAATCGTCGGCCTGATCGAGGAGATCGCCTTCCAAACCAACCTGCTCGCCCTCAACGCCGCGGTCGAGGCGGCGCGCGCCGGCGATGCGGGCCGCGGCTTTGCCGTCGTGGCGCAGGAAGTCCGCGCCCTGGCGCAGCGCTCCGGTCAGGCCTCCAAGGAGATCAAGGCGCTGATCGCCGAGAGCGGCACGCAGGTGAGCAAGGGCGTGGCCCTGGTCAACCGCGCCGGCGGCAGCCTGGCCGACATTGTCGCCTCGGTGAAGCGCGTCGCCGACATCGTGGCCGAGATCGCCAGCGCCAGCCAGGAGCAATCCCTGGGCGTGCAGCAGGTCGACGAGTCCGTGACGCAGATGGAAACGGTCACCCACAAGAACGCAGCACTGGTGGAGGAGTTCCTCCGCCTCGCTGGCTTCCGTCGATCAGCAGGCCGAACAGCTCCTCGACGTCATAGCTTTCTTCAAGACATCGGGCCGCGCGTCGGTGAAGCCCGCCGCCAAGTCCGAACCCCAACGGCAACAGAAGCGCCTGCTGCAGGAGTTTGCTGCGCCGTCGCCTGCTCCTGAGCCGCAACCGGCACCACGCAACAAGCCCGCGGCGAAGAATGCCGCCGGCGCGGACTGGTCGGAGTTCTAGAAAACCGTTAGGCGCCCGGCCGCATGAGATAGATCGCCACGGCAGCGGCGATCATGAGCAGCAGCACCGCAATCCACCGGCGCCCGCCGCCACCGCTTTCCCGAACCGCCGCAGGGTGGGGCCGGCCCGTGCCGGCGCGTTTCAAATCGGCTTCCATGCTGTCGATGATGTCCTTGGACGTCTTCAGGTCCAGGCCGCTGCGCTCGCGCATCAGCTTGATCGCGTCGATCTTGCGGCCGGATTCCAGCAACGCCTTGATCTCGCCGTCCACCTGGGCCGCGCCGTGCAGGGCCGCGCGATGGGCCGCTAGGTCTTCGGCGATATCCAGCGAGCCGCCTTGGGCGCAGCGGTCGACAGCCTCCTTCGCCTCTTTCAGGCTGAGGCCCGTCACCTCGCGAAGAAGCTTGATGGCTTCGATTGTCCGGCCGGAAGCCACCAGCTTCCGCACCTGGTCGAGGATTTCGTCCATGCTCCGTGTATTTCGGTCTGAATTTCGGGCGCGGCCAGTCTAGCCGCGCGCCGAAGTCCTGCAAGGGCCTTAGGAACGAAGGCAGACCGCCGCGCAGGCATCCAGGATTGCGGCGGCATCGATCCGGTAGCGTTCGAACAGATCGGGGATATCGCCCGATTGCCCGAAATGCTCCACGCCCAATGGCCGCACCCGATGGCCGCGCACGCCGCCGATCCAGCTCAACGTCGCCGGATGGCCGTCGAGGATGGTGACCAGCCCCGCATCTGGCGCCAGCGGCATCAGCAGCTTTTCCAGATGGCACTGCGCATCGCGATGGCCCGATTGCCGCGCCCGCTCCACGGCGTGCCAGCCGGCATTCAGCCGGTCCGCGGAGGTCACCGCGAGCAAGCCCACGCCCGGCATCTCGTCGCTGAGCTGCGCGTGGGCTTCCAGCGCCTCGGGCATCACCGCGCCCATGGCGACGATGGCCAGCTTCGATCCGGCGGCCGGCGGTTTCAGCCAATAGCCGCCGGCGATGATCTGTTCCCGCAGGCCGCCATCCAGATTGCGCTCCGGCTGCGCTAGCGTGCGCGTGGATAAACGCAGATAGACCGAGCCGCCCTTGACGTCCCGCAGCCATTCACTGGGGTCGTTATGCCCGCTGCCGTCGCGCTGCATGTAGTCGAACGACCAGCGGAGTATTGCCGCCAGCTCGTCGACGAAGGCCGGCTCGAACGCCGCAAGACCGTCCTGCGCGAGGCCGATCAGCGGCGTGCCCACCGATTGGTGCGCCCCGCCCTCAGGCGCCAGCGCCAGGCCCGATGGCGTCGCCACGAGCATGAACCGCGCATCCTGATAGCAGGCATAGTTGAGCGCATCCAAGCCGCGCTGAATGAAGGGATCGTAGACCGTGCCGATGGGCAGCAGCCGCGCCCCGAACAGCGAGTGCGAGAGGCCGAGCGCTGCCAGCAGGATGAACAGGTTGTTCTCGGCGATGCCCAGCTCGATATGCTGGCCGGCCGGCGTCATCTGCCAGCGCTGCGCGGACACCACCTTCTGTTCGCTGAAGACATCCTCGCGGCGGTGGCGATTGAACACGCCGCGCCGGTTGACCCAGCCGCCGAGATTGGTCGACACCGCCACATCGGGCGACGTCGTGACGATCCGTTCCGCCAGCGGCCCGCCGATCCGCGCCAGATCCGCCAGCACGCGGCCGAAGCCCTCCTGCGTCGACATGCGCGGCGTGATCGCCAGCGGCAGTTGCTCGGGCAGTTCGACCATCGGCGAAATGCATCGCCGCGTGCCTTTGGCGGCGAAGGGCACCGCCGCCAGGAATTCGTCGAGCGCCCGCGGCGTCAGCGTCAGGCCCGCATACTTGTCCCACTCCGCGCCGTCGCCGATATGGTGCTGGCGGCGGAACTCCGCCATCTGATCAGGATTCATCAGCCCGGCGTGATTGTCCTTATGCCCGGCGAAAGGCAGACCGAAACCCTTGATGGTGTAGACGACGAAACAGGTGCGGTGATCGTCGGCGACGCCGTGGAACGCCTCCAGCAACGCTTCCAGATCATGTCCCGCGAGATTGGTCATCAGCGCCGCGAGCGCCTCATCGTCATGCTCGTCCAGCAGCCTGCGGATGCCCGGCAGCTCGCCGAGATCGCGCGTCAGATGTTCGCGCCAGCCGCGTCCGCCCTTGAACACCAGGGCCGAATAAAGCGAGTTGGGACAATCGTCGATCCAGCGCCGCAACGCTTCGCCATCCGCCCGCGCGAACGCCGCCTCCAGCTTCTTGCCGTATTTCAGCGTAACCACGCGCCAGCCGACCGCCTTGAACTGGCTCTCGATGCCCATGAACAGCCGGTCCGACACCACCGCATCGAGGCTCTGGCGGTTGTAGTCGATGATCCACCAGCAATTCCTGATATCCTGTTTCCAGCTTTCGATCAGCGCTTCGTGGATGTTGCCTTCGTCCAGCTCCGCGTCGCCGACGATGGCAATCATTCGGCCCGCACCCAGGTCTTTGGGCAGCCAGCCTTTCAGCTCAACATAGTCCTGCACCAGCCCGGCGAATGCCGTCATCGCCACGCCGAGCCCCACCGAGCCCGTGGAGAAATCCACGTCGTCGGCGTCCTTCGTGCGTGACGGATAGGATTGGGCGCCGCCGAGGGCGCGGAAATTCTGCAGCCGCTCCAGCGTCTGATTGCCCAGCAGATATTGGATCGCGTGGAAGATCGGGCTGGCATGGGGCTTCACCGCCACCCGGTCTTCGGGCCGCAGCACGGAGAAATATAGCGCCGTCATGATCGACGCGACCGAGGAGCTGGAGGCTTGATGACCGCCGACTTTGAGCCCGTCGCGGTGCTGCCGGAGATGGTTGGCGTTGTGGATCATCCAGGCGGAAAGCCAAAGCAGCTTCCGCTCCAGCTGCTGCAGAGTCGGCAGATTCTGGCGCCAAGCTTGCGGCGCGGTGCGGAGAACTGGTTCGATCATTGGGCGGCCCCTTTTTGACGGCGGCATCCTAGGCGATCGGCGGCCCTTGGAACAGGGCCAGTCAATTGCCGCTTGCTCTGGCGGCGGCCCGGCGGCGAAATAGACATTCGCTACCAGTTGGACAAAGCCTGGGCCCTGACCATGACCGCCGCCGCACCCCGAAAGCCTTCGCCGGCCGATGAATGGCGCAGCCGCATCCTGTATAAGGACGACCGGCTGCTGATCATCGACAAGCCGGCCGGGCTGCCGGTCCATGGCGGACCGCGCGGCGGGCCTAACCTCGAAGCGCTGCTGCCTCTGTTGGCCGATCATCCGAAGCATCCGCCGATGCTGGCCCATCGTCTGGATGCAGATACGAGCGGCTGCCTGATTCTGGCCAAGAAGCGCAGCGCGCTGCGCAGATTGCACGAGCTGTTCGCCGCCGGGAGCATCGGCAAGACCTACTGGGCTGTTGTCGACGGCAAGCCGCCGCAAGCCGCGGGAACGATCGATGCACCCCTCAAGAAGATCAGCGATGTCAGCGGCTGGCGCATGGTCGTCGATGCCAGCGGCCATCACGCCGCCACGGACTACAAGATCCTCGGCCAGGCGGATGCAACGACTTGGCTGGAACTCAAGCCCCGCACCGGCCGCACCCACCAGATCCGCGTTCACTGTGCGTCGCTCGGCTGCCCGGTGCTGGGCGATCCCGTTTATGGAAGCGCGGGAAAGGACAGCAAGGTTCCCATGCATCTGATCGCACGGCGGGTTTCAATTCCGTTCGATGATAGTGGAGCGCCGATCACGGCCGAAGCGCCCGTGCCCGAACATCTGCGCGCGAAGCTTTGAGCATGTGCGGGTACAAGAGCGCTAGCTCCAACGCCTACCTAAGATTGTCATCCCGGGAATCTCGCGCAGCGAGATGGATCCGGGACCCATGAACACCGAGCGTTGACCGGATAACTCGGCCGAGTTTCATGTTCATGGGTCCCGCATAACCGCGCTGAAGCGCGATCTGCGGGATGACAATGTTCAATTGTCGCTTTCAGCAGCCCGCCCGCATTTGCGCTATCGGCGGCAATGTCATAATGCACGTCCAGAGCGAAGCAAATTCGCCGGAGAACGGATCATGCCACTTGAGTTGAAAGCGCCCGCGTCGAACTACAACACCGAGGAAATCTGGCGGAAGGACCGGGATCATTTCCTGCATCCCTGGACGCATTTCGAGTCCTTCAAGAAAGACGGTTCGCTGGTCGTGGCCGAGGGCAGCGACGCCTACATCATCGACTTCCGCGGCAAGCGCTATCTCGACGGCATCGGTTCGCTCTGGTCCATGGGCATCGGCTACGGCCGGAATGAAATGGCCGACGCCATCGCCGAGCAGGTGCGCCGCCTGCCTTTCTTCAACACCTTCGTCGATACCACCAATCCGCCCGCTGCCGAGTTGGCGGCGAAGCTGGCCGAGCTGGCGCCGGGCTCGCTCAATCGCGTCGCCTTCGCCTGCACGGGATCCGATGCCAACGATACCGCCGTGCGGCTCACGCACTACTATCACGCGCGCCGCGGCAAGCCGGAGAAGCGCCATATCATCTCCCGCAAAGACGCCTATCACGGCTCCACCTATCTCGGCATGTCGCTCACGGGACGCAGCAGCGACCGCTCGTCCCTGTTCCACTACATCACCGATATCGTGCATCACGTTTCCTCGCCCTATGTCTATCGCCGCCCCGAGGGCATGACCCCGGAACAGTTTTGCGATTTCCTGGTGAACGAGCTGGAAGAGAAAATTCTGGCGCTCGGCCCCGAGAACGTCGCCGCCTTCATCGCCGAGCCGATCCTCGGCGCCGGCGGCGTGCTGGTGCCGCCTCTGGGTTACCATGGCCGCACCCGCGAGCTCTGCCGCAAATACGATATGCTCTACATCTCCGACGAGGTGGTCACCGCCTTCGGCCGTCTCGGCCATTGGTTCGCATCCAAGGACGTCTTCGGCATCGAGCCCGATATCATCGTCACCGCGAAGGGAATTTCCTCAGGCTACATTCCCCTGGCCGCGACGATCTTCTCCGATGCGGTGTATGACGTCATCAGCGCGCCCGATCCCGATGCCTGGTTTACCCATGGCTTCACCTATTCCGGCCATCCCGTGGCCTGTGTCGCCGGGCTGAAGAACATCGAGATCATGGAGCGTGAGGACCTTTGCGGCCATGTGCGCAAGGTCGGCCCCTATCTGGAGAAACGGCTGCGCGATCTCTACAGCCTGCCCATCGTCGGCGATGTGCGCGGCCGGAACTTCATGATGTGCACCGAGTATGTCGCCGACAAAGAGACCAAGGCCGTGTTCGGCGAAGGCGTGGCCATCGGCAAGCGCATCTCCACCTACTGCGAGGAACTCGGCCTGATCGTCCGGCCGCTGGAGCATCTCAACATCATGTCGCCGCCGCTCATCCTGACGGAGGCGCAGGTGGACGAGATGGTGGACAAGCTGGAAGCCGGCATCCGCGCCACGGTCGACAGCCTGGTCCGCGACGGTCACAGGATCGGCTGACCCAGCTTGTAATTGTCATGGTTTGGCGCTATCTGCGCTGCTTCCGGCGCTCGTCCGGCGGAGAATAAAGATGCTTGAGCGGATCACCGACCGCGCCATCACGCGCGACAGCAAAGACAGCATGGGCTATGAGCCCACCTATAGCGGCGTCACCAGCTTCCTGCGCCGCCGCTACACCAAGGACCTGACGGGTGTCGACGTTGCCGTCAGCGGCGTGGCGCTGGATACCGCGACGACCAACCGGCCAGGCGCGCGCTTCGGCCCGCGCGCCATCCGCGCCGCTTCGACCAACATGGCCTGGTTCGGCGGTCCCGGCCATTGGCATATGGATCCGTTCGAAACCCTGTCGGTCGTCGACTATGGCGATTGCTTCTTCGATCCCGGCAAGCCGCAGGAGATCGTCGGCGCGATCGAGGCCCATGCGACGGAGATTCTCGACGCCGGCGCCACGCTGCTGACTCTCGGTGGCGATCATTTCATCGCCTATCCCCTGCTGCGCGCCTACCAGAAGAAACACGGGCCGCTGTCGCTGGTCCATTTCGACGCTCATTCCGATACATGGCGCGAGGACGAGAAGCGCCTCGATCACGGCACCATGTTCTTCCATGCCGCGCAGGAAAAGCTGGTCGATCCCGAGCATTCGGTGCAGATCGGCCTCCGCACCCACAATGACGAGACCCACGGCTTCAATATCCTGGACGGCAATTGGGTGCAGGAGAATGGCCCGCAGGCGGTGATCGACCGCGTCAAGCAGATCGTCGGCAAGCGCAAGGCCTACCTGTCGTTCGATATCGACTGCCTCGATCCCGCCTATGCGCCGGGCACCGGCACGCCGGTCTGCGGCGGTCTCACCACCTGGCAAGCGCAGCGCATCATCAGAGGCCTCGTCGATATCGACTTCGTCGGCATGGATCTGGTGGAAGTCGCGCCCGCCTACGACGTCGGCGAGATCAGCGCGTTGGCGGGCGCGAGTTTGTGCCTGGACTATCTCTGCCTGCTCGCGACGCGAAGGAAGAAGAAGTAGCGCGAACTTCCTTGCAAAAGCTTGTCATCCCGGAAACCGAGCGTCAGCGAGGTTATCCGGGACCCAAGAACACAGACTCATCCATGTTACGTCGACGATCCCTCGGAGCCGCCGGCAATCGCACACGCCGTGCCGTCGCGCACCCAACCCACGATCACCACCACTCCGCACCGCCCGTGTTCATGGGTCCCGGGTTCCGCCGCTGACGCGGCGGTCCCGGGATGACAATTTTGGGTGCGAGCGCTGTGAATTCCCCTACTGCTGCAGCACCTGCGACACGAACTGCTCGATGAAGTAGCCCTTATACGCGCCCGGTATCCAGGGCCGGCCGTTCTGCTGGCGCTGCTCTTCGGGGATTAGCGCGTTCTCGCCCGATGATGTCCGTGCGCGCGAGATAGCTGCCGATGGTCGCGTTGAGCTGCTTCTGCACGTCGGCCTGGATCAGGTAGCTGACGAACAGCAGCGCCGCCGCCTTGTGCGGGGCGTTGGCGGGAATGCCCAGGCTGTCGCCGCCGCCGGGCATGCCGAGCGCGGGGATGTAGAGTTTCGCCCGCTTGAACAGCGTTCCCTTGGAGAGCGACACCGCCGTGTCGTCGTCCCAGGCCGAGGCCATCATCACCTCGCCCTGGTTCACACGGTCGAGAGAGTCATTGTTCGACGCCGTGATGGTGAACTTGTCCTCATTGGCGTTGAACCAGTCCCACACCTTGCCCCAGTCGGCGACCTTCGCCTTGTCCAGCTCGGTATCGCCGTCATAGCGCTTCTCGTCGCCGAGGATGTTGACGATCGCCGCCTGCACGAAGGCCTGGCCGGAGCCGCCCTTGGACGGATCGTTGAAGGCGAACTGGCCGGGATTGGCGTCGAGCCACGCCGTGAATTCGTCCCAGGTCTGCGGCGGTGTCGGCACCTTCTCCGGGTCATACACGAAGCCGGTCTGGTTGCGATAGACCGGCACCAGATAGCCGCCGGTGGCATAGCCCTCCTGCACTTTCGACAGTTTCGCATCCAGCTTGTCGGAATCCGGAATGACGCCAACCAGCGGGCCGTAGAGCGCCTTGGCGTCCAGCAGGCCCTTGAGCTCCACGCCGCCGACCAGCAGCGCGTCGATGGTGCCCTCGGCGCTCGATGCCTCGGCGACCACCTTGCCGATATTGGCCGGCCGGTCTCCGGTGACGACATTCACGGCGATGCCGTACTTGGCCTCGAAATCCTTGGCCGCGGTGCGCCAGAACTCCTCGCCCCACCAAGCGTAGAAGGTCATGCTGCCTTCGGCCTTCGCCGCTTCCACGACCTTGTCCCAAGGCTGAGCCAGCAAATCGTCGGCAGCATTGGCAAATCCCGGTCCGGTGGCGAGCGCCGCCAAACCGACAGCGGCGGATAGGAAAGCGCGTCTTGTGGTCATCTTCGTCTCCTCCCTCTGTTTGACCCCGGCGGTTCGCCGGCGGCCGTTTGTCAAAGCTTTCCGAAAGCGGAGGACAGATACTCCGTCTTCAGAAAGCGCTCTGCGATAAAAAGAAGCGCGACGCTGGGCACCATCAGGATGATGGAAACCACGGCGGCGTTGGTGCGCACGAAATGATAGCCCAGGTAGTCGAACAGCACGGTCGGTATGGTCTGGAATGTAGGCGTACCGATCACGAAGGTCAGGTTGAACTCCTCCAGGCTGTTGATGAAGGTGAACACCGCGCCGGCGAACAGGCCGGGCATGACCAGGGGAATCAGCACATGCCACACCAGCGCCAGTTGCCCAGCGCCGAGATTGCGCGCGGCGTCGATCACATCCTGCGGGATGGCCTCGAACGCGGTGGCGAGAATACGCAGCATATAGGGCATGCTGAGCAGCGTGTGGCCGATCACCAGGCCGATGAAAGTCTGCGACAGGCCGAGGCCCTGGAACACGCGACTCAGGAACATGGCGATCACCATGGCCGGCAGCACGATCGGCAGCAGGATGAGGACGCGCAGCGCTTCCTTGCCGGGAAACTGGCAGCGGCCCAGCGCATAGGCCGTGGGCAGCGACAGCAGGAAGGAAACCACCGTAACAATAGGCGCCAGGATGAAGCTGGTGCTGACCGCCTTCACGATCTCCGAGAACTCGAACACATATTGCCACTGCGCCAGCGACAGGCTCGGCGGCAGGATCGCCGGCGGCGACCAGGGCTCGTCCGGATTCACCAGCGACCACATGACGGCCATGAACAGCGGCACGCCGGTCCAGAGCACCAATAGCGCAACGACGAGCTGCGCCAGGAAACGGCGCAGCGTCAGCCGCGCGCGGCGGCGCGGCGCGGGCATGGTCATGGCCGCGGCGGTCACCGGCCCATCTCCTGCAACGCGCGGGCGGTGCGCGCATAGACGCCGACGAACAGCAGCGAGGTGACGACGATGACGACGCCGATGCAGGCGGCCGGCCCCCATTGCTGCAGGGTGAAGGCATCGGTGTACATCAGCACCGACAGCGACGAGGGATAGACCGGCCCCGCCACCCGGGTGATGGCGAAATCGCCGAAGGTCAGGATGAACACCAGCACGATGGCGATCAGGATGCCCGGCACCGACAGCGGCAGCGTGACATGCAGGATCACCCGCAGCGGGCTGGCGCCGAGATTGCGCGCCGCGTCCTCGATGTCGGTGCGGATGGTCTGCAGCACCGAGGCGAGGATCAGCAGTTGGAACGGCAGGTTCTTCCAGATCTGGATCACCAGCACGTTCCAGCCGAACTTGTCGTTCAGCATGCGGAAAGGCCGGTCGATCAGCCCGAGCTCCATCAGCAGGCTGTTGAGGATGCCGTTATAGGCCAGCACGTTGAGGATCAGGAAGGCGGCCACCAGCGCCGGCACGAACAGCGGGATCTTGACGATCGAGCCGATGGTGCGCGTGCCGAAGCCGCGCCGCCGCAGGAACAGCGCCAGGGGATAGGCGAAGATCAGGGTGCCGAAGGCGCTGCCCAGGCCCACCTTCAGCGAGAACAGGAAGCTATCGATGAAGGTCCTGTCGAATATGACCTGCCAGTATTCGCCCGTCAGCCGGGACTCGCCGACCAGCGAATAGAGGCCGATGCTCTGCAGGAAGGTCATGGCGATGGCGGCGGCGAGGAAGCAGAAGATGAACCCCGCGCCCGGAATGATGAGCAGCAGCAAGGCAGGCCAGCGGGGCTGCAGTGTATTCATGCGACGATCCGCACCCGGTCCGGGCGCACGGCGAAGGACACGCGCTGCCCTTCCTGCAAAACCACGCCGCTATCGACCTGCGCCCGCAATTGCTGTCCGGCCGCTTCCACCAGCAGCTCGGTGAAATTGCCGCGGAACACGGCGCTGCGCAGGATCGGCGTCGCGGATATTGCCGGAGCCGTCGGCCACCAGCTGCATATCCTCGGGCCGCCAGCTCAGTCTCGCGCCGCCGCTCGCCGGCCCCTCGCCGGTAAAGGCGAAGCGGCCCACCGCCGTCTCGGCCATGCCGTCGGCAATCGCTGTTACCTCGACGATATTCGCCGCCCCCAGGAAGTCCGCGACGAAGGCGCTGCGCGGCTGACGGTAGATCGTCGCGGGATCGCCCTCCTGCTCGATGCGGCCGCCATTCATCACCACGATCCGGTCGGAGATCGCCATCGCCTCCGATTGGTCGTGCGTGACGTAGAGCGTGGTGATGCGCAGCCGCCGCTGCAGGTCCCTGATCTCGATGCGCACCTTCTCGCGCAGCTTCGCGTCCAGGTTGGACAGCGGCTCGTCGAACAGCAGGATGTCCGGCCGCGTCACGATGGCGCGCGCCAGCGCCACGCGCTGCTGCTGCCCGCCGGAGAGTTCGCCCGGCCGCCGCTTCTCCAGTCCGCGCAGGCTCACCATGTCCAGCGCCTCGCCGATGCGGCTCTCCCGCTCCGCCGCCGACAGCTTCCGCATGCGCAGGCCGAAGGCGATGTTGTCCGCCACCGACATGTGGGGAAACAGCGCATAGCTCTGGAACACCATCGCGGTGTTGCGCCGGTGCGGTGGCACGTCGGTCATCTGGCGGTCGCCAAACCGGATCTCGCCGCTGTCGGGCGCGATGAAGCCGGCCACCATGCGCAGCGTCGTGGTCTTGCCGCAGCCCGACGGCCCCAGCAGCGTCACGAACTCGCCATCGGCCACATCGAGCGAGACATCATCGACGGCGGTGAAGCCGCCATAACGCCGCGTCACATGGGCCAGCGTCAGCGTGCTCATCGTTGCGTCGGGGCGCCGGTCACACCGCCGGCCGCAGGCCCAGGGAGGTTTGCAAGCGAGCGATCCGGCATCTCTGGAGTCCCCATGGCAAACCCGCACCCCGACGCAAGACGACCTCAAGGTAGCATAATTTTGGCATATTGCCAGATTTTGTCAATTTCTGTGGAATTTTGTGTCAGGCGAAAGCGATGCAATCTTCCAATTTTGCCAAAGTGTTAGCGGCCGCAGAAATCCACATAATTTGTCATCCCGGAGATTACGCGTCAGCGTAATCATCCGGGACCCATGAACACGAGCCCATCCAAATAGTCTCGACGATCTCTCGGAGCGGCCGCCAAATTCGCGTTCATTGCCTTCTGCACAAAGCCCGCGGTCGACACCACTTCGCACCGCCGGTGTTCATAGGTCCCGGACTACCTCGCTGACGCTCGGTTTCCGGGATGACAATGGGAGGTGACCGTCATTCCACCTCCACCACCCGGTCCGACGCCAGCACGCTCTTGAAGAACTCCGGCACCTGCAGGCCACCCTTCACCTTGGCGTCGAGCGTCGCTTCGGCTGTGCGGATGTCCGCCAGCTTGGCGATGACGGCAGCCGCCTCCGAGCGCCTGACGATCACGATACCGTCCACATCGCCGATGACGATGTCGCCGGACTCCACGACCGAGCCGCCGACCACCACCGGCAGTCCCACCGTCCCCGGCCCGACCCGCGCCGGCGAGTTCGGTGTCACACCCGCGCAGTAGATCGGCAGCCCCACGGCCTGGATGCCTGGCAGATCGCGGGCGAGTCCGTCGGTCACCAGGCCGGCGAGGCCGCGATTGCGCGCCATGCCCATATAGAGATCGCCCACCAGCGCCGTCGCGGTGAAGCTGTCCGTGGCAGCCACCACCACGTCGCCCGCCTTCGCCGCCTCGAGCGCGCCGAACGCCGCCAGGTTGTCCGCCGGGCCGCAATGGCAGGTGACGGCCACGCCCACCAGCACGGATTTCACCGGCAGCAGCGGCTTGATGCGATATTCCAGCGCGCCGCGGCCGCCGAGCGCGTCGACCACGTAGCCGGTCGGCACATCGGCGAAGGCGGCAACCTCCGCCGGCGTCGGCCGGGGAAAGTTGCGGCGGATGGTAAGGGCGGGCGGATCCTTGATCATGATCTATTCCTGTCGGTGTTGGGTGAAGAGCAGATTCCTGTCGATATCGGCGATACGGCTGATGCCGCAGAGGCCGAGTACGCGATCGATCTCGCGCCGGTAGATTTCCAGCATATGGGCGACGCCGGCCTCGCCCGCGACCGCGAGGCCCCAGAGCTGCGGCCTTCCGACCAGGCAGGCGGCGGCGCCCAGCGCCAGCGCCTTGACCACATCGGCGCCTCGGCGCACGCCGCCGTCCATGAGCACCGGGATCTTGCCGCCCACCGCATCCACAACCGCCGGCAGCGCTTCGAGGCTCGCCGGCGCGCCATCGAGCTGCCGGCCGCCGTGGTTCGACACGATCAGGCCGTCGACGCCCCGTTCCACGGCCATCCTGGCCTCCGCCGGATGCAACACGCCCTTGAGGATCAGCGGCCCGCGCCAGACCTTGCGCAGTTCCTCCACATCCTTCCAGGACATCGAGGGATCGAGCAGCGACGCCATGCGCCCCGCGATCGCGCTGATGTCGGCGGCCTCACCCGGCCGCACATAATTGCCGAAGGTGATGCGGTTCAACTCGCCACGCATGCGCCACAGCCAGCCCGGCCGGAACGCCATGGACAAATATTCCGCCGGCCCGAAGCGCGGCGGGATCGAGAAGCCATTCCTGATGTCGCGCTCCCGATTGCCCAAGAAGCTGATTGTCGGTCGTCAGCACCAGGGCGTCGAAGCCGGCCGCCGCCGCCCGTTCCGTCAGTTCCCGCGTGAAGCCGCGGTCGCGGTAGACGAACACCTGCATCCAGCGCGGCGCGGCACCGGTCGCCGCCAGTTGCTCCAGGGTGCAGACCGACCCATGGCTGAGGCAGAAGCCCGTGCCGGCCGCCGCCGCCGCGCGCGCAGCGCAGCGCTCGCCATCGGGCCAGAACAGCCCGGCCAGTCCCGTCGGGCCGACGATGACAGGCAGGGTCAACCTCTTGCCGAACAGCGTGACCGAAAGATCGCGTGTCGCCGCGCCACGCAACGGCTGCGGCAACAATCGCAGATCATCGAACGCCGCCTCATTCCGCCGGAGCGTGAATTCATCCTCTGCCCCACCATCGGCGAAATCGAACACCGGCCGCGGCAGCGCGCCGCGCGCCAGTCCGCGCAGAGCGTCGATGCTGTAGGCGCGCCGCTGCCATGCCGGAGCCGTCCCGCTCATGCGGCCCCATTCAGGCGATAGACCCGGATGGCATTGTCGCGGAACAGCTTGCGCTTCTCCGCCGGCGTCGCCCCCGCCGTCACCCAATCGACGATCTCCACCCACTCCGGATAACTGCCGGCCAGCTCGGAGACATGCCAGTCGCCGCCATACATCACGCGGTCGAAGCCGAAGGCCTCGATGCTATGGGCGACATATGGCTTGAGCTGCTCCCGCGTCCAGTTCTTGTGATCGGCCTCCGTGGTCACGCCGGAGATCTTGCAATCCACATTGGGCAGCGCCGCCAGCTCCTTCATATGCTGCCGCCAGGGATCGATCAGCCCGGCCTTGATCCCCGGCTTGCCGATATGATCCAGCACGAAGCGGACTTCTGGGCATTGCCGCACCATCTTCAGCACATTGGGCATGTGATGGTGGAAAACGCAGATATCGAACACCAGGTCCCGCGCCGCCAGCAGCTTCAGCCCGTCGATGAAGGCGGGGCGGATGCAGAAATCGGGATCGGCCTGGTTCTGGATCAGCCGCCGGATGCCGCGCAGGCTCTTGTTCCGGCAAAGCTGATCCAGCTCCGGCTCGATCGCCTTGCCGCGCTCCAGCGGCAGCGCCGCCACCATGCCGGCCAGCCGCTTGTCCGCCCGCGCCAGGCCATCGATCCATGCCGCCTCGTCCAGATGCTGCGGCAAGTCCACGTCGACCTCGACAAAGACGAACCGCTCGATCGCCACCGGCGCCGCCGCGCGCATCAGATCGTCGGGCAGCACCAGCCGCTTCAACTGCGGCGCATTTTTCGTCCAGCCATAGCCGAAGCGCGTGGGCTCCAGCAGATGCACATGGCTGTCGATAATAGGAAAATCCGGCATACCCACCCCTCCCCCGTACGGGGTTCTGAATCCTGTGGTGGATATTGGGCCAGCAACGACCGCGCAACAAGGCCCCGGGCGGCATGGCGTTGGACCAAGGTTTAGTTGCTACTGCTGCGTCTTATGCTGCGTTTGCGGGATGCTTCTCGCAACCCATCAACCCTCGTCAGGACCTTCCCGGCCCTATCCCGCATTCGCTGACCGCCGCCCCGTCTGGCTTTCCGCCGCCGGGATACTGAAATGGAATGTCGCGCCGCCGCGAGGATTGTTCTCTGCCCAGATGCGCCCGTGATGGGCGGCAATGATGGATTGGGCGATCGTCAGCCCGAGGCCCATGCCTTCTATGCCCGTGGTGAAGAACGGCTCGAACAGGCGCCGCAGGTCAGCGGGAGGAATACCGCTGCCGCAATCCTCCACCGCGACGTCGATGCCGCCATGGCCATTCGACACCGTCCGGACTGACAGAGAGCGCGACCCCTCGGGGATATCCTGCATCGCGTCCATCCCATTGACGATCAGGTTCAACAGGACCTGTTGCAATTGCGTCCGGTCGCCGATCACCAGCGGCAGCCCGGGGGCAAGGTCGCTTCGAATCTGCACATGCCGCTTCCGCGCATCGGCGGCCACGAACCGGAATACGTCCGACACCGCAGCGTTGATATCGAGCGGCTGCATCTCCGGGTTCCGTTTGCGCAGGAAATCCCGGATGCGGCCGATGACCTCGTCCGCCCGCAAATCATCCTTGCGAATGTCGGCGATGATGTCGCGGATCTCGCCCAGCGGCGGGCGCGGAGAATTCAGCATCATCCGGGCGGCATCCGCATTGCTCAGGATGGCGGCCAGCGGCTGCCGGACTTCATGGGCAATTGCCGCGCTCAGCTGTCCCAAGACCACCAGACGTTGCGAATGGGCAAGTTTTCGATTGCTGTCTTCGGCCTGCTTCCGGTCGGTGATGTCGATAGCCGAACCGATATAGCCGATAAAATCGCCATTCGCCGCGTGGCGCGGGGCGCCCCTCTGAAGCACCCAATGATACTCGCCGTCATGCCGGCGCAACCGATACTCGATCTCGAACCGCTCCCGGGCCTCGAAGGCGGCGAAGTAGGCCTCGCGGCAATGCGGCGCATCCTCCGGATGCACGTTCTCCAGCCAACCGGCTTTGATTTCCTGATCCAATGTGCGTCCCGTGAACTCCAGCCAGCCCTGGTTGAAGAATTCGCAATGCTTGTGGTTATCCGCAACCCAGAGCAGCACGGGGGCGGTGTTGGCCATGCTGCGAAAGCGGTCCTCGCTCTCGCGCAAGCGCCGCTCGACGCCCCACCTCTGTTCCGTCAGTGCGGCCACGAGATAAAGCGGCGCCGATCGCCACAACAGAAAGTGCTGCAGGGCAAGCGCGGTGTCGCCGGGCGATCGGCCGGAAAACGGTCCGCGGCCCACCAGGGCGGCCTCTACCGCGAAAAATGCGATCACCGTGACGGCGCCGGAAGCGCCCACCATGCCAAATCGAATGGCCGCCCAGAACAGGAAGGGGACCGGCGCATAGAACCGCGATTCCGTGAAATCGACCGAGCTGATTTCGGTGTTGGTTGCCAGATATCCGGTGACGATCAATCCGGCCGCCAGCAGGCCGCCTTCGACATAGCGCCTCGGGCTGCGCGCCCGCAGGTTCCCGGGCGCGCCAAACACCCAGTAGAGGATGGCGGGCGTGATGATGAGCTGGGCCAGCACATCACCGAGAAACCATTGCTGCCATGAAAGCCAAAAGTCGTGACCGAAAATGGTCCGCACCGCCGCGCCGGCAAAGGCGCCGGCAGCGGGAACCAGCAGTACCGCAAAGAGAAAGATACAGCGCGAACTCCCGCACCGTCTTGAGACGCAGCGGATTGTCGATCAACCAGCGCAGTACAAGCGCCGTGACGATCCCCTTTGCGGAATCGATCGCGAATGTCGCCAGCAGGAACCAGGTGGGAATGCCGGCCGCGACCTCGGAAAACAAGCGGATCGGCAGGATTGCAAGGATGAGGATCCACCATCTCCGCGGCGGACTTATCAAGAGCGCGCAGAGCAGAACCGAGTCCGGAAACCAGAACGGCGAGGCGGCGGCCTGGCTGAACGACATGCCGTAGCCGTAGGCGAAGTAATACGCCACGACGAAGCCGCAGAACCCGGCGATCTCTATTACAGGGCGCCGTTGCGCAATCGACTCCACGCCGCGCTGGAACGCGCGGTGACCGCCCTGGATGATTTCTCGACTGCCGTTCATGTCGAACAAACCACTGTCAAAGTGGCTCACGCCGGCTGGTGCTCTTTGTACTCTGTCCCCGAAAACGCGCAGTATTGATGCGCCGGCAAAAGCCAATCGTTCAACGTCAGGAAGTCCCGATGGACGCGCGCGAACTTAACTCGCGAACATTCGCCTCATGGCGCTCAGAAACCATGGGTACAAGACCGGGCAACAGCTTGCCCCGGCCCGGAGACTATTGCATCGGGGTGAACGAATCCAGAGGAGCATCCGAGGGGCCGGAACATGGCCGGCGCTGTCATCCCGGATGTCCCGGCCAGGGGGGCTCAGCCGGGATGACAGTCGATGAAGAGCGGCGCCTGCCGCTAGGTTACCGCCGCGTAATCACGACCTGAAGATATTCGCTGGGCACCACCATCGTCAGATCGCCCGAACGGTTGAACCGTTCGACCAGCGCTTTCAGATCGCCCGATAGCGCCGCCTGCCCCCGCGGTTCGAGCGCCGCAAAAGCCTTGAGCGTCGGGCCATAATAGGTGCGGAAAACCTCCAGCCAGTGATCCGCCGACCGGTAGCGGAACACGAAGTTCCGCGGCTCCGCTTTGATCGACGCGGCCTGGGACGCGAACAGCTCCGACAGCCGCGCCACCGTGCCCCACAGCGCCGGCGATTTCACGCCCGTGGGCGGCGGCAGGTGCTTGCCCATGGTCTTGAACAGCTGGCCGATAAATCCGTCCGGCGTCCAGTTGGCGAGGCCGATCTTGCCGCCGGGCTTGCAGACCCGCAGCAGCTCGGCCGCCGCGCGCTCCTGATTGGGGGTGAACATCACGCCGAAGGTGGAACCGACGATATCGAAGTGACCGGTATCGAAGGGCAGCGCCTCGGCATCGGCCTCGCGGAATTCGATTTCAGCACCCTCGGCCGTCGCCCGCGCGCGGCCGCGATCGAGCAGCGACGGCACATAGTCGCTCGACACGACATCGCACCAGCGGCGCGCCGCCGCCAGCGAGAAATTGCCGTTGCCCGCAGCGACATCGAGCACCTTCTGCCCGGAACGGATATCCAGCGCCTCGCAAAGTTCTTCGCCGACGATCTGCAGCGTGGTCCCGACGATGGCATAATTGCCCGATGACCAGGCTCCCTGCTGTTTGGCCTTGATGGCGGCCAAATCGATTTGCGGCGCAACGGCGGGAGGAGCCCCGGCTAAGGCTAGTTTCGCATTCATGTCGTTATCCTCATGTCGTGATTGCTTGGAGACAGCTTTGCGCCTCCAAAGGGGGTGGACATAATGTAACGATCAGGCGTCACAAGGCCGTGCGCAAATCGTCAAATAACTATCAAATCGTCATAGTGAGCCTCGATGGCGGTGGCTTTGGCGCTGTCTTCGGGCGTCGCCACAGCTGATTCGCGTAGTGAATATCGACGCCTAAGATGCTATTGTTCATTGACAGCGGCAGACCCCGCATTCTCCCCGGTAGCTTTCAATAGAACCTGAGAGGGAGTTTGGGCGACTTGATCCGCGTATCGGTCATAAAGCTGGCCGCGATAATCGCCATCGGGAACGCCACGGTGGCGCTGGCAGGCGATGTCGAAATCTGCAAGAACCCAAACGCATTGCTGAGCGGCAACCCCGCGAAGGTCGAGTCAGCCTGCCGCCGGCTGGCCGAGCAGGGAAATGCCTGGGCCCAATTCAAACTCGGCGAACTTTATGATTATGGCCAAGGCGTTCCGCAGGACTTTGCGAAGGCTGCGAAGTGGTACCGCGCGGCCGCCGAACAGGGCGATGCCATCGCCCAGTTCAATCTCTCCAACATGTACCATTTTGGTCAGGGTGTTCCGCGGGACTATTCCGAGGAATTGCGATGGCTCCGAGAAGCCGCCGACCAGAAGGTCGTCAAAGCGCAACGCAATCTTGGCTTGATGTACCGCGACGGTCAGGGCGTTCCGCGGGATTACGCAGAAGCGCTGAAGTGGTTCAAGAAGGCCGCCGATCAGGGAGATCCGGAAGCTCAGACCAATCTTGGCGCGATGTTCGCGGACGGCAATGGCATGCCCAAAAACAATGCCGAGGCGCTGAAGTGGTACCGCAAAGCGGCAACGCAAGGCGAGCCCTTCGCGCAATTCAATATCGGCACCATGTATGACGAAGGCACGGGCCTTCCACTGGACGATGCCGAAGCGGTCAAATGGTACCGCAAGGCCGCCGATCAGGGTTTCGCTCCGGCTCAGACCTCTCTCGGCGTCATGTATCACAATGGCGAGGGTGTGCAGCAGAGCGAAGCCGAGGCGGCGAAATGGCATCGCAAGGCGGCCGAGCAAGGCAATCCGAATGCCGAATTCAATCTTGGCAGCATGTACGCACAAGGACAGGGAATGCCGAAGGACCTTGCGCAAGCCGCCATGTGGTATCGCAAGGCCGCGGATCAGGGCATTGCAGCAGCTCAGGTCAATCTCGGACAGATGTACGAGCGCGGCCAAGGCGTGGCGAAGGATCTCGTTCAGGCAGCAATGTTGTATCGCAAAGCGGCCGATCAGGGACTTGCCGCAGCTCAGTACAATACCGGCGTCATGTACGCCCATGGCCGGGGCGTGCCGCAGGACGATGCGCAGGCTGTCACGTGGTATCGCAAAGCCGCCGAACAGAGCTACGCCAACGCGCAGTACAATCTGGCGTCAATGTACGCATCCGGGCGAGGCGTTGCTATGGATCCGGTCCGGGCCTACATGTGGCTCGATATTGCGTCCAGGTCCTATCCATCAGGACCGAATCGGGATGATGCAATCCAACAACGCGATGCGATCGCTGCTGACATGACCCCGGCACAGATCAAGGAAGCGCAACGACAGGCGCGAGAGTGGAAGCCGCAGCCAGAGCAGTCGGACTGATCCTGCCTGGGGTAGTCCAGTAGACCGTGGAAGGTGGGTTGAATTCGATGTTACGGGTTCTATCCCTAGGCAAGCACCCTAAGCGGGTTTTCGCGGCGCTAGCGCGCGCCTCGGTAGCGGCACTTATTTCTCTACCAATTTCAGTCTCGGCTGGCGATGTCGAAGACTGTAAGAGTGCCGAGGCGCTCGTTAAGACCGACCCACTGAAGGCAGTATCCGCGTGCCGTCGCCTCGCCGAGAAGGGTGACGCAGCAAGCCAGAACGCACTTGGTGTCATGTATAGACTTGGTGAAGGTGTACAGCAGGACAGCGGTCAGGCAGTGAAATGGTTTCAGCTGGCTGCCAATCAGGGTCTAGCCAAAGCCCAATTCAATCTCAGCCTCATGTACGGTGAAGGAATAGGTGTCGTACGCGACGACATTGAAGCCGCAAAGTGGTGCCGAAAGGCGGCCGATCAGGGCAATGCGAATGGTCAGGCCAATCTCGGTTGGATGTACGCAAACGGCCGTGGCGTGCCTCAGGATTACCTGAAGGCAGTTGATTGGAATCGAAAGGCGGCCGATCAGGGCAACGCTGTGGGTCAGGCCAATCTCGGCATTGCATACGAAATTGGGCGTGGCGTGCCCCAGGATCTGGCGAAGGCTGCTGAATGGTATCAAAAGGCAGCCGATCAGGGCAATGTCGTGGGTCAGATCAATCTCGGCGTTATGTACGAAAACGGCCGTGGCAGGTCGCGCGATCGCACGAAGGCCGCTGAATGGTATCGAAAAGCGGCCGATCAAGGCGATGCCGTAGGTCAGGACTATCTCGCCAGGATGTACGAAGTCGGCAGTGGCGTGCCACAGGATTATGCGAAAGCGGCCCAGTGGTATCTGCGCGCGGCAGATCAAGGTAACGTGCATGCAGAGTTCAACCTCGGCACCATGTATGACACCGGCCGAGGCGTATCGCAGGATTATGCGGAAGCAGTAAAATGGTATCGCCGCGGCGCAGATCAGGGTGCCGCGATGGCACAACACAATCTTGCGGCCCACTATGACAATGGTCTGGGTGTGCCTGAGTTTGACGCAGAGGCAGTGAAATGGTACCGCCGCGCGGCGGACCAAGGCGACCCACGGGCTCAACACGATCTCGGCGCCATGTACTTTGCCGGCGAGGGTGTGACGCAAGATTCCATGCTTGCGTACATGTGGTGCAGTCGTGCGGTCGCAAGTCTCCCAATCGATATGCAGTATGAGCGCGAATATACTTCGAAGCATTGCGATTTTGTGGCTGCAAGCTTGACTCCCGCGCAGATCGAGGAAGCTCAGCGGTTGGCGCGGGAATGGAAGCCGAAGCCGGAGAACGCCGCCACCATTTCCGCAACCCCTTCATTGGCTGACGATGTCGAGACCTGCAAGAACGCCGATGTGCTGATTAGGACCGGCCCTTTGGCGGTGGTAACCGCGTGCCGCCGTCTGGCCGAAATGGGCGAGGCTTGGGCCCAGATCAACATCGGAATGATGTATGAATCAGGAAGCGGTGTGCCAGTGGATGTTGTCCAGGCCTACAAGTGGTTTGATCTTGCAGCAGTTAATCCTGCCGCGACTGACCGCGGCGTTGCAGTCAAGCAACGCGATAGCCTTGCGGCGAAGATGACTCCAGACCAAATTTCCGAAGCTCAGCGGTTGTCGCAGGAGTGGAGGCCGAAGGCTTCGCTGCCGGATTGAACAGGCCTGCGGCGAGTGAGACTGCGGCGGCATGACCGCGCTGATAGGTCGCGGTGACTCAGCGCGTTGGCGTGGTTTCTCGTCAGGGAATGCAAGCGCCTTGCGCCTATCTCACGGGGCTTTCGCGGTTTCCGCCAAGCGACTCCGCAGCCATCGATGCGCCACGTCCTTGTCGACGCGCGGGTGCCACACGGCAATCACATCGAAGCCGGGGACATCGACCGGCGGTTTCAGCACCACCAGCCTCTTCTTGTTGTCGCGCAGCAGGCGGGATGGCACCAGCGCAATCAGGTCATCCGTCAGCAGCAGCTCCAGCATGAGCAGGAAGCTCGGCACGGAATAGCGAACGGTTCGCCGCCGACGCAACCGGGCCAGCGCCTGGTCGGTGGGCCCCTCGAAGGAGCCGCCCGTCGGCGAGACCAGGATGTGATCGTAGCTGCAGAAACTGTCAATCGTCATCGCCCCGCGCCGCGCCAGGGGATGCTGCGGGCGGACGGCAACGACATAGCGTTCGCGATAGAGGAATTGCGACGGCAGGTCGGACATCGCGAACTCGGGAATCGTCAGCGCCAGGTCGATACGGCCGCGGGCAAGGGCGTCGCCAAGGCCCTCGATGATCGCCGGCGCAACGGCCAACCGGATCCGGCTGGCCTCGCGCCGGAGCAGCTTCACGAACGGCACCAGCAGTGCGTGCTGCATGTAGTCGTTGGTCGAGACGGAATATGTCATTTCGGCGCTCGCCGGCTCGAAGGCCTCGCGCGCGACGAGGCGCCGGCTGTCGGCAAGCAACTGCTTCAGCGGCGCCGCCAGGGCCTCGGCGCGGGGTGTCGGCAGCATGCCCCGCTGCGTGCGGGTGAACAGAGGATCGCCGAAGAGGTCGCGCAGCCGTGCCAGCATGCCGCTGATCGTCGGCTGGGTGTAGCCCAGGCGCGCCGCCGCCCGCGTCACGTTGCGCTCGTCAAGCAACGCCTCCAGCACCGCCAGCAGGTTCAGATCGATTTTCCTGATATCACCCATGGCAATATCAGAACCATAATATTGCGATTAGTACAATGACATCGCTGCCGCTATGTGATGCGCCCCTTGCAACGGCGCTGGAGCAACTGATGTCCCCCGAACAGAAAGCCCTCGTGAAATCGACCTGGCAGGAGGTGTCGCCCATGGCGGAGACGGCGGCGCGCCTCTTCTATGACCGGCTCTTCGAGATCGATCCGACGACACGGCCGCTCTTCAAAGCCGCCGGCCTGGCGGAGCAGCGCCGGAAGCTGATCCAGGCCCTGACGATGATTGTGCAAGGCCTCGATCGTCAGGAGGCGCTTCTTCCGGCGCTCGCCGCTCTGGGCCGGCGCCACGGACGTTACGGAGTCGCCGCCGGCCAGTACGAAACGGTCCGTGCGGCATTGCTGTGGACGCTGGAGCAAGGGCTCGGCTCGAAATGGACGCCGGAGGTGCGAGCAGCCTGGTCCGCCGCATATAATCTGATTGCCGACGTCATGCGCAGGGCCGCATATGAGTCAACATCCACGCCTGATCATTCCGCCCGGGATCGCGAGCACGACGTCATCCAGGCGGAACTATTCGGCATGGCGTTGACTGGACGTTTTGGCATCTGAAACATGAATGCCCTGAGCCAGCTTCCGGAAGGTGCGAAAGTGCGTGCACTGCTTTTCACGACGGGATCGCCCTTCGCCCGGGCGGTCCGGATCATTCTCGATGAGTTGAACCTCGACTATGAGAAGCGCGAGGAGATAACCACACCTTCGGTGCAACAGCGCGCGGCAGCCTCGCCGACACTGCAGGTTCCGACCTTCTGGGACGGCGATGTCAGGCTGTGGGAAAGCGGTCTGATCGCCGAATATCTGTTGCACAGCTACAGGAAGCGCCCGGACGCACAGCCGCCGCTTTCCGAACGGGTCTGGCGCACATCCGACGAATGGCGGGACAAGCTCATCCTCTCGACGATCCAGACCATGGGCACGGCGATCACGACCATCTCGCAAATGAAGTGGGCCGGCATCGCCGTGAATGAAAACGCTCACCTGACCCGCTCCGCCGATCGCTTGCCACACCTGATGAAGTGGCTGGAAGAGCAGCTCCCCGACGATCGATCCGGTTTCCTGCCCGGCTGCCTCTCGGTGCAGGACATTCTTCTGGCATGTCACCTGAGGTTTGCCGAGAATTGTCCCATTGGCCTGGATCCGCGCACCAAGAGCCATCCGAGGATCGCATCCTTGTTGGCGCGGCTGGACGAGCGTGCGAGCTTCCGCGCCAATCCGATCCGCTGGTGGGAGCCGGGCGTCGCCGGGTATGAAGCGGACGGAACGCCGATCTATAAGCGCTAGGCCGCCGGGTCCGGCGACGGACGAGCCGGCTCGTTGGAACTTGAAGCCGCCGGCCCGCTCAAGGCGGCTTCCAGCGACAGCGCCCGGTGCAAGCCGCCGACCTTGTCGGCCAGCTTGTCGGCGCGCAGGAGATCGCGCACCCGCCCGCGGGCGCCGGTGACGCGGAACGCAATCTGCCGTCCGGCGAGTTCATCGGCCAGTTGATGCAGCATGCGCGAACCCGCGAGATCGACATAGGGCGAGGCCGAGAGATCGCAAACGACCAGGCTGATTTTCGCAGGCGCCGCGCTGCGCAGCTCCGCCAGCACGGACTGCAACACATGCTCGGCATTTGCATAGATCAACGAACTCTCGGGCCGGAACGCGATGATGCCGCTAAGCTCTTCGTTTTCAGGATGGCGCCGGCGATCCGAATAGATATTGCTGCCGGGAATCCGGCCGAGAAACGCCACATGGGGCCGTGACGCGCGCGCAAGCAGCATCAGGATCGACGCCAAAGCCGCCAGTAAAATGCCCTGCAGTATCCCAAGTAGCAGGACGGCAATGAAGGCAATGGCCGCGGCATAGAAATCCTGGCGGCTGACTCGCCACATGCCGAACAGCGTCGGGAAATCCATCAGCCCGCGCACGGCTGTCAGGACGATGGCCGCGAGCACGGCTTTCGGCAGGTTTTCCAACAGGCCCGTGAGGAATAGGAGGCAGACAGCCAGCGTCAAAGAGGCAAACACCAGGGCGAGCGGCGTTCTTGCGCCCGCCTTGTCATTCACCGCCGATTGCGACAATCCGCCGGCGACGGGATAACCCTGCCCGAGGGCTGCACTGAGATTGGCCGCGCCGAGGCCCAGCAGCTCCTGGCGGGGATCGAGCGCATAGCCATGTTTGCTGGCAAAGGCGCGCGCCGCGGAGACGCTCTCGATATAGGCGAGCAGCAGGCAGCCGATGGCCAGAGGCACGATACCTTCCACATCCCGTATGCGCAGCGACGGCGCGCGCAACTCCGGCAGGCCGGAAGGGATATTTCCGGTGATGGGGACCCCCATGGCCGGCAATCCCAAGACCGTGGCCAGCAGGATTGCGACGATTACAACGCCGAGCGCGATCGGACGGCCCGGCAGCAGCCGTTCGCCGGCAAGCAGCAGAGCCACGGCGCCAATGCCGACGGCGAGCACCAGGGGATTGATCTGGCCGAGCTGGCCGGCAATGAGAAGCAGCCGCTCGATGAAGTTATGGCCGCCGCCCGGCACGCCCAGCAGGCTGGGCAGCTGCGTGAGGGCGATGGTCAATCCGGCACCGGCCTTGAAGCCGACGAGGATGCTGTCGCTGATCAGCGTCACCAGCGTGCTGAGGCGCAGCAGCCAGGCGATCAGGCAAAGCGCCGCAATCGTGAAGCCGGCCAGGCTGGCAATTTGCCCATAGAGCACCGCATCGCCGCCTGCCATCGCGCCGACGGTACCGGCGATCATCAGGGAAATGGCGGAAGTGGGGCCGATGGCCAGTTGTCGCGAGGATCCCAAGATCGCGTAACCCAGGCCGCCCAACAGATAGCCATAGACGCCGACCTGCGGCGGCAAGCCTGCCAGTGTCGCATAGGCGAGCGAGACGGGAATCGCATAGGCCGCCAAGGTTATGCCGGCAACGATATCGCTGGGCAGCCAGGCGGCCCGATAGCCGCTGAGCCAGTTGATCGGCGGCAGATAATTTCGCCAACGGGTCCAGACGGAGGATGTTGCTGGACCTGTCATTTCCGCTGCACCGCAGCGGAAATGTTTGCGCTGAAGCCTCTATGCGGCAGTGCTACGGGAGGGGTCATCTGCAACACTCGCTTGTGATACCTTCGACAGCAAAGTCCGGTCATTTCACATTTCGACTCTTTGTTTCGCGGTTGCCAAGACTCTCAATTTGGCATTCCTCGGAGCATACACTAGTTCGCAGGCACGGTTACGACCGGCGCAGGCCCGCGAACGCCGGTATCCGAGATCGAGAACAGCAGCATCACAAAGCCGAATGTATACTTCGAGCGTATGTCGGTATCGGCAATCCAGAACCAGCGATTCTTGTAGGGCACGGAGACGTAAGCTTCGCTCGGAGGCGAATCACTGCTCATGATTTGCAGCGCGGGGGGCGCCGCGGCCTCCCCGGCCTGGTCAATGACAAGGCCAGGGGCGGCCCTGCCCTCCGCAACGTCGGACGCAGGAACATGCACGATCGCTCCCAGCTCAAGCATGATCTGCAGCATCGAGCGCGTCAGCATCGCGAGCTCATTATCCTTTCCCGAATAGCCGCCGTAGTAGACTTTGAGTTCCTGTAAGTCCGGGTTCAGACTCAGGATATTCCTGATCTCGCGGCTTTTCACCGCAATCTGCGGGTCTTTGCTGGGCCCGAAGACGATAAGGGAACTTTCTGCGTCGTTCTTCTGGCGCTCGAGGCGGACTTCGATTGCGCTGGCCAGTTGCAACTCGCGAAGCAGTTGGACCAGGCGTGTGAACTGCGGGTCGGCGGGCCGCTTCATGGCTCGCCTGGATTCATTGTTGATGCCATTCACCGAATCGACGGCGATCGGCAGGACCACGTCAGCGGCATAGCCCGATTGCAGGACGAACAATATTGCGCTCGGCGGGATCGGGGTCATCAGCTTCTTGAGGAAATCCGTGCCGGTGAGAGGCGCATAAATAAGTGTCGGGCGATCGGTATACTTCCCTTGCACAAGCACGCTGCCGCCGAAGGCCGTGAACGAACCGGGGCTGTTTGCGGCATTGAAGCCGCCGGAGGCCGTACTCTCGAATTGATAGCCCGCGATTACCTGAGCGATCTCCAAGAACACCGGAAAGTCGCCATAACGCAGCTTGACGATATTGAGCAGAGTCTGCTGCTTCCAGGAATCGCCGATGGACGTTCCATAGTCGATCCGGTCGCGCTGCACTGTTTCCGGTCCTATACTGCTGCAAGCGGCCATGGCAACCAAGACCAGAGCAAGGAGTGCCGCATTCTCGATTCCCAAGCCGCCCGTTCCCGATTTCGTGCATGACCGATGGGTAACCGGATGCATGACCGTATCCAGCCGCTCAGTTCGCGCGCTCGGCGAAAACGCCGATCATGCTGAGGCTATGTATGATCACCTGAAGTCCGAGCGCGATCTGGGTCACGCCGAGCACCACGGCGAAGACCTGGAGCACCGTGCCCGCCCATTTAAGTATGGAGTGCGCAAACAGCATCGCCAGCCAGTCCATTGCGAGAATAAGCAGTACAACGCCCGCCACCACCATTTTGGCCTCGCCGCTGTCCTGTGCCAATGCCGCAAAAACAATGACGGCGGCAATGCCGTAGGGAGTGACGATCGTCGGGAACGCAAGCGGGCTGTACGCAAGATGGAGACCGGGCGGCGGGTCATCGGGCCGCGACCGGGCGGGCCCCGCGCCTTGCTGCAAGACCGTCTGCAGGGCGACCAGGAAATAGTACAAGTCCGCCTGTAAGGGCCAGCACCCATATCGAGATGTTGAAATTCTCGAGCACGTTGCGCCCCAGCAACCCGGCCAACACCAGGGCCGCGGCGGAGAAGAGCACGGCGCGGGTCGCCAGGTTTCGCTGAAACCTGGCATCGGTGCCGCGGGTCATGTTGACGAAGGGAACAAGAATCTTGATTGGGCCCAGCATCAAAAAGAGCATCAGGAAGATCTTCTTTGCGCTCCATATCGGTTGCACAGCAACCGACCCTGCTTCGGTCTGCGCCTGCGCGCCGAAAGCCACTACAACCAAGGCGCACAACACAACGGTAAATGGGATCAGGGCACGTGCAGATCTGCTCCCTGCCGTTGCAAGACAGCCTCGTTCAATTTCCCTGGTGTCGCTCGACGCCATGGTTTTTGGACTTTCTGGACCAGTGCACTACTCGAGATGCACTTTGATTTTCCCCGCGCGTACGGCAGCTTTGAGCGCCGCGTGGTCCCGTTCGGTCTGGTCGGCGTAGGCTACCGCGAATTTCCCCATCGCCTCATCGAAGGTATCACTGGATCCCAGATAGCCGCTGATCCGGATGGGACTGCCGGCCTTCGCGTGGGCCCGCGCCAGCACCCAACCGCAGGCCTGGCCAAACACCTTCAGTATTTCGGCGTCGAAGGTCTCCACCAACGGCTTGATCTTGGCGTCGCGCAATTGCCGCACATAGGCGTGAATGCCGCGCATCGAGGTCATCCAGCCGAGGAAGACGTCCGAGGCCGGTTGCATCAGCCTTTGGCCCATCACCACACGCTGGCCGTGGTGGGGATAGGGGTTCTTGCCGGCATAGCGCTCCAATACGGATTTGCGGGCCTCCTTGAACTGCAGGAACAGGGGCTCGTTCGCCACCGACATCATCAGTGCGATCGCACATCTGGTGCCCACGCTCCCGATGCCAACCACTTTCAACGCTGCATCCACAACCTGATAGCGATCAAGCAGGGCGCGGCGGTCGTCGGCAAGCGATGTCCGGTAGGCGGCTATGTTATCGTCCATGAAGGATTGGAAGTCCTTGGCCTGCGCTTCTTCCGGGTGAAAGATCAGCGGCGGGCTGTCATGAATGCGAATGTGACCGCCGACCATGCCCGCAAGCTCCGGATAGTCGATCTCCGAACCCGTCTTTCCTTTTGCCTTGGCGATGCGTTTTCGGATCCGCGCCTTGACGCCGGCATCCGATAGCAGCGCGATAATGTCCTCGGCGGTGATGCGCTCATACCAGATTTCGAGCGGACTCATCTTCGAGTACTTGTCCATGTGTTCGCGGTAGCTGCGCGCGCAGGTAACCGCCGCGGCACGGCCATCGGCGTCTGTCATGCTGTTGCTGCGGGCGGCAAGCACGAAGGAGGCGACGAGGCGCTTGACGTCCCACTCCCAGGGCGCCGGCGAGGTCTCGTCGAAATCGTTGATATCGAAAAGGATGTTGCGTTCGGGCGTTGCGAACCCGCCGAAGTTCAGCAGATGACAGTCGCCGCAGGCCTGGACCCTGATCCCGGTGGCAGGGGTCTTGGCGAGGTCCGCCGCCATCACCGCCGCGGCGCCGCGATAGAAGGTGAAGGGGCTCTGCAACATCCGGCCATAGCGGATCGGCAGCAAATGCGGCTGCCGGCCAACGTCAGAATCTCTGAGGAGGTCGAGCGGATTTTCCCGATCCGATGGGCGTTTCCATAGCCCATGGACCTGCCGGGAAACCATGTCACGCAGGCGCTTGCCTGCGGCCGAGACATCGGCCGCCGACAATTTGGGCAGGCCCGGGACAGGGTGTTCCGTAGTGCTAGGTGCCGACTTCAGTTTCATATTTTTCATTGTCCTTCACCCGGCGAAAGATGGTTAACATAGACTCGCGCCTCCCCAATACCGGCCGACGAATGTCTTCGCCGCCCAACTGTTCGGACACGAATTGTTCAGTCGCTCTCGCTACTTTCCCAGTCCGGTCGCTCTGGCCACCCGCTTTTCCAGATCCGTCTGGGTGACTTCCTCATTTTTCTTAGTTTTTTATTCCGACTGTTAGTATCCAATCCTACACTAGTACACATGCCAGACCAGTGGAAGAATTGGGTTGATCTAAATCAAGAGGCTCAATGCCGCCGGCAGACAAAAACAACGCATACTGACCACCTGTTTCCCAAGGGAAGACAGCTTTCGCGCCGGCGGTTCTTGATTTTCAGGACCGCATTCCCAAATCGGATTCCCGGCAAACTCATGCCGGCTCGATGTCGAACATTGCGTATCTGGATATCGTCTGCGCGGCCCGGCCCACCGGGCCGGCTGGATGTTGGACATTGTACATCGGGTACCATTTGCGCTGCCCACCCGCCGGCGGCCATAGGGACGTCACCGGCTGATTGGACCTTGGTCCAATTGTGAACCGCATCCCAAGCGCCTACTGGTGCGTCCATTGGGTCGAGCATGGGGCCAATCCGCCGCGTGCCCGTTATCTGCGTATCTGAACAAGGCACGCAAGTTCACGGCGTTGAATTCCGGCCAAAAGTCCCCGGCATGTTCAGCGTACAGATCGGGTTGAATCACAGCAATCGCAGCAACAAAATTTTGTTTTCATCGGCGTAGGCGCCGAGGTCGAAGGGGGCATCCGATGACTAAGCTGTTGTCTTTTGCGCGCTACATGGGCGCGGTCACGCTGGTCCTGCTGATCGGAGCCGTCGCTCAGGCCGCCGATCCCCTGCCGTCCTGGAACGACGGTCCCGCGAAGCAAGCCATCATCGCCTTTGTTGAGGAGGTGACAAAGGAGGGCGGCGCCGGGTTCGTCGCGCCGGCCGAGCGCATCGCGACCTTCGACAATGACGGCACGCTCTGGAGCGAGCAGCCGATGTACTTCCAGCTCCTGTTTGCCATCGACCGCGTGAAGGCATTGGCGTCCCAGCATCCGGAGTGGACGACGACGCAACCTTTCCAGGCCGTATTGGAAGGCGACATGAAGGCACTTGCGGCCGCTGGCGAGAAGGGCCTGGTCGAGCTGGTTATGGCGACACATGCGGGCATGACGACGGAGGAGTTCGAAAAGATCGTTACGGATTGGGTGAATTCGGCCAAGCACCCCGTCAAAAAGCGGGCCTATACCGACCTCATCTATCAGCCGATGCTGGAGCTGCTGAACTATCTGCGCGCCAACGAGTTCAAGACCTACATCGTCTCGGGGGGCGGTATCGAGTTCATGCGGCCCTGGGTCGAGCGGGTCTACGGCATCCCGCCCGAGCAAGTCGTGGGCAGCAGCATCAAGCTGAAGTTCCAGATGGAGGGGAATACGCCGGTTCTGGTGCGGCAGGCCGAAGTCGACTTCATCGACGACAAGGAAGGCAAGCCCGTCGGCATCCAGAAATTCATCGGGCGCCGGCCGATCGCCGCTTTCGGAAATTCCGACGGCGACCTCCAGATGCTCCAGTGGACGAAGGCCGGGAATGGGCCGCGGTTCGCGTTGATCGTCCACCACACCGACGGGGCGCGCGAATGGGCCTATGACCGCAAATCGTCGATCGGCCGTCTCGACAAGGCGCTGGATGCGGCGGCTCAGGAGGGCTGGACAGTTGTGGATATGAAGGCGGATTGGAAAGTCATCTATCCCTTTGAGAAGTAATCGGCGCCAACGGATTGTGGAAACTCTCGTTGCAGCACCGCAAGCATCCTGACAGCCTGATGGAATGAAGCGGACGATACATTGCCTTCTGGCCGCGGTGCTCCTCCTTGCGGGGGCCAGTCATGGGACTATGCCGCCGGCTTCAGCACAAGAAGCAGCACCGCCGACCCCCCCGTCCTCATTGGAAACCGCCCCCGTCACCATTGACGGCGGTTTTCTATTTCACCTTCGCGGCGTTTCCGCCTATTCGGCTGAGGATCGCGCTCAGGTGGTCATGCAGCGCATCCGGAATGTCGCGCGCGATCCCGCGGTCACACGGGAGATGATCGTCGTCAAGGCGCTGCCGGACCGCTCCGACATTGTTGCGGGCAATATGCTGATCGTGTCGATTTTCGACGTCGATGCCGAATTGGAGGGAGTCGATCGCCCTCTCCTTGCCGAAGCCGTGCTGCAGCAGGTTCGAGGCGCCGTTGAGCAGTACCGCCGGGATCGAAGCCCTAAGACTCTGGCCACATATGCTGTCTATGCGTTCGCGATCACCATCGCCTTTGCGATAGCACTCGTTGTCTTCTTCCTGTTCATGCGATTTCTCAATCGCTTCGCCGCTGCACGGCACCTTAAATACATCGCCCCGTTGGAGGCCAAGTCGTCACGGATCGTGCGGGCCGACCAGGTCTGGAAGCTGCTTCGTGCTATTCTGCGGACTCTCTGGGTCATCATCTTTGTGATCCTGGTTTACGCTTACCTGGAATATCTGCTGGGACTGTTCCCCTGGACAAGAGCGCTATCGATCCGGCTCTCCGGTCTCGTCAGCGATCGGCTGCTGTCTGTCGGCGTGGCAATTCTAGATGCCCTGCCGGACCTGCTGCTGATTGCGATCCTCATATTCATGACCCGATATGTATTGAAGATAACTCGCCTGTTCTTCGATGCCGTGAAGGACGGCCATCTGGCCGTTGCCCGGTTTCTACCGGAATGGGCGGATCCCACCTACAAGATCGCGCGGCTGGTGATCGTCGCATTCGCGTTTGTCATTGCCTATCCGTATCTCCCCGGCTCCGGAACGGCGGCATTTCACGGCGTCTCGATCTTTCTTGGCGTCCTCTTGTCGCTCGGATCCTCGTCACTGATCTCGAACGTGATCGCCGGCCACACGTTGGTTTATCGTCGCGCGTTCCACGTTGGCGACATGGTGAAGATCCAGGACACCATGGGTGAAGTAATCGAGACCAGTCTCCTGGTAACGCGCCTGCGCACGCCAAAGAATGAATTCGTGGTCATCCCCAACTCGCTGATTCTCAATAATCAGTTGCTGAACTATAGCGAGCTGGCCCGGAAGAATGGAGTGATCCTCAGCACCACGGTCGGAATCGGCTACGAGGTCCCCTGGCGGCAGACAGAAGCGATGCTCCTGCTGGCCGCGGAGCGCACGGCGGGAATCGCCCGCGAGCCGGCACCGTTTGTCCACCAGCTAGCGCTCGACGATTTCGATATCAAGTATGAACTGAACGTCCATTGCCAGGACGCCCATGCGATGCTGCATGTTCGCACGGCGCTTCACCGGAACATCCTCGACCTGTTCAACGAACACGGCGTTCAGATCATGACGCCGGCCTATGAGGGCGATCCGGAGACGCCGAAGATCGTGCCCCGCGAAAAATGGTTTGCCCCGCCGGCGCGGCCGGATGACACGGGGTCCGGCGGACAATCGTAAGCCGTAGCAGTGCGATGCGGACTCAGTTCTGCATCCGATGATTGGGCGCAATTCTCACGATGTTGGACCAAGGTCTAATTGCCTTCGGCATCGCGCTGTTCAATCCTCGAGGCTGTATCGAGCATGGCGAACCACGGAATCAGGCTGATCGGACCTTTAGCGCTGGCCACGATGATGGCCCTCGGTGCGGCCGGTAGTATTGCTCAGGATACAGGGACGGCGCCGAAGGCCACGGAGTCGAAGCCCGCCGACAAAGCGGCTGCACCGGCCAATGAAGCCCAGGAACTCGCCAAGAAATTGTCCAATCCGGTGGCAAACCTGATCAGCGTGCCGTTCCAGTCGAATTTCGATTGCAATATCGGACCTGCCGATGATGGCTGCCGATTCACGATGAATCTGCAACCAGTCATCCCGATTTCGATTGCCGATGATTGGAACGTGATCTCGCGCACCATCCTGCCGATCACCTACCAGAACGACATTTTTCCGGGCGCCGGCGATCAGTTCGGGCTCGGCGATACCGTGCAGAGCTTTTTCTTCTCGCCCAAGGACCCTTCGTCCTTCGGCGGAATCATCTGGGGTGTCGGCCCGGCATTTCTGCTGCCGACCGGCACGGACGAACTTCTCGGCAGCGAAAAGTTCGGCGTCGGCCCTACCGCGGTCGTTCTCAAGCAGGCCGGCCACTGGACAATCGGCGCGCTGATGAATCAGATTTGGTCCGTGGCGGGTGACGAAGATCGGGCCGATGTCAGCAGTTTGTTTCTGCAGCCATTCATCTCCTACACCACGACGGATGCATGGACATTCACGCTGAACACCGAGAGCACCTATAATTGGGAAACCAATAACTGGTCGGTGCCGGTCAATGCCCTGGTGAGCAAACTCGTGAAAATCGAGAACCAGCCGATCAGCCTTGGGGCCGGGTTGCGCTACTGGGCCGAAAGCCCCGACGAGACCGGCCCCGAAGGCATTGGCGGCCGCCTGGTCGTGACATTCCTGTTTCCCAAGGGATGACGACTTTCCTGCTATGAGTTCTTGACTTTCAGGATCGCGTTCCCATATCGAAGTTCCCGGCAAACTCACGCCGGCTCGATGTTGGAACATTGTGTATCGGCATACCGTATGCGCGGGATAGCGAAGGGCCTCACCGCGCCGCCGCGGCAGTGGGATTCCCTTGCATGGCATCGTTCCCGAATTTCGGGGGCCCTTGTGCTGCGAGCGGCGAAATGCCGGAAATGCCTGAAAATTCATCGGCATAAGATGATTTTCCGATCACCGGCTGAACAGCCCAGGCAATCGCTTGATTCTGATGAATTTCCGGCGCGGCAAGAATGACGCAAAGTGCCGCTTGGCGCAGGTGCCTAGTTCTGAATGCGGTGCGTGAACCCGCCATCCACCACGATGTTCGCGCCGACGATGAACCCCGCCGCCGGGCTGACGACGAAGGCAACGGCGTTGGCGATGTCTTCGGGCGTGGCCATGCGGCCCAATGGGTTGCTCTTCATGGTCTCGGCGAAGACATCGGGCTCGTCGACCTCGACCTTGTGCCAGAAGCCGCCCTTGAAATAGGTCGTGCCGGGGCTGACCACATTGGCGCGGATGCCCTTCTCCGCCAGGTGATTGGCCAGGGTCTTCATGTAGTACAGCAGCGCCGCCTTCATCGTGCCATAGGCCACGCTGTCGATGCCGTAATCCTCGGAGCCGGAAATCGAGGCGATGGCGACGATGGCCGCGGCCTTGGATTTCTCCAGCAGCGGCAATGCGGCGTTCACGCCGTTGACCGTGTGCAGCAGGTCGGTGTCGAAGGCCTGCTCGAAGGCCAGGGGTGCGGAGCCGGAGGCCAGCGCGCTGGCATTGAGCACCAGGATATCCAGCCCGCCCAGCTCGCCGCCCGCGTCGGCGATCCAGTTCTTCAACTTCGTGCCGTCGGAGACATCCAGCGCCCGGCCGGTGGCCTTGCGGCCCTTCTTCGCCAGCGCCGCCACGGCCGCTTCCACCTCGGCGGCGTTGCGGGCACAGATGGCCACGTCGCAACCCTCGTCCACCAGCCGCTCGGCGATCGCCCGGCCGATGCCCTTGGTCGCGCCCGTGATCAGCGCCTTCTTGCCTTTGAGACCCAGATCCATAATGCCCCCAGCCCATCGGAGATGCGCCGGAGAGTAGCCCGCTGCCGCCCGCCTGACGAGTCGGCACATTGATACCGATCAATGACTAAAGGACCATTGGCCGGAGATAAAACTCTCAGCAATCGCCGGGAAAATCTAAAGGGGGAGCGCATCGGGACATGACGCGGATGATGGGAGCCACGACCTGGGCGGCACTTGCGCCCATCCTTGCCGGTCTCGCGTTATCGGCGATGGCCGCCCAAGCCGATGAAATCGCCCCAGGGGACGCGGCGGCCGGCGGCGCCCTCGCCGAAAGGCTCTGCGCGCGCTGCCACGCCATCGCCGGCCCCGGCCCCAGTCCGCTGGTCGAGGCGCCGCCCTTCAGCGGCTTCGAGCGGCAATGGCCGGTCTATTTTTTGGCCGAGGCGATGGCGGAAGGGCTGGTGATCGGCCACGGCCCGATGCCGGAGTTCACCTTCTCGCCGCAGCAGATCGAGGACATGCTCGCCTACCTCCATTCCGTTCAGCTCGCCGACAGCGGGGCGGTGGCCGATGGCCTCACCCTGGCCACTGAGGATTGCGCCGCCTGCCACCGCGTCCAGGAGAGCCAGCCGCAGCCGCCCGCCGTGGCGATCAACGAGACGACCACCCAGGAGATGATCTCAGCGCCTAGCTTCCGCGAAATCGCCCGGCGCGACGGCCGCGACGCCGCCTATCTGCGCTCTTTCATTCAGGAGCCGCACTATCCGATGCCTGAGCAGCAATTCATCCCCGAGGAGCTGAACGCCATCGTCGGCTACATCGTCTCGCTGAAGGACAGCGCCGGCAGCTGGTGACCCACTTCCGCCGTTCAATCACATGACATGAGGAAAGTATGAACCATCGTCATCGCAAAGTTCTGCACGCCCTGTTCGATCATCCGATCAGCGCCAACATCGAATTCAAGGATGTCGAGAGCCTGCTCAAGGAGCTGGGCGCGGAAATCGACACCAAGGCCGGCAATCGCGTCGGCGTGAAGATCGGCAATCGGGCCGCCACTTTCCATCATGCCCAGCACGACCTGCACAAGGATGAGGTCGTCAAGGTCAAGCATTTCCTCGTCGATTGCGGCATCGATCCCACGCAGTTTCCGGTCTAGCGGCTAGAAGCGCCGGCGGAAGATATTTCGCTGCTCGTACTGCCCGGCCGCCTCTTCGACGAAGGTGGCGATTTTCTCGGCGGCGTACTCGCGGCGCAGCCGTTCGGCGGCGCCCAGTAGTGCGGCTTTGTCTGCTGCCCGCCCGGGCCGGAGGAGTTCATAGACCTCGAGGATGAATTCCTGCGGCACGGCGACCAGCTCCGCGGCGCGCTCGAAATTATCGGCCAGCGGCGCCCGCCCTGCCGCCCGCGCCACCTGCGCCTGCAGCCGCAACGCTTCCGCCGTGATCGAGAGATCGTCGCGCGGAACCTGCCCCGCCAGGATATTTTCGAGCGACAGCGCCGACAGCGGCCGGCCGGAGGCGGTGGCGATCCGCTCCGGCTCATGCTCGGCGATGGGATATCGCGGCGCGTTTGCGCTCATGGGAATTTCACCTGCAGCTCCTGCGGCGGCGCCTGGGGATCCACCAGCGCGGTTTCGATGGCGTAGAGCAGCGCCGTCTGCACATGGTAGCGCGCGCCCAGCGCCTCGCCATGATAGGGCACGGCGACAGGCTCCGGCGTCTGTCCTTTGGCGTGAGCCGCGGCGTTGGCGCCGAGCCGCCGGTAATGCTCCAGCGTGGTGATCGGCGCCATGGAGAACAGCTCGAGATTGAGATGGGGCGCGCGGCCGCGGCCATGCAGCACCGCCGTGCCCTTGCCCTGGATGCCGATGCCGAAACCGGAGCCGGCAAGATCCGCGGCAGTGCGGCCGACGAAGGAGGTGTCCGCCGAATGCCGGATGCGCACCACCCGCGCCTTGCCGCCGCCCTCGGCGATGCCGGCCATCAGCGCCGCCAGGACATCGGCCACCTCGTGACCCGCGGTCGTCCGCTGCAACTGCGTGCCGAAGGCCGGGCTGAGACCGATGACGATTTCCAGCGGATCGCTGCCGGCAGTGGCATCGCCGATGATCTGGAACTCCAGCCGCCGCGATGCATCGCTCTGCCGGTTCTGCTCGGCCAGCACCTCGTCGCGGGTCAGCGAATCCCGCATCGTCTTGATCTCGGCCCAGCGCGCTTCGTCGATGGCATAGCCCGTGCCCGGGCCGGCATAGTCGTTGGGATCGTTGACGGCGCTGATCACCTTGCCCTTGCGGATGATCGCCGCGGTCTGCAGGTAGTCGCCGCTGACCCGCTGCCGCAGCATCATCAGCAAATTCTCCGCCTCGACTGTGAACCCGCGCTGCGCCAGCACGCGCACCACATCCAACGCGGTGATGCCCCGGTCGCGGATGGCGGCGCTGATGCGGCCGACCTCCGCCAGGCTGTAGGTCGTCGTATCGTTCGAGCCGCTGGCATAGACGACGCTGTCGCGTTGCGCCTCGCTCGTCGTCGCCAGCTCCAGCGCCTCGAGAACGGCCGACACTGCATCCACCGCGCGACGCCGCACATCGATCGCCTCGCCCTCGCCGACCGGCCGCAGGCCACCATCGACGACGAAGTCCCGCTGAAGCGCCAGAAAATCCTCCACATCCTCGCCGTTGAACAGGGAGGCGTTGAAGGAGTTGTCGTACTTCTGGATCGAACCGAAGCCGGAGCAGATCAGGTCCGTGCCGGACATCAGATATGGCATGATCTTGGCGCCGAGGCGGATCTCGGACTCGCTGATGCGCGTATCGTTGCCCGACGCGCATTCCAGATCAAGGAGCGCCGCCAGCACGTTCTCCGCCAGGATCTCCCGCAGGCCGCCGGGCACCGAGGCCGCGATCGGCGCGCCGTCGATGCCGCCGTTCTGCGTGCCCTGCACGCCCATGCCCCGCTGCAGGCAGAGACAGCGCGCTTCCAGGTACAGCATGGACTTGGCGTTATGAAAGCCCATCAGCAATTCGGACCCGGCCCCCGACGTGCAGCGCGCCTTGATGCCCGCGCGACGCGTAGGCCGCCGTGAGGAACGCCTTCGACCAGGGCGTGTCGTCGCCGTCGATGAAGGTTTCCTCCGTGCCGTAGACCGACACCGTCTCGGCATAGGAGGTGAAGCCCGCCATTCCAATCTTCAGCTCTTCCGCCTCCTCGATGGAGCATTGGAAGAGGATGCCACCGCCTACCGCCGCCCCTACAGCGCAGGCCAGTGCGTTCGACCAGCCATTCCCGGCCACCCGCATGGTGGTCTCGATCTCGTCGAAGCCCATGCAGGCCGCCGTGGCCGCATCGGCCGCGAGCTGCAGCGGGTCGTCCTTGGCGTTGGTGACATGGGCCTGGTTGCCCGGCCGCCGCCGCGCCCGCAGCTTGGCCTGGGCGAAGGTCAGCTCCAGGGTGGAAAGATGGCCGGCCACCTCCGCCAGCTTCGCCGGCGTCATGCCCCGCGCCAGCCGCACCACCTGCGGCCTCGTTACATGGAAGTCCACGAGGTCGCGGGCATAGGCGCGGCTGTCCACGGCCATCGCCTCCGGCGCCACCGTGAGGTCGATGTGGTAGCGCGCAATGAAACGGTCGATCAGGTCGAAATCCGGCTCGGCGACGCCATCCATTTCCACCACTTGGCCCTGGTCGATTTTCAGGCTCGGCTTGGGGTCGAATGGGCTGTCGGTGGCGGCAAAGCCGTTGCTTGGATCCTCGACTGCAAACCGGTCGAGGCGCAGGGGACGGGCGTCCCAGACGTCAAAACGCCGCCAGCGGTTGGGCTTTCGTCCGGAATCCATGGCCCGCCTGCCGCCCGCGCCGGGCTTCGCATTACCGCAGCGGGGGCGTCGCATGAGGAAATTTCAGCCGGAATCATGCCCTAAGGACCCTATTTGGACAACGCGGCGCTTGACAGGCGCAAGTCACCTTATTAAGTTTTCCCCAGCGCCGATTTGAGCAAACAGCTTGCGGGCGCTTAATAAATGCAGCTAAAGCGGACGCAACCCGTCCCAGCCAAGCTGCGACGGGTTTTTGATTTTTACGGCCTGGTCCACCGCAACGGACCCGCGGGATTTGATGGGGCAGCTTGCGCCCGCGTTACCAAGCGCTAAAGCGCCACGGATGTTCTCCGTGGGCCCGCAATGCTTGCGGCTTGGAGGACGTCAATGAACTATTTCCCAGCATTTTTCGACCTCAGAGAGCGGCGCGCCCTTATCGTCGGCGGCGGCGAGATCGCGGCCCGGCGCCTGCGGCTGCTGTTGAAGGCCGGCGCCAAGGTCACCGTCGTCGCGCCGCGCATTGTCGAGGAAATCGAGACTGCGATCAGCGACGGCACGGTCGCCGCGATCCGCCGCGGCTTCGTCGCCGGCGATATCAGCGGCCACACGGTCGTGTTCTCCGCCACCGGCCGCGAGGATGTGGATGAGCGCGTGGCCGAGGCCGCCCGCACCGCCAGTGTCCCCGTGAACGTCACCGACCGCGCCGAGCTTTCCAGCTTCATCGTTCCCGCCATCGTCGAGCGCGACCCCGTCGTCATCGGCATCTCGACCGGCGGCGCGGCGCCCGTCCTGGCCAGCCGCGTGCGGGAATCGATCGAGCGGCTGCTGCCGGCGCGCCTGGGCCGCCTGGCCGAATTCGCCAGCAGCTTCCGCCGCGGCGTGCGGTCGCGGCTGCCGGAAGCCGCCAACCGTTTCCGCTTCTGGGACCATTTTTTCGACGGCCCGATCGCCGCACAGCTGCTCGCCGGCGATGAACCCGGGCGCTCATGAGCGCATGCTGACCCTGGTGAATGGCCGCGCGGTGACCGAAGCGCCGAAAGGCTCGGTCGCCATCGTCGGCGCCGGCCCCGGCGATCCGGATCTGTTGACCCTGCGCGCGCTCCGCCTGATCCAGCGCGCCGAGGTGGTGATCTATGACAATCTGGTCAGCTCGGCGGTGCTCGATCTCGTGCGCCGCGATGCCGAGCGCATCTATGTCGGCAAGAGCAAGGGCAACCACAGCAAGACCCAGGATGAGATCAACGCCCTGATCGCCGAGCATGCCCATTACGGCCATCGCGTCGTCAGGCTGAAGGGCGGCGATCCCTTCATCTTCGGCCGCGGCGGCGAGGAGGTGGACTATCTCCGCCAGCGCGGCATCCGGGCCGAACTGGTGCCCGGCATCACGGCCGCCCTCGGCTGCGCCGCCGCCGTCGGCATCCCCCTCACCCACCGGGATCACGCCCATGCGGTGACGCTGGCCACCGGTCAGGGCAAGGACGACGAGACAGAGCTGGATTGGGCGACCCTGGCCAAGTTGAAGCAGACGCTGGCGATCTATATGGGCGTCGGCAAGGCCGGCTATATCGCCAGCCGGCTGATCGGCCACGGCCTCGATCCCGCGACGCCGGTTGCCGTCATCGAGAATGGCACGCTGCCGAGCCAGCGCGCCGTCTATGGCCGCCTTGCCGGCCTCGGCCTGCTAGTGCGCCAGAGCGGCATCACCGGGCCGGCGCTGATCGTCATCGGCACGGTCGTTTCCCTGGCCGACCGGGCGCAGACGCCCGAGCGCCTCGAAGCGGCCGTGGCCTGAGGAGAACCCAGCGATGCCGCAGCAAGTCATCACCGCCAACCGGCTTCTCGACGGCCGCGTCGTCTTCCTCGCCGCCAACGGCGAGTGGAGCGAGCGCGTCGGTGCGAGCCGCGTGGCGCAGGATGATTCCGATGCGGCGCTGCTGCAGGCCGAAGCCAACCAGGCCGTGGCTGACCGCAAGGTGGTGGCGCCCTATCTGATCCCCGTGTCGACCGAGAACGGCGAGATCAAGCCGCTGCGTTACCGCGAGGTGCTGCGCGCGCTCGGCCCGAGCACCCATCCCGAATTCGGCCGGCCGGCCGACGCCACGGCGGCAGTCTAGGAACGGCGCGATGTACCGTTACGACAACTACGATCATGCCCTGGTCAAGGAGCGCGTCGCGCAGTTCCGCGATCAGGCCAACCGCCGCATCGCCGGCGAACTCAGCGAAGACGAGTTCAAGCCGCTGCGGCTGACGAACGGCCTTTACCTTCAACTCCATGCCTACATGCTGCGGGTGGCGATTCCCTATGGCACCCTGTCGTCGAAGCAGCTCCGCAAGCTGGCCGATATCTCCCGCCGCTACGACAAGGGCTACGGCCATTTCACGACCCGCCAGAACGTCCAGTTCAATTGGATCAAGCTGGAAGAGACGGCCGACATCCTGGGCGAGCTCGCCACAGTCGAGATGCACGCCATCCAGACCAGCGGCAACTGCATTCGCAATGTCACCGCGGATCATTTCGCCGGCGTGTCCGCCGACGAGATCGAGGATCCGCGCATCTATTGCGAGATCATCCGCCAGTGGTCGACCTTCCATCCGGAGTTCACCTTCCTGCCGCGCAAGTTCAAGGTCGCGGTAACCGGTTCTCCCCGCGATCGCGCCGCGGTCAAAGTGCATGACATCGGCCTGCGCATGCTGCGCAACGAGAGCGGCGAGGCCGGCTTCGAGGTCTATGTCGGCGGCGGCCAGGGCCGCACGCCGGTCATCGCCAAGAGCATTCGCTCTTTCCTGCCGAAGCGGCATCTGCTGTCCTATCTCGAGGCGATCCTGCGGGTCTACAACCAGCTCGGCCGCCGCGACAATCTCTACAAGGCGCGCGTCAAGATTCTGGTGGATGCAGTCGGCGCCGCGCAATTCACCCAGATGGTCGAAGAGGAATGGCAACATATCCGCGACGGCTATCTGGACCTGCCGGCCGCCGAGATCGAGCGAATCCGCGCCTTCTTCGCGCCGCCGGCCTACAAGACCTTCGCCGGTCCGCCGGCCGAGTATGACGCGCAGCTGCGCCGCGATTTCCTGTTCGCCCGCTGGGTGCGCAGCAACGTCGCGCAGCATAAGCGGCCGGGCTACGCCATCGTCACCCTGTCGCTGAAGCCGGCCGGCGGCGTGCCGGGCGATGCCACCGATGCGCAAATGGACGCAGTGGCTGATCTGGCCGACGAATACAGCTTCGGCGAAATCCGCGTCAGTCATGAGCAGAACCTGGTGCTCGCCGATGTGGAGCAGGCCCGGCTGTACGAGATCTGGCGCAAGCTCGAGGCCTTGAAGCTGGCCGAGGCAAATATCGGTCTCGCCGGCGACATCATCGCCTGCCCCGGCCTCGACTATTGCGCCCTGGCCAATGCCCGGTCGATCCCGGTGGCGCAGCAGATCAGCAGGCATTTCGCCGACCTGACGCGCCTCCTGGATATCGGTGAGCTGAAGATCAAGATCTCCGGCTGCATCAATGCCTGCGGGCACCACCATGTGGGCCATATCGGCATCCTGGGCGTCGATAAGCACGGCCAGGAATTCTACCAGATCACCCTCGGCGGCAGCGCCGATGAGAACGCCTCCATCGGCGATATCGTCGGCCCGGCCTTCAGCACCGACCAGGTGGTCGGCGCGGTCGAGACCATCATCGATACCTACCTGAAGCTGCGCGGCGACGACGAACGCTTCCTCGACACCTATCGCCGCATCGGCCTCAAGCCCTTCAAGGAGAAGCTCTATGCCGCTCATTAAAGCCAATGGCATCGCCGACGATCTCTGGACGTTCGTGAAGGACGAGGAGCAGCTTCCCCCTGAGGGCGCCATCATCGTCACGCTGGCGCGCTGGCAGGCGAACCGCGATCAGCTCGCGGCGCGGCCGACGCCCCTGGGCATCCGCCTGAAGAGCGATCAGGCGCCGTCGACCATATCGGGCGACATCGAGCGCTTCGACGTGATCGCGCTCGAATTCCCGAAGTTCACCGACGGCCGCGCCTATAGCAGCGCGCGGCTGCTGCGGGAGCGCCATGGTTTCCGCGGCGAGTTGCGCGCCGTGGGCAACGTGCTGCGGGACCAGCTTGCGTTCATGCGCCGCTGCGGCTTCGACAGCTACGAGATTCCCGAGACCGCCGATGCGGCGGCCTGGGCCGGCTCGCTGCGCGGCCTCTCCGTGGTCTATCAGCCGGCGACCGATGGCCGGCAGACCGCGCTGGCCGCCCGTCACCGGCCCGCACCTGCGCCGCGCCGCGAAGTCGAAGAGGATGAGGAGCCGGCGCCGAAGGTGATCGCCGCGGCGGTGGAAGCCAGCAACGAGTATTCGCAGGTCTGCGCGGGTTACTGGGCTTACTAGAGCATCACACCTATAGGAACGCGAAAACCGTCATGCTCGACTCGCCCGCCCCCGCCAGCCTCTCGCCCAGCACGGAAGCTCTCCGCGCGCGGGCGCTCGGCATTGCCGGGCGGCAGCGGCGGCAGGCGGCCTTGGCGCTGCTGCAATGCGTGCTGAAGGAAGAGTTTCCCGGGCGCGTTGCCGTGGTTTCGTCGTTCGGCGTGGAGTCGGCGGTGATCCTGTCGCTGGTGTCGGAAGTCGATCCGGCGACGCCGGTGATCTTCCTGGAGACCGGCAAGCATTTCCCGGAGACGCTGGCCTATCGCGACAAGCTGGCGCGGCGCCTGAAGCTGAGCGATGTCCGCGACATCAAGCCCGATTCCGTCGAACTCGTCGCGAACGATCCTGCCGGCGATCTCTGGCAGCGCGACACCGATGCCTGCTGCGGCATCCGCAAGGTGGTGCCGCTGAGCCGCGCGCTGTCCAATTTCGATGCCTGGATCACCGGCCGCAAGCGTCATCACGGCGCGGAGCGCGTCAATCTGGCGCTGGTCGAAGCCTCCGAAGGCCGTTTCAAGATCAACCCGCTGGCCGATTGGTCATCGGAAGAAATCGCGGCAGACTTCCGGGCGCAGAATCTGCCGGTGCATCCCCTGGCACTCGAAGGCTATCGCTCTATCGGCTGCGCGCCCTGCACGCGCCGGACCCAGGACGGCGAGGATGCGCGCGCGGGCCGCTGGTCCGGCACCGACAAGACCGAATGCGGCATCCATCGGGCACCCTGGTTCTAGGTTCATATCTCGTTCGTCACTGCGTATGATCCAGCACCGGTCAACAGATCGACTCCGGCATAGAACCGTATGACGCAAGAGATCATCGTCTTCTTCCTGATCGGCGGATTGGCGCAGCTCGTCGACGGCGCGCTGGGCATGGCGTTCGGCGTGATCTCGACGTCGCTGCTGCTGAGCTTCGGCATCACCCCCGCGGTAACCAGCGCCACCGTGCATGTCTGCAAGATCGCGACCGGTGCCGCTTCCGGCTTCTCCCATCTCGCGCTCGGAAATGTGGATCGCCGCCTGCTGCTGCAACTGGCGCTGCCCGGCGCCATCGGCGCGATGATCGGCGCCTATATTCTGACCACGCTGCCGGTGGAGATCGCGCGGCCGCTTGTCGCCGTGTATCTGTTCATCATGGGTATCCTGATCCTCCGCCGCGCCCTCCGGCAGCGAACCGCAGTTGCGGAAGAGGTGGCCGGGCATCGGCGAACGGCCGCGCCCTTGGGACTGATCGGCGGTTTCCTCGATGCGACAGGCGGCGGCGGTTGGGGGCCCATCGTAACCTCGGGCCTTCTGGTTAAGAATACGAAGCCGGCCATCGCCATCGGCACCGCCAATCTTGCAGAATTCATGGTGGCGATCTGCGCGGCTGGTGTATTTCTCGCCTTCGCCAGCTTCTATCTGCCCGCGATCATCGGCCTGACGCTTGGCGGCGTGTTGACGGCGCCGATCGCCGCCTATTTGACGAAAAGAATTCCCGCGAGGCTGGTCCTGGGTGCGGTCGCGGTGCTAATCTTCGCCCTGAGTGTGCGGACCACCGTCGTCGCAATCAGCGGCTGGCAGGACAAGGCGGTGGCCGCCACGGAAACCGAGGCCGTCGTTCTCAATCACACAGACGCGGCGCCCGGCGAGCAAAACTGACAAGAAAACAGAGGGCCGGGCGCGGCAATTCGTCCGGAGCCACAAAGATGCCGGACGACAGCCAGAGACAGAGCAAGGCAAAGCCGAAGAAGAAAACTTGGCGGCCGCAGACGCGCCTGGTGCGCGGCGGCCTGACGCGCAGCCAGTTCGGCGAGACCGCCGAGGCGATCTACCTGACATCGGGCTATGTCTATGACGATGCCGAGACGGCGGAGGCCCGCTTCAAGGAGCTCGATCCCGGCTACATCTACAGCCGCTATGGCAATCCCACGGTGACGATGTTCGAAGAGCGCATGTGCCAGCTCGAAGGCGCACCGGCCTCGCGCGCGCTTGCCACCGGCATGGCGGCGGTGAACGCCGCCATCATGTGCCAGGTGCGTGCCGGCGATCGCGTGGTCGCGTCGCGGGCGCTGTTCGGGTCCTGCCGCTACATCATCGAGGAATTGCTGCCGCGCTATGGCGTGACCACGCAACTGGTCGACGGTCCCGATCTCGATCAATGGCGCGACGCGCTGAAGCCCGGCGCGCGCTGCGTATTCATCGAGACTCCGGCCAATCCCACGCTGCAGCTCATCGACATTCCGGCGGTGGCGGAATTGTGCCACGCCGCCGGCGCGCGGCTGATCGTCGACAATGTCTTCGCCACGCCCGTGCTGCAGAAGCCGCTGCCGTTGGGCGCCGATATCGTGCTCTACTCCACGACCAAGCATATCGACGGCCAGGGCCGCTGCCTCGGCGGCATCGTGCTGGGCTCCGAGGACTTCATCGTCAAGGAGCTTCATCCGCTTCTGAAGCATACCGGCCCGTCCCTGAGCCCGTTCAACGCCTGGGTCATGCTGAAGGGCCTGGAGACGTTGGATCTCCGCGTGCGCCAGCATTGCAGCAATGCCGCCACGATCGCCGATTTCCTCGCCTCTCATGGCGAGATCTCGCGGCTGATCTATCCCGGCCGGAATGATTTCCCGCAGCGGGCACTGGCGCAGCGGCAGATGTCGTCGGGCGGCACGCTGGTGACGTTCGAGGTCAAGGGCGACAAGGCGCGGGCGTTCCGCTTCCTCAATGCGCTGGAGCTGATCGACATCTCCAACAATCTCGGCGACTCCAAGAGCCTGGTCACCCATCCGGCGACGACGACCCACCAGCGCCTGAGCCCGGCCGACCGGGCTCATCTCGGCATTACCGACAGCATGATCCGGCTCTCCGTCGGCCTCGAGGATGCCGCCGACATCATCGACGACCTGGACCAGGCGCTCGCCGCTTAAGCAATTCGTAAGGATTTCATTCCCTTAGCGAAACGCCGCTGAAACCTCGTCCCGCTAGCCTGTCAGGATAGCGGGAGCCGGAGATGCCACGGACCGACGATATCGCCAGAGAAGTGTTCGATGCGCTCGCCCGAATGGGCGGCCGCGCACCGTTTTGGCATATCACCTACGAAGTCCGGCAGAACCGCCGTTCCCGCGGCGCCGCCATCCCCGATACAATCGACGTCGCCGTGCGCCGCAGCCTCGAAGAACGCTGCGGCAGGTCATGCCTCTATCGTGGCGCCGGCGATCTCTTCGATATGTCGGGCACCGGCGGCGACGGCTTCTGGTCCATCAATCACGCCGAGGCCACGCGCCAGCGACGGCTCTCCCATGATCGGCAGGGCATCGAGCCAAGCCGGTCATGATCAGTCCGCTGATGAGAATGTCATTCGCTAGCGCGAACACCAGGATGATCACGGCGCCCGAACAGGGGATTACGCCGACTGCCAGCGAAAGCAGGCTGCCGGCGCCGCGGCCATGACTGATGATCGCCGTGATCGTGTCCGTGCGCGCAGGTGGCGCAGGCGACGTCGGCCGCTGAGCCGCGCCGAAGCGTCGTTGTCAGCATGCCGAGTCCGATCGCCGTGATCGTTCCATAGCTTGCGACCTTGAGGAACTGCAGCTGGTCCACCGGCGTGGAGAATGAACGCTGTAGGATCCAGTGCAGCGCGACGACGATGATCACAGCAGAAATGACGTGGAACGTGGCGATCTGCGCGCCCATCGCAACGCAGCGGCGCATCGTAGCCGGGCGCGAAATGAAATATGAGACTACCACCGCCTTTCCATGCCCGGGCCCGGCCGCGTGAAACACGCCATAGAGAAACGCGATGCAGATGCCGAGGAAGATACCGCTCAACGAGTGACCTTCCCTTGAGATCGGCGACGCTGTCCGTCAGTGCGCGATTAACCTGCCGCTGAAGCCCGACGAAGGCATGCATGGCTTGCTGCCACGGGCCGGCGCCTGCCGCTGTCCGATGCCGATGGAGTTGAACTCGCCACTGCTCAGCAACGGGTTGGCCGTCTGAGCGGCAGCCGGAGGCCCGGACAGACAGATGAGGAATGTGGCCAGCAACAGGCCGGCGACAGACGTGGCGAAGCAGCGTGCGCATCAGTTCGGACAAGACAGTTTGATCACTTCTGGATAAATCGAGTCGTAGTAGTACGCCTTGGTCTCGTCTTCGGAGATGGTATAGCTGCAATTGCCGGGCGCAGAGGGCAGCTTGACCGGTTTCGGCATGTTCAGTGCGACATCGCAGTAGTAGCTGTCGTCGAAGATCGAGATCTCGACTTTGTCCCGAGACGGATCGGCCGCCTCGGCCAGCGTGAGAGACCATTCGTAGATCACGGTGTCGCCCACATTCGTCACATCAAGCGACCACCTTGGCGAAGTCCTGCTTCAGCTTGCCATTCACCCAGACATGGGTGAAATAGCCGAACTCCTTCATGCTCGGCACGGATACCTTTCGGATGCCGTCGACCTCGGCCGCATCGAAAGATCGATCACCATTGGTATCGAAATCGTTAAACATGCCGTCGCTGAACACCTCGTCGAATGCCCAGCGCAGATTGAGACCCGTCACCTGCTTGTCCGGAGAAAACGACCTCGACCGTGTCTAGAATAAACACATGCGCATGGGCCGATGCGGCCTGGCAGGAGCCGCCGAATCCAAGCCAGAAGCTGCCAATGACCAGCATGACGCGATTCAGAGCGGAAGCGCGTCATTCCATTTCGCCTGCAGCCGTTGAAAATGCCACGCCCGTAACACCGCCCGCTGGACCCCCTAGGATCGGCTTGTGCTGATGACTTTCCTATGAACCGATTTGCGAATGGGATCAATGGGCGAGCCATCTTGACCGCACATCACGGACCGGTCTAAATTCGCTCGCCCTGCAGACATGGAGGTTGCCATGCGGACATTGACGCTAAGCCGGCGTCGCTTTCTGCTTTCCAGCGCCGTCCTTGGCGCGGCGGGGCTGACCGTCGGCGCGGTCGATGCCTGGGCTTTTTCAGAAGAACCGATGGATGTGAAGACCGAGGCCCTGGCATTCAGTGCTTGCCAGGCACCGAGCAGCCCCAACGCCTATCACCTGCAGCTGCTCGCTGACATCACGGCCGCCCTGCAGGGCAAGCCGCAGGCGGAGATCGACGCGCGATTGGCTGCGGCAGTTTGTCCCATCTGCGGCTGCCCGATTGGCTGAAGTGCCGATTCGTACGTTCCGAGACCTGCACCTTATGGCTGCGCAGACTGATTGAGCTGCTGCAACGGCGCAACGGGGACTATGGCTTCGTTTGACATCTTGGGCGGCAGCAGTCCCAAGCCGCTCGAGCAGCAGTCCGATGGCAATGAGCCAACTGCCGCTGATGCGTGTAGCGACTATCACCCAGATTCTTCCCAGGCACTGCGTTCGGCTCTCAGCGCCGCTATGGCGCAGGCAGCGACCAGTCCGATGCCCATGCTGCAATACATGGACCCGAATGCAAAGCCGAGAACAGAGTCGGCGGCGGGCCGGTTCACTTCAATCGAAATGCCAAGGCCGAAGCCGGCAAGTGCCGCCAGCAGCGGCAGCGCTGCTGCTTTCGCCCGCTGAGGCAGCAACAAAGCAAAGCCGGCGACGACGAGGCCCAGCGGTCCGATGAGACCGATCAAGCTCCACATGCCGTGCCATGCTTGAAAGGCCAACAGGAGTCGCGGCGTGCTCCAGAAGGACAATAGCATTGCCGCAAGCAAGACAACGAACGCAACAAGCCTGGCCCGCGACATCACACCCACTGCCAAGCCCAAGCCTGCCAATGCCAACGAACGATCCAGGGATGTGAGCGATTGAACCAAGCCGACTTCAAACGGCATTCGGTCGGCAATCGGAGTAAATATAGCCGTCAGAATCGGCAACGCCCAAACTGCCGCGACGGCACCACCGAGCCATATCCATCGCGAAGGTCGTGGGCACTGCATTGGCGTCACGCCGCAAGGAAGTATATCCCAACGCAGGCCACTGCGGCACCCAGGCCACGCGACAAGTCGGCCTTTCGCGAACCTGTCGGCAAGTAGGCCGATGCCGATGCCCACGACATGGATCAATCCCGTCGCGATGACGAAGCCCGCCGCATAGGCGGCTGGATCGGCTGCCGCCGGCAATTCAACGCCGTGCGCATAGCCATGGAAGAAGGCGAAAGCGGCGATGATCGCCAGCGACATGACCTCCAGCGGTCGCCACGCGAAGGCGATCGATGCGCCAAGCACAAGAACCGAAATCGCTATGCCTAACTCGACGTCGGGTACGTATACCCCGGACATACCGATAAGACCGCCTACCGCCATCATCATCGGAAACGCGACCGGTAACTCCCAAATGGAGCGGCCGCCCATCTGAGCGCCCCAGATGCCAACTGCCAACATGGCGAGGAGGTGATCGGGGCCGAGGACTGGATGCTGGAATCCGCTGGAGAATCCGCCGAGTGCGCCTGTCGAGTGTGCAAGAGCCGGCATGCTGATGACGGAGCAACATGACGCCAATGCCAGGCAGTTGCTAAGCCTTCCGCGCATGTCAACATTCTCCCGTCTGATCCGCTATTCGTGCGCAGTCCTACTGTATCACCCATTCCGTGGCATGGGCATCGGCATTGCGTCCGGTGCACGATGCGGCGGCCGGCATACTGGCCAGGCGATGCCAAAATTTCGCCAACGGCATCTTGCGCCCGCGAATTAGCTGCTCGGCGAGAGGCAGGCCCTCAGTGAATCGGCGATGCCGCGCATCAGCTGGAAATAGAGCTCCGGCCCTCAGTGAGAGCCGGCGCCCTCGGGATCCAGCACGCCGGTCTTGGCGTCCGTATCCGCCACAACCATATCCACAAGCGACGGCTCGAAGTTCGGTTCGCGGAAGACGCAGCGCGCCTGCTGAGTGACGATCTTCTCGCGGATCTCGTTCAGGCGCTTGGCGCCCGGCGGCTGTTCCGGGTTGACGGTGATCGAGCCGACGCCCGCGAGGCCATAATGCCTGTCGAAATACTGATAGGCGTCGTGGAACACGATGAACGGCACATCCTTCACCGGCGCGAGCGTTGCCGTGATTTCCCGATCGAGCTCATCCAGGCGCTGCCTGCAGCTTCTGCCATTGAGCGCGATAGGCAGCGGCGTCGGCAGGATCGGCGGCGACAGCTCCATTGACGATGGCTTGCCGCCATGAGCTTGGCATTCGCCGGGTCGAGCCACAGATGGCCGTCATAGGGCTCTTCCTCATGCTCTTCCCCCGCCTCTTCGCCCTCGTGCATATGCTCATCCCAAATGCCGCCTTCGCGCATGGGTAGGACAGTCAGGCCTTCGATCTCGGCAAGTTCCACCGATTTGGCGTCCTGCGGCAGCGTATCGATGGCCTTGTGCAGGAAATGCTCCATTCCGTCGCCGACCCAGAAGATCAGCTTCGCATCCTGAAGCGCCGCGGCATCCTTTGGCGTCAGCGCGTAGGTATGGGGCGATGCCGCGCCCTTGACGATCAGAGATCGGCGTGCCCACGCCCTCCATGATCGGCAGCGACGAGGGAATGCATCGGCTTGAAGCTGGCCACGACCGCAGGCGCTTCGGCCTGGGCGCTCGTCGGCGCACAGCGTCAATAGCAAGACGGCTCGCCGATACTGTGGGCCAGGGTCGACGATCCGCGAGGGCCTGGTCCCGGTGGACGTTGGGAGGCACCAAACTGCTACGATATAACATCATGGGCAAGTTATAGTATAACATATCAAGCATGGCAAGAGCCGTTTCATCCTCCCGCGGCAAATCGCGGCCGCGCGCCGGCGAGTTCGGCCGCGAGCCCCACGATCATCAGCATTGCATCGCCGATGCGCTGGACCGGGCGGCGGCGCTCTGCGAGCAGCGCGGCTCCAAGCTGACGGATATCCGCCGGCGGGTGCTGGAGCTGGTCTGGCGCAACCACGCGCCGGTCGGCGCCTATGACCTGCTGGACGAGATCCGCAAGGACGGCCGCATCGCCGCACCGCCGACGGTGTACCGGGCGCTCGATTTCCTCAGGGAACAGGGGCTGGTGCACCGGCTGGAATCCCTCAACGCCTTTGTCGGCTGCACGCGGCCGGATCGCACCCATGTCAGCCAATTCCTGATCTGCACCGGCTGCCAGGCCGTGGCCGAGCTGGACGCGCCGGAAGTCGGCAGCGCGGTGTCGCAGAGCGCCGCCAAGGCCGGGTTCGTGGTCGACCGCATGACCATCGAGATGCACGGCCTTTGCCCCGCCTGCAGCAAGGGCGCCGAAGGCCGGCGGGCGCGCCATGCCTGACGACCGGCATCACCATAGCGAGCCCGAGCCGGCGCGGACTGGCTGCTGCGGCTCGACGGCATTCATCTGGCGCGCAACGGGCGTCACATCCTCGATCACATCCACCTGTCCGTCGCGCCCCAGGAGATCGTCACGCTGATCGGCCCCAACGGCGCGGGAAAGACCATGCTGGTGCGGATCGCGCTCGGCCTGGTGCAGCCCGACAGCGGCCGGGTGCAGCGGCGCGCCGGCCTTTCCGTCGGCTACATGCCGCAGCATTTCCATGTGGAGGAGACGCTGCCGCTGACGGCGCGGCGGTTTCTGCAGCTGGCGAAGGGCGCCGGCGAGGTGGAATTGCGGATGGCCGCGGCGGAAGTCGGCATCGAGCATCTGCTGAATCAACCCTTGCAAGGGCTCTCGGGTGGCGAGCTGCAGCGCACCCTGCTCGCCCGCGCCATCCTGCGCCGGCCGCAGCTTCTGGTCCTCGACGAGCCGGTGCGCGGCGTCGACATGACCGGGCAGCTGGAACTCTACGACCTGATCGCGCAGCTGCGGCGGCGGCTCGGCTGCGGCGTGCTGATGGTGTCCCACGATCTGCATATCGTGATGGCGGCGACCGACCGGGTGATCTGCCTCAACCACCATATCTGCTGCCACGGGCAGCCGGACACGGTGAGCGCCCATCCGGAATATCTGGCCCTGTTCGGGCCGCTGTCGAAGGAGCGCCTCGCGGTCTATCAGCATCATCACGATCATCGCCACGATCTCCATGGCGAGGTGGTCGCCGGCAACGGTCGGCACGCACATGGAGAGCGGCCCCATGCTCCATGATTTCCTCGCCCGGGCGCTGATCGGCGGCCTGGGCATCGCCCTCTTCGCCGGGCCGCTCGGCTGCTTCATCCTCTGGCGGCGCATGGCCTATTTCGGCGATGCCCTGTCCCACAGCGCGCTGCTGGGCATCGCCCTGGGGTTCCTTCTGGGCATCGACCTCAATCTCGGCATCCTGGCGATCTGCGTTGCCGTGGCGCTGTTCCTGCTGGCTTTGCAACGGCAGAAGCGCCTGACCGTGGATACGCTGCTGGTGATCCTGTCCCACAGCGCGTTGTCCATCGGCCTCGTCGTCGCCAGCTTTACCCCCAGCTTGCGGATCGATCTCTCGGCCTATCTGTTCGGCGACATCCTGGCGATCGCGCCACGGGACCTGCTGTGGATCTATGGCGGCGGCGTGGTGCTGCTGGCGATCCTGATCGTCCAGTGGCGCTCGTTGTTGAGCCTGACCGTCAACGAGGAGCTGGCGCGCGCCGAGGGCATCAATGCAGAGCTGACCGGCCTCGTCTTCATGCTGCTGATCGCCGTGGCCGTGGCTTTGGCGATGAAGGCTGTCGGCATCCTGCTGGTCTCGGCCCTGCTGATCATTCCGGCAGCGACCGCGCGGCGTTTCTCCGCCACGCCCGAGCGCATGGCCGTCCTGGCGGCAATCATCGGCGGAGCGGCGGTCTTTGGCGGCCTGTTCGCATCGCTGCAGTTCGACACGCCGGCAGGGCCATCGATCGTGGTTTCAGCGGCCGTGTTTTTCATCTTGAGCCTTGCCGCCGGCATGACCCGTCGCCAGATTACAGCGGATCGCTAGTTACAACCCGAGGATATCAATGGCCAATTTCTCTCCGCAGCGTTCCGGCGGCCCCTTCCGCGGCGGTTCCCATGGGCCGATCCTCAACCTGCCGCGGATGACGCAGATCCTGATCCTCGCGAATATCGCCGTGTTCATCATTTGCCAGCTCCTGCCCACGGATTGGTACTATTGGCTGCTGATACATTTTCAGTTTTCCGTGCTGCGCTTCACCGATGCCGTGCCATTCTACTGGACGGTGATCCTTACGCCGGTGACTGCGCAGTTTCTCCACGCCAATTGGATGCATCTGCTGTCGAACATGGTCAGCTTTGTCCTGTTCGGCACGATCGTGGAACGGGCGATCGGCGAACGGCGGATGCTGGTCCTGACACTGACAACCGGCATCCTCGGCAACCTCGCCTTTCTCGCCCTGAACTATGGCCAGGATATCGCCAATATCGGCGCTTCCGGCGCCGGTAGTGGCCTGTTCGGCGCAGCGGTCCGCCTGCTGGTGCGGCAGCGCCATGGCCGCGATACCAGGCAAATCTGGTTCTTTGCGGCTATTTGGGTCGGCATCGCCTTGCTGCCGGCGCTGTCGTCCGGCCAAAGCAATATAGCCTGGGAGGCCCATGTCGGCGGCTTCCTCGCGGGATTGCTGCTGATCGACTCTTTCGACCGCCGCGGCAAGTTCCGCGTGATGTAAGGCTCCTAGCGGCCGTACACCTGCGCCGGCAACCACAAGCCGATCGCCGGGAATAGATAGAGCAGCAGCATCGCAAACAGCACGATCAGCATGAACGGCATAACGCCGGCGAAGATCTGATTGATCGACACATGGGGCGGCGCCACGCCCTTGAGATAGAAGGGCGCCATCGCCACGGGCGGCGACAGGAACGATGTCTGGATGTTGAGCGCGATCAGCAGGCCGAAGAACAGCGGATCGATGCCGAAATGATCCAGCAGCGGCAGGAAGATCGGCACGAAGATAACGATGATCTCCGTCCATTCCAGCGGCCAGCCCAGGATGAAAATGATGATCTGCGCCATGATCATGAAGCCCAGCGGCGAGAGATCCATCCCGACGACGAAGTCCTTGATCACGTCATCGCCGCCCAGCGCGGCAAAGACCGCGGAGAAAATGAAGGACCCGATGAACAGCCAGCCGACCATCGCGGATGTGCGGGCCGTGAGAAAGACGAACTCCTTGAGCTTTTGCCAGGTCAGGGCCCGGTAGGCGACAGCAAGTACGCAGACTGCCGAGCGCACCGATCGCCGCCGATTCCGACGGAGTCGCCAAGCCGAACATGATGGCGCCCAACACCGCGAAGATCAGCAACGACAGCGGCAGGAACGAGGTCGCCAAGTTCCGGAGCACCACGCCCAGCGGCACATTCCGCTCTTCCTTCGGGAGCCTTCGGCGCCAGCGATGGATTGATCATCGCTCTGATGATCACATACACCATGTACAATCCCGCGAGCATGAGCCCCGGGAAGAAAGCGCCGGCATAGAGTTGCACCGGCGACACGCCGGTCGTGGCGCCGTAGAGAATGAGCATGATGCTGGGGGGAATCAGAATGCCCAGGCAACCGCCCGCGCAGACCACGCCGGCGGAGAGCTCTGACGTCATAACCCTGGCGCAGCATCGCGGGAAACGCCAGCAGGCCCATCAAGGTAACCACGGCGCCGACGATGCCCGTCGCCGTGGCGAAAAGCGCGCAGGTCAACAGCGTCGCGACCGCCAGCGAGCCCGGCAGCCCGCCCGCCGCGATCTGGATACTTCGGAACAGCCGGTCGAGGATATTCGCGCGCTCGATCACATAGCCCATGAACACGAACAGCGGCACGGAGATCAGCACATCGTTGGTCATCACCGACCAGGTGCGCTGCACCACCAGCTGCGCCACCGTTTGCATCTGGCCATCGTAGGCCAGTGTGGCAAATCCGACGCCGAGCGCCATGAGCGTGAAGGCGATCGGGAATCCCAGCATGATGAAGAAAATGAAGAGGACGAGCATCAAGACGCCGAGTTGCGGATCGGTCATGGTGCAGCGCCTTCCTTGGTCTGATGCTGCTCCAGAATGACCTTCTCCAGTTCCTCCACGTCATGCAGTCGAGGCGGCCATGCCCCCGTCCGCAGGCAGATCAGGCAGCGAATGACTTCCACGATACCCTGCAGCAGAAGCAGGATGCCGGTGAAGGGAATCAGGGTCTTTACCGGATAGATGGGCGGCCCGGCCGGACTGAAGGCCGAATGCTCATGCACCATCCAGGACTGGGCGGCAAAGCTGTATCCGGCATAGATGAAGGCGAGGATGCCCGGAAAGAAGAACAGGAAATATAGCGCCAGATCCATTCCCGCCTGGGTCCGCGGCCGCCAGGAACGGTACAGAAAGTCGCCGCGCACATGGGCATTGCGGCAAAGAGCGTAGGCGCCCGCCATGGTGAACAAGGCGCCATAGAGAATATAGCTGGCATCGAAGGCCCAGGTGGTCGGGCGGCCGATGACATAGCGCGAGAAGACTTCATAGCTGACGGCGAAGGTCAGCAGAACTATGCACCAGGCAAAGATATGGCCCACGAGCGTGCTGATGCGATCGATGGGAATCAACAATCGCTGCAGCGCTGCCGCCCTGCTCTTGTCGGCGGCATCGCGCCCGCCATGGGTCAAGTTCAAGACAATGCTGCCCACGAAGAGAAGAATGCCGATCCAGAATACAACCGGTGAATAGGCGATGGCGCCTTTCGCGGTAGCCGCTTCCTCCAGCAATTCGCAGCTGCCGCCGAACGAATAGATACAGACGATCACGGTGTTCGGTCTCAATCCCTCCTTTGCGACATCCTGTCCGACGACGCCATAGGCGTAGAGGGACCAGAATACCGCCACGACGATGAGCAGCACGCCGACCGTCAGCAGCCAGTTGTAGAGCCTCTCAATGTTCAAGCAATTCCTCCGCCAAGAGCATCATCGCGGAAAGAGGGTGGCATTGCACCACCCTCTCCCCTATCGATGAAGTCGCTATCGCGAACTTAGGCGAAGAAGTGGTCGTAGGCCATCTTCTGATCGACTTCCATATCGAACTGAAGAGCAACCACGCGCTTTGCCCAGGCCTTTTGCGATTCAATGACCTTTGCAAAGAACGGGTCGGCGGAAAGCGCGCCAATGACCTTGTCCCACGCACCTAATTGGGCTTGCAACACAGCGTCAGGTGTCTTGTGGACCTCCACGCCTTGCTCGGCCTTCATTGCCGCGAGGTCCTTGGAATAGCGATCCATCGCCTTCCAAGTCATGTCGGACGAAGAGGATTCCGCGGAATACTTCAGAACGGATTGAAGTTCCGCCGGCAGCGCGGCGTACTTCGTCTTGTTGAAAATGATCTCGAAGCATTCGCAGGACTGGTGATAGCTCTGCAGCATGTAGACCTTGCTGACATCGGGGAAGCCCAGCAGCCGGTCCGAAGACGGGTTGTTGAACTCAGCCGCATCCAGCAGACCGCGATCCATGGCCGGCACGATCTCGCCGCCGCCCATGATCGTCACCGCCAAACCCATTTCATTGTTGAGGTCGGCTGATAGACCGACGGTGCGGTACTTTAGGCCGACCAGATCTTCAGCCGTTTCCACCGGCTTCTTGAACCAGCCGAGCGGTTGCGTCGGCATGGCGCCCGTCAGGAAGCCGACGAGGTCGAGACCAAGAACCTGCTGCACCAACTCGTCATACAAAGCTTGTCCGCCGCCATACTTGAACCAGCCGAGCATCTGGTTGGCGCGCCAGCCGAAAGCTGGCGGCGTTCCAAACAAGGAGTATGCCTTGTTCTTGCCGTACCAATAGGCGCAGACGCCATGGCCGCCATCGAGCGTGCCGGCCAGCACCGCATCCTGCACCTCGAATGCCTTGGCAACAGAGCCGGCGGCGAGCAGATCGAGCTTCAGCTTGCCGGCCGACATTTCGTTCACGCGATTGACATAGTCCTGCGCATATTCGTGGAAGATATCCTTCGCCGGCCAAGTGCTCTGGAATTTCCAGACGATGGCGTCCTGCGCCCGCACGACAGTCGGAGCGGCGACGGCTGCCGCGACAGAAGCGGCTGCGGCGCCCTTGATGAAACTGCGGCGGGTCTTTGCCTCGCCGGTGCTCTCGCGATCCAATTCAACTGGGGTCGATGTCATCTTGAGGGCCCTCCCTGGGCGTTTTGAATTGATTGGCTCGATTATCTTGCCGCAACCTCCGGGGTAGCGACAACGCGCGAGACACCAGACTAAGGTCTGGGCTCTCCGGCTCTCTTCGCCGTGCTTTCCCTTACGTTATAAGGCCGCCGGAAACGGCGCGCGAGTCCTGACGCATCACATCTCTGCCAGAAGGCGCAGATTGTGCACTGCGGTAAAACCAATCTGCGGATTGGCCGACCGATATGCCGGTATTACCAACTGAATTAGGCGCGCATCCGCTCGCTTTTGGGATCGTACATCGGCCGGAGCGACACCCGCGCCGGCACGCGCTCGCAGGCCACCTCGATCTCGAACTTGCCGCCATCGATCCAGGCTTGGTCGACGCCATCGGGATTGTTGAGATAGCCCAGCGCAATGGCGCGGCCCAAGGTGTGCCCGTAGTTCGCCGAGGTCGTATAACCCACCAGCGTGCCGCTCCGGTAGATCGGCTCATTGTGATAGAGCAGCGGCTCCGGGTCCTCGAGGGCGAGCTGCACCATGCGCTTGGGCAGGCGCGCTTGGTTTTTCTGCTTCAGCAGCGCATCGCGGCCGATGAAGGTCGCCTTCTTGTCATAGGCAACGACGAAACCGAGGCCGGCCTCGATCGGCGTGTCGTCCTCGCCGATGTCATGGCCGAAATGGCGGTAGGCCTTTTCGATGCGAAGCGAGTCCATGGCATGCATGCCCGCAAGCTTCAGGCCGAAGGGCGCACCATTCTCCGAGGATACGGTCGAACACATTGCCGGCATATTCCGCCGGCACATAGAGCTCCCAGCCCAGCTCGCCCATATAGCTGATGCGGTTGGCGCGCGCGCGGGCATAGCCGATGTCGATGATCCTGGAGGTGCCGAACGGATAGGTGGCGTTGGTCAAGTCCGCCGTTGTCAATGTCGACAGCAGCGCGCGGCTGTTCGGACCCATGACGCCGAGCACGGCGTAGGCGGCTGTCACATCCTCGACTGTGGCGCGCGCATCAGCGGGAACATGGTTCTTCAGCCAGAGCAGGTCGCGGCGCGCCGTCGCCGCCGCGGTCACCACCATGTAGTGATCCTCGGCGATGCGGGTGACCGTGAGGTCGGCTTCGATGCCGCCGCGTTCGTTCAGCCATTGCGTATAGATCGCCCGGCCCGGCGCGCCGCCGACATCGTTGGCGCAGATGTTCTGCAGCACCTTCTCCGCATCGGCGCCGCGCACCATGAATTTGGCGAAGGTGGATTGATCGAACAGCGCCACGGCATTGCGGGTTGCCTTACACTCGGCGGCGCAATAGTCGAACCAGTTCTGCCGCTTGAAGCTGTATTCGTATTTCGGCTCGACGCCCTTGGGCGCGAACCAGTTGGCGCGCTCCCAGCCCGCCACATCGCCGAAGCAGGCGTTGTTCGCCTTCAGCCGGTCATAGAGCGGCGTCTTGCGCACGCCCCGCGCCGTCTCGAACTGCCGGTAGGGCCAATGCATGGCATAGAGCAGGCCCAGCGCCTCCGACACGCGCTCGACCAGATAGGTCTTGGTGTTCTGGTGCGGCACGACGCGGCGGATATCCACGTCCCAGAGATCGAACGGCGGATGGCCGTGGGCGATCCAATGGGCCAGCACCATGCCCGCACCGCCGGCCGACTGGATGCCGACGGAGTTGAATCCCGCGCCGACGAAGAAGTTCTTCACCTCCGCCGCCGGGCCTAGGAGGTAGCGCTGGTCGGTGGTAAAGCTCTCGGGGCCGTTGAAGAATTTGCGGATGCCGGTTTCTTCCAGCTTCGGCACGCGATGGATGGCGCCCTCCAGCACCGGCTGGAAATGATCGAAGTCCTCGGGCAAGTTCGGTGAAGCAGAAATCCTCCGATATGCCGTTCACGCCCCAAGGTTTTGCTTTTGGTTCAAAGGCGCCGACCAGCAGCTTGCCGGCGTCTTCCTTGTAATAGGCGCAGCGATCCATATCGCGCATGACCGGCAGGTTGGCCGGAATATCCATGGGCTCGGTCACGATGTAGAAATGCTCGCAGGCATGGAGCGGCACGTCGGCGCCGGCCATCAGGCCGACTTCCCGGCCCCACATGCCGGCGCAATTCACCACATAGTCGGCGGTGACATCGCCTAGATCGGTCTTCACGCCGCAGGCGCGGCCGTTCTTGACGATGACGCCGGTGACCTTGCAGTCCTCGACGATGCGGGCGCCGCCGGTGCGGGCGCCCTTGGCCAGGGCCATCGTGGTATCGGCGGGATTGGTCTGCCCGTCATTGGGAAACCAGATGGCGCCGATGACGTCGTCGATATTCATCAGCGGCCAGAGTTCCTTCACCCGCTTGGCGGTGATCATCTCTGCCGGCACGTCGAAGGCGTGGGCCATGGAGGCGCCGCGCCTGAGCTCATCCCAGCGCTCGGGATTGGTGGCGATGGAGATGCTGCCGTTCTGCTTGAAGCCGGTCGCCTGGCCGGTCTCCTTCTCCAGCGTGGTGTAGAGTTCGACGGTGTATTTGGCGAGCTTCGTCAGATTGCCGGAATAGAGCATGGCGCGGACGAGGCCGGCGGCATGCCAGGTGGTGCCCGAGGTGAGCTTCTTCCGCTCCAGCAGCAGCACATCCTTCTTGCCCATCTTGGCCAGATGATAGGCGGTGGAGCAGCCGATGATGCCGCCGCCGATGATGACCACTTCGGCATGGGTGGGGAGTTTGCTGGACATGGGTATGACGCTGGTCCCTAAGTTTTGTTTGAAGCTGAGTTCGATGTAGCTAGCAGGTACATTCTTCCCCCCTTGAGGGGGAAGATGGCTCATCGAGCGTCAGCGAGATGAGCCAGAAGGGGGGTATTTCAATGCCGAGTGCGATCCGCGAAAGCTGAAGCGAGTTTGGTTGGGGCCGCTTACATCGAGCCGACCCCCCACCCGGATCATCTCGCTTTGCTCGATGATCCGACCGCCCCCTCAAGGGGGGCGATTTGAAGTTTTGGTGATTCAAATCGAGTGAAGGGTACATGTGACGTTGATGCTCGGCTACATCCGCAGCCTTGCATTCGTCGGATCGTAGAGCGGCTCCTGCGCCACGACAGCACGGCGGCGCTCGCCGAAGATTTCGACATCGAGAGCCATGCCCGGCTTCGCCAGGTCGGTGCGGACATAGGCCAGCGCGATGCTCTTGCCGATGCTGTGGCCATAGCCGCCGGAGCCGACGAGGCCGACGATTTCCTTCCCCTGCGAACACCGACGAGCAGTAGAGTGCGTCGGCCGTGCCTGCATCCTCGAGCAGCAGCGGCACGAACCGTTCCCGCGGGCCGCTGTTGTGCTCTTTCAGCAGTGCCGCCTTGCCCATGAACTCGCTCTTGGTGAGATCGACGAAGCGGTCGAGGCTGGCCATGAAGGGCGTGTATTCGTGGGTGAGATCGCCCTTCCAGCCGCGATAGCATTTCTCCAGCCGCATGGAGTCCATGGCGTACATGCCGAAATCGCGGATGCCGTATTTCTCGCCCGCCTGCCAGAGCTGGTCGTAGATCGACGCCATATGCTCCACGGGCGCATGCAGTTCCCAGCCCAGCTCGCCGACATAGTTCACGCGCAGCGCCAGCAGCCGCGCATAGCCGATCTCGATCTCCCGCGCCGACAGCCAGGGGAAGGCGGCGTTGGACAGATCGGCGTCCGTGACTTGGCTCAGCACATCCCGCGCCTTCGGTCCGGCGATGATGATGGAGCCATAGCGCGTGGTGTGGTTCTCGATCCGCAGCGCGCCGTTCTTCGGCCGGTGCTTCTCCAGCCAGTCGAGGTCGTGCCATTCCGCCACGGCGGCGCTGATGAGATAGAAGCGGTTCTCCGCCAAGCCGCGTGATCGTGAACTCGGAGATGATGCCGCCCTTGTCGTTCAGGGCATAGGACAGCGTGACCCGGCCCTGCTTCGGCAGCTTGCCGCAGATCAGCTTGTCCAGCCACGCCGCCGCGCCGTCGCCCTCGATCAGCAGCTTGGTGAAGCCGCCGAGATCGAGGATGCCGACGCGCTCCCGCACCGCCTTGCATTCCTCGCCCACGGCGTCATGCCAGTTGGTGCGGTGGAAGCTCAGCACCTGCTCGCGCTTATCCTCCGGCCGCGGGAACCAGGCCGCCCGCTCCCAGCCGCCGCGGGCGCAGAACATGGCGCCCTTGGCCTTCAGCCGTTCATAGAGCGGCGTGGTCTTGGCCGGCCGCCCGGCAGGACGCTCCTCGGCGGGGAAGCCGACGGCGTACTCGTTCTGATAGAGCTCGATCGCCTTCGCCACCACGTACTTCTTCGTCGCGTAGTCGGTGTAGCGCCGGGGATCGAAGATCCAGAAATCCCATTCCGGCTCGCCATGGGCGATCCATTCCGCCACCGTCTTGCCGCCGCCGCCCGATTGCGCGATGCCGAAGCTGAAGCAGCAGCATTGGAAGAAGTTCGGCAGGCCATGGGCCGGGCCGATATAGGGATTGCCGTCGGGCGAATAGGGGATCGGCCCGTTGATCACCTTCTGCACGCCGACGGTGCCGAGGATCGGCACGCGCTTGATGGCGTCGTCGATGTAGGTCTCCAGCCGCTCCAGATCGTCGGGGTAGAGCTCATAGGCGAATTTCTCGGGAATGCCGTCGATCCAGTGGGGCGTCGCCTTCCACTCATAGGGCCCGAGCAGCAGGCCGCTGCGCTCCTGCCGCAGATAGTAGCTGGTATCGGGATCGCGCAGCAGCGGCAGCTTCTCCTTGCGGCCCTCCAGTTCCGCGACCGGTTCGGTCACCAAGTACTGATGAGACATGGACACGATCGGCATGTATTGCCCGACCATGGCCATGATCTCGCCGGCGCGATAGCCGGCGGCGTTGACCACGATACTCGCAGGTGACGTCGCCCTTGTCGGTCTTCACCAGCCATTCGCCCGCCTTGGTGCGCTCCAGCCCGGTGACGCGGGTGAATCGCACGATCTCGGCACCCATGTCGCGCGCGCCCTTGGCATAGGCCTGGGTGAGCTGGCTGGGATCGATATCGCCGTCGAACGGATCCCAGAGGCCGCCCTCGAGATCATGCAGCTCGATGAAGGGATAACGCTTCTTGATGTCGGCCGGCGATAGCAGCTCGAAATCCAGCCCCTGGGCGCGGGCCATGCCGCGCACATGGGCATACTCCTCCATCCGCGCCTTGGTGTGTGCGAGGCGGATCGATCCCGTGACGTGATAGTTCATGGGATAGTCGACCTCCTCGCCCAGCTTCGCATAGAGCTTGGTGCTGTGGCGCTGAAACTTCAGCACGTTCCAGCTGGTCGAGAAGTTCGGGCAATTGCCGGCGGCATGCCAGGTGGAGCCGGAGGTGAGCTCATCGCGCTCGATCAGCAGCGTATCGGTCCAGCCCAGCTTGCCCAGGTGGTAGAGCGCGCTGCACCCCACCGCCCCGCCGCCGATGATCACCACCCGCGCATGAGATTTCATACTGACCCCTCGCCTTCGCTTCAGGTCTTACGACCTGTTGTTATTCTATGCGCTCTACTCCGCCGCTTGCGCCGGCCGCGGCCGCATGTTCTCGCGCGGCAGGCGGATCGGCAGCTTCGCGCGGATCACGTCGTCGACCACGTCCGGCACATGGCCGCGGATAATGCCGTGCCAGGATCTCCTTCGTCTTCTTCATCGCCTTGTCGATGATGTCGGTGCGAGCCCTGCTCGCGCCCATTCCTTCGGGCTCGTGCGGTCGCCGACGGTCGGATAGACATAGTCGCGTCTGCATCAGCGCGCAGCGTCTGGTCCGAGCCCAGATAATGGCCCGGCCCGCCGATGCAGGCGTCGCGGATGGTCTCGAGCGACAGCGTATCGTCGCTGACCTCGATGCCCCTGATGATGCGCTGGGTCGCGCCGATGATGTCGTTGTCGATGATCAGGCTCTCCAGGCAGAAGCCGAGCAGGCTGGCATGCATGCCGGCGCGACTCGTAGATCAGGTTGGCGCCGGCATTGCCGACCATGGCGTGGTTGTAGGCCTTCTCGGCGCCGGCCTGTGCGTCCGGCACCTTGGAGTCGCTCATGCCCGACGAGGTGCCGCCGGTGAGGTCGTAGAAATGCGCCATCTGCGCGCAGCCGGCCGAGAGCAGCGCCTGCTCCGGGCTGCCGCCCGACATGGCGCCGGTGCGCAGGTCGGAGACGAACGGCCAGGTGCCGAAGATCGCCGGCGCGCCGGGCTTCAGCGCATTCACATAGATCGAGGCCGGCGAGCACTTCCGCCATCGCCTGCACGATGGTGCCGGCCAGCGCCGCCGGCGCCGTGGCGCCCGCCTGCCCCGCCGACAGCAGCAGCACCGGCATGCCGCCGCGCACCGCCAGCTCGAGGCAACGGCAGGCATCGACGGCGAACTTCAGCGGCGGCACGACGAAGCAGTTCGACTGGCTGACGAACGGCCGCGCGCGCCACTTGTCCTCGCCGCCGGCGATCGGCATGCAGCATCTGGAAGCGAGGCTTCGAGATGCTCCGGAGCCACCCAGCTCGAGCCCACATGCTTGGTGGTGCCCATGACGCTGGCATAGCAGGTGTTGATGTCCATCTCCGCGCGGATCGGGCAGATCGCGCGGCACCACGGCGCGCTGGAAGAAGTGGATATGCTCCATCTCATCGACGATGCGGGCGATGTCGTAGAGGTCCTGCAGATAGCGACTCGCGATACTCGCCGGTCATGGGATCGACGATATGCACGGCCGCACCGGCGGTGCCGAAATAGACCTTCTTGCCCCAGGGCTCCATGTCGTGGCGCGGCTCCTGGCCATAGAGCACGAACTGCCGCGCCGCCTTGGCGATGGTGTCCTCGACCAGCGAGCGCGAGAAAGGTCAGCCGCCCCTTGTCGTTGTATTCGGCGCCGGCCGCGGTGCAGGCCTCGATGCAGGTGGGGATCGCGTCGGCGAGGCCGATATTCGCCAGCACGTCCAGCACCGCATGATGGATCTTCTGGATGTCCTCGTCCTTGAGCGCCTTATAGTTGCCGCCCTCCATGCCCGGCCAGACCGGCCGCTGGTTCTGGGGCAAGGGCGCAGCCCGCTGGGCCCGGCGCGCCGCACGCCCGCCGCGCCGGCCGCTATCAACCTGGATGTCGCTCATCGAAAGCTCCTGGCCTTTGAATTCACAGCGATATTCGCCAATTCAGGTGCGATTTCACAACCGAGTGTTTTTCATAGATACATGAATTCAGTTCACATGTACCCATGCGTATCCTATAATTCACAGTCACTTAAGCGCGCCGCTAACAGCGTGGCATGAACCTAGCCCATCCATGGACCGCCGGAATCTCCCCTCCTTTTCATCCCTCCGGGCCTTCGAAGCCGCGGCCCGCCATTTGAGCTTCCGCGCTGCCGGGGAGGAGCTCGGCCTGACCCAATCGGCGATCAGCCACCAGATCAAGGAGCTGGAGACCTGGATGGGCCTGCCGCTGTTCGCGCGGCTGGCGCGGCGGGTGGAACTGACCGACGCGGGCGCGCTTTACTTCCCGTTCCTGCGCGACGCCTTCGACCGCATCGCCCAGGGCACCGATATTTTGCGGCGCTCGACGGCCAGCGGCGATCTCACGGTTCAGGTCTATGTCACCATGGCCGTGCGCTGGCTGATCCCGCGCATGCATGAGTTCCACCGCGCCAATCCGGATATCGCCGTGAAGCTGGACGCCAGCCACTTCGATTGGGGCTTCAATGACAAGCGCGCCGATGTCGGCATCGTCTATGCGCGGGAGACGGACCAGCCGCAGCTCGACTACACGCACCTGTTCGACGCGCGAGCTGTCGCCCGTCTGCAGCCCTGCGGTGGCGCAAGGCGGCCTCGGTCTGCGCCAGCCCGCCGACCTGGTGAACCACACGCTGATCGAGCTGTTCACCGCACCCGACGAATGGGCCGCCTGGCTGACTGCCGCCGGCGTGCCGCAGATGACGGGCCGCAGCGGGATCAAGGTGGACAGCTATCTGCTGGCGATCGAGACGGCCGTCGACGGCCAGGGCATCGCCATCGCGCCGCATTTCCTGGTCGCCGCCGATCTGCGCAGCGGGCGGCTGGTGCAGCCCTTCAAGCTCTCCTGCCGCCAGCCCGGCGGCTGGTACTTCGTCTGCCGCGCCGCGCTGGCGCAGGACCGGCGCGTGGCGCGCTTTCGCGAGTGGATCATCCAGCAGGTGGCCGCCGACCCGGAGATCGGCGCCGCCGCTACACCCAGGGCAGCGAGTAGGTCTTCACGTTCGTGAAGCTCTTCATCGCTTCGATGACGCCTTCCTTGACGCCGAGGCCGGAGTCCTTGATGCCGCCGAAGGGCGACATCTCGATGCGATAGCCGGGCACTTCGCGGATGTTCACGGTGCCGACGCGCAGTTCGCTGACGAAGCGGGTGATATAGTCCAGGCGGTTGGTGCAGACGCCGGACGACAAACCATATGCCGTTGAGTTGGACACGCGGATTGCGTCGTCGATGTCCTTCACGCGGATGACCGGCGACACCGGACCGAAGGTCTCGAGCTTCACCAGCTTGCAGTCATAGGGCACGTGATCGACGACCGTCGGCGAATAGAGCGCGCCCTTGCGGATGTTGCCGTAGAGCAGCTTGGCGCCGGCGGCGACGGCATCGTTGACCATGTCCTCGCAATATTTCGCGGCCGGCTCGTCGATGACCGTGCCCATGTCGGTCGCGGGATCCAGGGGATCGCCGTACTTGATCTTCTTCGTCTTCTCCAGCAGCAGCTCGACGAAGCGGTCGGCGACGGACTCCACCACGATCATGCGCTTCACCGCCGTGCAGCGCTGGCCGGAATTCTTGTAGGAGCCGGCCACCGCGAGCGTCGCCGCTTCCTCGATATCGGCATCCTCCATGACGATCAGCGGATCGTTGCCGCCCAGCTCCAGCACCGCGCGGCGATAGCCCATATGGTTGGCGATGTACTTGCCGACGGAGACGCCGCCGGTGAAGGTGATCAGGTCGACATTGGGATTGGTCAGCATCTCGTCGGCGATCTCCTTGGGATCGCCGGTGATGACCTGGAACATCTCCGGCGGCAGGCCGGCTTCATACAGCACGTCGGCCAGCAGCAGCGCGGTCAGTGGCGTCTTCTCCGATGGCTTCAGCACCATCTTGTTGTTGGTGGCGATCGACGGCGCCACCTTGTGCGCAACCTGGTTCAGCGGATGGTTGAACGGCGTGATCGCGGTGATCGCCGTCAGGGGATCGCGCTGGGTATAGATGCGGCGCTTCTTGCCGTGGGGCGTGATATCGCAGGAGAAGATCTGGCCGTCGTCGAAGACGCAGGCATTGGCCGCCAGGGTAAAGACGTCATAGGCACGGCCAACTTCGTAGGTGGAGTCCTTGAGGCACAGGCCGGACTCCAGCGTGATCAGCCGGGCGATCTCGTCGCGGCGCACCACCAGCGCATCGGCGGCCTTGCGCAAGATTGCCGAGCGGTCGGCGCGGGACAGCTTGGAATTGTAGCTGGCGGCCTTCTCATAGGCGCGGCGCACGTCGGCGAGCGTGGCCTTCGGCACGGTGCCGACGACCGTGTTGTCGTAGGGATAGCGCACATCGATGACGCTGGCGCCGCTGACCTTCTCGCCGGCGATGCGCATCGCTTCCTTGCGGATGACCGCGTTCATGTTCAGACCGCCTTTGAGAGTGTGGGTTGCGCCGCTGCGCCCGCGTAGTTCAGCGCCAGATCGAAGATGCTGAAATTGCGCAGGCGCAGATTGGCCGGCAGCTGGCCCACCGGACGATTCATCAACAGCGGCACCCGCTGCTCGGAGATGCCGCCATGGGACCGCAGCGGCGCATCGAGGCCGGAGAGGTCATGGCGGCTGGCGCTGGTGCCGATGGCATGGTTGCGCTCGGATACGGCAATGATGTCGCCCATGCGGTCCTCCGGCAGCTCGAAGCGCCGGCAACCCTTCCTCGCGGGACAGCACGGCTTCCATTCCCGGGAGAGCCAACAGTCGCTTCAGGATATCCGCGCGGTCGGCGCCTTCCGGCAGATAGACCGTCGCGAAGGAGCCGAGCGCGCCGTGATGCACCACATAGGGATCGGTGATCGGCAGGATCACCCGCGCGGCGTCCTTGCCCAGCCAGCCATCGAGCACATCCTGCAGATAGATGACCTGCGGCGCCTTGTTGCCGTCAGTCTTGCTGTTCATGCCGTGATCCGCCGTCACCGCGACGACAGCACCCAGCCCATCGAGCCGCGACAGATAGCCGTCGATCATCTGATAGAATGCATTGGCGGCCGGCGTTCCCGGCGCATGCTTGTGCTGGACGTAGTCGGTGGTCGAAAGATACATGATGTCCGGCCGCACCGACTCCATCAGCTTCACGCCGGCGGCGAAGACGAACTCGCTGAGATCGGCGCTATAGACCGACGGCAGCGGCTTGCCGACGAAGCCCAGCGCATTGTCGATGCCATGCTCGGCCTTCGTCGTCTCGTTCGCCTTCTCCGCCGAGAAGCAGATGCCGGTGAGGCCCTTGCCGAGGAGCCGCCGCAGCTTGTCCTTGGCCGTCACGACAGCGACCTTGGCGCCGGCGCGGGCAAAGGCGGCCAGGATCGTCTCGGCGCGCAGGTACTTCGGATCATTCATCATGATCTCCTGCCCGGCCTCGCGATCATAGAAGTAGTTGCCGCAGATGCCGTGCACGGCCGGCGAAGCACCGGTCACGATCGACAGGTTGTTCGGGTTGGTGAAGCTGGGAACCACGCAATCGGCCAGCAGGTTCGCGCCCTTTGGCAGCGTGCGCTTCAGCCAGGGCATCGCGCCGGCCTCCATGGCGCGGGTGGTGTAGTCGGGTTCGCTGCCGTCGACGCAGACCACGACGAGCGGCGCGCTCGGCCAGGCATAGGCCTTGCCATTGACGGTGATGGATTTCGGATGCTTTGCCATGTCTATTACCTTCATGCCGCGCTCTTGGAGCGAGCCGGCGCGCCCGACTTCACGCCCATCTCCGCCAGCACCGCGCGCACCGCGTCCAGCGCGCCATTCATCTCGGCATCGCCCAGCCGGCCGATGCAACCGATGCGGAAGGAGTTGGCCACCGTCAGCTTGCCGGGATAGATCACATAGCCCCGTTCCCTGAGCTTGTCATAGAACGTCTCGAACTTGAACTTCGGATCCGCAGGCATGTGGAAGGTGATAATGATCGGCGCCTGGATTGCATCGGGCAACAAGGTCTCGAAGCCCAGGCTGCGCATGCCGTCGATCAGGGTCTTGCAGTTGCGGCGATAGCGCGCGCCGCGGCCGGCGACGCCGCCTTCGGCCTCGTGCTCTCTGAGCGCCTGGTCGAACGCGACAATGACATGGATCGGCGGGGTGAAACGCCACTGGGCGTTCTTCTCCATCGCCACCCATTGATCGTGGAGATCGAGGCTCAGCGCGTGGGCATTGCCGCCGCAGGCTTCCAGCGCCGACTTGCGGGCGATGACGAAGCCCATACCGGGCACGCCTTCCAGGCATTTATTGGACGAGGCCGCCAGCGCATCGAACGGCACCAAGCGCGCATCGACAGGCAACGCGCCGAAGGCGCTCATGGAGTCGATGAGTAGGCTGCGGCCGGCGCGCTTCACCGCGGCGGCGATTTCCTCGATCGGATTGAGGACGCCCGACGTGGTCTCGCAATGGACCACGAAGACATGGGTGATCGCGGGATCGTCCGTCAGCTTGGCGGCCACGTCCGCCGGGTCCACCGGCCGGTCCTCGGCCCATTCCAGCGTCGCGTAGCCGCGGCCGCTATAGTCGGCGATCTTCGCGGCCCGCTTGCCATAGGCGCCGTTGATCAGGATCAGCAGCTTGCCGGTCCTGGGCACAAAGGTGCCGATCATCGCTTCCACGGAGAAGGTGCCGCTGCCCTGGAGCGGCACGCAGACATGGCTGCCGGTGGCGTGCGCCAGTTCCACCAGCCGGTCGCGCACCCGCTTGTTGATGGCGATGAAGGCGGCGTCCCGCGAGCCCCAGTCATGGAGCATGGCCTGCTTCACGCTGGCCGAGGTGGTGAGCGGACCGGGCGTCAGCAGCCAGGGATCGCGCGGGGCAGAAGTCATCAGGGGCTCCTTGGAATTGAAAAGGTTGCTTGCCCTTAGATGGCCAGGAGGCCTATCATAAGTCAAATCACTACTTTCTATATTTGATATAGATATGATCTATACTCAGCTTCGCGCCTTTCACGCCGTTGCCGCCGCCAGCAGCTTCACCAAGGCCGCCGACGCTCTCCATGTCACCCAGCCCACCCTGTCGGCCCAGGTGAAGGCCCTGGAGGAGGCTTACGGCATCGAGCTGTTCGAGCGCCGTGGCCGCGGGATCGCGCCCACTGAGCTGGGCCGCCGCCTGCAGGAGATCACCCGCCGCTACTTCAACCTGGAGGACGAGGCGGAGGAGCTGCTGGCGGCCACCCGCGGCCTGACCCGCGGCCATCTGCGGGTCGGCGCCGACGCGCCCTACCATGTCATGGAGTCGCTGGCGGCTTTCAACCGGCGCTACCCGAACCTGACCCTGGCGCTGGCCATCGGCAATTCCGCCGAGCTGCTACAGGATCTGCTGGAGCATCGCAGCGATGTGGCCATCGTCGCCGATGTGCCCGGCAATTCCCGGCTCCACGCCCTGCCCTTGCGCCGGGACCGGCTGATCGGCTTCGTCCCCGCCACTCATCCCCTCGCCCACAAGGGCCGCATCGAGGCGGGGGCCCTGGCCGGCCATCGGCTGGTGCTGCGGGAGCCTGGCTCCACCACGCGCCATCTGTTCGAGACGGCCATGAGCCGCGCCGGACATGGCCTGGGCGAGGTGCTGGAGATCGGCAGCCGGGAGGCCGTGCGCGAGGCCGTGGCGGCGGGCCTGGGCATCGGCATCGTCTCCGAGAGCGAGTTCGGCCAGGACGCGCGGCTGAGGCCCCTGCGCCTGTCTGGCATCGATGTGGAGATGACCGAGTATGTCGTCTGCCTGGCGGAGCGCCGCGAGCTCAGGCTGGTGAAGGCGTTCCTGGAGATCGTCGCCGCGACGGCGAAGTGAGGCCTAGGCCGGCGCGCGGCTGGGGCAAAGCAGGATAAAGATGGCGACCGCCAGCAAGACGGCGCCGACGATCTCCGGCACAAGCCAGTTTCCCGCATACAGGTAGACGGTGACCAGAAAGCTTCCGGCCATCGTGGCCAGCGCGGCGACCTTCGCCCGCGGCGGGATCACCCGGTGGCGGTGCCATTGACGCAGGCCACGGCCGAGGCGCGGGTGATCGTAGAGCCAGCGCTGCAGCCGTTCCGAGCTGCGGGAAAAGCACCAGAGCGCCAGCAGCAGGAAGATCGTGGTCGGCATCACCGGCAGAAACAGTCCGGCGATGCCCAGCCCCAGGCAAAGATACCCCGCCGCCAGTGTGATCTGGCGGACCGGGCGGCAGGCGATCGGGCGGTGCTCTGGGGCTTCGGTCGACATGGTCTTTCCGGAGTGCCGGGAGATTTTCGGCCATGGCCGCGTGACTGGACAATGGCTGGTATACCAGACAATCCCAGCCTAGCCCTCCTGCACGAGTCGTTCTGTGATGGGGCGCACAAAATTTTCACTGGAAAGGCGCGGGGCGATTCCGAGCGATGGACCCCATGTCCAGCGGGGAATTGGGCCTTCGTCCAGCGGCGATCAATCAGCGGGCCCGCGTTGCACGTCTTCCATGGACACCGTCTGATAGGAATACAGGCACACGACCGGGGTTCGACAGAACCTCGACGGCAATCAGATTCACGATGTCCAAATCCTGGCTCCCGGTGCAGGCCCGGGGCGATTCCGGATATGGGGATCGGATGGGCGTTCAGGAGTTCGATCCGGCGGATACAACCGGCGACCGAGCCCTCGCCTGCAGCCGCGACGCAGATCAAGATCCAATCAATGCGGTCCGGCATCCAGGCTCCGCACAGGACCGGGAGCGATTCCCGGATATGGGGACCGGGACCGGGGGTTCAAGGAATTTGATCCGCCGGGAGCATGCCCACCGGCCGGACCGATCAACCGGCGACCAGATCGATCTCCACGTCGCCGAAGCCAAATCGGGCCATCATCGCGCGGTGCGCTGCCGATCCCAGATATTCCTCCAAAGCCCGATCGACGGCCTGCCTGAAGGCATCGTCATGTCTGGCGAATGCGAAGCAACCGAAGGCCGGTTCCTTTTCAGCCGCGCTAACGCGAACGACCTCCAGGTCGAGTTCCGGATGCTGTTCGCCGAAGGCAAAGTGGGCACGGGCGACGCTGGCGTAGGCGTCAACCGTTCCCCGTGCCACGGCCTTGGCCGCGTCACCGTAGGTTTCGAATATCCGGATGCGGGCGGCGGGCACGCCGAACCGGACTGCGGCGTCATGCTGAACCTGGCCGCGGATCGCCGCGACTCAGAGCATTGCTGTCGCTGGCGATGGCGCGATAGCCCGTGAGCGATTTCGGATTTCCCTTCCGGACGAGCAAGCCATCGGCCAGCGCCCAGATGGGGCGGCTGAAGATTGCAATCTTCGTTCGCTCTTCCGTGGCGAACAGCCCCGTCGTCATCCGCCAGCGGCCCGCCGCAACGCCGGGAAGCAGTTCCGCGAATTCTGTTTCCATGGGCTCGAAAGTCGCTTTCGCCGATTTGGGCAAGGACGGCCCTCGCCAACTCGACATCGCAGCCCGTGACCGTTCCGTCGGCCAGGCGATAGTTGAAAGGAGGTTCGATGAGATAGCCGAACTTCACGCCCGTCACTTCTGAAAATGCGCCTCGTAGGTTTCGGCGCCTTCGGGGACTTCCGACCAGTGCTGCGCCGAGCGCAGATAGACATAGCGAAACTTGCACTTGGCGGGATCGATCCAAGAGGGATCGTCGAACGTTCCGGCGGCGATGGTGCGGATGCCGGGACGGGCTTCCAGCGTGATGCCGATGTTCGTGCCGCAGGCCGGGCAGAAATGCTGGTCGAGCCAGTTCCCGGACTCATCCGAATTGTGCCGGTGGACTTTCGCAATGCATCGTCCGCAATTCTGACCCGATCCGACTGGAACACGACTTCCACACCGAACGCCGTGCCCGTGCGCCGCTGGCACCAGGTGCAATGGCAAATCGTGACGCGTTCCGGCTCGCCATGAACGGTGTAGCGCACCCGCCCGCACACGCAGCCGCCTTGATGTTCGGTCATGTCGTCGATTCCCCGTTGCGCCAATTTTGCATGATTGCGTCCGCGATGCAAAATCGTGGGCGTGACTTCGCAGACATTCCGCCGCATTCTTCCGATTCATCGCTCGTCGCGAATTTCCGGAGTCCCGCTGCATGACCGCATTCCCAGAGTATGAGAGGTATGACGCCCTCGGCCTTGGCCGAATTGATCGCCCAGAAAAAGGTTCCGGCGGCGGACGTGCTGGAAGCTGCGATCGGGCGGATCGAGGCGTTGAACCCGCGGCTCAATGCGGTCGTGCAGAAGATGTACGATCAGGCGCGACAGACCTTGCAGCTGGGGCTGCCGCAGGGCCCGCTGGCAGGCGTGCCGTTCCTGCTGAAGGATATCTACACCTGGTACGCCGGGGCACGGGTGGGAAACGGGTCGCATCTCTATGACGGCTTCGTCGCCGACCATGATTTCACCATCGTCGAGCGTTATAAGCGCGCCGGGCTGGTGATCCTCGGGCGCACCAACACGCCGGAGTTCGGTCTGAACGCGGCGACGGAGCCGGCGGTCAACGGGCCGACGCGCAATCCCTGGAACCTGGAGCACAGCTCCGGCGGCTCCAGCGGCGGCGCCGCGGCGGCCGTGGCGGCGGGCATGGTGCCGGTGGCGCACGGCGACCGACGGCGGCGGTTCGATCCGCATTCCCGCGGCCAATTGCGGCGTCGTCGGGCTGAAGCCGACCCGCGCGCGAAACCCGGCCGGCCCCGATGTGGGCGAGGGCTGGAGCGGCCTCGCCGGCGGCCATGTGGTGAGCCGGAGCGTGCGCGATACCGCCGCCTTCCTCGATGCGTCGAGCGGGCCGTCGCCGGGCGATCCCTATTGGGCGCCGCCGCCGGCGCGGCCGTTCCTGCAGGAAGTCTCGGCGGCGCCGGGCAAGCTGCGGATCGCGCTCTGCACCAAGCCGGCCACGGGCCTGCCAGCCCATGCCGATTGCGTCGCGGGTGCGGAAGCCGCAGCCAGGCTTTGCGAGGACCTCGGCCACCGGGTCACGGAGGCTGCGCCCAAGTTCGATTGGGAGGGCTTGAGTTGGGCGATGCAGGTGATCATCGGCGGCAATTTGCGCAGCGCCGTGGATTTTCGCCTGGCGTCGCTGGGGCGGAGCCTGCAGCAGGGCGATCTAGAGCGCGTCACCGCCGAATGGTACGAGATGGGCCGCAAGTTCACGGCCCGCGACTATGCCCGTGCCATCACCATTGTCCATGGCATCGGCCGGCGCTTCGGCGCGTTCTTCTCCCGAATACGACGTGCTGCTGTCGCCGGTGCTGGCAGAGCCGCCGCTGCCGCTGGGCTCCACCGACATGATGCGGCTCGATCTCAAGGCATACAACGAGCGGCTGTTCCGGCTGATCCCCTTCACGCCGCAGTTCAATGTCTCCGGCGGACCGGGGATTTCGCTGCCGCTCCACTGGACGGCAGGAGGATTGCCGGTCGGCGTGCATTTCGGCGCCGACTATGGCAACGAGGCAGTGCTGCTGCGGCTGGCTGCGCAGCTCGAGCAGGCGCAGCCCTGGCATGACAAGCGGCCGCCACTTTGAGGACAACGATATCAGGAAATGACAGCGAGACACGGGAAGCACCCATCATCGAAATCGCGCGACGAGCCGCTGCTGCTCTTTGCGCGCGCGCTGGATTTCGCCGCCCGCAAGCACGTGCATCAGCGGCGCAAGGGCGAATCCGCCGAACCCTACATCAATCATCTGGCCGAGGTGGCGCAGTTGCTGGCGGCGGCGCCCGAGAACAACAGCGCCGCCGTGACGGTGGCTGGCCTGCTGCACGATACCCTGGAGGATACGGAGACCAGCTATGACGAGCTGGCGGCGGAGTTCGGCGCGGAGATCGCCTCGCTGGTGCGCGAGGTGACCGACAACAAGGCGCTGCCGAAGGAGGCGCGGAAGAAGCATCAGGAGGATCATGCCCGGCATGCTTCGGACGGCGCCAAGATGATCAAGATCGCCGACAAGACCAGCAACCTGCACAGCATCGTCAACAGCCCGCCGCGTGGCTGGGACCTGGCGCGGAAGAAAGAGTACTTCGATTGGGCGAAGCGCGTGGTCGAGGGCTGCCGGGGGGTGAGCGACTATCTGGAGAACGGAGTTCGACCGCGCGTGGTCGCTGGGGGCGAAGGCATTCGAATTGCGAGAGAAGTGAAGAATGACACGGCCATCGGGCGCAATTCCTGCGCCCGGCATAGACCAGCCTGTTGATTTCAGAGGGTCGTCAGCAGCGGGTTAGGCGTCGCCGGCCCGCTTGGTGAGAGGACGGGTAGGATCCGGCCGGGGCGCGCCCGAAACGGGTTTCGCCGGGCGGACCGGCGGCCGCAGCGGCTTGGGCGGCATCGGCGCGATGCGGCCATTGCCCAGGCGGGCCATGGCGCGCTGCTCGGGATCGATCCTGTACTTCTCCATCATGCGATAGAGGGTGACCCGGGAGACGCCAAGTTCCTTGGCGGCGCGCTTGATGTTGCCGCCATTGATGCGCAGCGCCTCGCGCATCAGCTTCTCTTCCAGCGCCTGTCGCGCGGTGGCGAGATCGGGCACGCCTTGATCCGCGCCGGTCAATTCCGCGAAGGTGAGGTCCGAGGCCATGATCCAGCGGCCCTCGGCCATGACCACGGCGCGGCGGATGGTGCTGATGAGTTCGCGCACATTGCCGGGCCAGCGGTAGCGCTGCATCTTTTCCAGCGCGCTGTCATGGAATCCCAGCTTCGGCAGCTTCAGCTCCGACGAGAACTTGCGCAGGAAGAAGGTCGCCAGCAGCTGGATGTCGTCGCCGCGGTCGCGCAGCGGCGGCATGGAGATGCAGAGCACGTTCAGGCGGTAAAAGAGATCTTCGCGGAACTTGCCGGCTTTGATGGCGTCTTCCAGGTTGATGTTGGTGGCCGCGACGACGCGGGTATCCACCGTGATCGATTTGGTGCTGCCCAGGCGCTCGATGGTCTTTTCCTGCAGGAAGCGCAGCAGGTGGCCTTGCACCTCCAGCGGCAGATCGCCGATTTCGTCCAGGAACAGCGTGCCGCCGCGGGCGGCCTCGATGCGGCCGACCTTCTGCTTGATGGCGCCGGTGAAGGCGCCGCGCTCATAGCCGAACAGTTCGGACTCGATGATACTGGTGGGCAGGCCGGCGCAATTGATGGAGATGAAGGGGCCGCCGCGGAAGCTGGAGCGGTCATGGATGGCGCGCGCCACGAGTTCCTTGCCGGTGCCGGTTTCGCCGGTCACCAGGATGGGGGCGTCGACCTCGCCGAATTTGCGCACCGCCTGGAACACGCGGGTGATCGCCGGGCTGACGCCGACGATATGGGCGTCGCCCTGGCCGGGCATGGTGCCGCCAAGATTGGCGATGCTCTCGCGGCTCTCCAGTGCCACCAAGCCGGCGATATGGCCCAGGCTGAACATCAGCCGGTCATGGAGAATCGGCAGGCGGTGGAAATCATGAAGCAGGCCCTTGCTGACCAGCTCGGCGAATTCGGGGGCGCGCAGCGCCTCGGTTTCCAGGAGCGCGATCAGCCGCAGGCGGGGGGCCATCTCCGCCAGCGCCAGGGCCTTCTGCACGGCCTGGGGATCGGGGCGCCGGCCCAGCTGCAGCAGGCCGGCGATCGGCCGTTCATGTTCGATCAGCCGCCGCGCCTGTTCGGTGTCTTCGGCCGCAAGCAAGCGGACTTGGCTGCTATCCAGCGCCTCCAGTCCGGTCAGCGCTTCGGCGTCCTTGCTGAGCGTCATCGCCAGCACGGCATGGGGCGGCTTCTTCGAATCGCCTTCCACAGCCAAATCGACGAATTGCCCACTCATCGCGTTTCCATGCTCATCAAATTCAGTGTCCCCGAGATCCGGCTGCCCTTTCCGGCGACGTATTTCTTAACGGGCAAACGTTTCTTTCCTCTTAGTGCGTTTGATCAAAATGTCTGTGATCTTCGTCACCTCGTTGGTTGGTAATGATTTTTTTCCTTTTCCCCCGCGAATGGGAACTACCCGCCACATCCGAGCTGGCCCGGTTGAAGCGCGAGATACCATTGCAATCTGACAATCAAATTACATAACGAATGTTCCGGCCCGCATGCCGGCTCGCCTGGACAATCAGGCTCCCACAAGGAAGCTCTTCAAACCCGCCTCGCGGAAAAGGCGGCACCACCCCAACTCTAAAACCGGCTCCTAAAAGCCGCCGCTTCCTGCCCATCGGAAATTACGGCACAGCATATTATCGAAAACTATAGCAAAATGCCGGAGAAACCGCAGCACTAATCGATCAGATTCCCGGAAATTGAAGGGGCGCCGAAGGGAAAAGGCCGAGAACCAAATGGTTCCCGGCCTTCTGTGACTTGTTAACTATTACCTGCAGATCGCAATTCTATTCGTCTTCGTTGCCGAACAGGTTGAACCGGATGGGCACGCCGAGGCGCACCGAGAAATCGTTCGCGTCGTCGGTTGCGCCGACTTCGAAGTTCAGGTTCATGCCGACCGAATCGGAGATCTGATAGGACCAACCCACCAGGAACGACGCCGCGTGCAGCGGATCTGTCTCCGTTTCTCCGGTGAATGGCGGCGGCGGCGGATTGGGACCCTGCGGGTTCGGATCGACGACCGTGGTCTCTTGCGTCGTCGGGAAGATGTAGTCGTACTTGAAGCCGAGATTGAATGAGAACTTCTCGTTGAGGCTCAGGCCCATGCCCAAGGAGATGTTGATCGAGTCGCCGGGATCGACATCGCCGATCGTCGCCGAAATCGGCAACGCGCCCAGCTGCGGCGGTGTGATAAGGCGCGTCTCATCGACACTTTCGCCAATATTGATGGTGTAGCCGAAGGTGCCGAAGAAGACGACGGGATCGGTCGGGAAGATGGCCGTGATGCTGGGCTGTACGCCCCAAAATCCGGAGCCCGTAGCCAGTTCCGTCGGCCGGCCAAGGGTGTCGAAATCGACGTCAAACGGGCTCGTGCCTGTCGGCGCCTTCAATCGCACGTTGCCGATGGTGTAGATCGGCGCCGACGTAATCTGGTAGTGCGCCGCAACTTCCACGTCGCCGATATTGTCGCCGCTGTTGTGCTCATCCAGCGTCGGCTGGTCGAACTGCGTAATGAAAGACTGTTGCACATCTTCCGAGCGGAAGACGTAGGGAACGCGGGTCTCGATTTCGAAGCGATCGGTGATGCCGTAGCGGAAGTTCAGGGCCGCCTCCACGGTGTCGCGATCGGCCTCCGAAACCTCGATCAGGCCGATGAACACGATGTCCTGAATTTCGACGCCCTGGGCGAAGAACCGGTTGCTGGTCGAATGGGTGAACTGAAGGGATGGCTCCACAACCAAGGTTCCCGCCGGCGTCAGAACGCCCTGTCCTTCCAGCGCGCGGTTTATCGCCTTGGCCTCTTCTTCCTGTGATGGGGCCTCCTCCGACGGCGCCTCGCCGACCGGCTCCTCGGTCGAATCCTGGGCATTGGTGACGCCGCCGGTGGTGAAAGTCCCGGTGCCCAAATTGAAGGTCACCGGCGTCGTGTCCGGATCATCGGAACCACCGACTTGCGATTTTAGGAAGTTGAGCTGGTTCTGCTGCTGCTGCAGTGCTTGTTTCTGCTGCTCAAGCTGCTGCTTCTGGGTTTCGAGCTGCTGCTGCAGGAGTTTCAGATCTTCTTTTGTCACTGCATCGGTATCGTCAGCCGACGCAATTCCCGCCAAAAATGGAGTTGCTACCGCGCTGCACAATAAGACCGTACGAAACGCTGGGCGCAGCCGACGCAGGTTGGCCTTAAGGTCGCTCATCATGGTCAAGCCCCCCAAACTCTACCCCCGAGACCTGGTTACTATTTCATTAATAGCCGAGTCCGCGGCTAATTCCAAATGCTAGCTTATAGAATTCGGTCATTGGGAATGGCCGGACCAGGCCCCTGATTTCATTCCAACGCCCGGCCGGACCGGGCCGGTCGTTAATATCCGACCGCGGCCAACCCCAGATTGTTCAGCATGCTGCCGATGGCGCCCAACCCGGCGATCGTGTTTACGTTCGTGATGCCCACATTCATCGTGACAGACTGCTGGATGATCTGATTGTTCAGGGCATTCGCAACACTGGCCACGACCCCGCCGCCCCTCTCGCCCATCTGGTGGACGATGTTCTGACCCGTCTGGCTCAGAACGAAACCCTGCGCCGTCGTGCTCATCGCCAGGCCGGCAGCGTTGTTGAAATTCATCGTCGCGTCGCCGGGATTCTCCAGATTGAAGGCCGTCTCAAGCACAAGGACTCCATTCACCGCCGTGCGCATGATCATGCCGAAGGAGATATCCATGCCGGCATAGGTGAAGCCGCCGCGCATATTTGCCAGCTTTGCCGAGGCCACCGGCTTGAACTTGTTGGTGTCGAGATCGCCGAAGGAACCCGCCGATGCATTCGACATGGGTGCCGCCATCAGCACCGCAACGAACAGCGCGATAACAGCGCGACGCAGGGCCGAAATGCCAGCCGATCCTGCTATTGAATGATACTGTTTGGGGGACATCGCTTCGATTCCTGCCTTAGAAGTTATTGCCGAACATGTCGACGAACATCGTCGACGTGCCCGCTGTTCTGCCATTCCCGATAGGCGCTTCTGGCTTCACGCCCCAGTCGGCAGTCTGATTGAAGTGCTTGCGGCCCACAGTCGCCTTGCTGCGGACGATCAGCACAACAGGCTGCCGGATGGCGTCGAACTCTTCACGGTTCATCGCCATCATGCCAGCCGCCGGATTTCCCAGCAGCACGCGATTGTCTTTGATGCCCTTGATCAGTACGAAATGGCTGTAGCCCTTGAGGTCGATCAGGGCGATCGCCGGCACTCCGAGCTTCAGGACTTCGTCCATCGTCAGCTCGAAGCCATCGGCCTTCATGCCGATCCGCTCGATATAGCTTTTCATGTCGAGGAACGAGAAGCCGAACTGCTGGATGTTCGCCTGATCGCCGTTCTCGTACATCGAGGTGAACACCTCCTGCTCGGTGCTCTTGATGCCGTAGTGGTGAGTCAGGAGCATGGCGACAGCCGCGGCGCCGCAGCTGAAATCGTACTGCTGCATGATGACCGACTGGAACGGACGGTCGCGCATGCTGGTGACGGGCAAGCGGAACGAGCCGGCGGCGCCGGTCTCGATGCCCTGGGCTTTGGCGGAACGGAAATCCGCCGTAGTCAATGGCGCCGCCATCAGGGCGGTCAGTGCAATGAGGGTAAGTAAGCGCATCCGCGCCACTCCTGCGGTTATGTTACAGAACGAACGTGGCGCCCGAACGTTAGTTCTGTGGTCCAAGCAGAATGTTGATCGTCGTGGTCTGCTGAATCAGCGAGTTGATCCCGGTATTCGCCGCCTGCATGACGATACCGTGACTGCCGTAGTTATAGTTGTTTACAGATCCAGTCTCGATCTTGCCGCCTTCGTTGTAGATCTCGTTATCTTTGATCGTACCGTGCTGGTTACTTTCGGCCGACATGCCGATCAGCGTGAGGTCGCCGCCGTTCAAAGATTGCAGCGCAGTCATTGCGACGCTGTTGTCCGAAGAAATCTCGTCACCATCGGCACGCGCCTCAGCCACCCACACGCAAACACCAAGAGCTAGCAAGGACGCAAAGGTTGTTTTCATTTCAATCCGCATGGCACGCATCTCCCAAACAACTTAATTCAAAACACCGATTCCCGGTTGCCCGGGAAAGAGGCCGGTGGGCACGAGGGCCCACCGGCCGATACGCATGACTTAGAGACCGTTGAACGACGCCTGCGCCGACACCTGAACCTGAGCCTGGTTCAGCGTGTTCACGCCGGTCGCCGCCTGCTGCACGCTGATGCCGGCGTCGAAATTACCGGACTGGCCGATGCCACCGGTCTTGATCGAGTTGCCAGCAGCCTGCTTCGCACCGAGGGCGAGATTGATGTTCGCGCCGCCGTTGTTGGTCTTGTTGTGCGCCACAAAGCCGATCATTTCGGCAGAGGACTTGGCGATACGCTTGGACGAGTTGATCTTGAGGCTGACATCGATGTCATCGATGTTCACGTCAAGGACCGTGTTGTCATCGTTGCCATTGCCGACGCCGGCGCCATTGGCGCTGTCGTCAACACTGTTGTCGTTAGCGTGCTCGCTCTCGTCCTTGTTGTCGCTGTTGACTTCGTTGTCGTCGTTATCATTGCCGACCACGGAGCCCTTGTTGCCGTCATTGCCGTTGCCGGTGAGCAGATCGGCATCGACGTCGATGCCGTTGGCATACACGTTGCCCGCGAAGGACAACGCGAACGCCGACACCGCAACCATCAGTAGCTTTTTCATGATGTAAATCTCCAATCAATCAGCTTGCACCGAGCGGCCGGCGCCTCCCGAGGGACGCGCCGGCAAATGCCCGAGAAGCTTACAGTCCGTTGAATGACGCCTGGGCCGACACCTGGACCTGAGCCTGGTTCAGGTTGTTGAAGCCCGTCGCCGCCTGCTGCACATTGATGCCGGCGTCGAAATTACCGGACTGGCCAACGCCACCGGTCTTGATCGAGTTGCCGGCGCTCTGCTTCGCCAGGAGGCCGAGGTTCACATTCAGACCGCCGTTGTTCAACTTGTTGCCGGCGACGATGCCACCCATGGCGGCCTTTGAGCTGGCAACGCGCTTGGACGCGTCGATCTTCACGGACACATCGATGTCATCGATGTTGATGTCGGTGATGGAGTTGTTGTCGTTGTCATTGCCGACGCCGGCGCCATTGGCGCTGTCGTCAACCTTGTTGCCGTTAGCGTGTTCGCTCTCGTCCTTGTTGTTGCTGTTGACATCGTTATCGTCGTTGTCATTGCCAACAACCGAACCCTTGTTGTCGTCGTTCTTGTTGCCGCTGAGCAGGTCGGCATCAATATCGAGACCGTTCGCGTACACGTTGCCCGCGAAGGACAGCGCGAAAGCCGAAACGGCAACCATCAGTAGCTTCTTCATTAGTGCCTCCAAATCAGAATGTTACGGTCCGGTAGTGGACCAAGTTCCCCACACTCGGGACCGACGGTTAAAGCCGGACCCACGGCCAGCACTGAACTACGGTGCCAGCCGCTGCCGTACTACAAGCAAGTGTCGTGCCAAGTCTGGTTTTCGGGGGCAATCGGCCGGTAATTTGCGGCCTGTGGCAGGAAAAGGGCCGGAATCCCTAGCTTTTCTCGGTTAAGCTAAGTGACAGAATTGGTTAAGTTTTCAGACATGTGTCTCGCCGGCGTGTATCGATCCTCCGAGCCGAGAAAGATGGAACGGCCTGCTCAAGTAGTTGATTTTTCACCAACTAACTGAAAATGAACAAATTTTAACAAAACTCCAGGCAATCCGCTGACACCCTGAAGTGGTTAATCCAGTGTATCATGATGCAACACCACCCCAGGAACTCAGGGGCATATAATATGAATTATATTATATTACTCAGATATTTAATGCCGAAATCGTCGAAGTGTATCGAGGCGTTACACGGGGCGTGCGGGGGCTCCATATTCGCTTATGCGGCCGGATTCGCGCGACGCTCGGCAGCCTCGTCCGCCGGGCTGGCCACCAGTCACCCGTTCCGCACCAACCGCGGTGCGGACCTACAGATCTGCCGGCTGTAACGCGATCAGCGGCGCAACAATCCGAGCTGCCTGATAGCGCCCATCTCGTCCCACAGGACGACGGGCGTTTTCTTCGACAGCACAGGCGTGGCTACTGACTGACGGGCACCGGTCGCGGCGACCGGCGCAGGCGTCAATTTCCTGATATGCGAAGGCTTTTTAACTGCGGACGCTTTGACGACTTTCGCCGACGTCAGCGTTCGCGATCTGACCTTCGAACTGCCTCCCTGTATTTTGGCCATCTGCCCCATAGCCCTATTCCAACCCAAAATAATGCTGTGGCCTGGGCCAGGCGGAGATCGCTGGATGGGGCGGAGCTTGCCTTTTGACTCGACTTGTTCACCGCTTCACCACCCACATGACTTCGCGTCTTTTTCGATCTTTGTCCGCCAAGCCCTTGACGAAATAACAGTCGCTTCGGCTCAGCACTCATTAAGCATGCAAGTTTTGCGCCAAACTGATTCGCGCGTTGTCAAGTTTCGTGTATCCTGCGGATAGAGAAGGAACGGAAGAGTTTGAAGTTGCGGAGCAGCAGGCGGTCAGCTCCATAGTTGCAGGCAAGACAACATTCGTTCCCAGCAGGAGTAAGAGCGGCGATCGATGCTTCAGAGCTGGGCCATCATCCTGCTGTCCATCGGCTATCTAGGCCTGCTGTTCGTCATCGCCCAGATCGGCGACGCCTATGCCGCCCGCTGGCGCGGCGGCCGGATCGAACGGCTGGTCTATGGCTTGGCGCTGGCGATCTATTGCACCTCCTGGACCTTCTATGGATCGGTGGGCCGAGCCGCGACCCAGGGGCTCGACTTTTTCCTTATCTATGTCGGCCCGATACTGGTGATCACCCTGGGTGCGCCGGTGCTGGCCAAGATCATCGCCGCCGCCAAGCGGCAGAACTCCACTTCGATCGCCGATTTCCTGGCCTCGCGGTATGGCCGCAGCAGATCGGTGGGCGCCATCGTGACCTGCATCGCCGTCATCGGCGTCGTGCCTTATATCGCGCTGCAGCTGAAGGCGGTCTCAGCCAGCTTCACGGTGATGACCGCGGCGGCCACCGGCGGCGCGGGAATTCAGCTGCCGCTGTTCTTCGACACGGCATTCCTGGTCGCCGTCACCATGGCGGCCTTTACGATCCTTTTCGGGCTGCGCACCGTGGAGGCGGCGGTGCATCACCGCGGGCTGATGATGGCCATCGCTTTCGAGTCCGTGGTCAAGCTGATCGCCCTGCTGGCCGTCGGCTATTTCGTCACCTACCAAATGGCCGGCGGCGCCGACGCGCTGATGGCGCGGCTGCAGCAATCGCCCGAACTTGCCCAGCAGATCGTCGGCCCGGCGCCCGGATTGAACTGGCTCGCGATCACGATCTTGTCGGGCGCGGCGTTCCTCTGCTTGCCCCGGCAATTCCATGTAGGCGTTGTCGAATATGGCGCCGCCGGCGGCCAGCGCACGGCGCGGTGGATGTTTCCGATCTACCTGATCGCCATCAACCTGTTCGTGGTGCCGATCGCTGCGGTCGGCCTGTTGAGCCCGGCCGCCGGCACCAACCCCGACCTCTATGTCGTCAGCCTGCCACTGGCAGCGGGCAGCCATGGGCTTGCGGTCTTCGCTTTCATCGGCGGCCTATCGGCGGCGACCAGCATGGTGATCGTCGCCTGCTTCGCGCTCAGCGTCATGATCGGCAACGAGCTGGTGACGCCGGTCCTGCTCAAATCGAAGCTGGCCTTGCGGCGCGATATCGGCGGCATCGTGCTGAATGTTCGTCACTTCGCTGTAATCGGCATCCTTTTGTGTGCCTATGGCTTCGAGCGAGCGTCGGCCCATCTGCTGCCGCTCGCCTCCATTGGCCTGATATCATTTTGCGCCGTCGCACAGTTCGCGCCGGCGCTGCTCATCGGAATGTTTTGGCGCCGGGCGCACCGCTATGGCGTTATCGCCGGGCTGCTCGGTGGCTGCATGATCTGGGCCTGCCTCCTGCTGTTTCCGTTGCTGGGCGGTCCCCATGATTGGGTGGTCCGGTTCGGCGACCTGATCCGGGAAGCGGTCAGCGGCTTCCTTGGGCCGCTGGACAGCCTTTCCCAGGCGGTATTCGCCAGCCTTTCCGTCAATATCTCGCTGCTGGTCGTCGTGTCGTATTTCGCCCGCCGCGCAGTGCGCGACATCACGCAGGCCGATGCCTTCGTTGGCGGCGAGCGGGCGACGGACATGATCGAATCCGACTTGCCGACCGCCAAGGAGATCCGGGCGCTGGTCGCCCGGTTCGTCGGCGAGGAGCGGGCGCAGCAGGCCTTCGCCGAGGCGCCGAAGGATCCCGCCGAGATGCTCGTCTTCGCCGAGCGGCTGCTCAGCGGTGCGATCGGCGCGGCATCGGCGCATATAATGGTGCGCTCCGACCGGCTGGCGCTCAATCTGTCGCGGCGCGAGGCGCGCGCCATGCTCGGCGAGGCGTCGGCGGCGATCCTGCAGAATGCCGAGCTGTTGCGCTCGACGCTGGATTCCGTCAGCCAGGGCATCGCCGTGTTCGACGAGAACCGCGGCCTCGCGGTGTGGAACGACCAATTCCTGACTTCTGGCCGGGCTGAGCCGGCAGAATGCGCGGGCGGGAGAACCGATCGCCGCGCTGAGCGCCGAGGCCGGCTTCGCGCTCGACGACTTGGCGCAGCCGAGCCAGCGGCTGCGGCTCGCCAGCGGGCGGACGCTGATGGTCAACCGCGACGCGATGCGCAATGGCGGCATGGTGATCACCCTGCGCGACGTCAGCGATGAAGAGCGCGCCGCCGAGGCGATCCGCGACAGCGAGCGGCGCATCCGCATCTACACCGACAATGTGCCGGTGCTGATCGCCTACATCGATCGCGACGAGCGCTACCGCTTCACCAATCAGCCCTATCAGAAGGCGCTCAATCTGTCGTCGGCGGATCTGGAAGGCCGCAGCCTGATCGAGGTGCTGGGCGTCGAGCGCCACGACGAGCTGAAACCCCACATTGACGCCGTGCTGCGTGGCGAGCCTCAGTCCTTCGAGATCAGCTTCCCGACCAACAACCAGCGCATTGAGATCGCGCGGGGCACCTACATCCCGCATTTCGACGAGCGCGGCGAGGTGCTGGGCTTCTTCCTGCTATATCAGGACATCACCGAGCCGCGCCGGGCCGAGCAGGAACTGCGGCAGGCAAAGGACCGCTTGGAAGAACGGGTTCAGGAACGCACCGGCGAGCTGGCCCGGCTGGTGCAGCAGCTATCGGATGCGCGGCAGCAAGCCGAGGCTGCCAACCAGAGCAAGACGCGCTTCCTTGCCGCCGCCAGCCACGATCTGCTGCAGCCCTTGCATGCGGCGCGGCTGTTCTCGGCGGCGCTGCTGGAGCGGCGGCCGACCGACGACATCGTCGCCAAAGTGGATCGCAGCCTGGCCGCCGTCGAGGCGATCTTGGATGCGCTGCTGGATATCGCCAAGCTGGACGCCGGCGCGGTGAAGCCAAATTTGGGCGCGGTGCCGCTGGGGCCGTTGCTGGCCTCGCTGCCGGATTCCTTTGCTTCCATCGCCGAGCGGAACGGCGTCGAGCTGCGCATCGTGCCGACATCGCTGGCGATAACAAGCGATCCGCAATTGCTGCGGCGTGTGCTGCAGAACCTGGTGGCAAACGCGGTCCGCTATTCGCCGAGCATCGACGGCCGCAAGGCCAAGGTGCTGGTGGGCTGCCGCCGGCGTCAGGGGCAGGCGGTGCTCGAGGTCTGGGACAATGGCCCGGGCATTCCCGCCGACAAGCAGCCGCTGATCTTCAAGGAGTTCGTGCGCCTGCCGCAGAACCTGCCGGCAACGCAGGAGCGCGGCCTCGGCCTGGGGCTGGCGATCGTCGACCGCATCGCCCGCATGCTCGGCCATGCCATCAAGGTCCAGTCCGAGCCGGGCCGCGGTTCCTGCTTCAGCGTGGCGATGCCGATCGCGCGGGAGCGCGTGGCGCCGGCGACACCGCGGCGCGAACGGGTGGCAATCCGCCAGCCCGCGGCCCTCTCAGTGCTGGTGGTCGATAACGAGACCAGTGTGCAGGACGGCATGCGCACGCTGCTGCAGGGCTGGGGCTGCCGGGTCGTTTGCGCCGCCAGCCTGCCGGAAGCGCTGAGCGCGCTGTCGGCCCAGCAGATGGCGCCGGACGTGGCGCTGGTGGATCTGCAACTGGATGACGGGCTCGACGGCTTTGCCGTGGTGGCGGCGCTGCGGGCCGCGTTCGGCGCCGACCTGCCGGCGGCACTGATATCCGCCGACCGCAGCGATGCCGTGCGCGCCACGGCGCGCGAACAGGGTATCGTGCCGATGCCCAAGCCGGTCCGGATCGCGGCCCTGCGGGCGCTCCTGGCACAATGCCGGCCGCGCACGCCGGCAGCGACGGAGGCCGAGGTCAGCGTTCGGCGCGCATGAAGCGGCGCGCCAGCATCGCCGCTTGAACCCGCGTCGCCACGCCCAGCTTGCGGAATATCTCGGTGATGTGGTCCTTCACCGTCTGCTCGCCGATGGCCAATTCGAAGGCGATCTGCTTGTTCAACTTGCCGTCGCAGATCAGCGATAGCACGCGGAGCTGTTGCGCCGATAGTTTCGCCAGGCGCTCGCTGATGTCCTTGGCCGCGCCATCCAGATGGACCTGATGGGCCTCGGCCGGCAGCCAGACCTCGCCGCCCACCACCGTGCGCAGGGCCTCGCCAATCACTTCCAGCGATGCAGATTTCGGCAGGAAGCCCGAGGCGCCGAGCTCCACCACCTGGAGCATTGTCTCGGGCTCTCGGGCTGCCGAGACGATCACCACGGGCACACCTGGATAGTCCTTGCGCAGGGACACCAGCCCCTCGAAGCCGTTCATGCCCGGCATATCCAGGTCCAGCAGGACCAGGTCGATCTGCGGCCGGCCGCCGAGGATATCCCGGCATTGCCGGTAATCGCCGGCCTCGAGGATTTCAGAGACACCCAGGGATTGCCGCACCGCCTGGGCCAGGGCGCCGCGGACCAGCGGATGGTCGTCGGCGATCAGCACGGTATGGCCGGCCTGGTCGAACAGAGGGTTCGGCTGCGACATGGAGCGGGACTCTAGCTGCAGCCAAGCCAAACGCCAAACTGGGCGCTTGGCACGCGGTATTGCGATCAGTTCATTACACGAAAGTTCGCCATTACGGCACTTCCAGGCGCACCATAAACCCGGGTGAGCGCCGTCACAGAACCGTGCGGGCCGGTAGAATCCGCCAACCCGCTATGGTAGCGTCGCGCCGCAACCACAAGGGAAAGCTGGAAATGCCAACCACCGGGGCGCGCAGCGACTGGACCGACGGCTATATCTCCGATATCGCCTACACCGACGGCTATTACGTCGAGCTGGCGCCAGTTCATCTGAATTATGTGGCGCTGCTTAATAACTGCACGCCGCGGCCGATCGACCGGCCGTTCAATTACCTGGAACTGGGTTGCGGCAACGGCCATACGGTGACGCTGCTGGCGGCCGCCTACCCCCAGGCCAAGTTCTATGGCGTCGACATCAACCCGGCCCATGTGGCCACGGCGCGCCGGTGGGCCGAGCAGGGCAAGCTGGAGAACCTGACGATCCTCGAGGCCAGCTTCCAGGACTTGGCGACGATGGATCTGCCGGAGTTCGACTTCGTCACCTTCCACGGCATCTATAGCTGGATTAGCGTGAACAACCGCAAGGCCATGCTGGACGTGATGGCGCGGCGTTTGCTGCCGGGCGGGCTGGTCTACAACAGCTACAACTGCCAGCCGGGCTGGGCGAGCCAGGGGCCGCTGCAGCGGCTGATGCTGGAGATCGGCCACGAGGTTCCCGGCGACTCCCTGACCAAGGCGGGCGGCGCCATCGACTTCCTGCAGAAGCTGACCACGGCGGATTGCCGCTACCTGCAGGCCAATCAGGGCGCCGCCGAGCTGATCAAGAAAATCGCCACCAACGCCCGCAGCTATGTGGCCCACGAATATCTGAACGAGGAGTGGCACCCCTTCTACTGTCTGGACGTGTTCCGCGAGATGGGGATGGCGAAGCTGTCCTATGTCGGCTCGGCGACGATCACGGAGAATCATCCGGGCCTGTTGTTCGGCAAGAACGCGCGGCCGGTGTTCGACGCCCAGCCGACCAAGGAGCGCAAGCAGCTGGTGCAGGATTTCCTGATCAACCAGCGCTTCCGCCGCGACGTCTATGTGAAGGGCCTGTCGACCATGTCGGCGGCGGAGTCGCGCAACAAGCTGCGCGACATGTCGGTCGGCCTGGTGAAATCGCCGGCAAGTGTGACTTACACGGCAAAATGCAATGCCGGCGAGGTGAAATTCGATAACGAACTGTCGCGGGCGATCATCGATGCGCTGAGCAAGGGCGCCATGACCGTGGGCGAATTGGCAACGCAGCCTGAGGTGAACAAGGCGCCGGAAGCCCGGGTGCAGAGCATGGTGCATACGCTGATCGCGGCCAGCCAGATCCTGCCCTTCGCCACGCCCGCGCAGAAGGGCGGCAAGCAGACCGGCAAGCTGACCCTGCCCTCCGCGCTCAACCGCTATGTGGTGAGCACCGCCACGGAGCCTGCGGCGCGCGGCACGCTCGCTTCCACCATCTCCGGCCGCGGCATCCATGTCGGCCTCACGGACCGCTGCTTCACGCAGGAGGTGGTCAACGGTCACGCAGCAAATGCGCCGGAGGCGGTGTGGGCGCTGCTGGAAAAACGCGGCATCAATGTGAAGCGCGGCGACGAGGTGCTGAAGGGCAAGGAGGCCAACGTGGCCGAGCTGCAGAAGGAGTTCGACACCTATAAGTCGAAAACCTTGCCGCTGCTGATGCAGCTGGGGATCGTCGAGGCGAAATAGCCGGCTAAGGCCGTGTCCATGCGAAGCCCCTGAAGCAAGCAAGAAAGTCTCACCACAGAGACACAGAGGACGTAGAGAGATCCAGTGTGTGTTGGACTCGGTGAATATCCTCCCGGGTTTCATTGCGCGGGCAGAGCCCGCGCCGAGGTAAGCAACTCCCGTTCCCAACAGAATGGCCGCGTTCGTCGGGTTATCTCGATGAACCTCTGCTTCCTCTGTGTCTCTGTGGTGAGACTTCCTTACCTTTTTTCACTTCTCTCGCCTTTCCGCCTTCTCACCGCGCGCGTTGGGGAAGTGAATTCCGGCGGGTGCGCCGTGCAAACGGGACTTACTTTCCAGGCCCCGGCCACGCCAACAATTAAGAAATTATTCAGCACGTTGGTCCAGACTTCGCGCCAGTTCACGGGTGCCCGTGGAGGTGCGGAATGACGTTCATTGCGGTGATACTGGCGGCGGCCGGTGCGGTCTGCACGGTGTTCGCGTCGCGCGCGGTGGCGGTGCTGCTGTTTGTCGGCGCGGCCTTCTTCCTAGTGGCGCCGGCGATGAACCCGGGCGGCACCTCCGGCGGCCCGCGCGGCTTCTCGGTCGCGGCATATCCGTCCGCAGCGCCGGCGGCCCGCTTCAAGGGCGCCAACGGCACGCGGCTCAGCCTGGAGGATTTCCGCGGCCATGTGGTGCTGCTGAACATCTGGGCCACCTGGTGCGGCCCCTGCCGTTCGGAGATGCCGTCGCTCGACCGGCTGCAGGCCCTGCACGGCGCCGACGGCCTCGAGGTGATTGCCGTGTCGGTCGACCGCGAAGGCGCCGGCATCGTTGGCGCCTATTACCGGAAGAGCGGCATCCGCAACCTCAAGCTCTATGTCGACAGCGATCAAGCCACTATGTCGGCCTTCCGCCCGGATGGCATTCCCATGAGCGTTCTCATCGACCGCGAGGGGAATGTGGTGGGGGAGATGACGGGTGCCGCACGGTGGGACTCGGCGGAAGCGACGGAGTTGGTGAAGCGCTATTTGGTCGAGTGAGAGCGGGGGCAAATTTCGTATGATAAATCCGTCTGCACGCCAGTCAACACAAGTACCGCCAAATATTGTCGTCCCGCAAATCTCGCACAGCGAGATTGTGTTGGACCCATGAACACCGGAAGGCGCGACATAGGCTACTTCGGTTCGTGTTCTTGAGTCCCGGATGATCGCGCTGGAGCGCGATCTCCGGGATGACATAGTTCGCAAATTGTCCAGCGGCGGTCAGATTACTTCGCCGCCCCTCTCACCACGGCCATGTCCGCACCCGTGGCTCCGGTGTCCAGTCGAGGCCGATGTCGCGGCAGAGATGCTCGGTGATCGGGTATCGCGGCTGGCGCGGTTCCAGAAGGCGGCCGATCGCTGCAGCGAGGCGGCTGTACCATGGTGTTGAAGGTTCGTCCCGCCAGGGTTCGCGGCGCGGCGGATCGCAGCGGCCGGCGTCCTCGCTGGTGAATAGGGTTTGCGTGGCGATCAGCGGCAAGGGGATGGCACTGTCGCGGCGGCTGATGTTGGAGTCGATCGGGTCGACTTCCCGATATTTTGTCAGGGCGTTCATGGGCTTCCTCCCACTTTGCGAGGGTTGATGGGGAGGAAAGTAGCAGCCTGCTCCTGTCAGCGTTCTGTCAGTAGTGTTTTGGGTCGATGAAGATTTTTTGTGACGGCTGTAGCGCAAAATTGTCATCCCGGGGCCGCCACGTCAGTGGCGGAGCCCGGGACCCAAGAACACCAAGCCATCACGGCTGTCTTGACGACCGCACGGTGTTCATGGGTCCCGGATAATCTCGCTGCGCGAGATTTCCGGGATGACAAATGGGACAGGACTTAATTCGAGATCTCGGTCTAGCTGCGATTCACCGGTGAGACGGAGATGCCGCTCCGTAGCGACAGCGTCTCCCAAACAGCGACAGCGATCAGAACAACCGTCGTCGCGAGGCTCAGCGCCAGGGGCGTCCAGAGGGGCATCGCGGCGGTCAGCATGAGCAGCAGCACGAGCAGCGCCAGGCCCGCCAGGTGCGACAGCGGCAGGCGGCCATAGATAGTGCGCTTGAATAGCGCGTTGCCCAGGAGATAGAGCGCAGCGCTGCCGAGGGTTGCTGCGAGCACGCCGATACCGGCATGGCCGCCGGGATGGGCCAGCACCAGCTCGTCGGCAACGGCCGCGACGACGATGCCGGCCACCAGCGGCAGATGCAGATAGGTGTAGGCCAGGCGCGCCAGTCGGCCGGGGTCGCTTGATAGCGCGATGCTGCGGCTGGCGGTCTCGGCGCCGATGTTGAAATAGATCCACCACATGGCGACGCTGCCGGCGAAGGCGCTGAGGAAGGCAGTAACGGCCGCCGCCGACCATTCCAGTTCGGCAAAGGTGGCGCCGGTGACCAGGATCGATTCGCCCAGCGCGATGATGATGAAGAGACCGCAGCGCTCGGCCATGTGGGCGCCTTCGACTTTCCAGTCGGCGGTGATCGAGCGTCCGAGACCCGGCACGAAGAAACCGGCGGATGGGCCGGCATATTCGATGACAAGTCCGATCAGCCAGAGACCAATACGCGCCTCGCCTTCGACCAGACCACCCGCGATCCAGAAGGCGCCGGCGACCACCAGCCAAGTGGTGATGCGCTGGAAGTTGCGGAAATTGCCGCGGTCGTGGCAGCGCAGCGCCCAGAGCATGAACAGGCTGCGCCCTACCTGCATGAACACGTAGGCGATGGCGAAGACCAGGCCCTTGGACTCGAACGCCTGCGGTATCGAGGTCGAGAGCACCAGCCCCGCCAGCATGAGCAGGAACAGCATCAGCCGCACCGGCGCCTGCTGCGGGTCGACCCAGTTGGTGACCCAGGAGGTGTAGACCCACACCCACCACACCGCCATCAGCAGCAGCAGGGTCTCGAAGGCGCCGGTCAGGCTGAAATGATGCAGCAGCAGGTGCGAGAGCTGGGTGACGGCGAAGACGAACACCAGGTCGAAGAACAGCTCGACATAGGTGACCTTGCCGCTCTCATGGCCGCCGCGGGGACGCAGCAGGTTCCGGGCGGATGCCGCGGTCTTCATGAAGTAACCGGACCCTATTCGTCGACCTCGAGATTCTTCGTCGCTGCGATCGCCCGCTGCGCTGCCGCCGCGGTGTCAGTATCGCCGCCGGCGACCGTGACTGTCGGGAAGGCGAAGTGGATGCCGTTCTCGTCGAACGCCCTTTTTGATCAGAGCGAATGCCTTGCGCCTGATGACGAACTGCTCGCCGGGCTTGGTCATCATCTTCATGCGGAGAGTGATGGCGTAGTCGCCGAATTGCTCGACGCCCTGCATCTTCAGAGGTGCGAGGATATTGGGGCCAAATTCCGGATCCGCCGCCAGATCCTTGCCGATCTGCTTGATCAGCTTCTTCGCCTTGTCCAGATCGCTGTCGTAGGTGACGCCCACGGTCAGCTTGTCGATCACCCAGTCGCGGCTCATGTTCTGCACCGCGCCCAGCTCGCCGAATGGCACGGTGTAGAGCGGGCCGCGATGATGGCGCAATTTCACCGAGCGGAGGCTGAAGGATTCGACAGTGCCCTTGTAGCTGCCGCTCTGGATGTATTCGCCGATGCGGAAAGCGTCATCCAGCAGATAGAACATGCCGCTGATGACGTCCTTCACCAGAGTCTGCGCGCCGAAACCGATGGCGACGCCCACCACGCCGGCGCCGGCGATCAGCGGCCCGATCTCGATGCCGATCGAGGACAACGCCATCAGCAGGGTCATTACGACAAGAACCGCGAACAGCGCATTGCGCGTTATCGGCAAGAGAGTGCGAATGCGGGAGCGGCGGCGCGCCTCCTCGGCATCGGGTGCACCCTCGGCACGCGCGTCCGCGATCTTGCGGTCGATCAGCGCCCGCAGCACATGCCAGGCGAAATCGGCGAGCAGTACGATGACCACCGCATTGAGCCCGCCGCGCAGCAGGCGGGTGGCCCAGGTGTCCTGCGCAGTGAGTGCGCCGAAATCGAGCTGCCAGGCCCAGGCCAGCACCAGCGCGGCGCCGATGATGATCAGCGCCCGAAGGCCGCGGGCCAAGGACGCCGCGATAACGCCGGGCGTGGCATCTTCCTGAGCGGTGACGCCCGGCGGCCGCAGCAGATGATCGACGGCGCGCTGCGTGAGGCGCAGGGCGAGGGGCAAACCGATGATCACCAGCAATAGCCAGAAGCCGGGCATGGCGCTGGCAACCCAGCACAGCCACATCGCCACGGCATAGATCGAAAGCAGCCACGCAGCGGTGCGGGAGCGTTCAGCCGGCGGCTCGACCGGACGGCGCCAGATTGTCTCGAGAGCGATGGCCAGAAGTCCCAGCCCCAGGGCGTAGGCGAAGAGGCGGCGCGCCTCGATGCTCATGCCAAGTGTAGACAGCAGCCCGACGGTGACCCAACCGAAAGCGAGCCAGCCGATGAACAGGCCAAGACGCTTCGTCCAGAACCAGGCGGCCTCGGTCGACATCGGCAGGATGCGAAAGCGCTCGCCACTGGGCGCCAGGAAGAACCGCGCCGCCACCAGTGTCAGCCGCAGCACCAGGAACGCCAACAGGTAGCCGAGCACGATCTCACGCAGCAGCGGCGGCCAGTCGAGCGCGAGGAAGCCGCCGACGCTGCCGATGGCGAAAGCTGTCACCATGCCCAGACCATAGGCAAGGCGGACGGCGACGGCGAGCAGCCGCTGCGCCACCGTGTCCAGCGGCAAGGCTTTGATCCAAGCCTCGATGCCCCTGGCGATCCAGTAGAACAGCCGCTCGGCGCCGAAGCCTAGGCCGATGAAAACCGCGATCAGCAGAAGGATCTTGATCAGACCGCGCTCCTGGAACTCGAGTCCCAGGATAATGCCGGCCCGCTCCAATTCAGCGGGCAGCTTCGGCAGTGCGGCGACCAGCGCGGAAATGTGTTCGCGGATCGCGGCGATGCGGCCGGCGAAGTAGCTGGAGGCCCCCATCTCCTGCTCGGGGGGCGCGGCCGGCGTCGTGGGCTGTGCGGCGGCCGTGCCGGCCTGATGCTGCGCCAGCCACTCCCGCACGGCGGGATCGTCGAGCAGCTTGAGCAGTTCCTGGACCTTGGCGGGGGGTTCGGCAGCCGGGGCGGCCTCTTGCGCAATGACAGGCACGGACATAGCAGCCGCAAGCACAATTGCAGCGACGAACAGCCAAATGTGCTTGGCGATTGTCCGGACCGGACTCATGGCCACCTCCCCAACACCCCTATAGTTTGGATAAGATGGCATACCGCCGGGGGACCGGCAGCAAGATAATACTATGTCTAGTGTCCGCCTTCAGCCGCGGCGCGGGGCTTGCGGATCAGCGGCATCAGCAGCAGGGCGGAGAAAAACAGGCCGGCCATCAGCAGCAGCGTGTCGTTGAAGGTCATCACCAGCGCCTCGCGGCCGGCGAGCCGGGTCAGGGTCTGCAAGGCCGCGGCCTGGGGATCGCCGACGCCGAGGCCGGTATAGTACGCCGCAAGCGACGACAGGTAGTTCATCACGCCGGGATTGGCCGCCGTGAGATGCTCGGCGAGACGGGCGGTGTGGATCGCGTCCTGCTGGATCATCACCGTGTTGATCGCCGCCAGGCCGATGGCGCCGCCGAGATTGCGCATGAGATTGTACAGGCCGCTGGCGTTCTTCAATTCCTGCGGGGGCAGGGTGCCGAGCGCCAGGGTGTTGATCGGCAGGAAGCAGAACATCAGCGAGAAGCCGCGCACCGCCTGGGGCAGGAAATATTCCCAGAAACCCCATTCCGCCGTGGCAAAGCTCTGCAGCCACATGCCGCCGCCGAACAGCAGCAGGCCCATGCCGAGCATCACCCGCAGTTCGAGACGTTTCGAGAGCGCGCCGGCGACCGGCGCCGACAGGAACTGCGCCGCACCGGTGACGATCATCAGCAGGCCGATATCCAGGCTGTTCCAGCCGCGCACCCGCGCCAGGAACAGCGGCAGCAGATAGACCGAGCCATAGAGACCGACGCCGATGATGAAGCTGTAGAGCGAGCCGACGGCGAAGTTGCGGTCGTGGAACGCCTTCAGCCAGACGATCGGCCGCTCATAGGTGAACATGCGGTAGAAGAAACCGATGGCGGCGACGGCGGCGACCGCGGCGAACATGGCGATCGTGCGGTCTTCGAGCCAGTCGTTGCGCGGCCCCTCCTCCACCACATACTCCAGGCTGCCGAGGAACAGCGCCATCAAGGCCAGGCCGATGCCGTCGAAACCCTTCAGCAGGCTCCAGTCCGGCCGGTCGAAATCCACCAGCCAGGCGACGATGAGAATCACCACGGCGCCCGGCAGCACATTGGCCAGGAACAGCCAGTGCCAGGACATCGTCTGGGTGAGCCAGCCGCCGAGCGTCGGGCCGAGCGTGGGCGCCATGGTGGCGACCAGCCCGATCATGACCGTGACCAGGGTGCGCTGGCGGTCCGGGAACAGGGTGAAGGCGGTGGCGAACACCGTCGGGATCATGGCGCCGCCGATGAAACCCTGGAGCGCGCGGAAGACGATCATCGATTCCAGGCTCCAGGACATGGCGCAGGCGATGCTGGCCAGCGTGAAGCCGGTGGAGGAAATGACGAACATCGTGCGGGTCGAGAGCAGACGCGAGAGGAAGCCGGAGAGCGGGATCATCACCACTTCGGCGATCAGGTAGGAGGTCTGCACCCAGCTGATCTCGTCGGCGCTGGCAGCCAGGCCGGCCTGGATGTCGGTCAGCGAGCTGGCGACGATCTGGATGTCCAGGATCGCCATGAACATGCCCAGCACCATGGCCATGAAGCCGGCCCATTCCCGGCCGGTGGCGTCGCGCTGGCCGGCGGGGAGAGCGGCCGCGGCCGGCAGGGACGCTGGAATGGCGTCGATGGTGGTTGCGGTGGCGGCCATGGCGGATCTTCCGGGCAGCCGGACTCGCCAGCCGCCGCGATGGCCTTATTGCGCCGACGGCGTCGCCGCCTGGGCAGTGCCAAAGATGCCGCCGATCATCACGCTATCGTCAGCCGCACCACGGGTATTGACGCTGACCTCGACCGAGAGGCCCGGCCGCAGCAGGCCGGCGAGCGCATTGTCGTTGGGCACGGCGATGCGCACGGGCACGCGCTGGACCACCTTGGTGAAGTTGCCGGTGGCATTCTCCGGCGGCAGCAGGCTGAACACCGCGCCGCTGGCGGGCGCGAAGCTCTCGATGGTGCCGGTCAGTTCCGTGCTGGGAAAGGCGTCGACGGAGATCGACACCGTCTGGCCCGGCCGCATGTTCTCGAGCTGCGTCTCCTTGAAGTTGGCGACGATATGGACGCTGGGCAGCGGCACGATGGCCATCAGCAGCGAGCCGGCCTGGACATACTGCCCGGCCTCCACGCCCTTGTTGCCGACCACGCCATCCATGGGCGCGCGGATCACCGTGTTGTCGAGATCGATCTGGGCCGTCGCCAGGGCCGCCTTGGCCTGGGCCAGCTTGGCATCGCCTTCCTTGCGCGAGGCCTGCAAGACCACGAGCTGGCCCTGCTCCGCCAGCAACTGCGCCTTGGCGTTCGCCACCTCCGCCTCAGCCTTCCGCAGATCGGCGGCGGTGCGGTCGTAGTCGCTTTTTGCCACGACTTTGCTGGCCAGCATCTTCTTGTAGCGCTCATATTCCGGTTGGGCACGGGCCAGCTCCGCCTGGGCGCTGTCCACCATCGCGGCCGCCTGTTCGATGCGGGCGCCCTGGAGGTCGATCTGGCGGTCGATGCTGATGTTGGCGGCCTCGACAGCGGCCACCGCCGCGCTGGCTTCCGCCACCTTCGCCTGGAAATCGCGCTCGTCGATCACGGCCAGCACGTCGCCGGCACGAACCTGTTGGTTGTCGGCCACCGCCAGAGTACGGATATAGCCGGCGATTTTCGGCGCCACGGCGGCGATATCGGCCTCGACATAGGCGTTGTCGGTGGATTCATGGAAGCGGCCCTCGGTCCACCAATGCCAGCCGCCAAAGGCAGCGCCGGCCAGGACCAGAGTCGCCGATGTAAGGAGGATTAACTTGCGCATTTCCGCCTACTCCATTGAACAGACTGGGAAAATGTCCCATGAAAACTAAACTGTTCAGTTTTCCTGTTGAAAAAGCTATGCTCTCGCCCACCTAGAGTCAAGATGAACTGAACCGTATAGTTTAGATAGATAGAGACCGACGAACCCGATGAACGCACCTGCCCTCGCCACCCTGACCGATGAGCAGACCGCCAATCCCAAGGTCCGCCAGATCGTCGAAGCCGCCGCCCGGCTGTTCATGGCCGACGGCTATGGCGCCACCAGCATGGACGCCATCGCCCGCGAGGCCGGCGTCTCCAAGGCGACGCTCTATGCCCACTTCACCGACAAGGCCTCGCTGTTCGCGGCAATCATCAGCAGCGAATGCGAGCGCAAGGCGCAGATCATCTGGGACGACGCGAACGACCGCGACGATGTGCAGGGCATGCTGGAGCGGATGGCGCGCGCCGCCATACGCTTCGGCACCGAGGCGGAGACGCTTGCCATCTACCGCATCGTCGTCGGCGAGACCGGACGATTCCCCGAACTGGGCCGCATCTTCTATGAAACAGGCCCGCGGCGGGTCCTGTCACGCCTGGCCGACTATCTGCGCGAGGCGTCCGAGAAAGGTCTTCTCAAGATTTCCGAGCCGCGCCTGGCGGCCGAGCAATTCATCGGCATGGTGCGCGGCGCGCATTATCTGCGCCGGCTGCTGCGGATCGAGGAAGAACCGGATGCACCGGATGCCGAACGCATTATCGAAAGTGCTGTCGAGGTTTTCCTGCGAGCCTACCGGCCAGGACATTCGGTGGCGTCGTCATAGAACGACGCTTTCTTCCTTCTTCGATTGAGCCTGAGTTTCCTGTGCGAAGGCGCCCACGAGGCGCAGCGTCGACGCGTGATGGCAGGCGGCGAGATGACCGGGCGCCAACTCGGTCAGTGGCGGCGGGGTTTCGCGGCAGACGGCCGTGGCATAGGCGCAGCGCGTGTTGAAGCGGCAGCCCGGCGGCGGATTTGCCGGATCAGGCCGCTCGCCCGCCAAAGGCGCGGGCCGCATCGGCGCCTCCGGATCGGCGACGGGAATAGCTGCCATCAGCGCTTCGGTATAGGGATGTTTCGGCCGGTAGTAGAGTTCCTCCGTCGGCGCCAGCTCGACGATCTGCCCGAGATACATCACCGCCACCCGGTCGCTGGCATAGGCCACCGCCGCCAGATCGTGGGAGATGAAGAGATAGGCCGGGCCGAGCTCCCGCTGCAGGGCGCGCAGCAGATTGAGGATCTGCGCCTGGATCGACACGTCGAGCGCGGACACCGGTTCATCGCAGACGACGAACTCCGGCTGCAGGATCAGGGCCCGGGCGATGGCGATGCGCTGACGCTGCCCGCCGCTAAAGGCATGGGGATAGCGGCTGAGCTGTTCCGCCGCGACGCCGCAGCGGCCGGCGATATCGACGATGCGCCGTTCCAGTTCCGGACCCCGCGCCAGGCGGTTGGCGATCAGCGGCTCGCCGATGATGTCGCGCACGGTCATGCGCGGATTGAGCGAGGCGTAGGGATCCTGGAACACCATCTGCATATGCTGCCAGACGCTCCGCAGACCGCTGCGACTCAGTGCCGTCACCTCGACGGGCCCATCGCGGCGGTGCAGCACAACGCGGCCCGAGGTCGGCTCCACGGCACGGAGCACAGCGCGGCCCAGCGTGGTCTTTCCCGATCCGCTTTCGCCGACGAGGCCCAGGGTTTCGCCACGGCGTATACGCAGCGAGACGCCATCGACGGCGCGCACGGCCGTCGGCTGGCGGCCTAGCGCGGTGGAGCGGTGCACGGGGAAATGCACCTTGAGGTCCTGGACCTCCACCAACACGTCGTCGAACAATGGCAAAGGCTCAGCCATGGCGGTGACAGGCGGCAAGATGATCGGCGGCGACGGCGGCAAGTTTCGGCGCAATCACGTCGCAGCGGCCCGCCATGAAGTACTCGCAGCGCGGATGGAAGCTGCAGCCCTCGGGCATGTCGTACAGGCTGGGTACGCTGCCGCGGATGGGATCGAGTTCGCGCCGGCGATGCAGGTCGATCAGCCGCGGCACGGCCCGCAACAGGTTGAGCGTATAGGGATGCTGCGGCGCCCTGAAGATCTGCCGCACCGGCCCGCGCTCGACGATGCGGCCGGCATACATGATGGCGACATCGTCGGCCATCTGCGCCACCACGCCGAGATCGTGGGTGATGAACAGGATGGCCATGCCGAACTCGGCCTGGATGCCGCGCATGAGCGCCAGGATCTGGGCCTGGATGGTGACATCCAGCGCGGTCGTCGGCTCATCCGCCAGCAGCAGCGACGGGCCGCAGGACAGCGCCTTGGCGATCATCGCCCGCTGGCGCATGCCGCCGGAGAATTCGAAGGGGTAGCGGTCGACGGCAGCCGACGGATTCGGGATGCCGACCTTGTCGAGCAGCTCGATGGTCCGCAAGCGGGCGTCGGCTTTCGACAGGCGCTCATGGATGCGCAGCACCTCCCCCACCTGGTTGCCGATGGTGTGCAGCGGCGAGAAGGAACTCATCGGCTCCTGGAAGATCATGGCGATCTGCCGGCCGCGGATATCCTGTATCCGCTTGCTGTCGGCCGGGAGCTTTGCGAGATCGACATCGGTGCCGGCCGCCGTGAAGCGGATCTCCCCGCCGGCGAGACGCAGCGCCCGCGGGAGGATGCGGAGAATTGCCTGGGCCGTGACGCTCTTGCCGGAGCCGCTCTCGCCCACCAGCGCCAGCACCTTGCCGGGAGCAAGGTCGAGATCGATGCCGTCGAGGATCGGCAGTTCGCCGTCGTCGAGCCGCAGCGCGACCTGCAGGTTCCGGATGGTGAGCAGCGAAGTTTCCGTCATCGCGGCTTATTTCGCGTAGGGATCGGCGGCATCGCGGAGACCGTCGCCGGCGAAGTTGAAGGCAAGCACCGCGAGGATGACGAAGCCGCCGGGGATGAGCAGCCAGGGCGAATGGGCGATGGCGCGGATATTCTGCGCCGCATTCAGCATGACGCCCCAGCTCTCCACGGGTTCACGCAGGCCGAGCCCGAGGAAGCTGAGCGCCGTCTCCGCCAGCAGGATTTCGGGGAAGGAGATCGTGAGATCGACGATCAGATAACTCATGAAGGCGGGCAGCAAATGCCGGCCGATGATGCGGGCATCGCTGCAGCCGGCGAGCCGCGCCGCCATCACATACTCTTCTTCTCGCAGTGCCAGCAGCTTGCTGCGGACCGTGCGCGCCAGCCAGGTCCAGCCGATCAGCGCCAGGATCAGGGTGATCGCCAGGTAAACTTGCAGCGCGCTCCAATCCCGCGGCAGGGCGGCGCTTAGCGCCAGCCAGAGCGGCAGCGTAGGGATAGAACGGATGAACTCGATCAGCCGCATGGTCAGATTGTCGATCAGGCCGCCGAAATAGCCGGCGATGCCGCCGATCAGCGTGCCCAGGACAAAGGCCACGCTGACGCCGATCAGGCCGACCGATAGGGACACCCTCGCCGCATAGAGATTGCGCGAGAAGACGTCGCGGCCGAGATCGTCGGTGCCGAACAGGTGGATGAAACCATTTTCCGTGCCGAACAGATGGAAGTTGCTGCGGAACAGACCCCAGAAACTGTATTCCTGCCCCCGGACAAAGAACTGGAGTGGCCATTGGCTGGTTTCATCGACGATGGGCTCCGGCCGCAGGGTGACGGGATCGCGCGACATCTTGCGGCCAAAGACGAAGGGCCGCAGATGGTAACCGTCCGCATCCATGACGCGAACGAGCATGGGCGGGCCGTTGACGTAGCGGGGATTGCGCTCGGACGGGCCGTAGGGTGCGAGGAATTCGGCGAACAGGCTGGTGACGACGAGGATGGCGATGATGGCGACGCCGGCGAGCGCCAAGCGATGCTTGCGAAAGCGGCGCCAGACAAGCTGCCACTGGGTCGCGACATCGGGGCGGCGCAGGCGGGCGCGGCGTGGGGGCGGCGCTGCAGTCGTGACTGTCATGTAAGCTTGATCCGAGGATCGAGGAGCGCCAGCAGGAAATCAGAGACGAAGGTGCCGAGAATCGTCAGGGCGCAGAAGATGAGAACCATCGCGCCGGCCAGCGGCATGTCCTGATTCATCAGCGAGTGCAGGAACAGCGGACCGGTGTCCGGAAGCGCCATCACATAGCCGACGATCGGCGCACCGGAGATCACATAGGTGAGCCGCCAGCCGAGCGTGGCGATGATCGGATTGAGCGCCATGCGGACGGGATATTTGAGCAGCAGGCGCATCGGCGACAATCCGCCGGCGCGCGCCGCCGTGACATACATCTTGTCCAGTTCATCGAGCAGTGACGCACGCATGGAGCGGGCGAGATAGGCCGTGCCCGATGTGCCGAGCACCACGACGGGAATCCAGAGATGCTGCAACAGATCCCACAACTTGGCCCAGCTCCAGGGCGCATCCACGAAGCTTGGCGAGAACAGGCCGCCGACGCTCTGGCCGAACCATTGCTGGCCCAGATACATGAAAATGATCGCCAGCAGGAAGTTCGGGATCGCCAAGCCGACATAACCGAAGCCGGAGAACAGATGGTCTCCCAACGAATATTGCCGCACGGCGGATAGGATGCCCACCGGCAGCGCCACCGCATACATGAACAGCAGGGTCGCGAAGGCGAGCACCAGCGTCAGGGGCAGCCGCTCGCCGATCACTTCGGCAACGGAGCGGCGCCATTCCAGTGACCAGCCGAAATCGCCACGCAGCACGATGCCGGACATCCAGCGCAGATATTGCTCATGCATCGGCCGGTCGAGGCCGAGCGTATGGCGCAGATCCTCGACCTGCTGGCGGTTCATGGTGACGCCCGCCTGCGCCTTCTTCGCAATATAGGTATCGGCATAGTCGCCCGGCGGCAGCTGGATGATGACAAACGTCACCACCGACACCGCCAGCAGGGTGATGACCATATAGGCCAGGCGATGCAGGACCAGCTTCAGCATGGCTCCGCGCTCAACGCTCTATCCGGAAATGACGCTTTAAGCGAGGGCCGGAAGGCGCAGACCGCCACACCTTCCGGCCCTGTGACCCGGATCTATTCCTTGAAATACCACTGATCCGGGCGGAACGGATAGGTGCGCGCATAATTGAAGTTCTGCACCTTCCATTCCGTCACGTTGGCGAGGCGGTTGGAAACCACGGTCGGCCCCGGCAGATCGCCGACGGTGCCGATGATCGTCATGTTGTCGAGATTGATTTTCACCATCTCGCGGCCGATCTCCATGTAGCGGTCGCTGCCGGGAAGAACGGTCTTCCATTCGGCGGCCAGTTCATAGAGACGCTTCGCCCAGGCCGGCGGCTCCTCGCCCTTGGCGCCGCCGCTGTTCTTCCAGTCCAGCCATTGCACGCCGAACAGCGGGCCGATATCGCCATAGGGCGGGATGTAGAGTTCGACCTGGCTGATCATGTTCGGCTCGAACGGCACGTCCCATTCCATGTTGATGTCGCTCTCGCTGGCGAAGGCCTTTTCGCGCGTCACCTGGCTGGTGACTTCCTTGAGGTTGACGGCGATACCCACCGCTTTCCAGTAGTCGCGCAGGAGCTGGACGAAGTTCGCGGAACCAAACTGCGTCGAGTACTCCCAGAGGATGGTCATCGGCTTGCCGTCAGGGCGCAGCCGCACGCCGTCGGAGCCCATCTTCAGGCCCATCTCGTCGAGCAGTGTGCCCGCCTGCTTTGGATCATAGTCCACCATGTACGCACGATCCTTGTCGCTGACGAAGGGCACGCCGAGCGGCGTGGCCTGTGCAGGCTTGCCAAGACCGAACCACAGCACCTCGTTGAGTTCCTGACGATTGATCGCCAAGGACATGGCTTGCCGGAAGCGCACATCGCCATAGATCTGGCGCAAAACCGGATCCTTGTGGGTGATGTTGAAGGCCATGTAGTTACCGTTCTGGCCCGGCGGCATTTGCATGTGATAGTTGCCCTTGGCCTCATTCTCCTTGAACACGGAGAAGTTCTCCAAGCCCAAGCCCTGCGCTTTTTCGTCCACTTCGCCGTTCAGCACGGCGAGCACCATCAGATCGGTGCCGAGGAAGCGCTCTTCCTGCCGGTCGATGTAGGGGAGCTGGTGACCGGCCGTGTCGATCTTGAAGTAGTAGGGATTGGCAACGAAGACCCGGCGCTGGGTATCCGGCGCGAGTTCGAGGATGTGGCTCTCCAGCGTCGGACGCGTGAGGGCGTGCGCCGTCAGGGTTTCCGTATCCTTCCACTTGTTCCAGATCGTGTTGAAGCGCTGCACCCAGCCTTCCGCGCCGGCGGCCTTGGCGTCCTCGTCCGCCTTCGGATTGTAGGTGAGGTGATATTGCGCGTAGTGGTGCTTGGGCGCGAAGGGTTCGAAGAACGATCCACCGGTCGCCAGGAAATGCAGCAGGCCCGGATAAGGTGCAGCGAACTTCAGTTTGAAGGTCTGCTCGTCGATCTTCTCCACTTCAACCGGCTTACCGCCGATCACCCATTCCGGCGGCACATTCTCGCTGATGTCCTTATTCTTGATGATGTCATTGAAGTAGAACACGACATCATCGGTCGTGAAGGGCGCGCCGTCGGACCATTTATGGCCCTTTCGCAGTTGGAAGGTGATTTCCGTGAAGTCACTGTTCCATTCCCAGGACTTGGCGACGTTCGGAACGATGGTGTGCAGATCGTCGGCCATCCGCACCAGATTGGCCTGACGCCAGCTCAGAACTTCGGATGTGCCGGACTCGGCTTCCTTCGAGAGGCCGCGCAACGTGCCGCCATACTTGCCGCATTCGTCATAGGGCAGGACGACCAGCGGTTCCTCGGGCAGACGCTTATCGACTGACGGCAGGCTGCCGTCGGCGACCTTGGGGGCAAACAGGGGATTGTCGCTGAAGGCGACGTCCTTCCCGGCCTGCTTTTGGAAATCGGCGAGTTCCAGCTGCTCCGGCCAAGAAGTGGTGATCCCCTTGGCGTCGGAGATAGTAGCGCACTCGCTGGCGAGCAGTTCCGCCGGCAGCAGCCCGGCAACCGCCAGCGCTGCCGCCGCGGCAAAGGCTTTGGCGGCGAATTTCGACGGACCGAAGACCATGGACACCTCCCTGATTTGTGTTTTTTCCGCGCTCCCAGCAGCAGGTCCACGCCACTGCAGCACTTGCACGCCTCCATCCCAGGCAAGGCGCGCAATTCAGAAATACCTCCGATTCCCAATCAATGCCACAAAATACCACATAATCGAGAAAAATATCACAAATCTGTCAAGATGTGCTAGAAGGGAAGAGTTGCACTACTACCCGTTGGGGTTGAGATATCCTGATGCTCGCAGAACAACGACACGGCTTGATTCTCGCGCTGGTGGCCGAGCGCGGCTCGATGACAATCACGGAACTGCACCGCCGGCTGAACGTGTCCCGCGAGACGATTCGGCGCGATATTGCGCTACTGGCGGATCGCAACGGCCTGCGCAGAAACTCATGGCGGCGCGCTGTCTCTGGAGATGGTCGAACCGCCGATGGCCATGCGGCAAATCACCAATGCCGAGGGCAAGCGCGCCATCGGGCGACGCGCGGCTACGCTGGTGCCTGATGGCGCCTCCGTTATCCTCAGCAGCGGCACGACGACCCAATCTGTCGCCGAGGCCCTGACGACCCGGCGGAACCTGACGGTCATCTCCAACGATCTCATGAGTTGCGGCAAGCTCGCCGGCCGCAACGGCAACCGGGTGGTGATGCTGGGCGGCGAGGTGACGATCAACGGCGGCGCGTTTGGCCGCGACACCACGGCGATGCTCTCCCACTACTTCGCCGACTTTGCCTTCATCGGCGCGGGCGCGATCTCCAGCACGCCCTGGCTGATGGATTTCTCACGGGAAGAGGGCGAACTGCACAGCGCGATCCTGAATTCCGCGCGGACGACAGCCGTGGTCGCCGATCAGGTCAAGTTCAACCGTTTCGCGCCGGTCCGCGTGGCGAACTTCGAGAAGGTGAACTACCTGATCACGGATGCGGCGCCTGAGCCGGAGATCGCGGATGCGCTGAAACCGCTCGAAATCGAGCTGCTGGTCGCCAACGGAAAACTGGAATAGTGGATTCAGGCGACCTTGCGATTGGCGGCCTTGCCCCAGATCTCCGATAGAGCGGCAACGAGCCGCTCGACGTCTTCCTTGCTGTGCAGCGGCCCGGGAGTCAGCCGCAGGCGTTCGGTGCCTCGCGGCACGGTCGGATAGTTGATCGGCTGCACATAGATATCGAAGCGTTCCATCAACTGGTCGCTGATGTCCTTGCAACGCAGGGGATCGCCCACGAGTACCGGCACGATATGGCTGTCGCCGGGCAACATGGGAATGCCGGACTCGCCAAGGCGGCGCTTCAGCAGACGCACGCGATCCTGCTGCGCCTGGCGCTCGAACTGGCTCTGCTTGAGATGGCGAACGCTGGCCAGGGCGCCCGCGGCCACCGCCGGCGGGAGGGCCGTGGTGAAGATAAAGCCGGAGGCATAGCTGCGTACGAAATCCACCAATGCCGCCGAACCGGTGATGTAGCCGCCGAGCACGCCGAAGGCTTTGCCCAGGGTGCCTTCGATGACGGTCAGCCGGTCCATCAACCCTTCCCGCTCGGCGATGCCGCCGCCGCGCGGACCGTAGAGGCCGACGGCATGCACTTCGTCCAGGTAGGTCATGGCACCATGGCGCTCGGCCACCTCGCACAGCCTGATGATCGGCGCGATGTCGCCATCCATGGAATATACGGACTCGAAGGCGACAATCTTCGGGCGCGCTGGATCCACCTGGGACATCAAGCGGTCCAAATCCTGGGGATCGTTGTGGCGGAAGATATGCTTCTCGGCGCGGCTGTGGCGGATGCCTTCGATCATCGAGGCATGATTGCCCGCATCGGAGAACACCACGCAATCCGGCATGTTCGCCGCCAGCGTCGCCAGGGTCGCCATGTTGGAGACATAGCCCGACGTGAACAGCAGCGCCGCCTCCTTGCCATGGAGATCGGCGAGTTCACGCTCCAGCAGGACGTGGTAGTGGTTGGTGCCGGAGATGTTGCGCGTGCCACCGGCACCGGCGCCGCAGGCGTCCAGCGCCTCTTTCATCGCAGCGAGCACTTTGGGGTTCTGGCCCATTCCGAGATAATCGTTCGAGCACCAGACGGTGACAGTGCGTTCGCCATCGGGGCCGTGACGGCGCGCATGGGGAAAATCGCCGGCGCAACGCTCGAGGTCGGCGAACACGCGATAGCGGCCCTCCGCCCGGAGCCGGTCGACCTTCTCGGCGAAAAAAGCGTTGTAATTCACCTTGTTCCCCCGCCCTTGCAGTCCGATGAAGCCGACTACGGCCGCAATCGCCGGCTGGATGCAGTGCGCAAAGCGCCCACCGTTCTAAGCGCCCTGCGCCGCCGGCAATGTGCCGGCGGTCACAGGGCACAAATATGTCACTGCGCCGTCGCCTGCTTGAGATAGGCAATCAGATTGGCGCGGTCTTCGTCCTTTTTGACGCCGGGGAAGACCATCTTGGTGCCCGGCACCTTGGCCTTTGGATTGGTGAGGTATTCGTTCAATGTCGCCTCGTCCCAGGTCAGTCCGGAGGCTTTCATCGCGTCGGAATAGTTGAAGTCCGCCAGGGAAGCGGCGGGCCGGCCCATCAGCCCGGCCAGAGACGGTCCGACCTTGTTCTTGCCCGCTTCCAGCGTGTGGCAGGTTTTGCACTTCACGAAGATCTTTTCGCCGGCCGCCGCATCGCCATCGGCAAATGCCGGCCCCGCGGCCAGCATCATCGCCGGAATTGCGGCCATAACCCATCCCCGAACCCTATTCCGAGAAAACGTCATCCCTGTCCTCCGCTGTGTGGCGCCCGATATCCGGGCCATGAAGCGCCCCGCTTGCTCATCTGCCTGTCGAGCGAACGGATCACCTTGATCAACATCAAATTGCGGCGATCCATTCTACCGGCCAGACGGTGCATGAAAACTTCGCCTGAGGTCAAAGACAACAGGCAAGTTGCCGCAGCAGGGTCGTGGTTGCGGCTGCCAAGGCTCTAAAAACATTCGTCTATGTGCGCCTTGCGGGCGGGGGCCGGCGCAGCGATGCTAGCCGCCGCGGCCGGCAATCGGCCGCAGGGAAATCACCGGGAGTTTGGCGTCCATGGCACTGCATTTCGAACAGTCGGAATACACGACCCGCATACGGGCCACCATCAAGGAACTGCAGAAAGAGGGCCTGGACGGCCTGCTGATGTTCCAGCAGGAGAGCATGTATCACCTGACGGGATACGACACCTTCGGGTTCTGCTTCTTCCAGTGCCTGTATCTGGGCGCGGACGGCAAGCTGGCGCTGCTGACCCGGGCGCCGGACCTGCGGCAGGCGCAGCACACCTCGATCTTGGAGGACATCCGCATCTGGACCGATGCCCAGGGCGCGCGTCCGGCGGACCAGCTCAAGGACATGCTGGAAAGCCTGGGTGCGCGGGGCAAGAGGCTGGGCATCGAGACCAATTCCTACGGCCTGACACACCACAACGGCAAAGCCGTGGACACGGCGCTATCCGGCTTTTGCACGCTGGTCGAGGCGTCGGACCTGGTCAACCGGCTGCGGGTGGTTAAGTCGCCGGCCGAACTGGCCTATGTGCGCAAAGCCGGAAAGCTCGGCGATCTGGCCCTGCGCGCCGGCGTGGCCCAGGCCAAGGCGGGCGCCGACGAAGGCAAGATCCTGGCGGCCATGCAGGGCGCGGTTTTCGCCGGCGGCGGCGATTATCCGGGCAACGAATTCATCATCGGCTCGAGCCGGGACGCCCTGCTCTGCCGCTACAAGGCGGGGCGGCGCAAGCTATCGAAAAACGACCAGCTGACGCTGGAGTTCGCCGGCGTGTACCGGCACTACCATGCCGCCCTGATGCGCACGATCATCGTCGGCAAGCCGACCAAGCATCACGAGAAGATGGATGCGGCGGTGCGCGCGGCGTTGAAGGCCTGCGAGGCGGTCATGCGGCCGGGACACAAGGCCGGCGACGTCTTCGACGCCCATGCCCGGGTGATGGACGAGCATGGCATGCAGCGCCACCGGCTCAATGCCTGCGGCTATTCCCTCGGCGCCAAGTTCACGCCGAGCTGGATGGACTATCCCATGTTCTACCGCGGCAATGAGGTGAAGCTGCAGCCGAACATGGTATTCTTCGCCCATATGATCCTGATGGATTCCGATAGCGGCAATGCCATGACGTCTGGGCCGGACCTACATCCTGACCAAGGACAAGCCGGAGCCGCTGTCGAAGTATCCGCTGCCGATGATCCTGCGTTAAACTTGGCGGGCGCGGTGGAGAATGAAATCGCGACTATGAACAAACCGGTTGCATTGAAGGCGGGCCAGCCCCTGGCGACAAAGGGCGAGGACGATGCGGATGAAGTGCCCATCGTCCACCCCTTTGCCGAGGTCATCCGTACCATCGGCCGTGGCGAAACGCTGTCGCGGCCGCTGACCGAGAGCGAGGCCGAGTCGGCCATGGGGATGATCCTCGCCGGCCAGGTGGAGCCGGTGCAGCTCGGCGCCTTCCTCCTGCTGCTGCGCTATCGCAAGGAGACGGCGCCGGAACTGGCCGGCTTTGTTCGCGCCACACGCCAGTGTCTAACGCAGATGCCGGCGGCGGAGGTCGATCTGGATTGGCCGTCCTATGCCGACCGGCATAAGCAGCTGCCCTATTTCGTGCTGAGTGCGCTACTGCTCGCCGTCAATGGCGTGCGCGTGGCGATGCACGGCATCGACGGTGTGGGCGATGCAACGACGCCGAAGACGCTTCGGGCGCTTGGCCTTGCGCCGGCTGTGGATGCGCGCATGGCGGAGGCACAATTGCGCGAGCGGCTGATCACCTATCTGCCGCTGCGGCTGATCTGCCCGGAGATGCAGAAGCTGTTCGATCTCCGGCCGATCCTGGGCGTGCGGTCGCCGGCCAACAGCCTGTGCCGGGAACTCAATCCTGCCGGAGCGGCCTATCAGCTTCAGGGCGTGTTTCATCCCACATATCTGCCGTCCCACAGCGAGACCGCGCGGCTGCTGGGGCAGCCCCATGCCGCGATCTTCAAGGGCGGTGGTGGCGAGATCCAGCGCAATCCCGAAAAATCCTGCCGCGTCGCCACAGTCGAAGATGGCGTGATCGGCGAAGACATTTGGGACGCAATGCCGTCTGACCGAACGCTATCCCTGGCGCGAGGAGCCGGCCGATCCGCAGCGCGTCGCGGCGCTGTGGCGCGGCGAGCTGGCAGCGCCGGGGCCGGAAGCGGCGGTTGTCGGCACGGCAGCGATTGCGCTTAAGCTCTTGGGCCGGGCAACAACGCAGGCCGAAGCCACTGAACAGGCCCGGCGGCTCTGGCAGGACCGGCCGAAGCAAGCCTTTGCCAAGTAGGAGGAGCTGCCGAATTCGTGGAATTACGGCCGGGATGCTTGCCAAGCTGTCGCAGCGGAACCACTTGTTTTACAGGCAAGATCGGCGAGGATGCAGCCGCCTGACGGCGCCACCGGACGGTTCAAGATAGGCAACCCGCCGTCCTAGGGAGTTTCAGCAATGATCGTCGAGATCGGCCATTTTGCCCTGATCCTCGCCTGCTGCGTGGCGTTCATTCAGATGACCGTGCCGCTGTGGGGCGCACAGCGCGGCCTGCCCGCCCTGGCGGCAATGGCGGCGCCGGCCGCCGTCATGCAGTTCTCGCTGATCCTGATTGCATTCCTGTCGCTGATCTATGCTTTCGTCACGTCGGATTTCTCGGTCTCCGTGGTGGCCAACAATTCCCATTCGCTGAAACCGCTGCTCTACAAGATCTCCGGGGTGTGGGGAAACCATGAGGGATCGATGGTGCTGTGGGTGCTGATCCTCACCCTGTTCGGCGCCCTCGTCGCCTTGTTCGGCAGCAGCCTGCCGCTGGGGCTGAAGGCCAGGGTTCTGTCGGTCCAGGCGATGATCGGATTCGGCTTCCTGCTGTTCATCATCGCGACGTCGAATCCGTTCACCCGCATCATCCCGCCGCCGGCCAATGGCGCCGATCTTAATCCGCTGCTGCAGGATCCCGGCCTCGCCTTTCATCCGCCGTTTCTCTACACGGGCTATGTCGGATTTTCCCTGACCTTCTCGTTCGCGATCGCGGCGCTGATCGAGGGGCGTGTCGATCCCGCTTGGGCGCGCTGGGTGCGGCCCTGGACGCTGCTCGCCTGGTGCGCCCTCACCTTCGGCATCGCCATGGGCAGCTGGTGGGCCTATTACGAGCTGGGCTGGGGCGGCTTCTGGTTCTGGGACCCGGTGGAGAATGCCTCCTTCATGCCCTGGCTTGCCGGTACGGCGCTGCTGCATTCGGCGATCGTGGTGGAAAAGCGCGACAGCCTGAAGAGCTGGACGATCCTGCTGGCAATCATCGCCTTCTCCTTCAGCCTGATCGGCACCTTCCTGGTGCGGTCGGGCATCCTGACATCGGTGCATGCGTTTGCCGTCGATCCCGAGCGCGGTGTCTTCATCCTGCTGCTGCTGGCCATCGCCATCGGCGGATCGCTGACTTTGTTCGCGTTGCGGGCGCCGGTGCTGAAGGACAGCGGCGTCTTCGCTCCCATCAGCCGCGAAGGCGCGCTGATGCTGAACAATCTCTTTCTCTCCGTGGCGGCCGGCGTCGTTCTCTTCGGCACGCTGTTTCCGCTGCTGGCGGATGCATCGGGATCTTCATTCTCCGTCGGCGCTCCTTTCTACAACCTGGTTTTCGCCGTTCTGATCGTGCCGTTTTTCCTGGCGGTGCCGTTGGGCCCGCTGATGGCCTGGAAGCGTGCCGACCTGCCGGGCGCCTTGCAGCGTCTTTGGGTGGGCGGCGTGGTATTCGCTGCGGGCATCGCGGTCATCCTGACCGTGTTCTATGGCGGGCGAGCGCTGGCCGCACTCTGCCTCGGACTTGCCGCGTGGCTCGTCATGGGAGCGCTCGTGGAATTGGCCGACCGGCTGAAACTGTTCCGCGCGCCGCTGGCCACCGTATGGAGCCGCGCCATCAATCTGCCGAGATCCAGCTATGCCATGACATTGGCCCATGCCGGATTGGGATTTGTACTTGCCGGCATCATCGTCAGCACCGAGTGGCGCGCCGAGAGCATCAAACGCATGGTTCCCGGCGATCATGTGGAGATCGCGGGTTACGATCTCGAGCTTGCGGCCGTGACGGACGAGAAAGGCCCGAACTATCTGGCCGACCGCGCGGAGTTCATCGTCACGCGCGGCGGCAAGGAGATCGCGCGCCTGTATCCGGAGCGGCGCTTCTATCCCGTGCAGAATCAGAAGACCAGCGAGACCGCAATCCGTACGACGGGCTTCGGCGACCTCTATGTCGTGCTGAGCGACGACGAAGGCGGCAAGGGTCATGCCGTGCGCATCTATCACAATCCGCTGGCGCCCTGGATGTGGGGTGGCGCGGTGCTGATGGTGATCGGCGGCCTGATCTCCCTCACCGACCGCCGATTCCGCATCGGCGTCGCGTCCCGCCGGACCCGGCAGGCGCCGCCAGGTGCCGCCCCGAGCGCTGCGGAATAGTTGACAGAACGGATGAGCGATTGCCGTTCAGGTCCGCCGTCATTTGGCATTGCTCGGCTTTGCGATCCTGCTGCTCGCCGCTGCTCCGGCTGGCCTTGCCGTCGAGCCGGGTGAAATGCTCAGCGATCCGGCATTGGAAGCGCGGGCGCGGGAGATCAGCAAGGAGCTGCGCTGCCTGGTCTGCCAGAATCAATCCATCGACGATTCCAGCGCCGACCTGGCGCGCGATCTCCGGCTGATCGTGCGGCAGCGGCTGACGGCCGGGCGACAGTGATGATCAGATCCTGCAGTACGTCACCGACCGCTACGGCGATTTCGTGCTGCTGCGGCCACCGGTGAAGCCGGCGACACTCGTGCTATGGCTGGCGCCGCCGCTGCTGCTGATTGCCGGTGTCGACTCTTTCTGTCGCTTATCTACGGCGACGACAGCGACCAGGCGAAGAAGTTCGCCCCCTGAGTCCGGAAGAACGCCAGCGACTCGACGCCTTGCTGAAAACCGATAGCGATCGCCCATGATCTGGCTGTTCATTGCCCTCATCACGGCGGCCGTCATCGGCGCTCTGCTGCTGCCGCTGTTCCGCGAGGTATCGGCACGGATTTCGCGCCAGAAGCAGGAGATCACCATCTTTGCAGACCAGCTCGCCGAGCTGGATCGCGAGGTTGCCGCGGGCTTGATATCCGCTGACGCTGCCGCCGCAACGAGGACGGAAATCGAGCGCCGAATCCTGGCGAGCGGCGAGCGCAACGGAAGCACCGCAGGAGAGCCGGCATCGGGTGCCGCTGCCGGCGGCAGAATGATCGCGGTGGTTCTCGTCGCATCTCTGGCGCCGCTGGCGGCCTTCGCCATCTACCTCGCGACAGGCACGCCGAGTGAGCCGTCCCATCCCTTTGTCGCGGCCAATGATCGCAGCGCCGGCGATGCGATGGCCGCCGGCGAGATGATGGAAGCCGTGGCAAAGCTGGCCGCAAGGCTGGAGCAGGAGCCGGGGAATCTCGAGGGCTGGAAGCTGCTGGCGCGGTCCTACAGCACGATGCAGCGTCCCGCCGAGGCTGCAACAGCCTATGGCCGCGCCCTCGAACTCGCCCCCGCTGATCATGGAATCGCCGCTGACTACGCCGAGGCGCTGATCCAGGCGGCCGATGGCAAAGTGCCCGCGCAGGCGCAGGAACTTCTGACGCGCGCAAATCAGGCGGATCCTGCGGCGCCAAAGCCGCGCTTCTATCTGGCCATCGCCAAGGCGCAGGCGGGGCAGCCGCGGGACGCACTGGCCATGTTGAAATCGCTTGAACGGGATTCCCCTGTGGACGCGCCATGGCTGGGCGCGGTGAAGGAACGGATCGATGCCATCGCCAAGGAAGCAGGCATCGATCCCGCCGATATCGAAGCTCAGAGCGTGGCGCCGATTGCGCGGCCGGCCGGTCCTTCGGCGGAGGATGTGCAGGCGGCGCAATCCATGACTCCCGAGCAACAGCAGGACATGATCCGGGGCATGGTGGAAGGCCTGGCCAAGCGGCTGGAGGCCAATCCCAACGATCTCGAGGGATGGAAGCGGCTGGGCCAATCCTACTTCGTGCTGAACGAACCCGTCCGGGCGCGCGATGCCTATGCGCGCGCAGTGGCGCTGGCGCCGACCGACCGCAATCTCCTTGCCGAGTACGCGGGCACGGTCTTGGCCGCGCCCGAGCCGCTGCCGGAACTGCCGGCGGAGTCGATCGCGGCCTTGCGAGCGGCACTGGAACAGCAACCGGCAGACGGCGCGGCATTGTGGCTGCTGGGCTTCACCGCGATGAAGGATGGGAAAAACGATGAAGCGCGGCAGCTCTGGTCGAAGCTCCTGACACAATTCGCGCCGGACTCCGGCGAGTACAAGGCAGTGGAAGCGCAAATCGCCAAGCTGCCTTCGGCGCAATAGGACCCGCATACTTGACTTGCCAGGACGCGCTGTTACAGGATTGCATTCCCGTCAGAATTGCAGAAAGCAATCATGAAAATTGAGTCGTTCGAAATAGCGGTCGGCCGCGACGATCCCGGCATATCAACGGGCCTGGTGGGCCGCCGCTTCGATACCGGCCGGCCCGGGCCGAAGGTGCTGCTGACCGGCGCGCTTCACGGCGACGAGCTGACGGCTACCGGCGCGCTGTGGCGGGTGATGGAACGGCTCGACACCTCCGGCATCGGCGGCAAGCTCACGATCATTCCCCTGGTCAATCAGCAGGGCGCGCGGCAATCGCGGCGCCATGTGCCGCTGGCCACCACCGATCTCAATCGCGTGTTTCCCGGCCGCAAGGACGGCGAGCTTGGCGAGCGGCTGGCGGCGGCGCTGGTTGAACTCATGGGCAGCCATGACGCGCTGATCGATGTGCACACGGCGGGCTGGTGCACCAACTTCCTGCTGTTGGACAACATCGCCGACCCGGCGATGCAGGGCATGGTCTATCGCTGGGCCGATGCCTCCGCCCTGCCCGTGTTCGGTGAAATGCCGGCCGAGCAGGCAAACTTGCAAGGCCTCGATCGCTGTTGGACCACCTGGGTGGTGAACAACGGCAAGCCCGCGGTGACGATCGAGCTCTCCGGCCTGATGACATTGGACGTGGTCGGCGCCGAGCAGGGCGCCGATGCCATCCTCAAGATGTTGCGCGATCTGCCGCGGGCGCTGGGCGACAAGGCCGGCGCCGAACCGGTCAAGCTGGTGCGGCATGAGGTCTATTCGGAGACCGGCGGGTTATTCGAAACCGCCTGCAATGTCGGCGATAAGCTCGAGGCGGGCGCCGTGATTGGCCGTGTCCGCACCATGCTCGGCGATATCCAGGAAACCGCGGTGACGCCCTGCGCCGGCGACGTGATCGCCCTCAATCCGGTATCGGCCGTGATGGTGGGTACGCATCTGGTGACCTTGGGCGTCGTCCCCAGTTAGGCAGCGTCGAAAGCATCCCCGAACAAACGCAGTAGTCGTTCGAACAGCACGCGCCGGTTGGCGGTGCGCCAGATGCCGTGCCCTTCATCGTCGAAGGTCAGGAGTTCGAACGGGATGCCGGCTTTTTTCAGCGCCGTGCAGGCAATCTCGGTGTTGCGCGGCGAGACATTCGGATCGCGCAGCCCATGCACGATCAGCAGCTTGCCGCGGATATCGCCGATGTGATTGACCGGCGAGCGCTCGAAGTAACGCTGCGCCTGCTCCGCCGGCTTGCCGCCCATCATCTCCTCGCTGTAGAGGCGGCCATGGGGCAGATGAGTTTCCTCATAGTCGATCGCCAGATCGGTCATGCCGCAGATCGGCGCCGCGGCAGCGATGAGGTCTGGGTACTTCGTCACCGCATACCAGCTCGAGTAGCCGCCATAGGACAGGCCGGTGATGCCGATGCGCCCCCGCTTCGCCTCGCCGATCGCGATCAGATGCTCGATGCCCGTGCGGATATCCTCCTGCTCACGCCCGCCCCAGCCGTCTTCCTTGATCGATTCGCGGAATGGCACACCGAAATAGGTGCTGCCCCGGTAATTCGGATCCAGGACCGCGAATCCGCCGGCCACCATGCATTGCGCGAGCGTGTCGATTTCGTCGCCGCTGTGCAGGTTGGGACCGCCATGCACCCAGACGACGAGACCCCGCGCCTCGCCGCGCGGGCGGTAGAGCCAGCCCTGTATCTCCAGGCCATCGACCGATCGCCAGCGGATGCTTTCGCCCTTCGCAGCCGGACTGGATTGCGCCGGCACGCGGCTTCCGGCATCCGACAGGTAGAGCCATGGTGCCGCGCCGGCCGGATCGAAGCGCACGAACTCAGTCGGCCGATCGGTCTGCGACGCGGCACCGATCCAGGTACCATCAGGCATTGAAGCCACGGGCAGGAGATCGCCATCGCCGCATTCGACCGGAATCCTTGTGCCATCCGCAATGCGCAGCAAGGTCAACTTCGTCCGGCCGTCGCGGCCTTCGACGATCATGATCTCCCGGCCGTCGTCGGATGGCACCACGGTTTCGACCTGCCCCGGACCGCCGATTGGATACGTCGACTAAGCCACGTAACGCCGCTGCCGGTTCCGTACTTCCAGAACGCCTGCTTGTCGATGAAGTCGACGATCCACGCGTCCGTGGTTCTCCGTCTGCGCCAGCACCAGCACTTTGTTGCCATCGCCGAGCCATTGCGCCTGGATCGAGACGCGGTCACCGAGATCCAGCAGTGGCCGGTCTGCCGTACCCTCCACATCCACGAAATAGACCTGACTCCCCGCCGGGTGCTTGTCGCGGCGATGGTAGAGCAGATAGCTTCCGTCTGGGCTGAGCAACGGTCCGGTTCCTTCACCCTGGAGCATGCGCGCGATCGTCCGGATTTCACCGGTCGCAAGATCTTGCCGGAGGATGCAAGCGCCGCTGCGGCCCTGGGCATCATGGGGATCGAACTGCGCGCAATAGAACAGCCACTTGCCATTCGGGTGCAGCACGCCGCCATAGAGAAAGAAGTCCGGCGTCTCCGCGGTCAGGGGCACGATCTCGAACGGCTTTGCCGGATCGAGGAGCAAAAGCTGCTCGCGCTCATCGCCCCCCTTGTCGCGGCCGGCGAGAATATGCCGGCTGTCCGGCGACCAGCCGCGCACCAGTACATGGTCCTTGCTTTTGGTCAGGCGCAGCGGCGGCGTGCTGGCGTCCGTCGGCGCGACATAGACGTCGCATGCATCGCCGAGCCCCGACCAGGACCAGGCCAGCCGCTTTCCGTCCGGAGACAGCTTGACATCCCACGGCACGGGATAGCGCGACCAGGCCTCGGCCAGGGCACGCGCTTGTTCGACGGATTCTGCTGATGCTGCAGTCATGCCTAACTACAGGAATCGAACAGGCAATGCGGATGGAAGTTCAAGCGGGCTGGTCGCCGGCATAGTGGCAGGCCACCAGATGGCCCTTGCCGAAAGAGGTCTGCGCAGGCTCTTCCGCCGCGCAGCGCGCCGTCGCGATCGGGCAGCGGGTGCGGAAGCGGCAGCCGGATGGCGGATTGACCGGCGACGGCAGGTCGCCCGTCAGCAACAGTTTCGCGCGCTGCCGCTCCAACCTCGGATCGGGGATCGGCACGGCTGATATCAGCGCCTTGGTATAGGGATGGAGCTGCCGCGCATAGAGATCGTCGCGATCGGCGATCTCCATGATCTTGCCGAGATAGAGGACCATCACGCGGTTGCTGATATGGCGCACGACGCTGAGATTGTGCGAGATGAACAGGAGCGAGAGGCCGAATTCCCGCTGCAGGCGCATCAGCAGATTGATGATCTGCGCTTGGATCGAGACATCCAGTGCCGACACCGGCTCGTCGCAGACGACCATTTTCGGCCGCAGGATCATCGCGCGGGCGATGCCGGCGCGCTGACACTGGCCGCCGGAGAGTTCATGGGCATAGCGGCCGGACCAGGCGCGCGGCAGGCCCACCTGTTCCATCATCTCCTGCACCCGGCGGCGCCGTTCTTCGCCGGACAGACCAGGCTCGAAAGTGATCAGCGGACGCTCGATCGCCTGGCCCACGGTCATGCGCGGATCGAGGGAGGCAATCGGATCCTGGAAGATCACCTGCATGTTCCGGCGCTCGCGCCGCAGCGCCTCGCCCTTGAGGCTGGCCATGTCCTGGCCCAGCCAGACCACGGTGCCTTCGGTCGGCGCCAGGAGCCGCAGCACGGCGCGGCCCAGCGTGGACTTGCCGCAGCCGGATTCGCCGACGATGCCCAGCGTCTCACCCTGACGCAGCTCGAAGCTGATGCCGTCGATTGCCTTGATCGTCGCGGCCTTGCCGAACAGCTTCTTGCCGGCGCCGAAATGGACGCGCAGGTCCTTGACCGACAGCAGCGGTTCGGCATTCACAGCGACACCTCATGACAGGCGAGCCGCCGCGAACCCGACCGCGCCAGCGGCGGAATTTCGGATTTACAATAGTCCTGCCGGAGGGCGCAGCGCGGCTCGAACGGGCAACCGCCTGCGAGCTGCGACAGGATCGGCGGCTGTCCGGGGATCGTCGGCAGTTCGCCGTGGGTCTTCTCGTCAAGCCGCGGCATCGATCGCAGCAGGCCCTTCGTATAGGGATGCTTGGGGTCGTAGAACACGTCGTCGATCGGGCCGTCTTCCATGATGCGCCCGCCATAAAGCACGATCACGCGGTCGCAGAGATCGGCGACGACGCCGAGATCATGGGTGACGAGCACTACCGAAGTGCCCGACTGATGCGCGAGATCGCGCATCAGCGTCAGGATCTGTGCCTGGACCGTGACATCGAGCGCTGTCGTCGGCTCGTCGGCCAGCAGCAGCGCCGGCTTGCAGAGCAGCGACATGGCGATCATCGCGCGCTGGCGCATGCCCCCGGAAAACTCGTGCGGATACATCTCCATGCGCCGTTCGGCCTCCGGGATGCGCACATGCTCCAGCATCGCCGTCGCCTGGCGCACCGCCTCCGCGCCGCCGATGCCGCGATGCTTGACCAGAACCTCTGTTAGTTGCTTACCGACCCGCATGAAGGGATTCAGCGACGTCATCGGATCCTGGAAGATCATGGTCATGACGCTGCCGCGGATCTGGTCCAGCTTGTCGGTCGGAAGATTGAGGATCTCCTCGCCGCGCAGCTTGACGCTGCCGCTGGCGCGGCCATTCTCCGCCAGCAGGCCCATCATCGACATCAGGATCTGGGTCTTGCCCGAACCGGACTCGCCGACGATCCCGAGAATTTCGCCGGGCCGCAGACTGAACGCGACGTCGCTAACCGCCTGCTACCCACCTGTTGCCGGCGCGGAACTGGATCGTCAGCCCCTGGACTTCCAGCAGGGCCGCGGTCTTGGCTGACTGGGTAGCCTCAGCGGCTCTTTGGGTCGAAAGCATCGCGCAGACCATCGGCAATGTAATTGAGGGCGAAGAGCGTGGTCGCCAGGAATGCGGCCGGGAAGATCAGCGGCCACCATTGCGACTCCATTGTCGCGGCGCCATTCTCAATCAGCACGCCCCAGCTCGTGTTGGGTTCCTGCACGCCCAAGCCCAGGAAGGACAACAGGGATTCACCGAGAATGACGTCCGAGACCGTCATGCTCGCATATACAATCACGGGGGCCGTCGTATTCGGCACGATGTGGCGGAAGATAATTGCGAGAGGACCCATGCCGCCCGCCTTTGCGGCCTCGATGAATTCCTTGCGCTTCAGACTCAAGGTTTCGCCACGGACGATGACCGCGATGGTCAACCAATAGACCGCGCCGATGGCAACCAGCAACGCGACCAGGCTGCGCCCGAAAAGAAAGGTCAACATGATCACGAAGAAGATGAATGGGCAGGGCATAAAAGACATCGACAAAGCGCATCATCAGGCTGTCAATTCGCCCGCCGACATAGCCGGCGATGGCGCCATAAATTACACCGATGCCCAGCGCCACCAATGTCGCGGCGACACCCAACAAGAGTGACACCCTGCCGCCGGTCAGGGTGCGTGTCAGCAAATCGCGCCCAAGATCATCGGTACCGAACCAATGGCCGTTCGCAAAGCTGGGCGGGAGCGACACAGCGTCAAAATCGGATGCTTCGGGATCAAGGCCAAAGACCATAGGCCCCAGGAAGCAAGCCAGGAACAGCAGGACCATGACAGCGATGCCAAACATCGCCGCCGGATTCCTGACAAGCCGGCCCATGGCCTCGCGGGTCTGGCTGACGCCTTTCTCAACGGCAACACTAGGTCCTGCTGCCATCGCTGTCTCAGTCATAGCGCACCTTTGGATCCAGCAAGCCATAGCAAAGATCGACAATCAGGTTGGCGATGATGATCAGGAACCCATAGAAGATCACCGCACCGAGCACGAGCGTGTAGTCCCGATTCAATGCCGCATCGACGAAGTAGCGGCCGATTCCGGGGATGCTGAAAACCTTTTCGATCACAATGGATCCGGTCACGATTCCAGCGGTGGCCGGCCCGAGATAGGCGACCACAGGCACCAGTCCGCCGATCAGCGCGTGCCGAGTCACGGTGCGCCATCCGCCGATGCCCTTGGCGCGGGCGGTGCGCACATGATTGGTGCGCAAGGATTCGATCATGCTGCCGCGCGCCAAGCTGGCGATATAGGCGATGTTAGGCAGCGCCAGCGCGATGATCGGCATGATCTTCCGTTCAAGGCTTCCGTCCCAGCCCGCAACCGGCAACGCGAGCAGCGTCACACCGAAGAAGATTTGCATCAGCGGTCCGACGACGAATGTCGGCACCGCGACGCCGGTCATGCCAATGGCCATCACGCCATAGTCTACCTTGCTATGCTGGCTGAGAGCGGCAAAGGTGCCTAGCGTCACGCCGACGACCGTGGCGATAGCGATCGCCCAAATACCGACCTCGAAGGATACCGGGAAGCCCTGCCATATCAGGTCCGAGACCGTGTAGTCGCGATACTTGAAGGATGGGCCGAAATCGAAATGCAGCACGCCCCAGAGGTAGCGGAGAAACTGCATCCATAGCGGCTCGTCCAGGTGATAGGCCGCCTCAAGATTGGCTTTCACCGCCGCCGTGACCTTGCGATTGCCATCGAACGGGCCGCCGGGCGCGATCCGCATCATGAAGAACGTGATGGCAATGAGCGCAAACATGGTGGGAATGGCGCCCACCAATCGGCGGATGGTGTATCGAAGCATGATGCTGTTGCGGTCCGCTTAGGAGTGGCAACGGCGCCGGAGTGATCCGGCGCCGTTGCCAAACCGCTTAGTGTTCGATGCTCATGAACCGCGACGGGTGGGACTCGACGACATTGTCGACCCAGCCCTTCACATAGGGTTTCACCAGGTGGCGCGAGGTGGCGCTGGCGATCGGCGCCACGAGATAATCATCGAGTAGGACCTTCTCCGCCTCGGCCAGGACCTTCAACCGTTCCGGCGGATCGGCAATGGTGGCGGCCTTGTTCAGCAGTGCCTCATAAGCGTCGTTTTTCCAGTTGTAGCCGGGATCCGAGCTCGGCTTCATATAGGTCAGATAGGTTTCCGGTCCGGGGAAATCGCCGACGATGTTGTCGTTGAAGACCTCCCAATTGCCCGCATAGAAGGTATCGAGCCAGGCCTGGAATTCCTGGTTCTGCAGGTCGGTCTGCACCCCCAGTACCTGCTTCCACATGATGGCAACCGCGGTTGCCTCGCGCTTTTCGACTTCATCCGTCGTGGAGAGAATGCCGACTTTCAGTGGATTGTCCGGGCCGAAGCCCGCTGCCGCCAAAAGCTCCTTCGCCTTCGCTTCACGTTCCTCCTTCGACATGCCGGCTTCGACGATCTTCGGACCGTCATAGGTCGGATCAACGGCCGGAACGTAGGAATAGCTCGGCTTGTAGCCGGCCTTCAGCACCTTGTCCTGCAGCACCTCGCGATCGATGGCCATGGATAGGGCCTGACGCACGCGAATGTCATCGAACGGCGGCTTGGTGACGTTAAAGCTGAAGTAGAGCGATTCCGTACTGATCACTTCGCGAACCTCGCCGCCGAGTTCGGCCTTAAGGGCTTCGCGCTGATCCGATGGAATCTCGTTGGTGACGTCGAGCTCGCCTGCCTGATAGCGCTTCAGCTCGGTATTCACGTCTTCGGTGACGATATAATTCACCTTGTCGATCTTGACGTTCGCGGCGTCCCAGTAGTTCGGATTCTTCACCAGCGTCACATGGGACTGCGGCACATTCTCTACCAGAACATAGGCGCCGTTGCCGACCTGGTTTCCGGCCTCGACAAACTTGTCGCCGAACTTCTCCCAGGACGGCTTGTGCAGCGGCGTGGTCTGGAACGAGTTCAGGACGAAGAACGCCTGCGGCGCCGGATTTTCCATCGTCAGCACCACGGTCTTGTCATCGGGCGCCCTAATGCCGACCTGCGACGCATCGGTGATGGAGCCATCGTTATAGCCGGCGGCACCGGTGATCTGAATCACGTTGTAGAAGTAGTAGGCCTTTTCGGAACCGGTCTTCGGCTCCAGCGTGCGCAACATGCCATTGACGAAGTCCTGCGCCACCAGCGGCTCGCCATTCGACCATTTCAGATTTGCCCGAAGATGGAAGGTGATGGTCCTTCCGTCGTCGCTCACGTCCCAGCTTTCCGCAGCGCCGGGAATGACCCTGCCGTCAGCCGCGGTCGCGACCAGGCCTTCATAAAGGTCATCCTGGATCCAGGCTTCGCGGGCGCCGAAATTGATATGGGGATCGAGTGTATGTGGCGAGGCGCCAAAACCGCGATTTAGAACCGTTTCAGCTTGGGCCGGCATCGGCATGACGCCTGCAATGGTCACGCCCACGGTCAGAACGGCAGCAACAGCAAGAAGTCGACTTCTGATCGACATTATGACCCTCCCGGTTCGTTTCTTCCTGATTTCGACGCGGCAACCGACCGTCCAGGTATGCATTCCCTGACCGCCGGCCCAACGTTGCAACCATTGCGCGCCGCTCCCAGGGGAATTGTCAAGGCATGGCGGCTCCGGCGCGCACGTCAAAGATGTAATGCCAAGGCAGATAACAGGCTCAATCCGCTAGGCAATTCCGATCGGCACGATTTTGGCGTTCACCGATCGTTCGTATCGACCCATTGCCCGGTTTCCGCGGAGCGAACGACGGCATGAAGGACATGCTCGATTCGCAGCGCATCCGGGATCGTCGGATAGAGCGTTTCGGCGCCGGCAATCCCCTGCAGCAGATGGGCGATCTCGATGATCTTGAGATCGTTGAAACCGATGCCGTGGCCCCTGGCAGGCGTGAAGCGGCCATAGCTGGGATGCTCCGGCCCGATAAGAATATTGCGGAAGCCGTTTGTCGCGCCATCGACGCCGTCCTTGGTGAAGAGCTGCAACTCATTCATCCGCTCATGATCGAACAGGATGCTGCCTTTGCGACCGAAGACCTCGAAGCCCAGATGGGCCTTGCGGCCCCAATGGGAACGGCTGGTGACGAAACTGCCCATGACGCCACTGGCGAACTGCAGGAGCGCGTGGGCGGTGTCTTCGTTTTCGACAGGAAGCGACGGCTGGGTGAGATCCCGTTTGACCTCGCCGGAGCGCTTCTCCGCAGCTTCACCAGCTCCGGGTGCTGGGCGATGGGTAATCACCGTCTTCTGATCGGCGACTACACGCGCAATCGGCCCCATCAGCAGCCGCGCCACGCTGACCAGGTGCGAGGCCAGATCGCCGAGCGCGCCGAAGCCCGCGGTGTCGCGGCGGCAGCGCCAGGAGAATGGCGTGTCCGCATCCGCCATGTAGTCCTCGTCGCAGACGCCGCGCCAATAGATCGGCTCGCCGATCACGCCCTGGGCAATGAGATCGCGCGCATAGGCCACCGCCGGCGAGCGCATGTAGTTGTAGCCGACCAGGGTTTTCACGGAGGATTTTGCTGCCGCTGCAGCCATAGACTCCGCCGCTGCCGCAGTCGCGGCCAGCGGCTTCTCGCAATAGACATGCTTCCCGGCCGCGATGGCAGCGAGGGCGATATCGGCATGAAGTGCATTCGGCACCGTGATCGAGACAAGCTCGATCGCAGGATCGGCGACGACGTCCTTCCAGTCGGCCGTCGCCCGGCCGAAACCAAAACGCTTTGCCGCCGCATCCGCCGCCACCTTGTTGATATCGGCGACTGCAACGAGACGCGGCGTGAGCGCGGTCTCGAATATGGGGGCGACGGCCAGGAACGACTGGGCATGGGCGGCACCCATGAATCCCGTGCCGATGACGCCGACGCCGATCGATGAAACCATGGTCATACTCCGGAACTGAAAATCCTGCGGAACTACGCCGGCAGGCGATTGCCGGCAGCGCGCGCTTCGGCCAGGCGATTCTCTAATTCAGTCAGCTCCTGACCGCCCGCCATCATGGCGGTGACCTGCTCGCGCGAAATCTCGTCCTTGCGGAAATAGCCCATGGAGCGGCCGCGATTGAGCAGCAGGAATTTGTCACCGACGGGATAGGCGTGATTGACGTTATGGGTAATGAAGATGACGCCCAGTCCCCGCGCCCGCGCCTGCTCCACATAGAGCAGCACCATCGAGGCCTGTTTGACCCCGAGCGCCGAGGTCGGTTCGTCCAGGATCAGGACGCGCGCGCCGAAATAAACCGCCCGGGCGATGGCGACGCATTGACGCTCGCCGCCGGAAAGCGTGCCGACCGCCTGTCCGGGATCGCGCACCCGGATGCCGATCTTGCCCATCTCCTCCCGCGCCACCTCATCGGCCCGCATGTGATCGAACACCCGCAGCGGACCGACCCGTCTTACCGGCTCGCGGCCCATGAAGAAATTCCGGGATATCGACATCAGCGGCACCATGGCCAGATCCTGATAGACCGTGGCGATGCCGCGATCGAGTGCATCTCGCGGCGACGAGAAATGGACCGGCTGGCCTTCGACCCGCATCTCACCTTCATCTGGCGTATAAACGCCGGAGAGAATCTTGATCAGAGTCGATTTGCCTGCGCCGTTGTCGCCGAGCAGGCAACAGACCTCGCCGGGAAATACCTGCAGCGAGATGTCTTGCAACGCCAGCACGGAACCAAAATGCTTGCTGACGCCGCGGAGATCGACTATGGGCTGCAATCCGTTCATTTGGATTCTGTTGCCTTGCGGCGCACATAGTTGTTGAACAGCACGGCCACCAGCAGCATCACGCCCATAAAGGCCTTGAACCAGTCGGTGTCGATGCCCGTGTAGAAGATGCCGATCTGCGCAATGCCGAAAATCAGCGCCCCGAACATCGAGCCGACGACAGAGCCGTAGCCGCCGCTGAGCAGCGTACCGCCGATCACGGCAGCGATGATCGCCTCGAATTCCTTCTGCAGGCCGCGGGCGGTATCGGCGGAGCCGACGCTGAGAACCTGAATCGTGGCAAACAACGTCGCTGACAGTGCCGTCAGCACGAACAGCCAGATCTTCACCCGCGTTACCGGCACCCCGACATTGCGGGCGGCATTGGCGTCGCCGCCAGAGGCAAATATCCAATTGCCGAAGCGCGTGCGCAGGAGCAGCCAGGTTCCCGCCGCTGTCAGCAGCAGCCACCAGAGTATCGAGACGGGGATCCCCTGGATTTCCGGCAGGCCATCGGGCCGCTTGCCGATCAGGCCGATCTCTGCAGCCCAGAAGAAGAATCCGCCGCCGACCTGTCCGGCGAAAATCGGCGCCAGCCAATCGTTCTGGGTCAGCTCCTTGATGCCGGGAATCTGGGTGCGGCCGGTGATCAGGCGGGTGAAGCCAAGCGTCAGGCCCCGCAGGATGAACAAGGTCGCCAGCGTGACGATGAAGGACGGCAGCCCCGTGCGAACCACCAGGAGGCCATTGAGATAGCCAACGCCAGCCGCGACGAAGAAGGCCAGGATGACGCAAAGCCAGACCGGCCAGCCCAGCACGGTCGAGGGTATGGCGATCATCACGCCGGCAAAGGCGATCATCGAGCCCAGCGAGAGATCGAACTCGCCGGCAATCATCAACAGCGACACCGCAACCGCGAGGATGCCGAGCTGTGCCGATACTTCGAGAAATGTGACGATACCCTTGGGGCTGAACAGGCCGGTGCCGCCGGCGGTCGCCATGAAGAAGGCAATGATCAGGATCGTGCCCGCGACGGCGCCGAGTTCCGGCCGCCGTAGAAGACGCGTCAGCCATGACGCCTGATGCAGCCGGTCGTCCCGCGTTGCCGTGGCTTCAGACATGATGCCGCGCAATGCCCCCGATATCAGGATTCAGTTGGTGATTGTGGAGCGGCGGCCCGGCCATGGCATTCGACCGGGCCGCCAACTGCAGATTAGCGCACGCCTTGCTTGGCGAGATCGACGATCGTCGCCGCATCAGCCTTGGTGACGAAGCCAGGGCCCGTCGGATAGTCCTCGATCGGCGCCAGCTTGTAGCGCTTCATCAGGTCGAACATCATAACCGGGACATAGCCCATGAGATATTGCTGGGCATCGATGCCCCACTCCATCTTGCCGGCATCGACGGCCTGCAGGATGGTCGGGGACAGGTCGAACGTCCCAGTCTTCACCTTGCCGGAAAGCCCGGCCTCATCCACCGCCGCCAGCGCCGGATCGGCGCCCGCCGAACCCACTGTCAGGATGAAATCGGTATCGGGGTTGGAATTGAGGTGGGCGAGGATGCGGGCCTTCATTTCTGTCGGATCCATCACGCCCTGCAGTACCGGCACCGGCGAACCGAGGCCGTCCTGGAAGCCGCGGCAACGGTCATCCAGGCTGATATTGCCGACTTCATGGTTGGCACAGACCGCATGCTTCACGCCGATGGCGGCGGCGCGTTTGCCGGCAGCAACGCCGGCGTCATACTCGTTCTGTCCCATATAGAGCAGTGCGCCCAGAGAGCGCGACAGCTCCGAACCGCCGGAATCGATGACGATCACGGGGATGCCGGCCGCGACCGCGTTCTTTACGGGATCGCTCAGGGCATCGGTATCGGGAATGGAGACCACCAGGCCATCCGGCTTCGAAGCGATCGCCGCGTCCAGCAGCTTCACCATGGCCGGCATGTCGAAAGTCTCCGGTGCCAGATATTCGGTGGTCACACCGAGCTGTTTGCCGGCATCGTCCACGCCCTTCTTGACCACGGACCAGTACTGATCGGCGGCCTGGCCATGGGTGACGAAGACGACACGGGTGTCGGCCATCGCGCCCGTCGCGCCGAGCGCGAGCACCGCGGCCGCAGTTAATCCTGTTAGTAAGCGACGCATGTTCTACCTCCTCTGTCTTGATTGTTTTTGGCGACGTTCTCGTTCTTGATTGACGGCGGCCGGGCCTCCGGCTGTCGGAGTTGCGGCTACCGGGCTTCGCTATCCGGAAGGCGGCAAATCATAGAATGAGGCCCTGGGGCGGGCAATGGCGGTGGATCATCCGGTTGCAGGATGTATACTCACCGCCAGCCCATTTTCGCGCTACGGCTTCAATCGGACAGGCTGGTTCCGGAAACCCAACACCCACACAGGATTGGTCACGAATGGTTCGGGCGCCTTCACCCGGAACGGGCCGATTCCTATCCATGAATAGTCGCAATGAGGAGAACATGACGGTCAGACTCGGCATCAACCCGATCACCTGGACCAACGACGATATGCCCGAATTGGGGGGCGATATCCCGCTGGAGGTTTGCCTGTCGGAGACCCATGCCGCCGGCTACGCCGGCATCGAGATGGGCGGCAAATTTCCGCGCAATTCGCGCGAACTGCGGCCGATCCTGGAGAAGCATCGCCTGGCGCTGGTGTCCGGCTGGTATGACGGGCGGCTGCTGGACAAGGGGCTGGAGGAGGAATGGAAGGCCGTGCAGGCCCACCTCACCCTGCTGCGGGACATGGGCAGCACGCACATCGTCTATGCCGATACCTCCCGGCGCTCCGGCGGCGATCTTTTCGCGCCAATCTCCCAGCGGCCGATGATGAAGGACAGCGAATGGCCGGCATATGGCCGAGACCTGACGGCGCTGGCGGAGCGGATGCGGGATTTCGGCGTCGGCATGGCGTTCCATCATCACATGGGCACGGTGATCGAAACCGATGCCGAGGTGGACAAGCTGATGGCCTCGACGGGGCCGGCGGTCGGCCTGCTGTTCGATAGCGGCCACAGCGCCTTTTCCGGCGGCGACCCGGTGGCGCTGGTGAAACGGCATGTGAAGCGCGTGGTCCATGTGCATTGCAAGGACACGAGGCGACCGGTCCTGGACGATGCCCGCGCCAAGAACGGCAGCTTCATGCAGGCGGTACTGGATGGCATCTTCACGGTGCCGGGCGACGGTTCGGTAGATTTCCCGTCGATCCTCACGACCTTGAAGAATGCCGGCTATAGCGGCTGGCTGATCGTCGAGGCCGAGCAAGACCCGCGCAAGGCCCACCCGCTCACCTATGCCAAGATGGGGTTCGGCAATCTCGCCCGGCTGGCGCTGCAGTCCGGCCATACGATCACTCCCTGAGGTCCGCCGATGGCAAGATTGCGTGTCGGCATTATCGGGGCCGGCCTCATCACCCAGGTTGAGCATCTGCCCAACCTGCTGGCCCTGCCCGATATGTTCGAGATCGTCGCTGTCGCCGATCCCTCGGCGAAGGTGCGCGCTCATCTAGAGGGGCGATGGAAGGTGGTGGCGGTGGCCACGCCGGAGGCGCTGTTCGAGAAGAAACTGGACGCCGTGGTCGTCGCCACGCCGGATGCGTTGCATGCACGTCTGATCATCGCCGCCCTTGAACGCGGCCTGCATGTCTTCACCGAGAAGCCCCTTTGCTATGCGGTCGAAGATGCCGATGCAGTCATTGCGGCGCGGGACAAAGCCAAGCGCATTGTCCAGGTCGGCTATATGAAGCGTTTCGATCCGGCATATGAGGCTTTGGTACCGATGGTGCGCGGCCTGGGCGACCGGCTTCGCTATGTCTCCGTCGAGGTGAACGATCCGGATGCCTGGCCTTTCGTGGCGCACCGCGATCTCTGTGCCGGGGATGATGTTTCCGCGGCGCTGATCGAGGAGGCGCAGAAGGCCCGGGGCGAGCAGATTGCGCGGGCGCTCGGCAAGCGGCCTACAGATGAGCAGTTGCGCGGCTTCGCCGGTCCCTATTGCTCCAGCATCATCCACGACGTAAACGCTGTGCATGGCCTGCTGGACGAGATGGGTCTCAAGACTGGCGACGTCATTGGCGCCGCCTGGTTCGCAAAATCAGCGGGCGGCCACGCCAGCGTGCGGCTCACGGCGGGGGATGCGGTCTGGTCCATGGCCCATGTCGCCGTGCCGAAACTCGCCGATTACCTTGAACGGATTTCCCTCTGGTTCGATGACCGGATTTTCGAATTGCAGTTCCCGGCTCCCTATCTCAACCATCAGCCGACGCTGCTGATCGAGAAGCGCTCCGACGGCCAGCAGGCGCGCACGATCCATCATCGCCCGTCCTACGCCGAGGGGTTTGTCCAAGAGCTAAGAGGCTGGTGGCGAGCGATCAATGAGGGCGAGCCGGTACGCAACACGCTAGAGGCAGCCCGACGCGATCTGGCGTTGCTGGCGATGCTGGGCCGGAAAGCGCTGGATAGCTAAAGCTTAGAGCCTCACGGCCTTACCCGACTTCGTCGACTCCAGCGCAGCATCCGCCAGGCGCAACGCTTCACGTCCATCGGCAAAAGTTGCCAGGGGCTGCGTGCCCTTCGCCACGCTGTCGATGAAATTGTCGAGTTCCGCGCGGTAGGCCTCGGTGTAGCGCTCGATGAAGAAATGCAGGATGGGATCTGAGGCCCGAGTTCGTTCCGCGCCCCAGGCTTCCACCGTTGTTCCCCGGCGGTTCTGCGCTTGCAGCATACCCTTCTCGCCGAACGCCTCGATGCGCTGGTCATAGCCGTAGGAGCAACGGCGGCTGTTGTTGATATGGACCAGCGCGCCGGAGGCCGCGCGCATCAGCACCATGGCGGCGTCGATATCGCCCTGCTGACCGATGCCGGGATCGATCAGGTTGGCGCCCATGGCCTGCACCTCCACAATGTCGCCGGCCAGATAGCGGGCCATGTCGAAGTCATGGATGGTCATGTCGCGGAACAGGCCGCCAGAGCCCTTTACATAGGCGGGCGGCGGCGGCGCGGGGTCCCTGCTGGTGATGACGACCTGCTCCAGCTTGCCGATCTCGCCGGATTGGATGCGATCGCGCATGGCGCGGAAGGACGGATCGAAGCGCCGGTTGAAACCGATCATGACCGTCGGCTTCAAGCTGCCGATCTCCTTCCAGCAGGTTTCGACGCGCTTGATATCCAGGTCGATCGGCTTCTCGCACAGCACCTTCTTGCCGGCCTTGGCGGCGCGGGTGATCAGATCGACATGGGTATCGGTCGAGGAGGCGATGAACACGGCGTCGACTTTTTTGTCAGATAGGGCTTCATCGACCGACGCCACGTTCCGGGCGCCGGTTTCCGCCGCCGTTTCCTCCGCGGCTTTCGCCACCACGTCGTAGCAGACAATCAACTCCGCCCGCGGATGCGCTTTGATGTTGCGGGCGTGCATGCGGCCGATGCGGCCGCAGCCGAGAATCGCGAAACCAACCATGCTCTAGCTCTCCCTGGGCCGAACGCTGTTCAAGCGCTGGCGAATTTCTGTGCCAATGTCTCCGAGGGCTGCGGCCCCGACTCATAGGTTCCGCGGATCGTTTGATCGAAGTCGATCACTGACCCGGTCATCAGACCCGACTCCGACGACGCCATATAAGCGACGGCGCGGGCCACCTCATCCGGCTTGATCAGGCGGCCGAACGGCAACCCCTGTTCCGCCTTCGCCACCCAGCCGGGTTGCGCATCGTGATAGGTCTTCATGATGCGGTCCTCCCCCGGCGTATCCGACCAGCCGAGATTGAGGCCGTTGACGCGAATCCGGTCGCGCAAAGCGGCGAAAGCGACATTGCGAGTCAGGGTGACGAGCGCCCCCTTCGACGAACAATAGGCGGCGATGAAGGGCTGCCCGCCATGGCCGGACATGCTGATGACATTGACGATGCTGCCGGCGATCTTCTCCCGCAGCATGATCTTGATTGCGTCCTGCATCAGAAAGAATGGCGCCCGCACATTGACGGCGAACATGCGGTCGAACAGCTCTGGCGTGGTATCCAGGATCGTGCCGCGGTCGGTCATGCCCGCGCAATTGACGAGGATATGCAGCTTGCTCCAGGCCTTGTCGGCGGCGGCCACAACTTTGCGGCAATCCTCCATGGAGGCGAGATCCGCCTGCACGAAACGGGTGTCGCATCCGGCCTTGGTCAACTCGCGCGACACTGTCTCGCCACGCTGTTGATTGCGCCCGCAGATGACGATGCCGGCAGCGCCGCGGCGGGCGAACAGACGGGCGATGGCTTCGCCCAGCCCCTGGGTGCCGCCGGTAACGACGGCATATTGTCCGGCGAACTGATCGGGAAAATCTGACAACGTGGTCATTCCTGGATTCCTTGTGGAAGATATCGGCGCCGCTCAGCGCGGCACTCAGGCTTGGATATGTATGACATTCAGGCGGCGAGCAATGATTTGAGTCTGACATCGGAGCTCATCAGCGCCTTCGGATCGGGGCGCAGGCGCTTGGCAATCAACATCTCCGCCAGGCGAATCTCCTTGGCAATCCTAATGTCAGGTCCGATCGAGCTGGCGGCAACGAGCCGCCCATCATTGGCCAAGTGAAAGGTGAGATGTAGGCCCTCGCCGAGATCACGGCTGATCGAGGTTGCCGCCGCATCGGGCAGACCGGCGATGCGCAAGGTCAATTCATACTGGTCCGACCAGAAAGATGGGACGGCGTCGTAGGTGACGCCCGCCCCAAGCATATTCGCAGCGGCGATTGCGCCCTGGTCGCGCGCATTGCGCCAGGCCTCCAGGCGGATGCGCCGGCCGTCATAGAGCGGATGCGGAAATGAACAGCAATCGCCCGCCGCAAAGATGCCGGGCTCGCTGGTCCGGAGCTGGTCATCGACGCGGATGCCATTCTCGATTTGCAAGCTGCTTGCTGCGGCCAACGTCGTCTCCGGAATAGCACCGACTCCGGCAATGACGGCATCGCAGTCGATCCTCGATCCATCGGCTAGCAGGATCGACTGCCGAGTGCCGGTGCTTTCAAATCCGCTGAACACAACGCCCGTGCGCAGGTCGAGACCGGCCTTGCGGTGCCGCTCTTCCATAATATCGGCAAGCTCTCTCGGCACCCCACGCATGAGGATAGCCGGGGCCATTTCGAGCACCGTCACCCGGCAACCGCGCTGACTAGCGCTGGCGGCCAGTTCCAGCCCGATGAAGCCGCCGCCGATGATGCCGATATGCGCCCCGGGCTGAAGTCTGGCGCGAATTGCCTGGGCGTCCGCGAAGCTCCGGAGATAGAGGATTTTGGCCGACCCGGCAGACGCCAGCGGGCGAGCCCGGGCGCCAGTGGCCAGCAATAACTTCTGGTACGGAATCTGCTCCCCATCGTCGAGCACCACGCAACTCTTGCGGGCGTCGATCGACGCAGCAGGCGACGAGGCCCGGAAATCAATGGCTTTTTCCCGCATCCTCGATTCATGCAGGATGGTCGGCGCGGACGGCTCCTCGGCGGCGGTCATCACCGCCTTCGATAGCGGCGGCAATTCGTAGGGGGCGTGGGGCTGCTCGCCGAGCAGCGTGATCGCTCCGGTCCAGCCCTTCTCGCGCAGGGCGACTGCCGCGCTCGCGCCAGCTTCGCCGGCGCCGACGATCACCATGCCGGGCTCACTCATTCCCGCAAGACCCTAGCCGAGATCGATCAGGACTTTTCCGGCTTCGACCTTCACCGGATATGTCTTGAGATTCACGCAAACCGGAGCGCCCTTGGCCTCGCCGGTGCGGTAGTCGAAGCGCCCGTTGTGCTTGGCGCATTCGATGATGTTGTCCATCACCAAGCCGTCGGCGAGGGGGAAATCCTCGTGGGTGCAGAGCCCATCGGTGGCATAGAAATCGCCATCGGGCGAGTGATAGATCGCATAGGTCCGGCCGCCGTGATCGAAGGCGATGACGTCCTCTTCGTCGACGTCGCCGACAGCGCAGGCTTCGACCCAATTCCCGGGCATCCGGCTATCCTTGTTCCTCAGGCTGTTGCGCTGGCAGCGGTCAATTCTGCGGAACGAGCGGCAGCCGCAGCTGGAAGCGGCCGTCTGGCATAACCTTGCGGGTCTGTTGCCTGCCGGATCAATGTCGGGATGATCTCGCGATAGGTCTCAGCAAATCCCCGGTAGGCGGGCGGCATGTCAGACTTCAGTTCCTCATGCAATGCAGGCAGCGCATGATAGGGCACCAGCGGGAACATATGGTGCTCCACGTGATAGTTCATGTTCCAATAGATGAAACGCACAACGGGATTCATGTAGACCGTCCGGCAATTCAGCCGGTGGTCGAGCACGTCTTCCGCCAGTCCTGCATGCTGTGTGAGACCGCAAAGGTAGTGAAGCCACGCGCCGTAGAAGGAAGGCAGGCCAACCAGTACCAGCGGCAGGAAGCTCTGAAAGTAGATCGACAGGCCGATGACCGTGGCGAAGATAAGGACGTAGATGCGCGCCGTTCGGTAGACCTTGTAATGCTCGGACTCCGGAATGTAGTCCTCTTCTTCCGCAGCGAGTCGGCCGAAGCAGTGAAGCAGGATCTCGCGCAGCTCTTTGCTGCCATGTCTCACATTGATGAAGCCGAGGACGACGTGGAACAGGTTCGTCGGCCGCGGCACAGCAATTTCGGGGTCGCGCCCCACGATGATGGTGTCCGTATGATGACGCGCATGGCTCCATTTCCAGGGTACCGGCTCGCGCAGCACGAAGAAGGAACCGATCTGATACACGGCCTCGTTCATCCAGCGGGTCTTGAAGGCGGTGCCGTGGCTGCATTCATGCCAGCGGGAATCGCCGGCCGAACCGTAGAGCACGCCATATACGGCGAATGCCGGCACAGCCCACCAGGTACCCCAGAAATAGATGCCAAGCCCGCCGAACAGGCCGAGCGCGGCAAACCAGATCAGCGTGTCGCGGATCGCCGGCCCGTCCTTGCGCTGCATCAACTCCTTCAGCCGCTTACGCGGGATCGGCGAGCTATACCATTTGGCGGTGGCAAGGCCCCGCTCGACAGCCCGCCTGTTTTCCGGGCCGCTCAGGCTATAGTCGCGCCGCAGGACGTTCCCAGTCATTGGCGGTCTTTGGCTCCAGATGCGGTTGCGCCGATGCGTGCTGTCAGGCTCATGTGTAGTTCTAAGGGTTGCGGGTCAGGAAATAAAGACTGCCGCCAAGTTCGGAGACAATAAGTTGCCGGTCGTCCCAGATCAGCACCGCTATCGGACGCGTCAAGCCATCGAGAACAATCTCCCGCGCGCCGGTGGAAGGTTTGATACGAAGAAGCCTGCCGCTGCCGGACACCCAGGCGCTCGACGGATCGAAAAGGCCGTGCTCGAGAACCAGCATGTCGCCGTTCGCGTCGAAGACGACATCGACCGGGGCGTTGAGATCGACGGCCTCGACACGCGCGGATTCTGCAATGCCGGTTTCCGGGAGAGAAACGACGCGGCCGCTGCCGGCCAGGAATGGGAATCCGCCAAACAGCGAAACGTAGAGGCGGCCATTCCGCGCGGCGATTCCCGTGGGGACGGCGTCAAACGCGTAGCTCTGTTGCTCGGCGAATTCGGTCGGCGACAGGGGCTTGAGCGTCGATCCGCTCGCAGTGAGCCGGGCGAAGGTGAAGAGCGTTTGCCGGACGCCACCGTCAGCGGAAAGGCGTTCGATCGAGTTGCGTGCGGCGTCGACCACGTAGAAGCCGTCGGGCGAAGCAACAAAGTCGTATGGGTTCCAGAAGTCAGCGCTGAGGACCTTGATCCTGCCAACCTCGTCTATCTCGAGGAGGGCGTGGTCGTATCTACCCTCGGCGGCGTCGGCGGGTGTCCAGCCTTGGGCGACCATGTAGGTCGAACCCTGGCGTGCCACCCGATAGGGTCCGGTCGGATCGCCCATCACGTCCGGGCCATGGGGTAGCTCGGGACCGAAAGCAGTGAGGATGCCGTCGGCTCCACGCCGATAGACGCGCCCGGCGGCGAGGTCGGTGACGAGCAGCGTCTCGCCGTCGCGTGCCAGGCCGGCAAAGGCCGCGCCCGGCTGCTGCACGATCTCCAACGCGTATCCGGGCGCAGCCGTTGGGTCCGCTGCGGCGGGTGCGGCGATCGCTAGAAGGGCGGCGGCGATCAGTCCAGCGAGCGCACGCATCGGAATCCGCCATTGGCTGCAAACCGGAAATCCGGGTCATAGGCCAGCCGGTAAGTGGTGGTGAGATGTCCGGGATCGCTGTTCCAGGAGCCGCCGCGCAGCACCCTGTATTTGCCGGCAATATCCGCCGGCGGAGTGCCTTCATAAGGCCCATAGGAGTCGCGGGTCCATTCCCAAACATTGCCCACGAGGTTGAGGATGCCCTCGGGGCTGGCGCCGGCGGCAAACGAATTGGCGGGCGCGGTCATGCTATAGCCGTCGCTATCGTCGCCCGCGCAACATTCTTTGCTGCCAGCATTGGCGCGAGAAGCGTCGGCCGCGCCGCTGCCCCAGGGAAATGGCGCACCAACCGTTCCACGCGCCACGCGTTCATACTCCTTCTCGGACGGCAGCCGCAATCCGTAGTAAGCGCAGAACTCGGCCGCATCGGCATAGCTGACGCCGACGACCGGCCGGTCATCCAGACCGAGAACCGGATGACCGCCATAGAAGGCCGAACGGTGCCCGGTTGCATCCACGAATCGTTGATACTGGCCATTAGTGATCTCGGTCCGGTTCATGACAAAGGCCTTGCCAACGACTACGCGGCGCGGACGTTCGTTTTCATTGCCGTCGTCGCTGCCGAAGATGAAGGGACCAGCCGGAATCGAGATCAGCGGATTGTCGGGAATCGGATCGTCGCCTGCCCCGGCGCTGTCGATCGATGCAGCGAGTAGAAAGCCGACCAGCACCCTAGAAATCCACACGATTCCGGCTCTCCCGGTCGAAGAGAAAGGCCCGCTCAGGCCGGATCCGCACGCCGACGATCTGATCGAAATCGCCGGCGAAGTTCTTGTCGGCGCGCATGGTCAGCAGCGTGTCGCCGGCACGGACGCTGACCAGCGTGCTTTCGCCCGTCAGCTCGGCGGAATAGATCGGCGCGCTGAGGTTCGCTTCCTCGGCGCTGTTGATGACAACCTGCGCATCCTCCGGACGCACGCCCAGCACGGCGCGCGGAACTGTGGCGCGGCCAAGTCCGGGCACCCTGAGGCCGCCAGGCCCGGCAAAGACGCCGTCTTGCACTTCGCCGTCGATCAGATTCATGGGCGGCGAGCCAATGAATCCGGCAACGAACAGCGTGCGCGGATTGTTGTATATGTCCTTCGGCGTCCCCAGCTGCTCGATAATGCCATTGTTCATGACGGCGACGCGATGCGCCAGGGTCATCGCCTCGATCTGGTCGTGGGTCACATAGATCGTCGTCACCTGCAGTTCATGCTGGAGGTGCTTAAGCTCGGCGCGCATCTGCACGCGCAGCTTGGCGTCCAGATTGGACAGCGGCTCGTCCATCAGGAAGACGCGCGGCGTCCGGATGATGGCGCGGGCGAGCGCGACCCGCTGGCGCTGGCCGCCGGACAGCTCCTTCGGCAGGCGTCCGAGCAGCGCGTCCAGCTCGACGCGCCGCGCGACGTCAAGCACTTGGCGCTTCCGGTCCGCGAGCGGCACCTTCCGCACGCGCAGGGGATAGCCGATGTTCTCCTCGACTGTGAGATGGGGATAGAGCGCATAAGACTGAAACACCATGGCGACATCGCGATACTTGGGCAAGACGCCGTTGATTCGGTCGCTGCCGATATAGAGGTCGCCGGTAGTGACTTCCTCCAGGCCCGCCACCATCCGCATCGTCGTTGTCTTGCCGCAGCCTGAAGGTCCGAGCAGGACGAGGAATTCTTTGTCCATGATCTCAAGGGTGAGATTGGCCACGGCGGCGAAATTGCCGAACTTCTTGCTGACATCGCTGAACCGGACGGATGCCATGGAGTTCAACCTTTGACGGCGCCGAAGGAGAGCCCGCGCACCAGATGCTTCTGGACGATGAAGGCGAAGATCATGATGGGAATGCAGGCGGTGAAACCGGCGGCGCTAATCTCGCCCCAATAGGTGTTGTATTGGGTAACGCGCCCGGCGATGCCGATCGGCAGCGTTTGCGATCGCTCGGTCAGCGTCAGGATGAGCGCCAGCAGGAACTCGTTCCAGGAAATGATCAGGCAAAAGATAGCCGTCGCGGCAAGGCCGGGGCGGGCCAGCGGCAAGGCGACGCGCAGGAACGCGCCCCAGCGCGTGTCGCCATCGACCATGGCGGCCTCCTCCAACTCTACCGGCAAATCCTGGAAATAGCTCTTCATCATCCAGGTGGCGAACGGCAGGTTGAAGGCGGTGTAGGCGATCACCACCGCCCACTTGGTGTTGAGCATGTCCAGATAATTGAAGGCGAGGTAGAGCGGGATGATTGTGACGATCGGCGGCATCATGCGCGTCGACAGGATCCAGAAGGATATCTGATGGCGCCATTGGCCGGGATACTGGAACCGGGCGAGCGCGTAGCCGGCCATGGTACCGAGGACTAGCGATACAATGGTGGTCGCCACCGCAATAATCAGGCTGTTCAGGCCGTATTGGAGGAAGGGCCGCTCGACGAAGGCCGCGTTGTAGTGCTTCAGCGTCGGGTTCGCCGGAAACCACTGCGGCGGCACCGAAAAGATGTCGATGTCGAACTTGAAGGAATTGGCGGCGATCCAATAGACCGGAAACAGTGTGAAGATCAGCGCGACGGCAATCGCGAGGGCGGCGGCGATGCGCTGGCAGATGAGGCTGGCTCGGCTGCGCGTCATCCCATTTTCCTAGGTGGCGAGCCGCATGCGCTTGATGAACCAGGTGCTGAAGGCGACCGTCGCAAACAGTACGAAGAGCGAGATCGCCGCCGCATAGCTCGGATCGGCGAAGCGATAGGCCACCTGATAAATGTAGAGGCTGAGCGTCTTCGTACGGTCGGCAGGACCGCCGCCGGTCAGGATGAAGACGAGATCGAACAGCCGGAGGGCGTCCATCATGCGCAAGAGCAGGGCGATGGCGATGACCGGCTTGAGGAAGGGGAGGGTCAAGTCCCAGAACTGCCGCCAGGCTGATGCGCCGTCGATGGCGGCGGCCTCGTAAGGCTCCTCGGGAAGGCTGGACAAGCCCGCCAGCATCAGAAGGAAAACGAACGGCGTCCATTGCCACACATCCGCGACGATGATCGAGAACATGGCCAAATCGAGCATCGCCGGCCCAGGCCTGCAGCGGCAGGCCGAGCTGGAACATGATTTCGTTGAGCACGCCGAATTGCGGCTCATAGATCAGCTTCCAGGTGATAGCGACAGCGATGGGCGGCATCATCATCGGCAGCATGAGAATGGTCTTCAGGAAGTTCAGCCGCCGGATATAGCGGTCGAGGAGCAGGGCCAGGCCCAAGCCGAGCAGGAACTCGATGCTGACGGCGAAGAATGTGAAGACCAGCGTGTTCCACAGAGCCGATGTGAAACTGGTCGTCTGTCAGCAGACGGAGGAAATTGTCCGCTCCCGCGAACTCCCAGGGCACATCCGGATTGGGGCTGATCCGCGTGGTGGCCGCGGCAAACATGTAGATCGACGGAAAGATCGTGAGCGCCAGCAGCACGAGCATTGCCGGCGCCAGCATCAGCACGCGCAGATGACGTTCGGACCATCGCTCGAGAGCGGGGCCGGACACAGCCTGCGCGGTCCTGGCGATCGGAAGCTCTGCCGTCACTGTCGTTCTCCGCAGCCCGGCGTTGCTGTAGCGCCCCTGTGCGCACTCCGCGCATTGTTGGAAGGGGCGCCCCGCCGGTACGGAGCAGGATCCAAAGATCCCGCTCCGTTAACGTTGGTGAGACTTAAACTACTTGATACCGGTAATCTTCTCGACCGCCGCCTGGGCGCTCTTCAGCGCCTCTTCCGGCGATTCCGTTCCGGCGACGGCCTTCGACAGCTCGATGCCGAACGCGTTTTCGATCTCCGGCCATTTCGGGTGACGCGGCCGCGGGGTCGAGAAATTGATCGCTTCCATCAAGGTCGGGAAGTGACGGAACTTCTCCTGCGCTGTCAGCTCCGGATCGGTGAACACCGAGAAGCGCACCGGCGGGTTGCCGCGCGTCGCCGAGATCTTGATCTGCTCCGCCGATGTCGCCCAGACCATGAAATCAAAGGCTTCCTGCTTGTTCTTGGAGGCTGACATGATGCCCATGGTCCAGTGGCCGATCTCCGACGATCCGGCATGGGTTCCTGCCGGAATGGCGGAATAGGAGATCTTGCCGACCATCCTCGACTGGCTCGGGTCTTCGAAGGTGGCAACCCAGTTAGGCCAGTTGATCGACGAGGCGGCCGTGCCCGCGGCGAGTGCCTGGCCCACTCTCGTTGGCGTTGTAGCTTTCGACGCCCTTGGGCGAGATGTCCCGCAGCGCCATGAAGGTCTTCATCGCGGCCGCCCCCTCGGGCGTATCGATCGTCACTTTGGTGCGGTCGGCGTTGAAGAGATTGCCGCCATAGGACCAGAAAATCGGCATGAAGTCGGCGACCACCGGATTGCCCTGGCCGCCGCGGAACACATAGCCGTAGTAGCGGCCGCCGCCGGCTTCGGTCATCGCCTTTGCCGCGGTGATGACCTCGTCCCAGGTCTTCGGTGCGCCTGTTATGCCCTGTTCGGCGAACTTGGCGCCATCATAGAAAAACATCTGCGCGTTGCCGACATAGGGGATGCAGACGAATGGGCCGGTGTTGTACGGGTTGCGGCAGACCGCCAGCGACTTCGCGAGGAAATCGTTGTCGGGGCCAGGAACGCCCATCGCGTTGAAGTATGACGTCAGGTCCTCGAGGTGCCCGTTCTCGGCGAAGAACGGAATCCAGGGATCGTCCATCAGCACGATGTCGAACGCGCCTGACTTGGTCTGCGCCGGCATTGGCGGCCTGTTCGAACACGTTGCTGTAGGGTGCCTGTACGATCTCGACCTTCGTGCCCTTGAGCTGGCTATAGTCGGCGGCGGCGGCGCGCAGGCCGTCGCCCTCGGAGCCTGACGGCACCAGAATTATGATATCGGCCGAAGCAGTTGAGGACATCAGAGACGCAAAGGCCGCCGCTAGAAACAATTGTCGAAACATTGGGTCCTCCCTCTCTTGGTTGCTGACACGAGGCCCCCTTCCTGTCGGGGCCTCTTCTTGTGCATTATGCCGGGCCGATGGCGATATTCTAGCGACTGCTGCGCCGACCAGCGACGGCAACACTAGTGTGGATTGGCGTCACTCCTCAAGCGGCCACTACCGTTTGCCTTTCTACACCGCTTCAGGGACCGGTTGTCTGACGTAATACTGCTCATCCTGCGCTTGCAGAAGCAACGTCGGGATGACTTCCACATAGGCTTCCCGCAAACCCTTGAGTCCGGGATTGCGGTTCGATTGATAGCCGCACCAAACAGTTATGGCTACGGCAGCAAAATTCATAGCTCACCCGGCCAGGCGGATTGTTGATTCTTCTCTGTCCGCGTAACAATCGATGGGAATGTCATCATCAGGCTCGACGATGACGGTGAACCCTGAAGGCGGAATCCGGCATGGCACAGCAGACCCAGGTGGCGATTATCGGCTCCGGCCCCGCCGGCCTGCTGCTGGGTCAGCTTCTCCACAAAGCCGGCATCGATACGGTCATCCTGGAGCGCCGCAGCCGCGACTATGTCCTCGGCCGCGTCCGCGCCGGGGTGCTGGAGCAAGGCACAGTAAGCCTGATCGATGAGGCCGGCTGCGGCCAGCGAATGCATCGCGAAGGCCTCGTGCATCGGGGAATCGAGATCAGCGTCCGCGGCACGCGGCACCGCATCGATCTCCACGGACTCACGGGCGGCAAGAGCGTCATGGTCTATGGACAGACCGAGGTCACCCGCGACCTGATGGACGCCCGCGCCGCGGCAGGCGCACCGACGGCATACGAGGCCGAAAATGTGAGCATCGGCGGCTTCGACGGCGCGACGCCGCAAGTGCGCTATCTCGTGAACGGTTCCGAGAAATCACTGGATTGCGATTTCATCGCCGGCTGCGATGGTTTCCACGGCATCTGCCGCCCCAGCGTTCCGGAGTCGGCAATATCCCTCTTCGAACGGGTCTATTCCTTCGGCTGGCTCGGCGTGCTGGCCGACGTACCGCCGGTATCCGATGAGTTGATCTATGCGAACCACGAGCGCGGCTTTGCCCTTTGCTCCATGCGCTCGCCCACGCGCAGCCGCTACTACATCCAATGCAGCGCCTCGGAGCATCCGGACGACTGGCCCGACGACAAGTTCTGGACCGAGCTGCAGCGCCGGCTCGACCCGACGGCGGCGGCACGGCTTGTGACCGGTCCGGCAATCGAAAAGAGCATTGCGCCGCTGCGCAGTTTTGTCGCCGAGCCCATGCGGTTCGGCCGCCTGTTCCTGGCCGGCGATGCCGCCCACATCGTCCCGCCCACCGGCGCCAAAGGCCTCAATCTCGCCGCCAGCGATGTGCGATACCTGGCGGAGGGCTTGATCGACCACTACCGCGACGGCAGCGACAAGGGATTGGACGCGTACTCGGCGCGAGCCCTATGCCGGATCTGGAAAGCCGAACGGTTTTCCTGGTGGTTCACCTCGATCCTGCACCGGTTTCCCGATACCGGCCCGTTCGGCCAGAAGATCCAGTTGGCGGAGCTCGAGTATTTGGTGGGATCGCGGGCGGCGTCCACCTCGCTTGCGGAGAACTATGTCGGCCTGCCCTACTGACTGAACAGCCATGGCAGAAACAGCGCGATTGCCGGAAAGACCAGGATCAGACTCACGCGAATGAACTCCGCGGCGATGAAGGGAACCACGCCTTTGTAGGTTTCGCGCATCGGAACACCCTCTGATAGCGACGAGATGATGAAGATGTTGAGTCCGACGGGCGGTGTGATTAGGCCGAGCTCGATCACGATCAAAGACAGAATCCCGAACCAGATGCGAAGCGATTCCATATCGAGGCCGAAGGCGGCGTCCGCGGCGGTCACATAATCGCCGCCATTGACCTCCACCAGCATCGGCCAGAGGAACGGCAGGATGACCAGCACCATGGAGAGCGACTCCAGGAAGCACCCGAGGATGATCAGCAGCGCCAGGATGGCCACCAGCAACAGCCAGGGATCGAAACCGCTCGCGGCCGCCCAGTTGGCCAGGGCGATGGGCAGGCCGGACCGCGAGAAGAAGGACTTCAACACCTCCGCGCCGAACAGGATGAAGTAGATCATGCCGCTGGTGATCGCGGAGTCCAGCAAGGAAGCCTTCATGCCGGACAGGGACAGCCCCTCGCCCCATAAGCGCATGACGAGTCCGTAGACCAGAATGACGAAGACGCCGATGGCCGCCGCCGGCGTCGGCGTGAACAGGCCGGCGCCAAGCCCGAGGATCATCGTACCAAAGATCAAGGCGACCGGTATGAGCCGCAGCAGCGCGGTGCGCCGTTCCGCCCGATCGAAGGCCTCGATCTTCGGTGCGAGGTCCGGTTTCAGCCGCACCTGAAAGGCAATGACCAGGATGAAGAACAGCGTCGCCAGCAAGCCGGGAATGATTGCCGCGCGGAACAGCTGGACAATCGAGGCTTCGACCACGACGGCATAGACCACAAGCGCAATGGACGGCGGGATCAGGATGCCCAAGGTGCCGCCCGCGGCCAGCGCGCCGGTCGCCAGGCTCGGCGAGTAATTGAGGCGTCGCAACTCGGGTAGCGCGACCCGTCCCATCGTCGAGGCTGTGGCCAACGACGAGCCGCAGACGGCGCCGAACCCGGCACAGGCGCCGACCGCCGCCATGGCGACACCGCCGCGAAATCTACCGACGATGGCGTTCATGCCGCGGAACAAATCCCGGCTGAGATTGGCGTGGGTGGCAAGCAACCCCATCAACACGAACAGCGGCACGACGGACAGGTCGTAGCTTGCGACCGTGTTCCACAACAGAGTCTTGAACTGCTTCAGGAAGGGCTCGAAGCGCAGGAACGGCGCCGCCAGGCTCAAGGCAAAGTTGCCGCCGATCCCCACCAGGACCATGGCAAGGCCGACCGGCGCCCGCAGGACCAGCAATAGAAACAGGATCGCAAATCCGGCAAGGCCGATCAGCTCACGAACGTCCATCGGCCGGCCTTTCCACGACCTGGACCGCGGCAACCAGCGCCCAGAGCAGCAGCGACAGGACACCGGGAATGTAGAACGGCCAATTCGGCCAGCCGATGACAGGCGACAGGGCGTTATCGGCGCGAGACTCCGTCATGCCCTGGAACATCCAGAAGGCGAGGAACAGCGCCATCAGGCACATTGCCGCCGACCAGATACGATCCAGCGTGTGCTGCGAACGCCTGGACAATCGTTCCGTGAAAACATCCACAGCGATATGGCCGCGGCGCAATTGACATAAGGGTATGAACATCAGTGCGGCGCAGCTGACGGTGAGGCTTACGAAGTCTTCGTATCCGGGAAGGCCCGAAACGGCACCGCCAAAGCTTCGTGCGACCCGATCAAGAGCGAAGAGAACGATATTGGTGGTGGTCACCAGGACGATCGCGAGCGTGAACAATCCGCCCGCGATCGCCCAGCCCTCGACCACACGCACCACCCATGATCGATTCATCACGACAGGTTCCCCTGCACTCCGCCTTCGCCTGTCGGCCGGACGGCACCGTCCGAGTCTAGTTGGGCCAGCCGGTTATTGCGAGTGCTTGAGAACCGCTGCCTTTGCGGCGTCGACCAGAGCCTTGCCGTCGATACCGTTCTTGGTGGCTTCCTCGATCCAGCGGTCGACCACCTGCTGATTGAGCTTGTCGAATTCCGCCATCTCGTCGGCGCTCAGCTTGATGATCTCGCCGTCGGCATCCGCCTGCATCTTCTCGCCCGGCGCCTCGAAGGAATTCCACAATTCGCCGGCTTTCGCGGCAAGCGCCGCACCGCTGTTGTCGTCGATGATCTTCTTGAGATCGTCGGGCAGGCTGTCATAGCGCGCCTTGTTCATGGCGAAGAGAAACACCGAGGTGCCGAAGCGCGTGCCGTCGGCACCCTCGACGGAGTACTTGGTCATTTCCTGCAGTTTGATGGCCGGCACCACCTCGAAGGGGATCAGCGCGCCATCGACTGCCTTCTTGGAAAGCGCTTCCGGCAGGCTCGGCAGCGGCATGCCCACTGGCTCCGCGCCCCAGGACTCGATCACCCAGGCGCCGGTGCGCGATGGCGTGCGCAGCTTGAGGCCTTTCAGGTCGGCAGGCGAATGCACGGGCTTGTCCACCAGATGGATCGCATTGCCGGCGTGAACGAAGACCAGGAGGACCTTCACGTCCTTGAAGTCGTCGGCGATCATCGGATAGACGTCCTGGATCGCCAGATCGGTGGCCAGCGCATTGCCCTTATGGACACCCGGCAATTCGAACACCTCCGAGCGCGGGAAAACGCCTGGCGTGTAGCCCGGCAATGTCCAGACGATGTCGGCCACGCCGTCGCGCACCTGGCCATAGAGTTCCGGCGGCTTGCCGCCGAGGGCCATGGACGGGAACAGCTCGATCTTGATGCGGCCGCCCGATTGCGCCTCGATCTCCTTCGCCCAGGGCTCCAGGAACTTGGCATGGGCCGGCGATTTCGGGCCGAGGAAGTGATGCAACGTCAGCGTGACTTCCTGGGCATGAGCGACCACCGCGCCGAGCATCGTCGCAGCCACAGCCAGAGCGAGCGTTTTCAGCAGCTTCATCTTGTCCTCCCACTCCAAGGGTGTTGACCCCATTGATTGCGGCGATGATGCCTCTTTGTCCGGTTATGCAACAATGAAAAATACCGCCCGGCCTATAGCCCAGCGGTTATGCATTGCCGCCGATTTGCGGGCTGGTCTGCCTCCGGGCTGCTTCCCTGATGGTCTGCATGAGCATCACGGCCGGCAGGCTTGCCGGAATGTCGGCGCGGGTGGTCAGGCCCACCGGCCCGGTCATCCCCTGGGTTGCAACCGGCAATTCGGCCAGCACGCCGTCGTCGATATCATCGGCGACCACGCCCCGCGAAATGATCCATACCGCGTCGGTCATCCTGATATAGCGCCGGCCGAAAGCCATGGAGACGGTTTCGATCTGGTCGGGAACGGTGGCAATGCCGTTGGCGATCAGGAAGCGGTCGACCATCGGCCGGATGATCGCGCCCTCGGTCGGCATCAGCACCGTGTACTCCGTGAATTTCCGGAGATCGAACGGCTTCAGGGCCAACAATGGATGACCTGGCCGGACGATGAAGGAGACGGTCTCGGAATAGAGATGCTCGAAGCTGAGGCCCGTCATCAGGTCGGGATCGGCGAGGCGGCCCACGACCAGATCCAGGTCGCCGGTGCGAAGCTGGGACAGCAGGACGGAGTTGGCCCCGGTGATCACCCGCACCACGGTGCCCATGTTCTCCTGTTTGAAAAGCCGCACGGCGGTCGGCATCACCCGGGTCGAGACGGTCGGCAGGGCGCCCACCTTGATCGCCATGCCGCCCTTGGTGCGGGCCTGGGTGATGGAGTCGATGCCCTGGCGCAAGGCGGTGATGCTGGCGCCGGCATAACGGAGGAAAACCTCGCCGAAGCGTGTCAGCGCCACGCCGCGGCCGCGCCGTTCGAACAGGGCGACGCCCAGCAGCTCCTCAAGCTCCAGGATGGTCTTGGAGACCGCCGGCTGGGTGACCGACAGCGCCGCGGCGGCTTTCACCACGCTCTGCTGGCGCGCCACCTCGAGAAAGCATTGAATATGCCGGTACTTGACCCGTTGATCGATCGCCATGGCCCCGCCCTGAGATATATCGAATTGTTTATGCTATCAGCACAAATGGTCATTATACATAACCGAATGCTGCGGCCAAAATCCGTCCGATACCATGTTCCGCCCCCTAAGCTATTCCAGGTCGTGGGGGCTGCCTGCCGCAGGGAGACCACCCTTGCCTGATCGACCGAAAACGCGCCCGCTGTTCGCCAAGGGCATGCAGACCCGGCGCGCCGTGCTGGGCGACGCCCATGTGGACGGCGCCAAGGCGAGCCAGACGGATTTCGACGCGCCATTCCAGGCGCTGATCACCGAGGGCGCCTGGGGCGCCGTCTGGTCGCGGCCCCATTGGAGCAAGCGCGAGCGGTCCATGGTCACCATCGCCCTGCTCGCCGCCCTCGGCCATGACGAGGAACTGGCCATGCATGTGCGGGCCACCCGCAACACCGGCGCCACCGAGGAGGATTTGCGGGAGGCGATGATGCATGTGGCGATCTATGCCGGCGTGCCCGCCGCCAACCGCGCCATCAAGATCATCAAGCAGACCTATTCCGCTATGGAAGCAGGGCGGCGAAAGAAATCCTCCGGCAAATCCAAACGGAGCCCGGCAGCATGAGCGAGCTTCAGGATTTCATCCGGCGTGACCGCAATTGGCATCCGCCCGCGGATACGCCCGGCTACAAATCCACAGTGCTGCGGTCGCCGCGCCGCGCCCTGCTCTCCCTGCCGCAATCCGAAGGCGAGATGAGCGGGCCAGTCTTCGGGCACAGCATGCTGGATCCGCTCGATGGTGATCTGATCCGCAACTACGCAGCCGAAGGCGAGGCGATCGGCGAGCGCATCGTTGTGCATGGCCAAGTGCTGGACGAAAACGCGCGGCCGGTCGCCGGCACGCTGATCGAGATCTGGCAGGCCAATGCCGGCGGCCGCTACCGCCATGTCCGCGACCAGTATGTCGCCGCGCTCGATCCGAATTTCGGCGGCGGCGGGCGTTGCATCAGCGATGCCGAGGGCAAATACAGTTTCCGCACGATCCGGCCGGGTCCCTATCCCTGGCGCAACAACGGCTCGGACTGGCGGCCGGCGCATATTCACCTCTCGATCTTCGGCCATGCCTTCGCCCAGCGCCTGGTGACGCAGCTCTATTTCGAAGGCGATCCGCTGATCCGCCGCTGTCCGATCGTCAACACCATCCGGGATGCAGCGGCGATCGACCAGCTGACGGCGAAGCTCGACATGGCCAACATGATTCCGTTCGACAGTTTGGTCTACCGTTTCGACATCGTGTTGCGCGGACGGCGCTCGACCTTCTTCGAGAACCGGCGCGAGGGGAATTGAAATGGCCGCATCGACATTGAAGGAGACGCCGTCGCAAACCGCCGGACCTTTCGTGCATATCGGCACGGTGCCCGCGGCCGCCGGCCTGCGAACACGCTCGCAGGAACGGCTGAATGTCCTTGCCAATGCCGCGACCGCCGGTGAGCAGATCGTCATCGAAGGCGTCATCTATGACGGCGCCGGCGCGCCGGTCACCGACGCGATGCTGGAGATCTGGCAGGCCGGGGCCGATGGCCGTTACGGCAGCGCGGCTTTCCCCGGCTGGGGCCGCGCGGCGACGGATTTCACCACCGGCCTGTTCCGGTTCGAGACCATCAAGCCGGGCGCCACACGTGCAAGAGACGGCCGGCCGCAGGCGCCACATGTCTCGATCTCGATTTTTGCGCGGGGCATCAACATCCATCTGCAAACCCGCATGTATTTCCCCGAGGAGACGGCGGCCAACAAAGCCGATCCCGTCCTGCAGGCGGTGGCCCAGCCTGACCTGATCGCCACGCTGATCGCGCGCAAGGAGGCGAAGCCGGGTGCGGCGGTCTACCGATTCGATATCCATCTGCAAGGCGACCGGGAAACCGTGTTTTTCGATTTCTGAGGCCGCAGGATAGACCGCCGGCATGAGCGTTTCCGTATTCGATCATCCCTGGCTGAGCCCGCTGCTCGGCGATGCGGAGACGGCGCGGCATTTCACGCCGGAGGCCGAGTTGCGGGCCATGCTGGCGTTCGAGGTGGCGCTGGCCAAGGCAGAAGCGGCACACGGTGTCATTCCTCCCGAAGCCGCAGCCGCGATCGCCCGGGCGGCCGAAACCTTCAAGCCGGACATGGCGGCGCTGGCCGGCGCTACGGCGCGGGATGGCATGGTGGTACCGGACTGGATCGACCAGTTGCGCCGCTCGGTCGGCGCGCCCCACGGCGCGCATCTGCATTTCGGTTCCACCAGCCAGGACGTTCTGGATACCAGCCTGGTGCTGCGGCTGAAGCCGGCGGTTGAAATCCTCGATGCGCGGCTTGCCAAGCTCGACGAGCGCCTGGCGGAGCTGTCGCGAAAACATGGCGGCCAAGCCTTGATGGCCCATACCCGCATGCAGCAGGCCCTGCCGATCACCTGGGCCGACAAGATCGCCGCCTGGCGGGCGCCGTTGCTCCGTCACCGGCAGAGGCTGGCGGAGCTGCAGCCGCGTCTGCTGGTCCTGCAATTCGGCGGCCCGGTCGGCACGCTGGAGAAGCTGGGCGACAAGGGGCCGGCCGTTGCCGCAGCGCTCGCGCAGGAACTCGACCTGGCGCCCGGCAAACTCCTGGCACACCGCCCGCGACAATCTGGCGGAGTTCGCCGGCTGGCTGTCGTTGGTCTCCGGCAGCCTGGGCAAGATCGGCCAGGACATCGCGCTGCTGGCCCAGAACGAGATCGCCGCGGTGACGGTGACCGGCGGCGGCAAATCCTCCGCCATGCACCACAAGGCCAATCCGGTATTGGCGGAAATTCTGGTCACCCTGGCCCGCTACAACGCCGCCCAACTTTCCGGCATGCATCACGCACTGGTCCACGAGTATGAACGCTCCGGCGCCGCCTGGACGCTGGAGTGGATGGTCCTGCCGCCGATGGTGGTCGCCACTGGGGCTGCGCTGGCCCGTGGTTTGGCATTGCTGGATGCATTGAGGTTCAACGCAAGACACTAGGGCAACGCAGCTGGTCATTTTTCGCTTCGGCGCGCAGGAAGCACTTGCTCGGACGTTCCGCCGGGGGAGTACGCCACTCTCGGTACCGCATCTGGCCGGCAGCACTGAGGTCGAAATTACGCCAATCCCGCTCTTGATCCGCGCCGTCCCGCGTTGCAACCTTGCCGCGCTGCTAGGATGGCCGCAACGACGGCCTGCCGCCGTGCCAGGGTGCCCGCCAGATGCCGCTCGCCAGCCTGCCCATGTACGATCTTGCGGAAGCCAGGCCGGCGACCGACGCGCTGTGGCAGGCGTTGCGCCAGGCCTTTCAGCGCGAAGGGCTTACCGATGCGCCGGAACTGCTGACCCGTGGGGCGCCGGTGCTCAGCCAATGGGCCTCGCCGGAGCTCTTCTTCAGCCAATGCTGCGGCTACGATCTGGTGTTCGGATTCTCCAGTGCGCTGGAACTGCTGGCGGTACCGCGCTATGCGCAGGATACGGGCTGTTCCGCCTATGACTATCGCAGCTGCATTGTCGTGCGCGACGACTCGCCGGCCGCAGACCTCGAAGACCTGCGCGGCGCCATCTGCGCGGTCAACGGCTTCAACTCCTATTCCGGCACTGGAGCGTTGCGCGCCTTGGTCGCGCCACTCAGCCGGAATGGACGGTTCTTCGGCGGCGTGAAAGTAAGCGGCAGCCACGTCCGCAGCGCCGAGACGGTCCGATCCGGTGACGCCGATGTGGCGGCAATCGATTGCGTGACCTATGCACTCCTGCTGCGCCATCGCCCGCAGGCGTTGGCCGGCCTGCGGATACTGCGGCGCACCGACCCGGTGCCCGCGCCGCCCTATGTCGCCAGCCAATATCTCGCACCAGACAACATTGCCCGGATGCGCACGGCGCTGATCGCTGAACTGGGCCGCCGGCCGCGGCCGGCTTATTGCGACGATCTGTTCATCGATGGAGCGGAGACCGTGGTACTCCCGGCCTATTCCCGCCTGCTGGCGGAGGATGAGAAATCCCTGCGGCTGCGCTATTACGAGATGTATCCGACGGGCGCGGCGCTGCTGCGGCCGGAGGCGCAAGCACTGGACGACACGCCGCAGCTCATGGCGTCAGCGTGATCCGTGGCACTTCGACCATTGCCGTGACCCTGCCGATACAGGTGGCCTGGGGCGTGCCATTGGCGCGCAGTTCGGCTAAGCAGGAGTCCATACTTTCCGCGGGAACACCCGCCAGCAACCCGCCGGCCGTCTGCGGATCGTAGAGCAGTGCCAGCAGCGGATCGCCTGACGACACGGCGCCGCTATCCACTGCCGCCCCATGGGTCAGGTTCTGCGGCGCCAGGCTGCTGGCGATGCCCTGCGCCAGCAACTGCAACGAACCTGCCAATGCAGGCAGAGATTTCATCGAAACCTCGGCGCTCGCTTCCGAAGCGCGCAGCATTTCCAGCAGATGGCCGGCGAGACCAAACCCGGTCACGTCGGTGCAGGCGCGCGCGCCATGGCGCTGCAGAGTCTCGGCGGCGGTGCGGCTGGAGAGCAGCATCGATTGCAGCGCGCCATCAATCCAGGCGCCACGGGCCTTGCCCCGCATATCGGCGGCGAACAGTGCGCCGGTGCCCAGCGGCTTGGTCAGGATCAGCGCGTCGCCGGCCTTGAGGCCGCTCTTGCGCCACAGGCGCTCCGGCACCGCCGTGCCATTTACCGTCAGGCCGAAGGCGAGTTCGGCGCCCTCGCCGGTATGGCCGCCGATCAGTACCGCGCCGGCCTCTTTCAGTGTCTCAGTCGCGCCGGCCATGAGTTGATAGAGATCGGCCTCGACCTTCGCTTCCGCGCCGTGGGGCAGCGTGACAATGGCCAGGGCGGTCTGCGGTACAGCGCCCATGGCGTAGAGATCGCCGAGGCAATGATTGGCTGCGATGCGGCCGAAGAGATAGGGATCGTCGATGAAGGCGCGGAAGAAATCGACGCTCTGCACCAGCAACTGATTGCCCGACAGGGTCACGACTGCCGCATCGTCGGCGGGATCGAGACCCACAAGCACGTCGGGCCGCGACTCCGGCTGCAGCCGGTGCAGTACCCGCGCCAACAGCTCGCTGCCGATCTTGGCGCCGCAACCGCCGCAGCGCATCTCGTCGTCCGCCACGCCATTGCGGGGCGCCGCCATCGTACCCATGGAATCGAGCTGCTTATACATGCGCATCCAGCGGCGATCGATATAGTCCTTGAGCCGCCAGACCCAGGCGCCCTCCGCGCTCCAGCGGCCGCGCGAGGCGACGGCGTATTTGTTGCCGGTGGAGATGAGCGCCAGGTGGTGCCGCTGGGGCCGGTAGGACTCCATCGGCTCGCCGCGGCAGGCGCGGCGCAGATTGCGGGCCAGCGGCGGCCCTTCGCGCACGGCGAAGACGCCGGATTTCGCCAGGCGGCGGCTGGCAAGCGCGGCGACATCGCCGGCGGCGAAGGCAAAGTGGTGCGACGTTGATTGCAGGAAGTCATTCACCGCGACAAAGCCCCGCTCATCCAGAGCCAGTCCGGTCTGCTCCAGCCATCCGGCCGGGGCCGCGTTAGTCAGCCACAACGCCACATCGAAGGCGATCTCTTCGCCGGTCGCACAGCGCAGGCGGCCCGGAGTCACCGCGATCACCCGATGCTCCAGATGGAGTGCGACGCCGCGCGTCCGGACGGCCCGTGTCAGGCACTGGCGAACGCCCTGATTATGCTCGGGCAGCAACTCCGCCTTGTCGGTTACAATGGCGAATTGGACATCGGCTTCGGGCCGAGTAGCCTTCAGACGATGCTGCAGTGCAAGACAAACCTCCGTACCACCAGCTCCGCCGCCGACGACAACGACCTGAGCCGGCGTTCCGTTGCGGTGCAGCAAAGAAGCCTCAATCGCCGGCCAGGCAGCGAGAAAGCCATCCACTGGTTTCACCGGCAGCGTATGCTCGGCGGCGCCAGACACGTCCCGCCAGTCGGGCCGCGAGCCGATATCCAGTGATAGATAGTCGAAGTCGACAGGCGGCCGGCCGTCGCAAAGCACGCGGCGCGCGGCAAGGTCCAGTCCAGTCACCGAGCTGTGAAACAGCCGCGCTCCAGCCAACTGTGCCAGCGGCCGCAGATCGATGTGGGATTCGCCGTGGCTGTAATGGCCGGCCAGGAGGCCCGGCAGCATGCCCGAGTAGGGCGTGTCGATGTCCCGGCTGATCAGCGTCAGCCTCACATAGGGCTCCGGCTGCAAGGCGAACTGCCGCAGCACTTCGACATGGCTATGGCCACCGCCGACCAGGACCAGATCGCATTCAACTTTTCTGGAACCTGGCCTCATTGCACGGTCGACGGCGTCTGCATCTTCGCTTCCAGCGTATTATCGACTGCGATTCGCTGATCGCAACTTAGCAGATGCGAAGAGACGTCCGACAAAACCAATCATCCTCAATGGTTGGCCCTCGTCGGGGGCGGCATGGTCCCGAATCGTCTTGACGCCAGAATCCAACAGCGCCACACTTATTATAATCAATCAAAAAACAATCGATTGCGGCACTTTCGGCCGCCGGCGGGCGGCTAGGCCAGGATAGCCAGGAGGCAACCACATCATGAACATGATGCAGGTCAACCGGAGGCAGTTCTTCAAAATCAGCGGTGCGGCACTCGGCGGGTCGACAATGACCGCGCTGGGTTTCTCGCCGGCGCAGGCCGCGGCGAGTGTCCGCGCCTTCAAGCTGGAGAAGACGACGGAGACGCGGAACACCTGTCCCTATTGCTCGGTGTCCTGCGGCGTCATCATGTACAGTGCACCCGACAAGGCCGATGCCTCGAAATCCTCGATCATGCATATCGAGGGCGATCCCGATCATCCGGTGAACAAGGGAACGCTCTGCCCCAAGGGCGCCGGCCTGCTGGATTTCGTGCATTCGAAGACGCGCCTGCTCTATCCGGAGTATCGCGCTCCCGGCAGCGACAAATGGGAGCAGATTTCCTGGGATGATGCATTGACCCGGGTCGCGAAGGTTCTGAAAGAGGACCGCGACAAGAATTTCATCGAACGCAACAAGGACGGTCAACTCGTCAACCGCTGGACTTCGACCGGCTTCCTGGCGGCATCGGCGAGCACCAATGAGACTGCGTATCTCACCTACAAGGTAGTGCGCAGCATGGGGATGATCGTCTTCGATAATCAAGCAAGGGTCTGACACGGACCCACGGTGGCCAGTCTGGCCCCAACTTTCGGCCGCGGCGCCATGACGAACACATGGGCCGACATCAAGAACACCGATCTCGTCGTCATCATGGGCGGCAATGCCGCCGAAGCGCATCCCTGCGGCTTCAAATGGGTGACCGAGGCAAAGCATCACAACAAGGCGAAGCTGATCGTCGTCGATCCGCGCTTCACGCGCTCGGCGGCGATGGCGGATTTGTTCATGCAGCTCCGGCCGGGCACGGATATCGCCTGGCTCGGCGGCGTGATCAACTATCTGTTGGCCAATGACAAGATCCACCGCGACTACGTGGTGAACTACACCAACGCGTCCTACATCGTGAAGGACGAGTTCAAATTCCAGGACGGCCTCTTCACCGGCTATAACGCCGAGAAGCGCGACTATGACCGGTCGAGCTGGGACTATGTGGTGGGCGAAGACGGTTTTGCGACCGTCGATCCGACGCTGCAGCATCCCCGCTGCGTCTATCAACTGATGAAGACGCACTATCAGCGCTACACGCCCGAGATGGTGGCGCGCATCACCGGCGTGCCGCTGGACCGGTACCAAAAGGCCTGCGAATGGATCGCCGAGACGGCCGCGCCCGACAAGGCGATGACCAGCATGTATGCGCTGGGCTGGACCCAGCATTCCAAGGGCTCGCAGAACATCCGCACGATGGCGATCATCCAGCTCCTGCTGGGCAATATCGGCGTCGCCGGCGGCGGCATGAACGCGCTGCGCGGCCATTCCAACATTCAGGGCCTCACCGACATCGGCCTGATGAGCAACCTGATTCCCGGCTATCTGACGCTGCCTTTGGATAAGGAAGTGGACCGGACCACCTACCTGTCGACGCGTGGGTTCAAGCCGCTGCGGCCGAACCAGATCAGCTATTGGCAGAACTATCCGAAGTTCTTCACCAGCTTCCAGAAGGCGATGTACGGCACCGCGGCGACGGTGGAGAACGACTACGCCTATGACTGGCTGCCGAAGCTGGATGTCACCTACGACATCCTGCGGGCCTTCGACCTGATGTATCAGGGGAAGATCAACAACTACATCTGCCAGGGTTTCAACCCGCTGATGTCGTTCCCCAACAAGAAGAAGATCATCGCCGCGCTCTCGAAGCTCAAGACGCTGATCATCATGGATCCGCTGGCGACGGAAACCGGCAGCTTCTGGGAGAACCACGGCGAGTTCAACGATGTCGATACCGCAAGCATACAGACCGAGGTGTTCCGTCTGCCCACCAGCTGCTTTGCCGAAGAAAACGGCTCCCTGACCAATTCGGGCCGCTGGCTGCAATGGCACTGGAAGGGCGCGGAGCCGCCCGGCGAGGCCAAGAGCGACATCGAGATCATGGCCAAGATCTACCTCAAGGTGAAGGAGCTCTACGCCAAGGAGGGCGGCAAACTCCCCGAGCCGATCGCGAATCTTGTCTGGCCCTATGCGAAACCGGACGTGCCGGACCCCGAGGAGATCGCCAAGGAGATCAATGGCTCTGCACTCGAGGATCTGCCCGACCCCGATCCATTGAAGCCGCCGATCCTCAAGGCGGGCCAGCAAGTGGCCGGCTTCGCTCAACTGCGCGACGATGGCAAGACCGCGTCGGGCTGCTGGATCTATGCCGGCTGCTTCACCGAGAAGGGCAACCAGATGGCCCGGCGCGACAATGCCGATCCCACCGAGTCGGGGCTGGCGCCGACTTGGGCGTGGTCCTGGCCGGCCAATCGCCGCATCCTCTACAATCGCGCGTCCTGCGATCTCGCCGGCAATCCGTACAATCCCAAGCACAACATCGTGAATTGGAACGGCGAGAAATGGACCGGCGTCGACGTGCCGGACTTCCCGGCCACCAACAAGCCGGAAACCGGCGCCTCGCCCTTCATCATGAATGCCGAAGGCGTGGCGCGACTGTTCACCCGCGGCATGATGCGGGACGGCCCGTTCCCCGAGCATTATGAGCCGTTCGAGTCACCCGTGCCCAATCCACTGCATCCCGAGGTCAGCGCGAGCCCGGTCGCCCGCCTGTTCAAGGCGGATGCGGCGGAGTTCGGCAAGCCGGACAAATTCCCCATCGTCGCGACCAGCTACCGGCTCACCGAGCATTTCCATTTCTGGACCAAGCATTCCTACATCAACGCGATCATGCAGCCGCAGCAGTTCGTCGAGATGGGCGAAGAATTGGCGAAGGAGAAAGGCATCGCCAGCGGCGATTGGGTCGAGGTCAGCAGCGCTCACGGCCAAATCAAGGCCGTGGCCGTGGTGACCAAGCGGATCAAGCAACTGACCATCGACGGCAAGATCGTGCATACGCTGGGCATCCCGATCCATTGGGGCTTCACCGGCGCGACCAAGAAGGGCTATGCGGCCAATACGCTGACGCCTTATGTCGGTGACGCCAACATCGAGACGCCGGAATACAAGGCGTTCCTGGTGGACGTCGTCAAATCAACGCCGGCCGTGAGCTGAGGGAGGGAACGATGGCAACCATGCAACCTCTCGAAGTCAAGCGCTCCTCGGCCTCCACCAGGACACCGCCCAGCGTTGCGGATGCGGTGCAAGTCGCAAAGCTGATCGACGTTTCCAAATGCATCGGCTGCAAGGCCTGCCAGGTTGCCTGCCTGGAGTGGAACGACCAGCGCGACGTGGTCGGCATCAACACCGGCGTCTATGAGAATCCGCACGATCTGACGGAGAATATGTGGACGCTGATGCGGTTCTCCGAGGTCGAGGAGGAGGACGGGCATCTGGAATGGCTGATCCGCAAGGACGGCTGCATGCATTGCGAGGATCCGGGCTGCCTCAAGGCCTGCCCGGCCCCGGGCGCCATCGTGCAGTATTCCAACGGCATCGTCGATTTTGTTTCCGAGAACTGTATCGGCTGCGGCTATTGCGTGAAGGGCTGTCCCTTCAACATTCCGCGCATTTCCCAAGTCGACCACAAGGCCCACAAATGCACGCTCTGCTCCGACCGCGTTGCGGTCGGCCAGGGCCCGGCCTGCGCCAAGGCCTGCCCGACCCAGGCGATCACCTTCGGCACCAAGGAAGACCGGATCGAATGGGCCAATGAGCGCATCGCCGACCTGAAGGAGCGCGGCTATGCGAATGCCGGGCTCTATGATCCCCAGGGCGTCGGCGGCACCCATGTGATGTATGTGCTGAAGCATGTCGACCGGCCGGAGATCTATGCCAACCTGCCGAAGGATCCGAAGATCAGCAGCCTGGTGGAGGCCTGGAAAGGCTGGCCGAAGCCCCTCGCGCTGGCCGGCATGGGCCTGACGGCGCTGATCGGTCTCGTTCACTATGTGAGGAACGGTCCGAACCGGGTGGGCGAAGAAGACGAAGAGAAGGGCAGCAATGTCCTGGGGCGGGGTGAGTGATGAAACGGCAACCGGGTACGCTGGCGCGCTACACGGCAGGCGCCAGGATCAATCACTGGCTGAATGCGATCATCCTGATCCTTCTCGCGATCAGCGGTCTGGCGCTGTTCCATCCCGCGCTGTACTTCCTGACCGGCCTGTTCGGCGGCGGCACGACGGCGGCGTTCCTGCATCCCTGGATGGGGATTGCGCTGATCGTCACCTTCGCCGGTCTGTTCTTCCGTTTCTGGCGGTACAACATCTGGGAGCGAACCGACACGGAATGGATGAACAAGATCCGCGACGTGCTGGCCGCGCGCGACGAGAACCTGCCGGAAGTCGGCCGCTACAACGCCGGGCAGAAGCTGGTCTTCTGGATCATGACGATCGCCATCCTCTGCCTCTTCCTGAGCGGCATCGTGCTCTGGCAGAATCCGCCCTGGCAGGCGAATGTGACGATCGGCCAGATGCGCGTCGCCGCGGTGGTGCATGCCAGCGCCGCCGTCGTCATCATTTGCGTCTGGATCGTCCATCTCTACGCCGCCATCTGGGTCAAGGGCACGGTGAGCGCCATGACCAAGGGCATCGTCACCGGCGGCTGGGCCTGGAAGCATCACCGCAAATGGCTCCGCGAGGAGGCGGCCAAGGGCCAGAAATGACGGTAAAGGGCGCGGTCGCCGATCCCACCGTCATCGGCAACGCGGTACAGCCTCCCTTTATCCGCCTGCCCGATGCGACGACGCTGTTCGAGCGCCGCGCCGATCGCTTGCGGGTGCTGGCACAGGGCAGCGACATTGGCGACTACCTCACCTTCATTGAGGCCGCTCACCCGCGCCCAGTCGAAAGCCATCACGCAGTTGCCGGCGGGAACGCTGCCGGGGGCCGGCGATATCGCCTTCTGCCATGACAACAAGCTGCCGCTGATCGACCGGCTCACCTGGCGCCGGGATTCATCGTGGCTGTCCGCCCTCGACCTTGTTCTCGACGCCATGGGGCGCGCTGCGGTGCCGGAAGCGGCGCGTGCGGCGCTGGACGGTCTGCGATTCATGGATAGCGCCGGCCGCGAGGCCTGCGCCGACCGGGTGCTGGGGATCGACAGCGCGGCGGCAGAGCCGGCCTTGGGCTGTTTTGTGAGCGCGGCGTTGCAGGTCTATTGGTCGCGGATGGCTGCCTTGCTGGAGCCAAAGGCGGTTCAGCCCGTGGAGTCGCCGGTCGCCTGCCCGGTCTGCGGCTCGCCGCCGCTGATCGGCATGATCTATGCGGAAGGGTCGCTGCAGAGCGTGCGCTTCCTCTGCTGCCCGCTCTGCGCCAGCCAGTGGTATTACATCCGCATCAAATGCGCCAACTGCACCTCCACCAAGGGCATTGCCTACCAGCATGTGGCCGAGCGTTCGCCAGCGATCAAAGCCGAGACTTGCGATGAGTGTGGCACCTATACGAAGATCATCTACATGGACAAGGCACCGGGAGCCGACCCCTTCGCCGACGACCTCGCCACCCTGGGGCTCGACATCCTGGTGGGCGAAGCCGGCTGGGCCCGCGCCAACCCCCACCCGTTCCTGATGCCCGGGACGGGCTGAAGCTCCGTTCGCAGCCGCGTAAACCCTTAGATCCGGATTTCTGTCACGTGATGACGAAACCGCCCCCCGCCGATTCCCGCATTGCCCTGCCTTCGGTCGACCGCGTCCTCGGCGAGCCTGCAGTGGCGGCGTTGATCGAGCGGCATGGGCGGCAGCCTGTCGTCGACAGCCTGCGGGCGGTGCTGGCGGAGATGCGCGAGGGCAGGCTGCCGGTGAATGGCGCCGATATCGCGGCGCATTGCGCGGCGCGGCTCGAGGTCGAGATGCGGCCGTCGCAGCGGCGGGTGTTCAATCTGACGGGCACCGTGCTGCACACCAATCTCGGCCGTGCGCCGCTGCCGGAGGAAGCAGTGACCGCGACCGCAGAGTCACTGCGCGGACCCACCAACCTGGAGTTCGAGCTCGACAGCGGCAATCGCGGCGACCGGACGGATCATGTGCGCGGCTGGCTGAAGCGGCTGACCGGCGCCGAGGCGGCCACGGTGGTGAACAACAACGCCGCCGCCGTGTTCCTGCTGCTCAACACGCTGGCGGCGCGCAAGGAAGTGCCGGTGTCCCGCGGCGAACTGATCGAGATCGGCGGCGCCTTCCGCATGCCCGACATCATGGCGCGCGCCGGCTGCAAGCTGGTGGAGGTGGGCACCACCAACCGCACCCATCTCGCCGACTTCGCCAACGCCATCGGTCCCGCGCACGGCGCTGATCATGAAGGTGCATCCCTCGAACTACGCCATCGAGGGATTCACGTCGGCGGTGGACGAAGCGGAGCTGGCGGCGCTGGCGCACAAGCACAACCTCCCATTCGCCATCGATCTCGGCAGCGGCACGCTGGTGGACCTCGCCGCCTATGGCCTGCCCCATGAGCCGACGCCGATGGACGCGCTGAAGGCCGGCGCCGATCTCGTCACCTTCAGCGGCGACAAGCTGCTGGGCGGCCCCCAGGCCGGCATCATCGTCGGCAAGGCGGATCTCGTGCGGAAGCTCGACCGCAATCCGCTGAAGCGCGCCCTGCGCCTGGACAAGGGCCGGCTCGCGGCGCTGGAAGCGGTGCTGCGGCTCTATGCCGATCCGGACCGGCTGGCGCAGCGGCTGCCGGTGCTGCGCCTGCTGACGCGGGACAGCGCCGCCATCAAGGCGCTGGGCGTCCGCATCCTCGCCGCCCTGCCCGCAGCGGTGACCACTGCCGCGCTGGCGGAGCTGCAGCCCTGCCGCAGCCAGATCGGCAGCGGCTCGCTGCCGGTGGACCGGCTGGAGAGCTGGTGCCTGTCGCTGCGCCCGGCGCGGCAAGGCGGCACCGCCCTCGCCCGCCTGGCCGCTGCGTTCCGTGCGCTGCCGGTGCCCGTGATCGGCCGCATCGAGGAAGGCTGCTTCAAGATGGATCTCCGCTGCCTGGAGGACGAGCCGGCCTTCATGGCGCAGCTCCCGCAGCTTCAGGTCCGGTAGCGCGCCATGATCATCGGCACCGCCGGTCATATCGATCACGGCAAGACGGCGCTGGTGCGCGCGCTGACCGGCGTCGATGCCGACCGGCTGCCGGAGGAGAAAGCCCGCGGCATCACCATCGACATCGGCTTCGCCTACCGGCCGGTCGAGGGCGGCGAGACGCTGGGCTTCGTCGACGTTCCCGGCCATGAGCGCTTCGTGCACAACATGCTCGCGGGCGCGATCGGCATCGATTTCGTGCTGCTGGTGGTCGCCGCCGATGACGGGCCGATGCCGCAGACCCGCGAGCATCTGCAGATCCTCGATCTGCTGGGATTGCAGAACGGCATTGTGGCGCTGAGCAAGAGCGACCTGGTTCCCGCCGAGCGGATTGTCGAGGTAACGCAGCAATTGCGCGGCTTGCTCGCCGGCACCGGCCTGGCACAGGCGGAGATCCTGCCGGTCTCGTCGGTGACAGGCGCCGGCGTGGCGGAGCTGGAGTCGCGGCTGCTGGCCGCCGCCGTAAGCCTGCCGCCGAGGCCGGCGAAGGGACGGTTCCGGCTGGCCGTCGATCGCAGCTTCACGCTGCCGGGCGTCGGCACTGTCGTTACCGGCACGGTATTTGCGGGCCAGGTCGCCGCCGGCGATCACCTGCTGCTGTCGCCCTCGGGCATCGAAGCGCGGGTTCGCGGCCTCCATGCCCAGAACAAGGCGGCCGAGCGCGGCCGCGCCGGCCAGCGCTGCGCCATCAACATCGCCGGTCCCGGCATCGAGAAGGACAAGATCCAGCGCGGCGATTGGCTGCTGCATCCGGCGGCGCATGCACCGACCGACCGTTTCGATGCCCGCGTGCGGCTGCTGGCGTCGGAGACCCGGCCGCTACGGCATTGGACGCCGGTGCATCTTCATCTGGGCGCCGCACATCTGCCGGCGCGCGTGGCGCTGCTTGATGTCGACACACTTGCGCCGGGGGCCGAGGCGACGGCGCAGATCGTGGCCGACCGGCCGCTCGGCGCGCTTCATGGCGACCGTTTCATCCTGCGCGATCAGTCGGCACAGCGTACGATCGGCGGCGGCGTGCTGCTCGATCCCTGGCCGCCGGCGCGGGGCCGCCGCCGGCCGGAACGGCTTGCGGCGCTGCAGGCCTTGGACAAGACCGCGCCCGCCGCCGCGCTGACCGAGCTGATCGCGGGCGATCCCGGCTGGGTCGATCTGCAGCGTTTCGCCCAGATGTGGAACATGACCGATGAAGAGGCATCGGCCTGCTGGGTCGCGGCCGGCTTGAAGGTGGCATCGGGACCCGACCGGCCCTTCGGATTTTCCGTGCGGCGTTGTTCCAGCCTCTGTGGCGCCGTGGTGGAGACGCTGGGCGCCCATCACAAGAAGACGCCCGACAGCGCCGGCCTCGAGTCCGAGCGGCTGCGGCTGGCCACGCCGGCGCGCCTGCCGCCGCCGGTGTTCTCCGCGATCCTTGCGGAGCTATTGCACGATAAGGCGATCGAAGCCGATGGACCCTGGCTGCGCCTGCCGGGCCACAGCCTGCGGCTGACACCCGCCGACGAGAAATTGTGGTCGCGCATCCAGCCGCTGATGAAAGGCAATCGCTTTCAGCCACCGCGCGTGCGCGACTACGCCGAGGCATTGTCAGTGCGCGAAGAGGATGTGCGGCAATTACTGCGCCGCCTGGCGAAGATGGGGCAGCTGGCGCAGGTGGCGCCGGATCACTTCTTCCTGCGCACCACGCTGGCGGAGATGATCGCCATCGCCGACCGCATCGCCGCCGGCAGCCCGGGCAAGGCGGTCACGGCCGCCAGCTTCCGCGATCAGATCGGCTCCGGCCGCAAGGTCGCCATCCAGATCCTGGAATTTTTCGACCGCGCCGGCGTGACGGTGCGCAATGGCGATCTGCGCACGCTGAGCCGCGAGAAGATGAATCGGTTTGGCGCGGCCAGCCCGTGATGCAAAGATGAAACAGGACAACTCTGGAAGAGACTCGTTCCCGGTGGGGCGGCTGGACTTCAAATCCTGTAAGGGCCGTAAGCCGGTCCTTGGTGGGTTCGACTCCCACTCTCTTCCGCCACCCTTAGGTCATGGCCATGACGGCTGAGTTTCTCGAACGCCTGCGGCGCGACGCCGATGCCAAGCAGCAGGAAGAGGCAACCTATCGCCAGGAGAGCCGGCGCCGGTTGCAGCTTTTGGAGTCAGAGCGCACAACGATCTCCCGTCGGTATAACTTCCTAAAGGATCTGGCGAACGCGGCGGCGGCGAGCGGGGCGGAAGCGGGAATTGCGGCGCAGCTGGCATTAGCTGCGGCCGAGACCGGCTGGAACGAGTCCAGGACCGGATATGAAGAGTTGCGCGACCATCTGCGGCCTGTGGCGGCGTCAATCCAGGCGGCAATGTATCCCGCTGAAGTTGACGGCGAGACGGCTGGCGATGCTGTGGCGGCGTTCGCCGAATTCGAAAACTGGTATCGCGAAAAGTTCGCCCAGGAGTTCCTCGAACTCCTTGGCCGGCCCGCCCCCACATTCCAGCCGCTGGTGGATTTCTAAGCGCCGGCAGGCCCTGACTTCAGGGCTAGGACAGACTGCAGGCCTGTCACGCAGCAAATTTCCTTGTATTACATAGTATCTAATATCATCATTCGATTAGTCCTGGATTACTCTGACGCTCGAAAACTTTCGGTCGGAGCGCGCAGAGAGCCGCATTTCCTACGCTAGAGCCCGTCTAAGCTTACGCCCAAACCAATAAGTCCGCTGCAAAACTGCGGATAGGAAGGAAGTCGTGCGGATCGGATTCCTGGTTCCAGCGGCGCTTGTCGCCATTGCCTTTGTCCTGTGCGGGCCACCGGCCTTCGCGCAGGAGGAAACGGCAGACGCTTCGCAATCGGACAATCCGCCTGCATGGGCGGCAGTCTCCCTTGTCCATCAAGCTGACCACTTATCTTTGGGCGGCCAGCATGAGCGGCGATGTCGGCGTGAGAGGGTTGCCGCCGGCGGAGATCGACGTCGATTTCGACGAGATATTCAAGAGCATAGACTGGTTCCCGCCGCCAATCATGCTGGCCGCCGAGGTGCGCTACGACCGCGTCGCCTTCCTTTCCGATTTCATATATCTGGGACTCGATGCAGACGGAGCCTCGCGCGGCCCTGCGCCGCTGACCGCCGACGCGACCCTGAAGACCATGATCTGGACTTTCGGGGGCTCATATCGGGTCCTCCAGGATAGTCCGGTTACCCTGGACCTCCTGGCCGGCGCGCGGCTCTGGATGCTGGACATGGATCTGGCACTGACCGGCCCCCTCATCGGTACCCGGGTCGGCAGCCGCAGCGAGGCGTGGATCGATCCCATTGTCGGCATTGCGACGCAGATCAAACTGGGCGGCGGTTTTGCGATCAAAGCCGAAGGCGATGTCGGCGGATTTGGCGTCGGTGCCGATCTCGATTGGCAGGTCCTCGGCGCGTTGCAATACCAGCTGAACGAGTCGATTACCCTCGAAGCCGGCTACCGGTATTTGGCCGTCGACTACGACAAGGGTGGATTCCTCTACGACGTCGCCATGCAGGGACCGCTCATCGGCGGGAGTATTCGCTTTTGAAGAATCTGCCCGGCGTTTGAAGGTTGCGGTCAATGCCGGTCTGCCCGGCAAATTCGCCGGCGGCAGCGACTTTGGCCTCAATGAATAGAGAAAGCGATCGACAGCGGTGGGGGCAAGACAGATGGATATTCGGCCACTCTTCAAGCAAGCCTGGATTGCCGTTCTCCCGCGATCGGCGACCAATCCCGTGGGCTCGAGCCGGCGATCCTGGTGCCAATCGTTTCTGTTCATCCTCGCGATAGCCGTCCTGCCGCTGCTTCAGAGTTGTTCCGCCCCGGAACGCCTGCCGCCGGTCCCGACGATTGAAACCGACAGAGCGCTTCCGCTGGGCCTCGCCAATGCACGCTTCTTTCCCCTGCTGGACGACGCAAGTTTCGCTGTGGAATGGCAACTGTCCCTCCAGCGTCAAAGACAAGTGCTGGGACTGCCGCCGGAAAGTCTGCTACCCGAGGCGCACTTTCTCGCCATCTCGGGCGGCGGCGACAACGGCGCCTTCGGTTCCGGACTTCTGGTCGGGTGGACCGAAGCGGGCAACCGGCCCGAGTTCCAGGTTGTGACGGGCGTCAGCACCGGTGCCCTCATCGCGCCATTCGCGTTTCTTGGACCGGAATACGATCCGCAGCTACGTGCCGTCTACACCACCATTTCGGCCGATGATGTCTATAGTGAGCGCAGTCTCATCTGTCGGTATCTTTGATGACGCCATGGCCGATACCACGCCGCTTTGGGGTTTGATTTCCAAGTACGTCGACGAATCGCTGTTGGCCGCAATCGCCCGCGAATACAAGAAAGGCCGCCTGCTCTTCATCGGCACCACCGACCTGGATGCTGAGCGGGGAAACATCTGGAACATCGGCGCGATCGCCGCCAGCGGTCATCCCGGCGCCCTCGACCTCATCCGCAAGATCCTGCGTGCTTCATCCGCAGTACCCGGCTTTTTCCAGCCTGTGATGATCGACATCGAGTTCGACGGCAAACCTTATCAGGAACTGCATGTTGACGGTGGCGCGATTGTGCAGATCTTCCTCTATCCGCCAAGCATAGACGTCGAACAAAATAGCTCATGAAGTTTCGATTGCGTACCTGATCCGAAATGCGCGTGAGGATCCGGATTGGGAAGCGGTTGAGCGCCAAACGTTGAGTATCGCCGGTCGAGCGGTATCCGCAATGATACATACCAGCGGCGAGAACGATCTGTTGCGCATCTACTTTCTCTCGCAGCGCGATGGTGTCGACTACAACCTCGCTTACATTGGTAGCGACTTCTCGGCGCCGGAAGCGGGAGACTTCGACAAGGCGTATATGAACGCTCTGTTCGACTACGGCTATCAGCAAGCGCGGCATGGCTATGCCTGGAAGAACGTGCCGCCGATTCTGGCCAATATGCGGCAGTAGCCGCTGTACGTCTGCATCCGCACGCGACTAATTGGACAACCTGCAGCACAGGCAACCATATCCGCCGGGCCTCTTATCCCCGGCACTACTGCGATGGCGAACCGAGCGATTGCGAAAGGGCCCGCGCATCCGGATTGTTGGGCGCGGCGTGCAGGAGCTGCGCGGCGTAGTCCTTTGCCGCCGCCAGATCGCCGGTATCGCGCGAGATCGTGGTGAGTGCGATCAGGACATCGGCATCGGCCGGGCGCGTCTCATGGGCCGTGCGGAGGACACGCAAGGCCTCCGGGCTTTGGCCGGCCGTGTGGAGCGCGATGGCATAGACATAGGCATAGCGCGTATTGCCGGGCGCCGATTGAACCGCCTGGGCCAGTTCGGGCATCGCGTCATTCAGCCGCTGCATGCGCAACAGGAGCAGCCCGAGGGCATGGCGGGCGACGGCATTGCCGGGGTCGATCGTCACGGCCTGGCGCAACAGCGGTTCGCCATCGGCGTCGCGCTGCATGGCGCGGTAGAGATCGGCCAGATTCACCAGGGCCGGCACGAAAGCGGGATCGAGCCGAAGCGCCGTCCGATAGGCGGCCTCGGCGGCATCCGCCTGCGCGCGATCGGCATAGAACGAGCCGAGCGTCACATGTGCCTCCGGCCGGTCTGCCGACGCCATCTGGGCATCGACGAACTCCGCGGCTGCGCTTTCGAACGCTGCCTGCTGCTGCGGTGTCATCGATTGCGGCGGGACGGCCGCCAGCATCCGGGCGGCGGAAATGCGCACGGCGCGCACGGGATCGGCAAGCAAGGCGCCGATCACCGACAGCCTTTCCTCAGGCGCAAACGGCGCGAACGCATCGACCGCCGCAGCGCGCACCAGAGGATCGGCATCGCCGACGCCCGCGAGATAGGCATTGATCATCTCCCGCGTGACGTTCGCCGTGAACTGCGGAAGCAGGGAGAGCGCCGTCGCCCGGACAATGGCGGGCTCGCTGCCGTCGACAATCAGGGCGTTCAGCGCCTGATCGGCGCCGAGTTGTCCCCGCCGCCCGGCATCGATCGCCGTGCCGTAGTGCGGCTTGGCGCTGATGCCTTCGCCATACCAATTGGTCACGGCCGCCGCGGCCCATTCCGCGGTCTTGTCGCTGTGGCAGTTGTTGCAGGCGTTTGGCGTGCCGATGGCGACGGTGAGATCCGGCCGCGGAATGCGGATCCCGTGATCGCGGCGGACGTCAACCACCATGTAGGTCCGTGTCGGCATGTGGCAGTTGGCGCACTGCGCACCGGCCGAGTTCAGGGGATGATGGTGATGGGACTCGGCATCGAACGTCGCCGGCTGGTGACATTGGCCGCACACCGCATTGCCATCGGCCCGCAGCTTCAGGCTATGGGGATCGTGGCAGTCCGAACAGGTGACGCCCATCTGGAACATGCGGCTCTGCAGGAATGAACCGTATTCATAGACCTCATCGAGGATCTGGCCGTCGGCGTGATAACGGTCTGCATTGAGCAGGTCGGGCATGTGGGTATCGAGAAACGGATGGCCGTAGCTGTAGGACGACGAGATCTCACGCCGGCGCGCATGGCAGCGCGCGCAGGTTTCCACCTCGGCGATCGACTGCCGCGGAGACGAGCGCTTGGCGGTCGCGGCAGCCGGGTCGGCCATCCATATGCCGCCGCCGGGATCGCGGAAACCGACCGCCAATCCATGGGTAGCATCCGGCGCCGCGCCCTCCGGTTGCTGCGCCCAGGCGACATGACGCGAGCCAGGACCGTGGCAGGCCTCGCAGGACACGTCGATCTCCGACCACGTCGTCTGATAGGCATTCTCTGTCAGATCGAAATTCTTGCGCAGATTGGTGGAGTGGCAATCGGCGCACATGAAATTCCAGTTCTGGTTAGGCCCGGTCCAATGCAGCGGATCGCCGGCGGGAATATCTTCATTCGGATAGAGGTGAAACCAGCGCTGACCGCCCTCTGCCGCGGGCCGGCTGTCCCAGGCCAGGCCCAGCGCTTGAAACCGGCCGCCCGGGAAGGCGATCAGATATTGCTGCAGGGGATAGACGCCGAAGGTGTAGGCGATTTCGTAGTCATGCAGCTTGCCGTCAGGGCCGTCGGTGCTGACGAAGAATTTCCCGTCCCGGCGCGTGAATGTGGAGGTCACGCCGTAATGCGCGACGCTCGCATTGTCGAAGTCGCCGAGAACGCTGCCCTCGGTCGCCTCCTGCATCGCCAGGTCGTGATCGGATCCGCGCCAGCTCTCGGCCTCGGCCTGATGGCAGGATGCACAGACCTCGCGGCCGACAAAACTGTCCGCCGCGGACGCCGCAGAGACGGCTAGGAAAGTCGAAAGCGCCAGGAATAGCGGCAGCCAGGCCCGGCGGCCGAGGGATGGTAGCGGAGATGTGCTGCCGGCGAGAATTGCGAAATCCACGCGTCGGAGTCTAGCAAACTAACCGATTGAAACCTATGACTATTGGGGACCAGCGCCGAATCGACGAAAAAATCGCCGCAAGTGCTTGCACTTGCGGCGGGAGGGTAAAAGCACAGTTGGTTGGCCTCAGGCCAGACTGCCCCTGATTCCGTGACGTATACGTTGAGGTCGCGTGATTCATTCGTGGCGTCTCATCTGGGAGACGGTCTGGCGGTTCCCATTGAACGGTCGAGTATGGCATGCAGATCGACATTTCCCGCAAACGCCATCAGCACGTCACAGAACGGTGGCATGGTGATCACCGGTCGAGTTTTCACCTAAAGGTGCGAGCCCCATGTCAAGCCACATACGGATTGAGGCGTATTCGGCCGTCAAAGCTGCTGTCCGGGCCTATTCAAGGAATCCGACCGAAAGCAATGCCGTTCTTGTCGAGCAGGCTTGGCAACTTGTTCGCACATTGGACGCGGTATCGGTGTGGCGGCACAAGCCGCTGCCGCTTGCTGAGCCGGTCTCATCTGAGATACTTCAATCCATGCGCGCCGTCCATTAGTCGGACGTTGGTGGGAAAACAGCTATCAAGCGATCATAGAACTCCATCGCGTTGCCATGATGCAGGTAGTGCCGGCGGAGTCCTCGCCATAGTAGGCGGTGTAAAGCGATCCGTCGCCGGCTGGAATTGTCACGGGATAGCCGAGATTCTTGTTCGGCAGGCCGCTGCGAACGCTGATCGCGTTTTCGATGTCCCAGGTCACGCCTTCATCGTGTGACCGCAGGGCACGAACGCCGAAATCTGGAAATCGCCAGCCGTAAGTCAGAAGCAAGCCCTTATCGCCGAGATCCAGTAGGTCGGCCGGGTAACCTTCAATCGGCAGCATCTGCGGTGCGGTCCAGTTGATCCCATCATCTGATGATTCGATGCTGTGAAGGCGGCGAGTGCCGTTGTCCCGCAGGATCATTAGCAATTTTCCGGAGTTCAGCCTGACGATAGACGGTTCCTCAAGCTCGCTGCCCGCCCGCTGTGCGACTGCGGACGGCAGCGACCAGGTCATGCCGCCATCGTCGCTGGTGACGACGAATACAGTTCTGTAGTTGGGCACGTCGCTCAGCGGCAGGATTATTCCGCCGCTGGGCAACTGCACCGCTCTGCGCATGCCGTAGCCGCCGCTGAACGGCTTCGGTGTCGATCTCGACACTCCGCGAAAAGCTCTCGCCATTGTCGCGCGAGAAGTGAACGAAAGTTTTGCCCGGGCCGCGAACCCAGGGGGCAATGTCCGCTGCAGATAACCCGCCAAATCCGGAGGACTCATGCTCCGGCGAGCTAAGCCACCCCTTCATGAAACGCTCGGGATAAACGAGGTTGGTTTGATCGGGGAGCGTTCGCGCCAGCGACAACGGGTACCAGGAGAACTGCCATTGATGCAGCATCACGCCGCCGTCGTTGAGTGTCGTCAGTGCGGCGCATTCGGTCCCGCAATACTCGTAGCTGGGCACGACCTGCGGGACGCTCCAGGTGGCGCCCCGGTCACGCGACCGGATGACGAGGTTGCGAAAGAGCGGATCTTCCGGGGGATGCAGGACAATGTCGCGGCGAGGCGCCTTGTTGAAGACGACAAGCCAGTTGCCGTTCGCGGCGACGACGATCTGCGGATGCGCGCAATAGGCAAACGGATCGCGGTGAATGATCGAATGCTCGGCCGCCCGCGCCTGGATGATCATCCAAACCCCGTATCAGTCCCTCTTGGTCACCCCTACACAGTAAATCGCGTGCAGAGCACAAACTGCAACGGTTTCGGATCCTCGCTCCATTCATGGTAGGACGCCACGATCGTGCCATCGGGCATTTGCTGCACCGATGGATAGCCGATGTGCTGATAGACACCCGGATGATGCCAGTTGATTCCGCCCTCCCCGACCTTGCCGCTGGAAGGCGTCATGCGGCTCGAGCCCGGCGTCTCCGTTACAGTCTTACCGGGAACACCGCCTTCGCGAACGACGAATTCGTTCTTGATATCCCAGGTGAGTCCGTCATCTGAGATACAGCCACGAGTACCGTAGGGCGGGCGGCGATAGCCATAGACCATCAGGTAGCGGCCATCCTTCAGTGCGATGGCCTCGGCCGGATAGCCCCAGATATTCAGCCACTTTGGCGGACTCCAAGTGAAGCCATCATCCTCGGATACCACCATCACCATGTTCTTGGCGTCGCCGGATGGATTGACGTGCGTGCGGAGGAAGCAGACGAGACGGCCATCCTTAAGCCGCAACAAAGCGGGCTCCTCATAGTCGATGATCGAAGCCGGATCATAGGCCAGGGTGGAATAGTACTCCCAATTGTCGCCGCCATCATCCGAGCGCATCAGGGCGGAGCGCGTCGACTCTCCCTCGCCTTCTTCCTCATAGCCATGGATCCGGCCGTAGAGACCCATCAGGATCGCGCCGCCCGGCAGCTCCCAACAGCCCAGCCGGCAGCCGCCATGCTTCAGCGGCCGGACGTTGACCGGAATTGGCTCGCTCCAGCTCTTGCCGCCATCCGTTGACTTGACAACAAACGTGCCGAGCCAACCCTGGGTCTTGTAGGCCCAGGTCCAGTCGCCCCATTCGCTCGTGAGCGGATGGGCCGACCAGGACGGCTGCTCCGGCTTGATGCCCCTTTTGAAAAAGCCGGTAATGGTCATGTTGACGATGAGCGTGCCACTGCTGAGCTCGCAGATGCCGCAGTCCCAGTTTCCCTGCGTCGCGCTCCAAGGCAGGACGACCGTCGGCTCGCCCCAGCTTTTGCCGCCGTCCTTCGACCGCGACATCAGGGTCTGACCGCTATCGTGATGGTATGGAAAGCGTTCCTCGTTGAAGACGGCAAGCAGATCGCCATTTCGCAGCACGCGCGTCGCGATCTGATTCACACAATGCTCTTTGTGCTTGAAAATGGTGTGGTGGGTGACGTTGGAAAGCTGGGTCATGCGCTCTCAATCCGTTGAAAAATGTGGCACGAATGATGATGTCAGCACCGCCGCCGCCGCTTGATCAAATTGGACATCAAGTTGATGCAGATACTCGGGGCACGATCGCTGCGCTGAGGCCGACGGATCGCTCAATCAGCCGACATTTCCTGCCCCGGAGGTGATTTTCCGTAGAATGTTTCGGCATCCGGTGCTTCGGCATTTTGTGGCGAGATAACCGGCCTGGGACACAAATCGTCAAGTATCTGTCCCATGCGATCAACGGCTATCGGCGCATGGCAACGAAGATTTCCAACAGCGATTTTGCGGACGCATAGGCTTGCCGCCGTCCGCTGCGCCGCTCTGGCGGAGCGCCGGGGCCAACAAAAAGGGAGGCAATCACATGGCAAAGACCTTGGGCTTGAGCCGCCGGCAGTTCACAAAGGCTGCCGCGAAGACCGCGCTGTTGGCGACGGCGGCGACGTTTCCGGCACCGTTTGTCAAGGGCGCGGACCCGATCACGATCAATCACTGGAGCTGGCTTGCCGCATCGGACGGCGAGGTCTGGGCACAGATGATCAATAGCTTCAACGAGGCTCACAAGGACAAAGGTGTCCAAATCAAGATGGAGGTCATTCCGGAGGAGCAATACAACACCAAGGTCCTCGCTGCCGCAGCCACGGGCAACGCGCCCGACTTCGGGTGGGGAACAGCGGGACAACGGGCGCAATGGGCACAAGACGGCGTCATCGTTCCGCTTGACGACGTTGCCCGGCAGGCCGGTCTCGATCTCGCCGACTTCTCCGAGTTCTCGCTCAAAATGGCGCGCTACCCGAAATACGACAACAAGCTCTTCATGATTCCGATGGATCTCATGAGTTTGCAGCCGGAGGTCAACGTCGATCATGTGAAGGAAGCGGGGCTGGATCCCGACGCGTTTCCGCAGGACGGCAAGACGCTGATCGAATGGGCAAAGGCGATGACCAAGCGCGAAGGCGACAAAGTCACGCGCTCCGGAATCATGATGACAGGTTCTGGCGTGCAGCCGACCGTGACCTGGGGCATCGTCGCGGAACAGATGGGCTTCCAACGGGCCAGCGACGACCTTAAGACCGCCGCCGTCAACCCGGAGGCGGGCAAGGCGGCCATGCAATGGGTGCTCGATCTCTTCGACACGCACAAGGTTTCAACGCGCGACGTCACCGACCGTTACAAAGCCTTCGGCACAGGCCAGGGCTCGATCTTCTGGACCGGCCCCTGGACGCTCAACGGCTATGTCGAGCAGAAGCTGCCTTTCCGCTCCTACCTGTTCCCCAAGATCGGTGAAAAGCAGCTGACTTACTTCGAGATGGGTGGCATGGAATTCTATGTCCAACCGGACGAGGGTCGCTATGAAGCCAGCATGCAAGCCGTGAAATGGCTGTCGACCAACAGCTTCCTGTGGACGACCAAGGGACGCGGCGCCAGCCCGCGGACATCCATCCTGAATGATCCTAATTACAAGACGGCGGGACATCCCTGGGATGTGCGTGGTGCATTCGTCGATGGTATGTCAATCGCAACAGCCGGGGAGATTCCAGTCCTTGCGGGGCCGAATTTCACCATCTATTCCGGCGGCAATTTCCTTGCCAAGACCCTGGAGCAGGTCTGGGCCGGTCAGAAGAAGATCGATCAGGCTATGGCGGAAATCCAGGAGCAGTGGCAGAAGGATCTCGACGCGGGCTGAGCGTCTGCCGTGAGGGCGGGCCCATGGCCCGCCCGGAATGGCCATGAAGTTGCAGTGGAAATCGACGGAGCTGGCACAATCCGCGGCCGCGACGCGCGACGTCGATGCGCGGGTTGAATGGGCCGGATACGGCTTCGTCTCTTTTTTCACCGTTCCGTTCCTTCTGTTCAATATCGCGCCCGTCTTCTTCGGCGCCTATGTTTCGTTCACGAAATGGGGCGTATTCGGCAAGCCTAAGTGGGTTGGGCTGCAGAACTTCTGGGACGCCTTCAACGATGAGTTCGTCGGGATTGCATTCACGAACACCCTGTTCTACGGCCTGGTCATCGTTCCCTGCGTCGTCGTGATCGGCTTTGCGTTTGCCCTGTATGTGAACCAGCGATGGCCGCTGTCGGGACTGGCGCGCACGCTGTTCTTCTCGCCCTACGTCGTATCGGCGACGGTGATCGGTCTTGTCTGGGTGTGGATGCTGGACACTCAGTTCGGCCTGATCAATCACTATCTGGGGTATCTCGGCATCGATAACGTGCCATGGCTGACCAGCGCGAACTGGTCGCTGTTGGGCGTCAGCATTGCCTCGGTGTGGTGGGATCTCGGCCTTGCCTTCGTATTGTTTCTGGCAGGGCTGCAAGATGTTCCCAGAGACCTCTATGAGGCCGCCGAGGTCGACGGCGCCAGCCGTTGGCAACGGCTGTGGCTGATCATCATCCCACAGCTTCGCCCGGTCTTCAGCCTCGTTGTCACGCTCCAGTTGATTTCGACTTTGCGCATCTTCAGCCAGGTCTATGTCATGACCAACGGCGGCCCGGCATCGTCCTCGTCCTCGGTAATTTTCTATATGTACGGCGAAGCAATTCAGCGTCAGAAGTTCGGTTACGCGTCGGCCGTCGCCATGCTTCTGTTCGTGATGATCGTCGTGATCACGGTCGTCCATCGCCTGATCGTCAGGGAGCGATAGCGAATGGCTGTCTCTCTGTATCGGCGGATCAATCGGCGCCTCCAGCCATCCGGCCTGCGCATTGGCACGCTTCCGATCTGGATCGTTGGAATCGCGATCGCGATCATGTGGGCGATGCCCTTCGTCTGGATGCTGTCGACCTCCCTGAAATACGCCGGCGACGTCATGACTGTCGACGTGGAATGGCTGCCCCGGCGCATCACGTTCGACAATTACGTGGAAATGTTTACGGACTTCCCGGTAGCGCGCTGGTTCCTCAACAGTGTCATTGTCTCGGTCATCAGCACCGCCTTGAACATCATCTTCGGCGCCATGGCGGGATACGCGCTGGCGCGGATGCGCTTTCCGGGACGCGATGCGCTCTTCTTTCTCTTCATCGCTTCCCTTATGGTGCCCACCGAGGTGACTGTCGTCCCGCTCCTGCTTGCTATCATCAAGGTCGGCTGGTGGAACACATATCAGGCGCTGATCGCCCAGCCGCTGACCTATGTCTACAGCGTCTATATCTTCCGCCAGTTCTTTTTGACCTTTCCGCGCGATCTGGAGGATGCTGCGAAGATCGACGGCGCGGGACACTTCTTGATTTTCTGGCGAATTGCATTTCCCCTTGCTCGCGCGCCGTTGATTGCTGCAACAGTCATCGTGTTCACCTATAACTGGAATAACTTTCTCTGGCCCTTGCTTGCCGTATCCGACGAAAGCATGAAAACCCTGCCTGTCGGCATCGCGGCCTTTGCACCGGTTATCGGCACGCGCACACAGCTTGAGGGATTTGCCCTCGGCATGGCCGGCATCACCGTACTGAGTGTACCGAGCCTCCTGTTGTTCTTCATTCTGCAACGATACTTCATTCAGGGCCTGTCCAGCGGAGCAGTACGGGGATGAGCGTCAAGCACCGGCTTTTTATCGACAACGACTGGACCGCCGCGACCTCCGGCGCGGTATTCCCGACCATCGACCCCGCAACGGAAGAGCCGATTGCGGAGGTTGCCCGCGCAGACGCTGCCGATGTCGATCGCGCCGTTCAGGCGGCGCACCGGGCCATGAAAGGTCCATGGCGGCGCCTATCCCCGATGGAGCGGGGCAATTTGATGTTCCGGTTGGCGGACCTGATTGCTGCCAATCGTGACGAGTTGGCACGGCTGGAGACCATCGATGTCGGCAAGCCACTGAAGGATTCACTGGGCGACATCGATGGCGTGGTCACCACGCTGCGATACAACGCCGGCGCAGCGGACAAGATGCAGGGCGAGACGATCCCGTTGGGACCGGACGTGGTCGATTTTACGCTCCTGGAGCCGATCGGCGTCACTGCCCATATTGTGCCCTGGAACTTTCCGCTCGGCATGGCGATGCGATCGCTGGCGCCTGCACTTGCAGCGGGCTGCACCGCGGTCGTGAAACCCGCTGAGCAATCGCCTCTTTCGACATTGAAGCTGGCAGAGTTCATCGCTTCAGCGGGATTCCCTGCGGGCGTCGTCAACATCGTCACGGGGTTCGGCGAAGAGGCTGGCGCCGCTTTGGCGCGCCACCCCTTGGTGCGAGCCATAAGCTTCACCGGTTCGGTTGAAACGGGGCGGAAGATCCTGGCATTGGCCGCGCCGGGCATCAAGCCGACCGTCCTGGAACTCGGCGGCAAGAATCCCATGATTGTCTTTGCGGATGCGGACCTTGATCGCGCGGTCGCCGATGCAGCAATGGCAACTTTCGAGAACTGCGGCCAGGTTTGCTCGTCTGCCGGCCGCTATCTGCTTCATCCCTCCATTCGCGATGCGTTTCTCGAGCGGCTGCAGGCAAAAGCCGAAAAGCTGTCGATCGGACCCGGTATCGACGATCACGACCTCGGCCCTATCGTGTCCAAGGAGCAATATGGTCGCGTAACTGACTTCGTCGCACGAGGCCTGGGCGAAGGTGCCCGGTTGCGTTTTGGCGGGCGCAGGCCCCGAAACCTGCAGCGTGGATACTTCATCGAGCCGACGATTTTTGACCGTGTCGATGCGCAGACTGCTCTGGCGCGCGAAGAGATTTTCGGTCCGGTTGGCGTCGCAATCGATTTCAAGGACGAGAAGGAAGCGCTGCAAATAGCCAATGGCCTCGGTTACGGCTTGGCGGCCGGCGTTTACACCCAGGACATTTCACGCGCCATGAGCATGGCGCGGGCGCTGGAGGCCGGTTCGGTATGGGTCAATGGCTGGTGGATGGGCGGCGTCCAGGCTCCCACGGGGGGCATCAAAGATAGCGGCATCGGCAGGGAGCGCGGTCTTGCGGGAATTCGAAACTATCTGCAGATCAAGAACGTAGCCGTGCGGTTGTAACTGCGCCGCGACGCGTCCGGTCGGATGCCATAATACGGCAGGTTCTTCCGGTGAGATTCCCAAGCGGAAAAATGAATGAGGCTGAGAGTTCAGGGCCCTCTCAGCCTCGCATTCTCTGGGGACCCGTCGAGCATCGTATCGATGATGCGCGGCACCTCCCTGCCTTCGACGTTGAGGCCGACAGCCATAAGCGCTGCTTAGGTTGCTTGCCCCCGGTCACCGCCATTGTCATCGATGCGTAACATATGAGTCAATGCCCTGTTGGTTTCCCAGGCGCTATTAGCATGCAATTCAGGTCGAAAATGCGCGCGGGAACCTCATGACCCTTGATAGCCGGAATTCTAGGCAATGACTGCCTGGCGACACCACATTCTACAGTGACGTAGATGGCGTACAGAGCTTGGATCATGAATCGCCATGGGGTCTACGTGGCTGCGTTCCATAACATTTCGGAACCAACTCCCGGTGTCGGGGAAGTTATCCTATGCCCGCCCTCGACCGGTATCAAAATCGCAAAAATCACCAGATCGTATTGAAGCCGCAATGCAGTTTCGCGAACGACACTTCCCTGGACCTGATCATTGGCATCGAATCCCAATAAAATGGGCCGCCGCCGGCAATGTTCGGCGGCGGCCAAGTCAGGGATGACGCCACAACGATGCGCCGATCAGATTATCCATCCGAACCGGGACAGATTGGTGACAGTGGCCAAGTTTTCTCACCGAGCGGAAGGCCATCAAGTTCTGATCGGGCAAACTTCAGCTCCAGATCTGCTGCTCGAGCTCGGGACGGAAACGCCGCAGCTGTTCGCTGGCCACTTGCTGGCGGAACTCGCGCGGCGACATGCCAAAATGCACGCGGAAGCTGCGCGACAACACCTCCGGGCTGGAGAAGCCGCAGGAGATTGCAACATCCTGTATCGGGATGTCGCTGTAGAACAAAGAATTGCGTGCCGCCTGCAGCCTGACCTTGAGATAATAGCGCATGGGCGACTTGCCCACGCGGTCGCGTAGTACACGGCTTAGAGCGCGTACGGATATGCCGGCGCGGCGCGCCAGCTCTCGCGCAGCAAGCGGCGATTTCAGGTTTTCCTCCATGTCATGGAGAATTCGCGTGAATGGCGACTGGCTGTCGCCGGAGATATGTTGCGCCAGCAAACGCTGCGGTTCGCTGTCACGGCGAATGCGTTGCGCGACAAAGCCGTTGGCGACGATCTGCCCCAATCCCGGTCCGTGCCGCCGGGCAATGAGATGCAACATCAGATCGAGCGCCGCGACACCGCCGGCACAGGTGATGCGATCGCGGTCGATGACATAGAGCTGCTCCGATGTTGCGATGTCCGGGTACTGGTCGCGGAACATCGTCATTGCCTCCCAATGGAGGGTCACCTTGTGGTCGTGGATGATTCCGGCGGCGGCCAAGGCAAAAGTACCGGTATCGATTCCGCCCAGTGTTGCGCCATGGCGTGCGAGGCGGCGCAACCAGTTCAGCACCCGCTTCGAGAAATGATGCGTCGGGTGATTTCCAGCGCAGACGAACACCGTCGGAAACCACGGGACGTCGGCAACGGCGGCCTCGACGGGCATCGACATGCCATTGCCCGCTTTCACGGGCTTTCCGTCTCCGGAGAAGAAGTGCCAGCTATAGAGCGTCTTGCCGCTGTTCTGGTTGGCAATGCGCAGCGCTTCCACGGCCGGTATCAGCGCATACATCGGAAACTCCGGCAGCAGGAGAAACCCGTAGCGGACGATCTCAGTTTCCTTGCTGCCGTTCCCGGCATGCCCTCTCTGGGGGCGTCCATTGTCGGCCATGTTGATCCTCCCCGTTTCTCTTGTTGCGCAGAATTGTCAAGTTTACGGTCGAAAATGTCAATCGGCTTTTTGATCGCGGGCCGGATAATCCGGACACAAGAATAAGAACGTCGCACGGCGCGGATGCTCGACCGCCGTGCCCAGGGGCTCATATCCAAAAGAATAGGGAGGATGTCAGAATGAACGGTTCAGCTATCCATTCACCTCGCAACGGCATCAGCAGACGCCGGGCACTGGCGGCGGCCGGTGCAGTCGCCGCCGCAACCGCATTGCCGTACAAATCGGCGTTCGCCGCCGATAAGGTGATCCTGCGCACCAACTGGCTATTCTATGGTTCGCATTCGATCTTCTTCCTCGGCATCGACAAGGGCATCTACGAGAAAGAGAACCTGGATGTCGTCGTCAAGCAGGGTAACGGCTCAGGCAACACGGTACGCCTTGTTGCCAACAAGGACAGCACATTTGCCTATGTCTCGGCGGCCGCGCTGATCAAGCTCGCGGCCCAGGGTGCGCCGATCATCTCGGTCGCCACAATCGACGCCACGGGCACCGAAGCGGTCCTGGTGCGTCCGGATTCCGGCATCAAGACGTTCAAGGACCTGGAAGGCAAGAAGGTCCTGACAACCGCGGGCGCCGGTGTGAATACGTTCTTCCCGATCGCTGCGCAAAATGCCGGCGTCGATATCAGCAAGATCGAGCTCGTCAACGTTGCAGAGAGTGCTCTCGTGCAGAGCTACCTGCAGAACTTGGCGCCGGCGATGCTCGGCGGCATGGACGACAAGCCCGCTGAAATCGAGGCGAACGGCGGTCAGCCGCCCGTCATCTTCAACTATGCCGACTACGGCGTCTATCAGCCGGGCTATGCCATTGCGGCTCACAAAGACATGGTCAAGGAGAACCCGGACCTCGTGCGCCGCTTCGTGCATGGCACGATCGCAGCAGTGAAGGAAGCGAAAGCGAATCCCGATGAGGCGATCCAGGCACTGATAAGCTGGAAGGCAAACACCGAGGACGAGAAGGAAAAGGTCCAGGCACGCAAAGTGCTGGATGTCACGCTGGCGATCCTCTCGTCTCCCAACAACAAGGAAGGCCGCATTGGCCTCAATGTGGAGGAAGATTGGGCCAGCGCGCTTGAGCTTCTGAAGAAATACTCGGAATTGAAGACCGACATGACGGCCGATCAGTTCTACACAAATGAGTTCTTGCCGGCGGCATAAGACGCCTATGAACTGTGGGGCGGGCAGAGTCCGCCCCACATAGTAGAGCATCGTGAGCGTTCCCGTCGAAATCCGCGCCGTCCGCAAGATCTATCCGAGCTCCGGCGGGCCGGTGCATGCCTTCGGTCCCGTCGATCTGACCATCGGCAGCGGTCGATTCGTCTCGCTTGTCGGCCCATCGGGCTGCGGCAAGAGCACGCTCTTGATGATGATCGCCGGCCTCCTGGACATTACCGACGGCCAAATCACCGTAGCGGGCAAGCGGGTGGTGAAGCCGCTGACCGATGTCGGCATCATGTTCCAGGGCAATGTGTTGGTCGATTGGCGTGACGTCATGGGCAATGTCATGCTGCAGATCGAGATGCGTCGGCTCCGTCGGCATGATTACGAGCAGGAGGCGTTGGATCTATTGGCCTCCGTCGGCCTCAAGGATTTTTCCAATCGATACCCTTTCGAATTGTCGGGAGGGATGCAGCAGCGGGCGGCGTTCTGTCGCGCGCTGATACATGATCCGCCCCTGATTCTGATGGACGAACCGCTGGGCGCCCTGGACGCGATGACGCGCGAGCAGCTCCGCACCGATCTGGAGCGGCTATGGATGGAAAGGCGCAAGACCGTCGTGCTGGTGACCCACAGTATCGACGAAGCAGTGCAGCTTTCCGACGAGGTCGTCGTGATTTCACCCCGGCCTGGCGTAATCGTACGGCGCTTCGAAGTCGACCTACCGCGGCCCCGGTCCATGGAAGTCCGTCAAAGCGCCACCTATCATCGGCTGGTGGATGAGATCCGGACGATCTTCTTCGGCTATGGCGTCATCTAGAGAGGAAATCACAGCCATGTCCCCCTTCGCCGGCAATGGCGGATTGAGTCAGCGATGGCTTGGCTTTCTGCGCGAGGCCTGGCTGCCGATCGCCTTCATGGCAGGATTGTTTGTCGCCTGGGAAGCCTTCGTACGCGGGTTCGACATCGCACGCTACATCCTCCCCGCACCTTCGGAGATCGCCACGCAGTTTGTGCTGCGCGCCGGTCTGCTATGGGAATACACGCTGGTCACGGGCGGTGAAACGCTGGCCGGTTTCTTCGTCGCCGTGGCGCTCGGAATTCCGCTGTCGCTGATGATTGCCTTCTCCTGGGTCCTGCGGCGCACATTCTATCCCCTGGCGGTATCGCTGGAGATGGTGCCGAAGATCGCGTTCGCGCCGATGTTCGTCACCTGGCTCGGTTTCAGCTTTGTGCCGAAGATCATCATCGTCTTCATGGTATGCTTCTTTCCCATCCTGCTGAACGGCATTCTCGCCTTCACGTCGCTCAGCGAGGATTTGCTGCGTTTCAGCCGCTCGACGGGCGCGGGGCCTCTCACCACCTTCTTCAAAGTAAGATTGCCGGCCGCCCTTCCGCAGCTGTTTGTGGGCATCAAGGGAGCGGCCGTGAATGCCACTGTCGGCGCGACTGTATCGGAATGGGTCGGCGGCGATGCGGGGCTCGGTTACTACATCCAGATCGCGACCGGCGATCTTCGGATGGATATCGCGTTCGCAATCATCATTACCCTCGCAGCCCTTGGGCTGGCGCTGTTCTGGGCAGTCGTCCTGGTCGAGCGGGCGCTAATTCCCTGGCACATTTCACAGCGCGTGGGGAGCATATCGATCCCGTAGGCTGCTTCGAATTGTCAAAATTCAGGCCGATTCGGTCGACCGGGCGATGAGGGGATGTCGCAATAGTATAGACAATCGCCCGTACCAATCGGGAAAAGGAAGCAGGGGAAAGGCCAAGACAGCATGGATGTTGAGCGCGCCAAAAAACGCCTCGAGGGATGCTACATCACCATCCCGACGATGTTTCGCGACCCGGACCTGGAATTGGATCTGCCGGCCATTCGCCGGCACGTCCGGTTCCTGATGGATCGCGGCATCACGGAGAAATATGGCGTCTTGCTGGCGGGCGGAGCTGCCGGCGATTTCTCAACGATGTCCTTTGACGAACGATTGCGGGTAGCGGAAGCGGTCGTTACCGAAGCCGCGGGCAAGCTGCCCATCGCAATGGGCGGTCAAACCACCAGCACGATGGAAGTCAGGCGGCTTGCGAAGGCCGCGCAGCAGCTCGGTGTCGAGTACTTGCAAGTGTCGTGCCCTTTCTATTTCACCCACACTGAGGAGGATTTTTTCGAGCATGTAGCCGCTGCAGCCGAGGCGGCGGACATCGGTCTCATCATCTACAATACCTTCTGGACCAGTGCGGCAGTCTCATTCCGTCTTGCTGAGCGGCTGCTGGCGATCCCGAACGTCGTCGGTTTGAAATGGGCGACGCCGCGCACCGACGCCATGGAGTTCGAAGACGTCGTGTCGAATTTCGCCGACCGTTTCTGCATCATCGACAACAATCTGCAGTTTGCGATGAGCCACGTGCTGGGCGCCCGGGCCTTCGAGGTGCATCTCTGCAACTATTGGCCGGAATGGGGCATCAAGCTGATCGACAATTTGGAGGCCGGCAAATACCGCGACGTTGAAATGTCGCTCGTTCGAGAAGCGATGCCGTTCTACAAGCTCTGGGTGGATATCGAGAAGAATTACACCAGCGGCGACGGCTATCTGGACAAGCTGTGCATGCAACTGATCGGTCTGGATTCCAGCCGCTGCCGCCCGCCTACGCGGGACGTTCGCCAGAAGTACCGGGAACGCTGTCGCAAGATGATGCTCGAGACCGGCGTGCCGGGGACTCTTAAGTCGTAGTCAGAAATCCTAATAGGCAACAACAGCGACTGAGGATGGTAGCGGAGGTGCGCTGTGGTCATGATCACAACATAGCGCCCACACGCATTTTCCTGTGATTTTCCAGCGCATCTGGCCCATCCTACAATATTCGTAATTTCCATAGCAGATGATTCTCAACGTTGGGTGCGGGAACCTTCAACCAGCGTTACTTGCACCTAGCAAAGTCACGAATGTCGGCAACGTGCCAATAGCGGAAGTAGTCGGCAGTTATTCCGGCAGCCCTGCCTTGCGCAGGCTGCTCGCGAGGTGTTCGCGATCGGCCGCGAGCTTGTAGGACTGACGCGTGGTGAACGCTGCCACCGAGAAGTCGGGCCGCAAGCGCAGGACCTCGGCCGCCGCGGCGTGCATCGCCTCCTCCTCGCCCAGTTGCGCGTGGCAGGCGGCAAGATAGGCCTGCCCAACGTAATGCATGTTCGGACGGTGCCTGATTGCGGCGATCGCCTCTGCGTATCGCCTTGCCACGAAATGTGCGGCTCCCAGTTCCAGCCAATACCAGGTGGGATGATGCGGATCGAGCCGCATGGCATCGGTCGATCAACGCCGTCGCCTCGTCCGGCCGGCCGGTACAGACGAAAACGTCGGCCATGGCGGCGATCGCGTTCGGCCGGTTTGGATTAAGCGCGAGTGCCTTTCTGGCATGGAATTCCGCCTCGTCGTAGCGCCGGCGACCGAGCTGAACCTAGCTGAGGGCCGTGTGGCATACGATCTCCTGGGCGTCGAGGACTGACGGCCCGATTTGCCAGCTCGAAGGCGCGGTCGAGATCCTTACTCGAACTCGCTCATCTCGTCCACCCAGCGGTTCATGTGACTGATCGCCAGATGCGCATACGCCCGGGCATAGTCGGGGTCGAGTGCAATTGCCTGCTCGAACAACTGATGAGCGGCGGCCGGGTGGACTGGGTCGGCGACCGGCAGAGCGTTGCCTCGCAGCACGCATTCGTAAGCCGACAGGCTCGCGGTCGGCCGGCGCCGCAGGCCTTCGGCCCCCGCCGCCTCCAGGCGCCCGGCCAGCGTAGCGGCGACAGTCCGTACCACCTCGTCCTGAATGGCGAAGACATCCTCCGCCGGGCGATCGTAGCGCTCCGCCCACACATGCTTGCCGCCCGCCGCCTCGATCAGCTGGGCGGTGATGCGGATACGATCACCGGCCTTGCGCACGCTGCCTTCGACGACATAGGCGACGTCGAGTTCCCTCGCGATCTCCTGCACCTTGATCGCCTTGCCCTTGAAGGCGAACGATGAATTCCGGGCGATCACATAGAGCGAGCCGAACCGCGACAGCTCGGTGATGATGTCCTCTGTGATGCCGTCGCTGAAATACTCCTGTTCTGGATCCCCGCTCATGTTGGTGAAAGGCAGAACGGCGATAGAGGGCTTCTCCGATGCAGCCTAGATATTGCGACTGAAACGCGCGGCGTGCCCGCAACACGGTAAGCGCGAACCGGCTCGGCGATGTTCTTCAATGTCTGGGCGCCGAGGTCGTCGAAACCGACCTTGACCTTGCTCTTGATGTGGTCATAGGCGGTGCCGGAGACCAGGATGCCGCCCGGTTCCGCGATGGCCTCCAAGCGGGCCGCGATGTTGACCCCGTCGCCATAGAGATCGCTGCCTTCGACCATCACGTCGCCCAGGTTGACGCCGATGCGCAGAACGATATGACCGATCATTGGGTTGATCACCATTTGCCGCGGCCATGGCCTGTTGCAGATCGACGGCGCATTGCAGGGCATTGACGGCGCTGCCGAACTCCACCAGCACGCCGTCCCCAGTGACCTTGAAGATGCGTCCCTGGTGCCTGGCGACCAGCGGGTCCAGGACATCTTTGCGTCGGGATTTGAGCGCCGTCAGCGTTCCGGACTCGTCGGCCTCCATCAGCCGGCTGTAGCCGACCACATCGGCGGCTAAGATGGCAGCGAGGCGGCGTTGGATGCGCTCTTCGGCCATGGATTGCAGTGACCTTCAGAGAGGCAGATGGCAGGATTGTATTGGCACCTCGCTCTATAGTCTACCGGACCGAATTTCCGCCTTGGGTCAAACACGGCCGTTTGAGGTATTTCGGCGAACGTCTCCTTGCCGATATGAACCGGAAATGACTGCGGGTCTAGAGCTCGATCTTGCCAACCGGGTTTGTTCCCCCACGATGCGGGGGCCCAGGTGAAGCAAGGCGATCTCGTCACAATGTCACCCGCCAGATCTGGTGCGTAGACGAGGAAATGTCGATGGAGGGACGGCTATCTGTTGAAGATAGCCGTCACCGCCTAAGGAATGTTACTTGCTGGCCAGGTAGTCCACCGGAAATCGGCTCCGAAATGGTCCACTCATCGACAACGCCGGGCTTGCCTCCCTTCGTCTCAACGATCAGATACCGGCCGCGATTCTGATGGTGGATTTCGCTGTTGTAGGTCCGAGGGCCGAACAGCGTCGGCTCGTCCTTCATTTTTTCGAGCTCGGCCACCACCGCGTCGGCATCGGTGGAACCGGCACGCTCGACGGCCTTTGCCCAGACATCGATTAGCACGTAGCCGGGATAGACATACTGGCTGGACGGATCGCCGCCGGTGGCCGCGAGCATAAGTGGACGCTGATCGTGAATGATTTCAAGCAAGTGCCGTTCCATTGCACATCCTTCCGCCGCTTGCGAGTTTCGCAGGCGTCACTGCACATCCTTCCGCCGCTTGCAAGTCGATCGCTGCCGTTTAGGCTGGTCAAATATGTCAACTTGCCATTACCGGGCCTTGATCCGGGTCAAGGTTCAGTGCGGCCTAATTTGAGCAGAATTCCAAATAGTTGGAGTGTTTTTGGAAGTTTCGACCGGGTAAGTTGGATCGAAGGCCAACACCGATTTGGTGCGAGCCTTGCGGTCCTGGAAGGGCAGACGCGGGCCCTATCTGCCACTACTTGTCCTCAATTGATATCTAGACAAAGGCGATCGTGCCGCGGGTTTCTCAGACGGAAGTTGTCAATTTCCTTGCCGATCCAGCTAGCCATGGCGGTTCAGCGGTAACGAGGATCGATACGCACGCCTCGGTCGTGTTCCTTGCCGGCGATCTTGCTTACAAACTTAAACGCGCTGTCCGATACTCCTACCTAGACTATTCAACCGTGGAGGCCCGGCGAAGAGCCTGCGAGGCGGAGCTTGCGCTCAATCGGCGGACGGCGCCGGAGATCTATCTGCGGGCGTCGCCGATCTGCAAAAATGCCGATGGCGTTCTTCAGCTCGACGGTTCTGGCACCGTCATCGACTGGGTCGTTGTCATGCGGCGCTTTGATGACGAGCTGCTGTTTGATCGCCTCGCACAGCGCGGGAGCCTAACTCTCGGCCACATGCTCGAGCTCGCCGGTGAGGTCGCGGATTTCCACCGCGCCGCGGAAGTGGACCGGCAAGCTGGCGGCGCAATGGCAATTGCCGAGGTCATTCGCGGCAATCTGGCCAATCTTTCCGCTCACGCGCCCAGCATATTTGCCGTCGCGGATATCGAGGCGCTCCGGCAGCGTTCGGAAGTCGCCATGGAGCAAGCGAGCGGATTACTTGACCGGCGCCGTGCGGACGGGCGCGTGCACTTGTGTCATGGCGACCTGCATTTGCGGAACGTCTGCCTGATCGCCGGCAAGCCGGTGCTGTTCGACTGCATCGAGTTCAGCCGCGAACTGGCCTGCATCGACGTCCTGTATGATCTCGCATTCCTACTGATGGATCTCGAGGAACGCCATCTCCGGGCACTGGCCAATGCAGTCTTCAACCGGTATCTGGATCTCACAGATGAAGGCGGCGGAGTCCAGGCCATGCCGCTGTTTCTATCCATCCGCGCCGCGGTAAGGGCCCACGTGACTGCGACCGCCGCCAAGCTCAACACCGTTCCGGAGACGCGCGACCGGCTTGCCGCCGAGGCTCGGCAATACCTGCAGCTCGCTCTCGAACTCATTCAACCCGTCGGGCCCGTATTGATTGCAATCGGCGGGCTCAGCGGTACAGGCAAGACGACACTGGCGTACAACCTCGCGCCGCGGTTCGGGGCGGCGCCGGGCGCGCGCGTTCTGCGCACCGATATTCTTCGCAAGCGGCTGGCTGGCGAACGGCTTACCGCGCGCCTGCCGGCCGCCGCCTATACCGACGAGGCGACACAACGGGTTTACGAAGCTCTGTTCGCACAGTCTGCGGCCATCCTGGCGAGCGGCCATGGTGCGATCGCCGATGGCGTTTTCGCGCGGGAGAACGAGCGCCAGGTCATCGAGGCGATCGCAGCGGGCCAGGATGTGCCGTTTGCAGGTCTCTGGCTCGAAGCGCCCCTGCCGGTGCTGGAGCAGCGTGTCGAAGGGCGACGAGCCGATGCGTCCGACGCCACAGTGGAAGTGGTTCGCCGGCAGCAAGACTACGAAATCGGTCGTATGTCCTGGCGCCGCATCGATGCCCGGGGTTCCGCGAGCGAAGTTGCCGAACGGGCTTGGGCCGCCATCAGCCCTTTGCTGGAGCCTCACTGACTAGCGGCACGAAGGCAACCGACAGCACCGGCTGTTCATGTACCTCGCCGGCCGCTGATTTTGTCACCAGCATCAGGGTCTGGTAACGCGGCGCCTCACCTATTGGAATCACCATTCGGCCTCCCGGCTTCAACTGCTGAAGCAGTGCTGGCGGAACCTCGGCAGCAGCAGCCGTCACGATAATGCCATCGTAGGGTCCTTGCTCGGGCCAACCCTGGGCGCCGTCGCCGGCCTTGACCTTGACATTGTGATAGCCGAGTTGCCTCAGTTTCGCCTCTGCGGAATCAGCCAGTTCGGGAATGACTTCGATACTGTATACATACTGGACCAACCGTGACAGTACGGCCGCCTGATAACCGGACCCCGTACCTACTTCCAGCACGATGTGTTCGGGTGCCGGATCGAGCAGATCGGTCATCAGTGCAACGATAAAAGGTTGCGAGATCGTCTGGCCGCATCCGATCGGCAATGCGGTATTGTTGTAGGCATAGTACTGCTCGTTCTCGGTCACGAATTCGTGCCGGGGAGTTTCCGCCATGGCCGCCGCGACCCGCTCGCGGAGGGCCGTTCGCCCGGTTGTGTCCGCCGTCATCGCCATGTCGTCGGCGATCTCCGCAAGCAACTGCTGCCGTTGTCTGGCGTATCGATCCAGCTTCATGGCATGACCGCGCCCGCTGCCGGTGAAGCAAGGCCGGCAAGCTCCCGTGTTAGGCGGGGCAGATCGGCTAACGTCCGATCCAAGATGCGGCGCACGCCATCGACCGGTGCCGGCACGGCTGCATCCTCAAACCACAGATGGACGAGTTGAGGATCGTTGATCGGCGCGCCGATTCGGCTGACGAGCAAGCAGCTGACTCCGCCGAGTTCGGGGTACTCGCCATGGACTTCGCGCGCCATGCGGCTTGCCGCGATGCTGTAGATCTTGCCGACATGATTCACCGGATTCTTGCCGGCCACCGCCTCCATGGTCATCGGCCGGTAAGGTGTGATCAGACCGTTGGCACGATTGCCGCGCCCCACCTCGCCGTCATCGCCGGCCTCGGCCGAAGTGCCTGTTACCGTAAGATAAACTGAACCCTGCGCCGGTTCGTCCGCGGCATTGACAGCGATTTCCATCGGAATACCGGAAGCGGCAACGGCGCGGCCGGCGATCGCGACTTTCGCCGCCATGTAGCCGTCGAGATCGGCGAGTTCCCGCCCAATCATCGCCGCCGCCACGGTCAGCGCGAGCCGCTCATCGCGGCGCACCGCCATGATCTTGATATCCTCGCCGAGGGCCGGACAAGCCCCATGGGCCTCCGGTCCGGTCAGCGCCTGATCGATCCGCAGCACCGCGCCCTCGACCGCCGTCAATGGCCAAAAGCCGACGCCGCAGGAAGTATCGTTCGCCCGTGGCGTCTCGGACTCGTGACGGCGCATGAAGAGTTCGGTGAGATCGGCCGATCCGGGCCGGACCAGGCATTTGATCCGAAGATGACGATCGACGTCGACAGCGCGCATGTTGTCGCGGAACCAGTTGCGGCAGGCTTCAACGATCAGCGGCTCGACGGGAATCTGAACGCCGCCATAGAGCGCCGTCGCACGGCCGCCGAAATAGATCTCCATCGGTTCGACCACCTCGCCGCCGCCGAAAGCAGGCCGCGCCGCCCCGCCCCGCAGCAGGACCTTGTCAAGATTGTGATGGAGCACCTGGCCGAAGCGGTCCGAGTACCAGCGGCAGAGTGCCAAGCTGGCCGCCTCGGCGATCGAATTGCAGATCGAATCCGGATGGCCCGCGCCCTTGCGCTCGACGACCTCCGCCCGCCGCCGCTGCCCCATTCCTGCCGCTGGTTCGACAATCAACTCCATCGAAAGAGGTCCACGGACCGCTTCGCGACTTCAGCGCACTGTCAACACCGCGCAATCGGCCAAGCTCACCACTTTCGTCGACACGCTGCCCATCAGCATGCCTTCAAGGGCGCCCAATCCGCGGCGGCCTATGACGATGAGATCGGCCTTGTTGCGCGCGGCGTAAGCCATGATTGCACGCGCCGGGTGATCGATTGCCCATGACGTCTTCACTGTTTTCACACCCTTCTTGCGCGCATGCTTCTCGGCGGCATCCAGCATCTGCAATGCTGCTGCAGAGACGACTTGTTCCGGCGAACCAGCGATGTGTTCGACTTCCAGATAGTGCCGCAACTCCTCTGGCAGATTGATCGGCACCGGCCGCATCACCGTCAGGAAATGCAACTTCGAGCCATAAGCCTTGGCAATGTCGGTCGCCATCACCGCTGCGCGTTGCGCTTCGCGGGAGCCATCGATCGGTACGAGAACTGTTCTGAACATGATGCTGATCCTCAACTAGATTCGACTTGGAAGCGGCTGGCCTCCTGCTGAAACATCGTCATCCCTGGGATCCAGCCGAATGCAGCCGAACGCGCCCGCTCGTCTGATGCACGGTTGAGGCCCGCAATCCCGCGCCCGAGCCATCAGAGGCCAAAACGTAGCGGACTTTGTCGCCAGGCTTTAGCCGTTGGAACGCCCCGCCAATCACGCTGTTGGCGTGAAAATACACACTGTCGCCATAGGGCGTTTCGATGATGCCGTAGGACTCCTCCGGGCGGACGAACTTTACCGCACCGTGGGGCTGGGCTTCATGATGCTTGATGCGTCCGCTGAGCCGGCGGCTCTTGTCCTCGAGTTGACGCGCGGCGGCGGCAAATGCATCGCGCAGCGCGGCGTAGACATTGGTATGGCGCTCGTCGCGCTGGCTACCACGCCCGACCTCCAGGCTGCCGCGCGGCAGCGTCAAATGAATGCGAACATCATAGAACCGCTTGCGGTGATGCTTGCCTTCGGGCGCTGCGACGATGACCCGGCAATTCATCAGGCGGGGATGAAAACGCATCAGCCGCTGTCCATACTCAATGGCACGCGCCTGGACGACGGACGACGGCGCCATGTCGCGGAAAATCACTTGCACCGGCAATTCGCGCTCTGCATTCATGCGACCCTCATCGGGATGTCCATAAATCACTAAGGCCGAGAACTCGTTATCGCTCAGGTGACGAAAGCTCGTGCTCCGTCTGCAGCTCTTGCAAGATCTGCAGGACTCGCTCGCCCGCCGGCGTCAATTTGATCGGACCGGTACCCGCGACATAGGAGCCCGCTTGCATGCAGGCGATGGCATCGGCGAGGTCAGCTGCCGAGGCACCGGTGCCGACGACCCGGGCGATGTCATGGTCCTCGATCGATCCGATGATGCGCTTGACATCCGCTGGCGTCAGATTGGCCACTTCAGCCCCCATCGTTTAGGCTTATAAAATACAACATTGCCGTTTTGCGGACGTATTTGCGTTGACTCAGATCATGATGCTTGCAGCGCGCGGATATCGCGGCCATTGGCTGGCTACATGGTCCGCGCCAGGAGCGGCCGAAGACGCTGCAGCGAGCGGCTGTTGAGGATGTCGGCCTTCTCCAGCCATCCGCGGCGAGCCTGGAGAACGCCGAATTCGAGGAAATCAAGCTGAGCCGTACTGTGGGCATCCGACCCGATGCTCAACAGTACACCCGCCGCCTTCGCCGTCCGGCAGTAGATATCAGCCAGATCAAGCCGGTCCGGCTGGCTGTTGATCTCCAGGAAGCAGCCCCGATCCTTGGCGGCGCCGATGACACGATCGATATCGAAGCGTGACATTTCCCGCTGCCGCAACAGACGTCCTGTCGGATGCGCCAGGATCGAGAAATGCTTGTGATCCATGGCGCGCAGAAGGCGAGCCGTCTGTTTGGCCGCAGGCAACTCAAAATGGCTATGCACGGCGCCAACGACGAGGTCCAGCTGTCCAAGAGCCGTATCGGGCAGGTCCAGCCGGCCATCCTCCAGGATGTCCACCTCAATGCCCTTGAGGAGCGTACAACCGCACGGCTCCTCGTTGAGACGGTCGATCGCGTCGCAGAGACGTCCCAGCCGGCGGCTATCCAGGCCATGGGTCACTGTCAAACGGCGGGTATGCTCGGTGATCGCCAAGTATTCCAGCCCTTTGGCGCGTCCTGCCGTAGCCATGTCGTTCAAACTATCCTGACCGTCACTTGCCGTCGTGTGGGCATGAAGGTCGCCGCGCAGATTGCTCCGGCGGACCAGTACCGGCAGCGACCCCTTCTCGGCGGCATCGATTTCGCCGCGATCCTCCCGCAGCTCTGGCGGTATGAAGGGCAATCCGACGGCGGCAAAGACACTTTCTTCGGTCTCGCCGGCGATGCGTCTTGTGCCTTTGAAAACGCCGTATTCGTTGATCTTCAGGCCGCGCCGCTGCGCCCGCTGGCGAACGGCGATGTTGTGCGCCTTACTACCGGTGAAATAGTACAGCGCCGCGCCATACGACTCCGCCGCGACCACCCGCAGATCGGCCTGGACACCGCCGCGCAGCAATACCGTCGCCCGGGTTGAGCCCTGCGCCGTCACTTGAGCCACCTCGGGGTAGGCCGCAAAGGCCCCAATCGCCTTGGGAGCGTTTTCCGCTGTGGCCACGAGATCGATATCGCCGATCGTCTCGCGCCCACGCCGGTAGCTGCCGGCGACATCGACTTTCCCGATTCCGCGCACGGCCCGCATATGGCGCAGCAGATCGCGCACGTAGGGGGCCGCCTCCAACAGAGTCAGACGCTTGCCGGTTTCCTGCTCCCGCTTCAGGCCGGCGCGGAGCCGCTCAACCGTCTTCGGCCCGAGTGCCTTGAGCTGCCGCAGCCGGCCGCTCGCCGCCGCCCTTTGCAGGTCGGCCAAACCGGTGATGCCAAGCTCGTCATGGAGCAGCTTGGCCCGCTTAGGCCCCAGGCCGGGAATTCTCAGCAATTCAACCAGGCCTGCCGGGAGTTCGCGGCGTAGCCGCCGCAGGATTTCCACACTTCCCGTTTCAACGACTTCGCGTATCTTTCCCGCCAGATCGGCGCCAATCCCCGGCAGTTCGCTGAGATCCTTCCCCGCCTTTATCAGGCTGGCGGCTTCGTCCTTCAGGCCGCGCAAAAGCCGGCCCGCATTGCGATAGGCGCGTATGCGGAACGGATTTCCACCCTGGATATCGAGCAGATCGGCGATTTCATCGAAGATCGCCGCGATCTGCATGTTGTTGGCGGCCATGACTGCGCTCTGCCGGCCGTGCCGGGCGCTGGCGCCGTCAATGCGACATCAGCACGGGCGCGGTCATGACCTGCAGCATCGCCCGCGTCACGCCCCCGAGGACAAACTCCTGGAGACGCGAGTGGCCGTAGGCGCCCATCACCACCATGTCCTGCCCATTGTCGCCGATTTCGGCCAGGATCGCATCGCCGACGCTGATATCGCGGGCAATCGCGCGCTCCGCCTCGACTTTCACGCCATGCCGCGCCAGATGCAGGGCAATGTCCGCGCCGGGCTCACGGCGGCTCTCCATGCCGTCTTTATCGGGATTTACCGTCAACACGGTGACCGCCTTGGCCTTGACGAGAAAAGGCAGCGCATCATTCACCGCCCGGGCCGACTCTCGGCTGGCGTTCCAGGCGACGAGGATGCGCTCACCCAGCGTCGCCCGCGCGCCTATGTAGGGCACAACCAGCGCCGGCCGGCCGGCGGCCATGATCACATCGCTGCAGAATGACGAGCCCCCCGGAACTATCTCGTCCGGTGACGTCTGCCCGAGGATGACGAGATCGCTGTGCCGCGCATGCAGCGCGACCGTCTCGGCGGCGTCTATGGAAAACACGGTGACGGTCCGGCAGTCGGCCGATAGGCCGGCCTTTGTCACGGTCACACGGAAAGCTGCCGCGACTGCTTCCGCTGCTTTTGCGGTTTCCTCGTAGACAAAATCCGGCAGGACAACCGGGACAAGCCCCGGAACGGCGATGGGTACCATGGGCTCCAGCGCGAGCACCAGCCCGGTGACATGGGCGTCGAAGCGCTCGGCAAGGCTAATCGCGGCTTCGATACAGCCTGCCGACGATTTGCCGCCGTCAATTTGAACCAGAATGTCTTTGATCACAGCCATTTCTCCATCGTTCCGCCGCAATTTATACCTCGCGCGCCGTGGGTTCTTTATGACCTGTATCAAGGTCCCCGATCGCGGCGCCGACCTATGGTCCGGCATGTCCGGTATGCCGTCGTATCCGCCGCGGATCGGTTGGATTTTCGCCGACGGGGCCGGCACGCCACTCCTCAATTCTGAGATGGACGATCATGGCAACCAATGATGTCGATTTCGGCGCCGAAGCGAGAGACGAGCTGCTCCGCGGCGTCGATCAACTGGCGAACGCAGTGAAGGTGACGCTGGGGCCGCGCGGCCGGAACGTCTTGATCCAGAAAACCTATGGCGCGCCGCGGGTCTGCGCCGACGGCGTCACCGTCGCCAAGTCGATCCAACTGCCAAACAACCGTGAAAACATGGGCGCGCAGATGGTCCGCGAAGTGGCGAGCAAGACGGGTGAGCTTGTCGGCGATGGTACGACAACGGCAACGGTCCTGGCGCAGACCATCGCTCGCGAAGGCATCAAGGCCGTCGCCGCCGGACTCAATCCGATGGACCTGAAGCGCGGCATCGATGCGGCGGTCGATGCCGCCGTTGCCCACATGAAGCAACGATCGAAACCCATCGCAACCCGAGAGGAGATTGCCCAGGTCGGCACGGTATCCGCCAATGGCCAGCGGGACGTGGGCGAGATGATGGCCAACGCCATGGAGAAGGTCGGCAAGGAAGGCGCCATCGTGATCGAGGAAGCGAAGGCGATGGAGACAGAGCTGGAGGTCGTCGAAGGCATGCAATTCGATCGCGGATATCTGTCGCCCTACTTCATAACCAACGGCGAGAAGATGATCTGCGAATTCGAGGATCCCTACATCTTCCTCTATGACCGCAAGCTCTCGAACTTGCAGCCGATCGTGCCGCTCCTGGAGGCAGTGGTGCAGTCCGGACGGCCACTCGTGGTCATTGCCGACGATGTCGAAGGCGATGTTCTCGCGACCTTTGTCGTCAACCGGTTGCGCGGCGGTCTGAAGATTGCCGCGGTCAAGGCGCCTGGGTTCGGCGATCGCCGCAAAGCGATGTTGGAAGACATCGCCATCCTCACCGGCGGTCAGGTATTGAGCGAAGAGCTGGGCATCAAGTTGGAGAGCGTGCGGCTTGAATCGCTATGCACAGCCAAGAAGGTCACGATCACCAAGGACGATACCACCATCGTCCATGGGGCCGGCAAGAAGGCGGATATCGACGCTCGCTGCGAGCAGATTCGCCGGCAGATCGAAGATACGACCTCGGATTATGACCGCGACAAGCTGAAGGAACGCCTGGCGAAGTTGTCGGGCGGCGTCGCCGTCGTGCGCGTCGGTGGCGCCACCGAAATCGACGTCAAGGAACGCAAGGATCGGGTCGAAGACGCGATGTTCGCCACCCGCGCAGCCGTCGAGGAAGGCATCATTGCCGGAGGCGGCGTTGCCTTGCTCTACGCCAGCAGCGCATTGGACGGGCTGAAACCTGCGAACCACGATGTGAAGGTCGGCATCGACATTGTCCGCCGGGCGTTGCAGTCGCCGGTGCGCGAAATCGTATACAACGCCGGTGGCGACGGCTCCGTCATTGTCGGCCGATTGCTGGAATCGAACGATTTCAACATCGGCTATGACGCGCAGCGCGAGACCTATTGCGACATGATAAAAGCCGGCATTGTGGACCCGACAAAAGTCATGCGCATGGCCCTGCAGAATGCAGCGGCGGTTGCGGGCCTCTTGATTACCACCGAAGTGCTGATCACCGATCGTCCTGAGGCGCGAAACATCGCCGGTATGCCCGCGCCCGAGATGTAGCGGTGAGAGAACTTCTCCGCCTGACAAGATGGGGCCGCTGGGAACTATGCACCCGCATTCATTCCGCGAGGCACACGGAATTGCGGCAGAGCTTAGGCATACGTTTGCTGCTGCCGATGCTCCTGGGGCTGCTTGTTGTGCTGCCGGAATTGGCCTGTGAGTCCGCAGCTGAACCCTGGCCGGCGGCGGCATCCTCGTCACTCGCAGCAAGTGACCCCGCCCCTGAACAACGCTTGCCGATGGAAGCACTTCGCGAGCTGCTTTCATCCAGAGCGTTTCCATTATCGCAGATCAGCGGAAATAGATTATCGCAGTTGCGAGGATTCTATGCCTCCCAGGCATATGCCCCGCTCTGGGTCGGCGCGACCGGTCTCGGCCCCAAAGGGGTCGTTTTATTTACCCGCTTGAGATTGGCGGTTGCGGCTGGTTCCACCTCATTGACTCCATCGTTGATGGAAGCGGAAAGCCGGATGCGATCCGGCGGCGGGCAGCCATTGGCCGAACTTGAGTTGCTGCTTAGCGGTGCACTCGTGGAAATTGCCATTGATCCGAAGGATCCGGCCGCGATCGCCGAAAGCCCGGAGATTCTGCGCCGGATTGCCGACACTCCGAACATCCTTCAGATACTAAGAGACCGGCTCCCCGCCGACCCCGCTTTCTGGCAGCTTCGTGCTGCTGTCCGCACCTATCGCGAATTAGAAGCCGATGGCGGCTGGCCTGTCATCCCGCCCGGTCCGAAGCTCGACCTTGGCGCTGTCGGTCCCGCGGTTGAAACGCTGCGGCGGCGATTGCTGGCGACCGGCGACCTGATCGAGGCCGGTCCGCAGTCGAACGCGTTCGACATCGCGCTTCACGCCGCCGTAGGCCATTTTCAAGCCCGACATGGCCTTCAGGTGGACGGCGTCGTCGGCAAGAACACGCTCGAGGCGCTGAACGTGCCAGTCGCAGCGAGGCTCGATACGCTGGAACTCAATCTTCGGCGGCTGCAGCGACAACGGCGGGAATGGGGCCAGCGATATGTTGTGGTCAATACCGCGGCGGCAAGCTACCGGCTGGTTGATGGCGGACAGCAGTTCTTCGAGCATGTCGCCATTGTCGGCCGGCGCGACTGGCCGACGCCGCAACTCGACGGCGTCATCGATCGCCTCGAATTCAATCCCTATTGGACTGTGCCACAGCGGATCGCCAGGCTCGAGGTCCTTCCCAAGATCCGGCGCGATCCCGATTACATGGCCGCCAACGATTTTCATTGGGTCGACGGACAGATCCGGCAAGATCCGGGCCCGAAGAATCCGTTGGGCAAGATCAAGTTTCTGTTTCCCAATCCGTATGACGTCTATCTCCACGATACCAATTCATACAAGCTCTTCGACCGCTGGGACCGACATCTGAGCCACGGCTGCATGCGCATTCCCAACGCCATGGATCTTGCGATGTACCTGCTGAAGGACGATCTTCAATGGCCGCCGCAGCGGATTGACGCCGTCCTGCAGTCTGGACAAGTGGTTCGGGTCACTCTGTCCGCGCCAATCCCCGTTCATGTCGTCTACGACACGGCCTGGGTGGACAGTGCCGGCGTCGTGAATTTTCGGCAGGATATCTATGGCCGAGACAACTTTGCCGAATGAGAGAAGCGCCGCCGCTCCATGCCGCTGCGAACCGGACCGATTCAAAGTCCGGTGAAGGTGGTAGCGGAGGAGGGATTCGAACCCCCGACACAAGGATTATGATTCCTCTGCTCTAACCAGCTGAGCTACTCCGCCATCACGGGCCGCACCGCGGGGCGCATCGATATAGGTCGGCACGCCGCCCCGGTCAAGCAAGGGGGCGGGCGATCCAGCCGCCGCCCAGGAGGCGCTCGCCGCGGTAGAAAACGGCGGCCTGGCCAGGAGATACGCCGTATTGGGGGGTGGTGAAGGTGAGGTGCCCCGCCCCCTCCTCCAGGTCTAGCGTCGCCTTCACGGCCGGCGTGGTGGAGCGGACTTTGACGTCGACATCCAGGGCCTGACCGGGAGCCACATCGGGGCCGAGCCAGTTCACCTCATTCACCTGGATGGACGAGACCGCCAGCGCGCTCTTGGGGCCGACGATGACGCGGTGGGTTTCCGGGTCGAGGCGGAGCACGTAGAGCGGCTCGCCGGGCGACTCCGGGTCCACGAGGCCGAGGCCGCGGCGCTGGCCGACGGTGTAGTTGATGATGCCCTCATGCCGGCCCAGCACGCGGCCGTCCTTGTGCACGATCTCCCCCGCCTCCACAGCACCCGGGCGAAGCTTGGCCACGACAGAGGCATAGTCGCCCGTGGGCACGAAGCAGATATCCTGGCTGTCGGGCTTGGCGGCCACGGGCAGCTCGAGCCGCGCGGCGATGTCGCGGGTCGCGGTCTTCGCCAGATCGCCCAGGGGAAAGCGCAGGAAATCGAGCTGCTCGCGCGTGGTGGCGAACAGGAAATAGCTCTGATCACGCGATGGGTCGGCGCCGCGATGCATCTCGACGCCGGCATCGCCGACCACGCGCCGCGCATAATGGCCGGTGGCCAGCGCCTCGGCGCCGAGGTCGCGCGCGGTCTGCAGCAGGTCGCGGAACTTCACCCGCTGATTGCAGCGCACGCAGGGGATCGGCGTCGCGCCCGCGAGATAGGTGTCGGCGAAATCGTCCATCACCTCGGCGCGGAAGCGGCTCTCATAGTCGAGCACGTAGTGCGGCATGCCGAGCTTGTCGGCGACGCGCCGCGCGTCATGGATGTCCTGGCCGGCGCAGCAGGCGCCCTTGCGGCCCACGGCGGCGCCGTGATCGTAGAGCTGCAGCGTGATGCCGACGACGTCATAGCCCGCGGCCTTCATCAGCGCGGCGGTGACCGAGCTGTCGACGCCGCCCGACATGGCCACGACCACGCGCGTCGCGCCGGGCGCCTTGTGGGGCGCCACGGAAAACAGCTCCGGCGGCAGCCCGCGCGCGAGCGGTGCGGCGCAGAGGTCGGCGATGTGGCTGGTCTCGATCATGGCGCGGAATATAGGGATTTCGGGGTCATGCGCCAACAGCACAAAAACCTTCCTCCCCCGCGAAAGCGGGGGCCCAGGGGGTATGGAGTGCCCTGCAATTCCTGGGTCCCCGCTTTCGCGGGGAAAGCAGCCTTTGAATGCATTGTTGAGAGAGCAGCCCTGCAACCCTGGCTCCTCGCTTTCGCGAGGACTGACGGTTAATATCCCGCGCGAATATTTGGAAAGGACTCCCCCATGGCGTTGACGTTTTATTACGGCTCGGGCTCGCCCTATGCGTGGAAGGTGTGGCTGGCGCTGGAGCACAAGGGCATTCCCTATGAGTTCAAGCTGCTGTCCTTCGACGGCGGCGACACCCAGAAGCCCGAGTTCCTGAAGGTGAACCCGCGCGGCCAGGTGCCGGCGATCCTGCATGACGGCTTCGCGCTGTTCGAGTCGACGGCGATCTGCGAGTACCTGGAGGAACGTTTTCCGCACCGGCCGCTGCTGCCGCTGGAGCCGCAGCCGCGCGCCCTGGTGCGCCGGATGGTGCTGGAGGCGGAGAGCCAGATGCCCAAGGCCGGGCGCGAGCTGATGGATCAGACGCTGTACCGCGCCAAGGACGTGCCGGAGGATCCCGCCAAGATCGCCGCGGCGATGGACATGATGAAGGCGGAGCTGGCGCACTGGGAGGGCTACCTGGCCGGCGGCTCGGCTGCGGGCAGCGCCGGCGGCGGCAGCTTCCTCGCGGGCACGATGACCCTGGCGGATTTCGCGCTGTTCCCGTGGGTGCGCATCCTGCGCCGCCTGCAGCAACGCCTGCCCCACATCAAAGCCGGCGACAGCATCCCCAAGGGGCTGCAGGCCTGGATGGGCAGGATCGAGGCGCTGCCCTACTACGAAAAAACCATCCCGCCCCATTGGAAGGGGTGAGGTGGGGATGAGGCCGTAAGGTTTCACGCGAAGGCGCGGAGACGCGAAGGGAGGGTGTCCTGTAGGGGCGTCCTCGGGCTTGACCCGAGGATCGAAACCCGCCCTTCTCCGCCGCGTTCGCCGCCGATCGCCCGCTGGACAATCCCGCGGAAGTCAAATCCGAGCGATCAACCCCATGTCCAGCGAGAACCGCCGCTGGACGGAGGCGATCCGGACGCACTGGGACGACGGTATCCCGCATACGCCGCATTGCGCATTTTCGCGCTATTTTCCGGCCGATTTTTCGCCCCTAACCTCTTCTGTACAGAGGACAATCCGCGGATAAGCGCGAAATCTGGGGGACCCTGATTTTGAGGATCGATGCCATGCAAGGGAATCACCCGGATTTGGGCGACGCCTGAAGCATTTCGATCCGATCCCCAAATTCTGTCTCATGGCATGCACCATTCCCAATGGATCGCTCGCCGCGCCCTATCTTCCGGAAGCACCACACGAAAATCATAGAACATTTAGGGAACAAATGCTATCTTAGAATTCTAAAATGCCGCCGCTCGATTGCGATCCGCATCCATTTGGAGCAAGTTTCAATGATGAGCGAAATCGAACTCTCCGCCGTCCTCAAGCTCCCGGTCAGCGAACGGCTTCGGCTCGTCGAGGCGATCTGGGACAGCATCGCCGCCAATCCAGAAGCCGTGGCGATGAGCGACGAGGAACGGGCGGAACTGGATCGCCGCTGGGTGGACTACCTCAAGGACCCCACATCCGGTTCATCATGGGCTGAGGTCAGGCGCGCATCACGTCGCGCTAATGCAGTTGCGCATAGTCGTTCGGCCCGAAGCACAAGCCGGACGTTGCGGCAGCGTTCGCTTGGTATGAAGAACAACACCCAGGTCTCGGACTTCAGTTCTTGGATGAGACGGAGCGTTGCCTGCAACGCATAGCGGCCCATCCGGAGGCTTGTCCCATTGTGCATAAGCGCTATAGGCGAGCGCTAACGAGCCGATTTCCTTACAAGGTTTTCTACGTCGTCGACACGGACAGGATCAGCATCGTCGCCGTGCTGCACGCGGCCCGCATCCCATGCGCTGGATACGCGGCGCGAGACGAGAAGACAGCTGAACCAGTGGACCACTGCTAGTTGTCGCCTACAGTCCCGCCGTGGGCGCTTAGTCGAGTGCAGGGTTGCTATCAAAATGACCCCAGGTCATCGGCGGCAATGCGCAGGCCGTCCCGCCTTTATTGCGCGCTGGCAGGATCTCGGTGCCACCGAGCGCGCCAATTTCCAGCTCTTCCTGTCGGAACTCTGCGACCTCTTGGGCATGGCGCGGCCAAAGCCGGCCAAGCCTAATGAGACTGAGAACGCCTACACGAGACGTGGGCAATTGCGATGTGTTGTTTTCAACTGCCAACATTAGCGCCGCGCGCAAACGCGATCGAGACTCTGAATGGTCAAGAGTGTTTTTACGGCACAGCTAGGATCGCAAGATGACGATCTTCCAGAGGAAAGATATCACTTCCCTGTTGGACCATACCTGCGCCAAGCGCAAGCAGCAGTAGGTGACTTATTATCGACTATGAGCCGCGCCGGAACCGCGGTAGGCA
>CAWFKD010000011.1:0-86250 GCA_963816235.1 uncultured Alphaproteobacteria bacterium | reverse complement strand
CGCCCTTCTCGCCGCGTTCCCTGCCGATCGAACGTCGGACGATCCGGGACGACGGTATTCCGCATACGACTTTTTGCGCATTTTCCCTCGATTTTCCGGCCGATTTTCCGCCCCTAACCTATTCTGTGCAAAAGACAATACGCGAATAGGCGCGAAATCTGGGGGACCCTGATTTTGAGGATCGATGCCATGCAAGGGAATCACCTGGATTTGGGTCACCCTCCGGCGTCTCATCCCAAAATTCTGTCTCATGGCATGCGCTGTCCCCATAGAAGTCAGAGGCAGTGCAACGGCTGCCGCACTGGCCACAGTTATCTGCGGAGATCATAGAACATTTAGGGAACGAATGATACTCTCGAATTCGACCCAGCCGCCGATCGACTACGACTCCGCCCATAGGGAGTCACCTTTGATAATGAGCGAAATCGAACTCCCCGTCGTCCTCAAGCTTCCGGTCAGCGAAAGGCTTCGACTTGTCGCGACCATCCTGGACAGGATTGCGGCGTATCGCGAAGCCGTGGCGAAGAGCGATGACTGAGCAGAGTTCGATTGCCGCCGTGTGGACAACTTGAAAACCCTGCCGCGAGCTCGTCATGTTCAGAAGTTAGGGCGCACATTGCATCGCACTAAGTGGCGGGACCTAACACATCAACCTATCAGCCTTGTCAGTTTCTTCGCGGCAAGCAGAATCAATTGCCTTCGTTAGCACGCGATTAGTTCTGGCCTAAATTGTACAGCGAACGAAGCGCATGACGATGTGATAGGCTGGCTCGTAGATCTCATTATGTTGTTCATTGGGCGTTATCGAGCCATGAAACAGCGCATTGCGTAGACTATAAGTAACGTCTACGAGTGACGAGAACACTTTTGACGGCTCAGCAACGAAGTCGGTGTTTCCGCAACGCATGCAGTCTGTCGAGCCGTGCGGGCAAGTACCGAGACAATTTTTCTCGGTGCTACTGCATCATACATTGCCAGAAAAGTGGATCGCTTGCTCTGCCTTCAATAGCTGGAACGTTTGTTCGTCTTCAAGGTCTCGTCGGTCGTGGCCCGCCTGGGTGAGTTTGAAAGCGACGGTCGCTTTTGTGGCTGATAGTTCGAGAGTCACTCTCACCCTTGTTGGGAAAATCGCGCCGGACACGATAGTCGCGATTCCATTTGGTCAGCCTCTCATCAATGTGGTTGTTGTGGCCAATATCAACCGTTTCAAAGGAGACGCACCCGCGGCGACGTTTCGACACCGCAACGCTGAAGCAGTCGGGCAATTCATCGAACTCCGCGGGCGAAAATCTTCTGCCTCTTGGCTGGAGTTCTGCCATCCCCCCGTCGTATCGCGCGTTTGCGCTTGCCGAATGGTCAGCATAGGCACAATCCGATTGTAGATAACGTTACTGCCTGCCTTGACTTTATCCAGCAATTCGCGATCGCTCAGGTCTCCATAGGTGTCTGTCATCCAAGCATTGTATGGAAGCCAGGCTCGATGTAGTGGCTAAACCGTCCGATCCTTGCAGCCTCGCGCCAGTCCGGCAAGTTGTGCTTAGGTTGCCGTAGTCGGCTCTTCTGTCGAGATATTTGAAGCTGCAGTTTCGGAATGCTCTCATGGCAATTGCGATGGCCCGCATTGCCCGCTCTAGCGGCTCATAGCGTGACGGCGAGCGGTACCAGGCGCATGGAACTGTCGCTGGAGTAATTTTCTGGACTCCCCGCTCGGACGGATGTAGAAACGGAGCGCAGAGGACATTTGGCCCTGAGATCGCCGGATCATCGAAGCGTGCGTGTACGGTCCAGCGTTTGCAGATTGCCGTCAACCGAAGATCAGACGAGTAGAACTTCCGAAGTGATGGTCTCTGGGCTGAAGGACTGCGAAACCTGAGGAACAGACGAATTGTGCTTCTGCTCCGGCGCGATCAACGCCGTTAGCCGTCTAATCGCGAACGGTAGAAGTAATGACGTCGCCCTTGCGGACGTGCCATTAGCGCGGCTCGAGCCTCGCCTCCGTCAAGTCGTACGCTATTAGCCTCCCCGTGTTGGGTTACATCGCTGATTTCGATATAGTTGAATGGTTTCCCGACTATAGGTTCGAAGTACCTTTTTTGGAGAGGAGCAACACTACCGATCGTCAAATCTTGGACACTGAGTTTTTTGATGAGTTGCTGAACTCGAGGCGCAAAGTACTCTGCGTCGCAGCGGCCAATTGAAAAGGCCTCCTTTGCTCGGCGGCAATAGGTGAGCGGCTCAGGTGGCGTCCAGTGTGCCAATCCGAGCTCTTCCAAAAGCGTGCTTTCGGCTTCGCTTAAGAGTTCAGCGCTACTTGCACGCTCATTCTCCGCCTCATGGATCGCCTCTCGAATTCTCCGCCCAAAAACTCTGAGATTGAGTTGGAATCGAAATGTTTCGAAGGTAGTAAGGAGCCACTTCAGGTTGCGCTCCGCCGTACGCCCCCTTGATAATTTGCAGCCGTCCGTATCGGGTGTTCAAGAATACAGCCAAGTATGCTTGGTCTATTTTCGTGTTCCGGATGATGACTACATGTGAACTCGCTATAGCATGGTCGGATAGATCGTATAGTGCACAATCACCAAAGTTTGCCCCTGTGCGGGTGAGCAGCACATCGCCACGCTTGATCTTACTCTTTGAGAGTTTGGCGGCATCGGATACGGAAATGAAAACGTCGTTGCTGCGTTCAATTGTGAGTGGACGCAGGTTCTGAGCGCGAAAAAACCAATGGCCCCCCGCCTCTACATACTCGCGTTTTATTTCCTGTGGATGAAGGATCGATGGATGCACGCTATCAAATTGCTGGCAGGGTCGAGACCTAACCGCCTTGATTACATCTGCAAATCTCTTTTGGAAGAACTCTGCATCAAGTCGGAAATACTTATTATCGGTTCTAAGGTCCGCAGTTGATAGAACAGTGATCTCCAGCCCCTTCAACAACCGCTCGTAGCGGTTTTTGTTAAAGGGGCTGTTCAAAAAAAAACTGAAGTTTTTTCCTTCTTTGCGAACTCGGCAAAAGCTTCGGAGATGCCGTCCTGCGTCAACCCTTCATGATTGAAAAGGTCGTGCTGCACCACCCAATGTCCATGACTGTCCCTCAAGAAATTGTTGTCGCTATCGCGAGCGATGATCTTTTCACCGCGGGTGTCCTTGGCCGGGAGCCTCTGTGTCGCAAAGAAAATGTTGTAGTCGTCTACTTTCGCACATAGAGAGCCGACTGTTGGGTCGTTGTTCCACTTCTGAGCGAATAGCACACGGTCTTCGTACCAGTGTGGGGCTTGAAGGTATTCACCTCAAGACCGACGACCGCGAGGATGCGGCAACGCTCGAGCGACAAAATCGCGCACTCGTCTGTCGGATGCATTGTTGAATTAACCTGCGGCAGTACGATAGCCATCCGGCCGCCGGGCTTCAGAAAATCAAGATTGCGCTCAATGAAGAGCAAATCGCGCCCGACCTTGGATTCCGGCTTACCGCTGCTCTTATGCGCCAACTCATAGGGGGCTAGCAGATCGGTCTGTTTGATGTCTCCGGCGAAAGGCGGATTGGCCATAAGTATGTCGAATCCGAAATCGCGGTAGTCTTTCGGATTTTTCAGAAGTTTCTTCAACTTCTTCCAGCCTTCAAAGTACGTCTCCTGCCAATGCTCGTCTTTGAGAGTGTCATCCCACTTCCTATAATCAAGCGTGTTCAAGTGGAGAACATTGGTCTGACCATCGCCGGCAATCCGATTCAACGAGCAACTCGGACAGATTTTTCATCGAAATCGATAGCGAAAACTTTGTCCTGCACGTAGTCATGACAGGCTTGAGGCTTCTTCTCCATTGTAAGCAGATGCGACCCCTGGTTGCCCTCGGCATCAAAGATTTCGCGCCAGACCTTAAAGATCGCATGCATGGGGAACCCAGCGGAACCGCAGGCTGGATCAATGAGCGTCTCATGTGCAGCGGGATTTGCATCTTGACACACATGTCGATGACCCAACGCGGTGTGAAATACTGCCCCTTTTCGCCCTTTGCCGTTTGATTGATTAGGTATTCGAAAGCATCATCGATGATGTCGAGATTTGAGTTGAAGAGTTTGTATTGTTCCAGCGAGCCGACACAAACCTGAAGGTGATCCGGAGTAAGCTTGATGCGGTCATCATCGGGAAATACTCCACCCCACTTCTTACGTGCATCGGCAAAGAGTTGGTTGATACGATCACGCAACTCCGCAGCAGTGTTGGTGTTACGAAAACGCAGATGTTTATAGCGACCTTGATAGACAGATAGCTCGTCATAAAGCTTGGTAAAGATGAGCTTGAAGACTTCCTCAAAGACGTCTACGCCGGCGTTGGCGAGCACTTCATCCTCCATATCAAGGATGAGCTGCTTGAGGCTGCGTGCAGCAGTCCCTTCGGCCTCGCGTTCCTTTTCGAGTTTTATAAGAGTTTCGATACTCCATGGCGTTTCGGCAATTTCCTCGATGGTTTGCCCGGCAGCAGGCAGATCGGGAATTTCGACAAAGTAATTGGGGTTCTTCCGATGCCAGACAACTACTTGCTCGCCATTTGACCAAAGGGCGAGCGGAGCACCAGTCGCGTGGGTATAAGACTTGAGTTGATCCTTCCCTTCCTTCTGCTTTGCCTTTTTCACCTCGATAATGAGGTAGGGAACGGTGGCTCGATCTTTGTCAAGAATGACAATATCGGCACGCTTGGAGGTATCACGCCCAAAAGTAATGGGATATTCAACAGTCAGACGGGAGATTGGATACTTGTAGTGCTGTATTAGGCGATAGAGCCAGAACTGACGGACAACTTCCTCTGGTTTAGCCTGCACTTCGGCATTACGAATTTGGCAACGGATGTAGGGCTTCCCTTTCCTCTGTAAAAGCAACCCTTCAACAGCCTTTGTTGCATTTGCGGAGAACAATTCCAATCCGTGGTCGGAAGGATTGGATTTGAAGACGTCAGCCAGTTTCATTGATTGATTCCCAAGGTCACGTTAAGAGATAGCCCGACATGACACACTGTCTTGTCAGCACCGATCGATTTAGAAACCTGAATGCAGTGTTGCCTGTGACGCCGATGACTATGAGAGTGGTAGTGCGGCAAATTGATTGATGCACCAGCGCAGAACCGGCGCTTTTCCAGGACGCCATTCACTCCCCACTAACTCCCAGCCCGAACGGAACAATACCCCTCCTCCTCCCACAATGGGAGGGGGATTAGAATCATTGGTCGGAATCTTCTGTATTACTGTCGGACTGGTTTAGAACCCGCCCCTACCAAGGATCGGATTTGTTCGATACGCTGGCGCGATGCCTGACCCAGATCACAAGACTTCCGACGCCGTCGCTGGTGTTCTCGACCTCTCCGCCTACCCTCTCGACCGCCTCAATGCGCCCGAAGGCCAGGCGCTCGTGCAGCGTTGCCGTTCCGACCTTGCCACCACCGGCATGTTCAACCTCCCCGGCTTCGTGCGGCCCGATGCCCTCGCCGCCTGCGTGGCCGAGCTGAAGCCGCTGCTGGCCAACGGCGCGTTCCGCCATGCGCGGAAGCATGACATCTGGTTCGGGGCGCCGCAGCCGGATCTGCCCGCGGATCATCCGGCGCGGCAGGAGGTGGAGACGAGCAACCGGACGGTCACCGGCGACCGCACCTTGGGCACGGTCATCCGCCGCATCTATGACTGGCCGCCGCTGGCGGGGTTCCTGGCGGCGGCGATGGACAAGCCGGTGCTGTTCCCGATGGCCGATCCCCTCGCCTGCCTGAACGTCATGGGCTATGGCGAGGGCGAGGGGCTCAACTGGCATTTCGACCGCAGCCATTTCACCGTCACGCTGCTGCTGCAGGTGCCGGAAGCCGGCGGCGAGTTCGAGTACCGGCGCAATCTGCGCAGCGAGAGCGAGCCTAACTATGACGGGGTGGCGCGGCTGCTGGCGGGGCAGGATCCGGACATGCGCTCGGTGCGGCTGGCGGCGGGCACGCTGAATGTCTTTGCCGGGCGAAATACGGCGCACCGCGCGGCGCCGACGAAGGGGTCGCGGGACCGGATCATCGCTGTCATGAGCTTTGTCGAGAAGCCGGGGGTGATGTTCAGTGCCCAGGAGCGGATCGGGTTTTATGGGCGGGCGGGGTGAACGCGATTGAATTGTAGGGGCGGGTTTTAAACCCGCCCATGTCGACAGTGCGTCATCCCATCAGAACATTGTGCGGTTGAGCCAGGGCGGGTTTGAAACCCGCCCCTACGATTCTATCTTTTTAGGCGGGCCGCGACCTTGTGCAAGGGCGCGGGGTCGCGGTTGAGGTGCGCGGAAGCATGACATCTGGTTCGGGGCGCCGCAGCCGGACCTGCCCGCCGATCATCCGGCGCGGCGCGAGGTGGAGACCAGCAACCGGACGGTCACCGGCGACCGCACCTTGGGCACGATCATCCGCCGCATCTATGACTGGCCGCCGCTGGCGGCGTTCCTGGCGGCGACGATGGACAAGCCGGTGCTGTTCCCGATGGCCGATCCCCTCGCCTGCCTCAACGTCATGGGCTATGGCGAGGGCGAGGGGCTCAACTGGCATTTCGACCGCAGCCATTTCACCGTCACGCTGCTGCTGCAGGTGCCGGAGGCCGGCGGCGAGTTCGAGTACCGGCGCAACCTGCGCAGCGAGGGCGCGCCCAACTATGACGGGGTGGCGCGGTTGCTGGCGGGGCAGGATCCGGACATGCGCTCGGTGCGGCTGGCGGCGGGCACGCTGAATGTCTTTGCCGGGCGCAACACGGCGCACCGCGCGGCGCCGACGCGGGGGTCGCGGGACCGGATCATCGCTGTCATGAGTTTTGTCGAGAAGCCGGGGGTGATGTTCAGTGCGGCGGAGCGGATCGGGTTTTATGGGCGGGCGGGGTGAAGAACACAGAAACACCGCCGATGACCGCGAGATAGGGAGCGCGATGAACGCCGATGCAGCGAGGTGCTGGCTGTCGAACGGCGGCGTTCTGTGATTGCTCGATGGATTCCTGCGCCTGCGGCGCGCAAGAACACTCAGCAGCATCGCGGCGCAGGCTCTTGTCAGATCAGCACGGCATATCCGCGTTCATCCCTTCTGATCTGCGTTCATCGGCGGTTTCTTGACTCTATCGCTTCAACCTCGCCGCCACCTTGTGCAAGGGCGCGGGGTCGCGGTTGAGGTCCAGCGAGACCGAGAAGTGGCCGGCGGCGCGCATGAAGAGGTTGGCTTCGGGGATGCGCCAGCTGCGGGCCATGCGCAGGCCGCGCTCGAACGGCGTCACCGTGTCGACGCGGCCGAGCACCATGATGATGTCGGCGGGGTCGAGCTGCGGCTCGTCATGGGGATCGGTCAGGGGACGCCAGCGGTCGAACATCTCGCGCGTCCAGCCGGCGGCGGCGATCGCCTGCGGCACCTTGCAGAGCTGCGCCAGGGAACTGTCGAAGGACAGGCTGCCCACATCCTGGGTTGTCGTGGCGAGGAAGGCGACGTCGGGCCGGTAGACCTTGGGCCAGTGGCGGCAATGGGTGACCACGAGCTGGCTCGCGAGCGCGCCCAGGCTGGTGCCGCCGACGGCGACGCGGCCGCTGGAATTGCCGCGGCACCAGGCGATGAGGGCCGCCATCTCGCGCACCTCGGAACTGAAGAGGTCGAGCGCGCCCAGCGGCGGCGTGGCGAGGAAGGGCTCGCCGCCATAGCGTCCGGTCAGGCGGCGGCGGCTGTGCCAGGGCGCCTCCAGCCGGATGAAGCGCACGCCCTGGGTGATGATGTCGTTGGAGCCTTCGACCGCGCCCTCCATGGCCTCGATCTCCATGGCGAGGCCGTGGCCATAGACCAGGCTGGGCGGGTTCTTGATGCCCTCGGGCTCGAACACATGGGCCCAGGCCCAGGGGCCGACGGCGGGATTGCCGCTGGGGAATTTCAGCCAGTATTCGGTGCCGAAGGTGGAGGGCACGCGGCGGGACTCGGTGATCGCCACCGGATTTGCCGGCGGCATGTAGGCGCTCTCGATATCCTCCAGCGCCGGGCCGTAGCGCTCCATCACCTGCTCGAACTTGGGGATGTCGAAGCGCACCGCGGGCACGGCGCTCTGCAGGCGCATGGGTAGGAAGGAAAGCCGCCCCTTCATGAAGCTGTCGCTGGCGTCGCGCCGGGCGCATTCGGCCATCACCAGCCGGTCGGTGGAAACGTCCTGCGGGCCGAAATAGGCCGTTTCCCACTCGCGCTCCACGGCGCTGTGGACGAAGCTGAGCTCGGAGATGCGGCCGAGCGCCCGGGGCAGGCCGCGCTCCACCATGACCGGCAGGCGGCCGATGGGCACTTCGTCATGGAAGCGCTCGAGCGAGCCGTCGGACACGGTGGCGGCGGCCCAGGCGCGGGACAGCGGCAGATAGGCGCCGAGGCCCAGCTTCAGCGCCACCCGGTCGAACCAGGGGCGCGTCACCAGCCGGCCGACCGGCGAGGCCAGGAGCCGGGCATGAAAATCCGCCGGCGCTGGCAGCCGCACGGCGGATTCCGACTTCCTGGGTGCCATGGGGGCGTTAACCTTCAGCGACAGGGGTTTGCGGCCGCAATCATCTGGCGATTGCCGGGGTAAAGTCCAAGGACAAATCCGTCTAGTGAGGTAAGGCGGATTGACGCGCCGCAGTTCCCTTCGAGGGGCGGCCTATTCCAGCATCATGTTGCGGGTGGCCGAGGGCAGCTGCACGGTGAGGCCGTCCAGCTCCTCGGTGATGCGGATCTGGCAGCCCAGGCGCGAGGTCTTGGTCAGGCCGAAGGCGAGGTCCAGCATGTCCTCCTCGTCCTCCGTGGCGGCCTGCAGCACCTCGTACCATTCGGGATCGACGATGACATGGCAGGTGGAGCAGGCGAGCGAGCCCTCGCAGGCGCCTTCCAGATCCAGGTTGTTGCGGTGGGCGATCTCGAGAACGGACAGGCCGACCGGGGCATCCACTTCGAGGCGCGTGCCATCGGTCTTGATGAAGGTGATCTTCGGCATCCTATCGTTCTCCTGGGGCGTTCTCCGCGGACGGGCTTAGTGCCCGACCCGGGGTACGGGCAAGGGCCCGACCCGGCGGCGGCTTCCCTGCCACAGGCCGCCACGGGCCGTCAAGGAAGGGCCCGGAAAAGCCGGTTTCATTGGGCGGCGCTGGGCACTTTAGCGTCGCCGGCGCGCAAACGGCCGGCGGCGGCGGTCAGGCGCTCGGCGGCGAAGTCGACCTCGGCTTCCGTGGTGAAGCGGCCAAGCCCGACCCGCAGCGACGCGGCGGCCTCGGCGTCGGACAGGCCGATGGCCCGCAGTACATAGGACGGCTCCACCTCGGCCGAGGTGCAGGCGGAGCCGAGGGACAAGGACAGCTCGGGAATCTGCTCCAGCAGGCGCTGGGCATCGACGCCCGGCAGGCGGAGATTGATGTTGCCGGCGAAGCGGTGGCTCTCGCTGCCGTTCACGGCGGCATCCGGCACGCCGCGCGCCACGGCATTGAGGAAGCGGCGGCGCAGGATGCCGAGGGCGTTGCCCTCCTCCGCATGGGACTCCCGGGCGATGCGGGCCGCCGCGCCCAGCGCCACGCAGAGCGGCGCCGGCAGGGTGCCGGAGCGCACGCCCCGCTCCTGCCCGCCGCCGTCGAACAGCGGCTCGATCCGCACCCGCGGCCGGCGGCGGACATAGAGCGCGCCGACGCCCTTGGGCGCGTACATCTTGTGGCCGGAGATGCTCAGGAGATCGATGTTCATCGACTGCACGTCGAGCCAGATCTTGCCGGCGGCCTGGGCGGCATCGGTATGGAACAGCGCGCCCTTGGCATGGGCGAGCTTGCCGATCTCCGCCAGCGGCTGGATCACGCCGATCTCGTTGTTCACGGCCATGATGGTGACCAGGGCGGTGCGGTCGGTGATGGCGGCTTCCAGCGCTCCAAGGTCCACGAGTCCGTCGCGGCCGACGGTCAGCCAAGTAACGGCGAAGCCTTCCTGCTCCAGCCGCTTCACGCTCTCCAGCACGCATTTATGCTCGGTGATGCAGGTGACGACGTGGTTGCGCCGGTCTTTCAGGAAACGCGCGGCGCCCTTGACGGCGATGTTGTTGGATTCCGTGGCGCCCGAGGTGAACACGATCTCCCGCGCTTCCGCGCCGATCAGGCGGGCGACGTCCTCGCGCGCGGCTTCCACCGCCTCGGCCACGATGCGGCCGTGGCTGTGGCTGGTGGAATGGGGATTGCCGAACTTCTCGGTGAAATAGGGCAGCATGATCTCGAGCACCCGCGGGTCCACCGGCGTGGTGGATTGGTAGTCGAGATAGACCGGCGTCTTCGGCTGGTTCGGCAGGTGGCCGTTGGTGGGCTTGTTGGACATCAGGGAAGTGCAACCCGTATCTACGCCGCCGTCAAGCCGCCCGGCGAGGAAGCCGCCAGACCGCGGCGTCCCGGCGAATTCGTTCCAAACCGCGAGGAAACGCTCCACATCGGCTGACGTGCTGGCCCAGCCGAGGCTGACGCGGATCGCGCTGCCGGCGATCTCCGCGCCGAGGCCCATGGCGGTCAGCACATGGGAGGCCTTCACCTTGCCCGAAGAACAGGCAGAGCCCGCGCTGACGGCGACGCCGGCGAGATCCAGCGCCATGACAAGCGTCTCCGCCCCCACGCCCGGCAAGGCGAGGCAGCTGGTGTTCGCCAGGCGCGGTGCGCCGGCGCCGATGACCCGTGTGGCAGGAACGTCGGCGCTAGCGTCGCGCTCCAGCCAGTCGCGCATCGCGGCGATGGATTCCAGGTGCAACAGATCGCGGCGCGCTTCCTCGGCCGCGGCGCCGAAGCCGGCGATGGCGGCGACGTTCTCGGTGCCGGCACGGCGGCCGCGCTCCTGCCCGCCGCCGCGGAGCTGCGCGGTGAACGGCACGGCATCGGCGACGATCAACGCGCCCGCGCCCTTGGGACCGCCGAATTTGTGGGCCGACAGCGACATCAAATCCACGCCGAGTGCGGCGAAATCCAGCGGCAGCTTGCCGGCAGCCTGCACCGCATCGCAATGGACCAGGGCGCCGGCGCGATGACTGATCGCCACGACCTCCGCCAGCGGCTGGATGACGCCGGTTTCGTTGTTGGCCAGCATGACGCAGACCAGCGCACGGTCGCTTGTCCGCCTGCAACAGCCGCTCCAGCGCCGCGAGGTCCACCACGCCATCGGCAGTGACGGGGATGCGCTCGGCTGTGGCGTGCGGCGGTCAGGATGGAGTCATGTTCGATCCCTGAGACGAGAAGGCGCGCGCGGCCGGAGCCGGCCAGCGCCAGATTGTTGGCCTCCGTGCCGCCCGAGGTGAACACCAGCTGCGCCGGCTTGGCGCCTGCCAACGCTGCCACCTGCTCCCGCGCGGTCTCCACCGCCGCCCGCGCCTGGCGGCCGAAGCTGTGGACGGAGGATGGATTGCCGGTCAGCCCTGCGCCCGCGCCATGGCCTCCGCGGCAGACGGGCGCAGCGGCGCGGTGGCGTTGTAATCGAGATAAACAGGGGAATTCATCGGCGGCTCGCCTCGTCGGACTGCCGCAGTCTAGCAGTCCGGCGTGTGGCGATCCTCGGGATTGATTGTCACCGGCGTGGTGACAGGCGTTTCGGCCTCACCATTGCCGGCGCGGTGCGCGGCCTCGCCTTCGAGCTGCTCGACGCGGGCCTTGAGGCGGGACACCTGGTCCAGCAGCCCGTCGATGGCGCGAGTGATGGGATCGGCGATATCGTCGGTCGGCATGCCGTAAGCGCGGAACTCCTGCGAGGCCTTGCGCGGCACGATCACCTTGGCGGGGATGCCGACCACGGTGACTCCAGCAGGCACATCGGCGACGGCCACGGCATTGGCGCCGACCCGCGCGCCCTCGCCCACGGTGATCGGACCCAGCACCTGGGCGCCGGAGCCGACGATGACGTTGTTGCGCAGGGTGGGATGGCGCTTGCGGTCGATCTGCGCGGCGGAGTCCACCGACGGCGCCACGCCGCCGAGGGTAACGCCCTGATAAAGCGTGACATCGTCGCCGATCTCCGCCGTTTCGCCGATCACCAGGCCGGTGCCATGGTCGATGAACAGGCGGCGGCCGATGGTGGCGCCGGGGTGAATGTCGATGCCCGTGATCAGGCGGCCGAAATGGGAAACCATTCTCGCCAGCAGGCGCCAATGGCGCACAAACAGCCAATGCGCGGCGCGGTAGAGGACCACCGCATGGAAACCCGGATAGGTAAGCACAACTTCCAGTCGCGACCGGGCGGCAGGGTCCCGGGCGATCATGCCGTCGATATCGTCGCGAATGTTCTTGAAAAGCATGCGACCCAACATGATATGATCCCGTCCGCCTTGGCTCAGGTCTCGGCCGGCGTCGGGGTGTGTGCCCGCTCCTTGTAGGCATATAGTATATCCGACTAAATTGGTCAAGATTTGGTCGGACGGCCCGATGAATCAGTAATAACAAATGGTTGAAAACGCCAACGGAAGTTTGGCGTCAAAAGACCGAACGTGGCTGGGAAGCCGTCATTGAATGCCTGAAGTCATCATCAACGGACCGGAAGGCCGGATCGAAGCCCGTTACCAGCCTGGCCGGGAGCCGACCTCGCCTATTGCGATCGTGCTGCACCCCAATCCGCAGCATGGCGGCACGATGAACAACAAGGTCGTGTATGCCGTCTACCAGACGTTCCAGAAGCGCGGCTATGCGGTGCTGCGGTTCAACTTCCGCGGCGTCGGCCGGTCCCAAGGTCGGTTCGACCGCGGCGAGGGCGAGCTGAGCGATGCGGCGTCGGCGCTGGACTGGCTGCAGGCCCATAACCCGAATGCGGCGGCCTGCTGGGTGGCCGGCTTCTCCTTCGGCGCCTGGATTGGCATGCAGCTGCTGATGCGGCGGCCGGAGATCTCCAGCTTCATCTCCATCTCGCCGCCGGCGAACATGTACGATTTCAGCTTCCTCGCCCCCTGCCCCTCCTCCGGCCTGGTGATCCAGGGCGACGAAGACGACATCGTGCCGGCGGAGTCGGTGAACAAGCTGGTGCAGAAGCTGTCGAACCAGCGGGACATCAACATCGACTACCGGCTGGTGGAAGGCGCCAACCATTTCTTCCACGACAAGCTGGACGAGCTGACCGGCGAGATCGACGACTATCTCGCGGGCCCGTCGAAGCCGAAGCGGGCGAAGGCGGCGGCGAGGTAGAGCGGCGCGTTCTCCTAAATCTGGCCCCCTCTCCCCTTGCGGGAGAGGCCGAGAAACGTCCGCGCAGCGGATGTTTCTCGGGTGAGGGGTCGGCGCCGATAGGCGCCAGAAGAGTCGGCCTCCCGCAGCAATAGTACCTTCCGTAAGCAGAATCTCTTCAGAGGCAAGAACACTGAATTGAGCAACGCCTCTTTGCGCGCTTCAGCGCGAAACCCCTCACCCGGCTATCGGCCGCAGAGCGGCCGATAGCCGCCCTCTCCCTCAAGGGGAGAGGGGACTGATTAGTGTTCGCCACACCAGTTCGGTCCGAACATATCCATACTTCACGCATCTGTGCTTTCATACTCAGCTCGTGGTCGACTTAACTGTGTGACCGATCGGGCGCTTCCTGAGATGGACGAGCAATGAGTAGGCAGATGTTCAGGGCCATGGTGGCGTGCGCAGCGGCGCTATGCGTGTTGCCGCCCGCCTCGATATCAGCCCAGGACGTTCCCGTCGATCTCGAGCTCGTTCTGGCGGTCGACGTGTCCGGTTCGATGGATGTCGAGGAGCGGAAGCTCCAGCGCGACGGCTACGTCGATGCGTTCCTGCATCCAGATGTGATCGCGGCGATTACCTCGGGCATGACGGGCAAGATCGCCGTGGCCTATGTCGAATGGGCCGGACCGAAATCGCAGACACTGGTGATGCCCTGGCGGCTGGTGGACGGCAAGGCGGCGGCCGAGGCGGTGTCGGCCGAGCTGGCGCAGGCGGAGAGCCCGCGCATCCGCGGCACCTCGATCTCCGCCGCCCTCGCCTTCTCCAGCGCGCTGTTCGAGGGCAACGGCTTCGCCAGCGCGCGCCAGGTGATCGACATCTCCGGCGACGGGCCGAACAATATGGGGCCGCCGGTGGTGCCGATGCGCGAGGCGGTGCTGGCGCGCGGCATCACCATCAACGGCCTGCCCCTGACGCTGCATCCCGGCACGATGTTCAGTCTGCCGGCCGGGCTGCTCGATATCTACTACGAGGACTGCGTGATCGGCGGCCCCGGCGCGTTCTCGATTTCCGTGCAGGCGCCCGAGCAACTGGCCGAAGCCATCCGCCGCAAGCTGGTGCTGGAGATCGCCGGGCGGGAGCCGGAGATCGTGCCGGCGCAAGCGACGCAGATGGCACCGCGGATCGATTGCCTGATCGGCGAGAAGACACGGCCGGAATTTCTGGATGAGAATAGGTAGGGCGATGAGGTTTCGCTGTCGTAGGCGACGACTCGCTACAAGACGGTGGCCTCTACTTACGCGACAAAGTGCACCGCCACCTCCGGATCACCAACTGAACGGAATCTTGAACCGGACGATGCCGCCGCCTTGCTTGGCGCCGAGCGACAGAGCCATGGGGTCTTCGTCGTCTTGGGGAACCTCGAACAAAGGCAACGCGGAACTCTTGCCGTTTTGCCGCCTCGCACTGGTCGTCGGTCAGGAGGAGATCCTTCCGTTCCTCGGCATATACCGACTTGTCGGCATCCTCGCGCAGGCCGACGCAAGGCCTCGTCACATTGTCCGCGTAGAGCTGTGTGGCGATAAGAGCCGCCAGTACGCCAATGATGCCAAAGTACCGCACCGTGGCCTCCGAGGACCGGCAGGTCGCTCGCTGGTTCACTGACGGCGCAATTGCCGTCAGATTCTATCAATAAGGTTAAAGTACTCGGCGGCAGCGCATCATTGATCCGCATCAATCCGCCGGAGACGCGGCAGCGGCGGCGAGCCATTTTCAAGGCAGAGTAGCGCCGGCTCCCTACTTCGGATGCAGCTTCCCGCCAGTGACCGGCTCCTTCACGCCGGTCGTGCCCGGGCACGCTGAGCGGCAACCCACGCACGGAGCGCACCGCCAGATAGCCGAACGCCTGGGCCTCCAGCATGTCGCCGTTCCAGCCGGCGCGTTCGGCGGGGGCGACGGGGACGCCGAGTTTTTCGGTGAGGCCGGCCATCAGCACGGGATTGCGGCGGCCGCCGCCGGCGACGATCCAGCGGCGCGCGGGGGCGGGAAAATGCTCCGACGCCTTGACGATGGAGGCGACGGTGAAGGCGGCCAGGGTCGCGGCGCCGTCTTCCGGTGAGAGGCGTTGCGACGGGTGACGAGTCGAAGTCGTTGCGGTCGAGGGATTTCGGCGCCTTCCTGGCGAAATAGGGATGGGACATCAGCTTGGCCAGGGCCGCGTCGTTGACCTTGCCCTTGGCGGCCAGCGCGCCGTCCTTGTCCACCGCCTGGCCCGTATGCTTCAGCGCCCAATCGTCCATCAGCGCGTTGCCGGGGCCGGTGTCGAAGGCGAGGATCGGTGCGCTGCCGGCGGCGCCCGCGGTGCCTTTCACCGCGCCCTCGCCGACCCAGGTGACGTTGGCGACGCCGCCGATGTTGAGCACGGCGACCGGCCGCTTCATCGAGGCGGCGAGCGCCGCGTGGAACAGCGGCACGAAGGGCGCGCCCTGCCCGCCATGGGCCATGTCGTTGGAGCGGAAATCATTGACCACGTCGATGCCCATGAGCTTGGCCAGCAGCGCGCCGTCGCCGATCTGCTTGGTGCGGCCGAGATCGGGCTGATGCAGCAGGGTCTGGCCGTGGAAGCCGATCAGCGCCACGTCCTTGGGCTCGAGGCCGTTGTCGCTGAGCAGGCGCTTCGCGACGGCGGCGTGGCGCTCGGTGAGTTCCTTCTCCACCTCGGCCACCGGGCCCTTCAGCCCCATGACGGACATCAGCTTGGCGCGGAAGTCCGGCTCATAGGGCTCGGCCAGGGCGGCGCCGATGATGATCTCGGTCTCGCCGTCGGTTTCCACCAGCGCGGCGTCGATGCCGTCGCAAGACGTGCCGCTCATCATGCCGAGGGCCCAGCGGGGTTTGTTCGATGTATCTGCCATGGGTCGATCTTATGCAAGATCAGCGGCGGGTCACGCAATGGCGAGAAGCAGGATTGGGCCACGCGAAGACGCGAAGGCGCGAAGGGGATAGAGCGAACTTTCGCGGCTTCGCGCCTTCGCGTGCCAATTGCGGAAATTTGCGGTGAACTGCCCCAATATGATACATCTCCGGCCCCTTTAACACCGGCGTCAAATGGCTATGTCGAGCGAGTTCAAGTCCGGTTTTCTGCGCGAGATCGTCGACCGCGGATTCCTGCATCAATGCACGGACGGCGCGGCGCTGGATGAACTTGCCCAGAACAAGCGCATCGTCGCCTATATCGGCTTCGACGCCACGGCCGACAGCCTGCATGTGGGCAGCATGGTGGGCATCATGCTGTTGCGGCGGCTGCAGCAGGCGGGGCACAAGCCCATCGTGCTGATGGGCGGCGGCACGACCAAGATCGGTGATCCTTCCTTCCGCGACGAGTCGCGCAAGTTGATGGGCGAGGAGCAGATCGCCAAGAACATCGCCGGCATCCGCAAGGGTTTCACGAATTTCCTCAGGTTCGGCGACGGGCCCAGCGACGCCGTCATGGTCAACAACGCCGACTGGCTCGACAAGCTGGAATACATTCCGTTCCTGCGGGATGTCGGCGCCCACTTCTCGGTCAACCGCATGCTGTCCTTCGACAGCGTCAAGCTGCGGCTGGAGCGCGAGCAGTCGCTGTCGTTCCTGGAGTTCAACTACATGATCCTCCAGGCCTACGATTTCCTGGAGCTGTCGCGGCGGCAGGATTGCGTGCTGCAGATGGGCGGCTCGGACCAGTGGGGCAACATCGTCAATGGCGTGGAGCTGGGACGGCGGATCGACGACCGCGCGCTCTACGGCCTGACCACGCCGCTGATCACCACGTCGGCCGGCACCAAGATGGGCAAAACCGCGGCGGGCGCGGTGTGGATCAATGCCGACAAGCTCAGCCCCTATGACTACTGGCAATATTGGCGCAACACCGAGGACGCCGATGTCGGGCGCTTCTTCCGGCTGTTCACCGACCTGCCGCTGGAGGAGATCGCCGGGCTGGAGAAGCTGCAGGGCTCGGCCATCAACGAGGCGAAGATCCGCCTGGCCAACGAGGCGACGACGCTGGCCCATGGCCGCCAAGCCGCCGAGGCGGCGGCCGAGACGGCGCGCCGGACATTTGTCGAGGGCGGCGTGGGCGGCGCGCTGCCGACGATCGACGTGCCGCGCGCGGAGTTGGACAAGGGCGTGCCTGCTTATGCGCTGTTCCAGCGGACCGGACTCACCGCCAGCAACGGCGAGGCGCGGCGGCTGATCAAGGGCGGTGGCGCGCGGGTGAATGATGCGCCGGTGTCTGACGAGGCGATGCCCGTGACGTCGGCGATGCTATCGGCCGAGGGCGCGATCAAGCTGTCGGCGGGGAAGAAGAAGCACGCGCTGGTGCGGGCGGTTTAACAACGCACACACTGTTGTCATCCCGGAAACCGCGCTTCAGCGCGGTTATCCGGGACCAATGAACACCGGGCGGTCGTCGACATGACTTGACGAGTTTCGTGTGCTTGGGTCCCGGGTTCCGCCGCTGAAGCGGTGGCCCCGGGATGACAATTTTTGGGCTGGTCAACTCAGTGATTCTGGATCCCGGACAACCTCGCTGACGCTCGGTTCCGGGATGACTCGGGAGGGGCTCGCGTTGCGAACCCCTCCGAGTCATCTTGTGATCACAGGTCTTGTGATGCTACACTCCCGCGCCGCCCGGGGGCCTGAAGCGCCGGGGCCGGGGTAGCGCGCACGCTAAAGCGTTGGCCGGGAAGAACAAGTCGGGAGGCGAGAATGGCTGAAGGCGGCGCCGGCCGGACGGCGGCGGCGGATTTCGATCCGATTCTGCTGGCGGTCCTGTCGAACCGGTTCGAAGTCGATCATCCGCGAGATGACCAACACGGTCATGAAGGCCAGCCGGTCGAGCGTGATCAAGAACGCGCGCGACATGTCCTGCGGCATCCTCACCTACGACCATCGCCTGGTATCGGTCGAGGAAGCGCTGCCGATCCATGTGACGGCGCTGGAGCTGACCACCCAGCCGATCACCCGCCTGTTCGACGACATCAAGGACGGCGACGCCTTCCTCAACAATTCGCCCGTTCTACGGCGGCACGCATCATGCCGACCTGACCCTTTGCGTCCCCGTGTTCTGCGACGGCGAGCCGATGTTCTGGACGCTGGCGCGCTCGCACCATGCCGATATCGGCGCGCCGGAGCCGACCACCTACCTGCCCTATGCCGCGCACCATCTATGAGGAGGGCGTGCATTTTCCCTGCGTGCGCATCCAGGAGAACGGCGAGGACAAGGCCGACCTGATCCGCATCGGGCAGCAGAAGATCCGCGTCAGCAACATCTGGTACGGCGACTACCGCGCCCAGGTGGGCGCCTGCCGCACCGGCGAGCGGCGGCTGAAGGAGCTGGTGAAGCAGTACGGCCTCGGCCACCATCAAGGCGTTCATCGAGGCCTGGATGGATTACGGCGAGCGGCGCGCCATCGCGGCGATCCGCGAGCTGCCGGCCGGCACCTAGAGCTACACCGTGCGCCACGATCCGGTGCCGAAGGTGGCCGACGAAGGCGTGCCGATCACCGCCAAGGTGACCATCGATCCCAAGCGAGGCAAAGTCACTGTCGACGTCCGCGACAATCCCGATTGCGTGCCGGGCGGGCTGAACGTGACAGAGGCCTGCGTCGTCGCTTCCTGCCGCACCGGCGTCTATTACAACATCGATCCCTCGATACCCGCACAATCACGGCAGCGCCAGCCGCATCGTGGTGCTGATGCGGGACAATTGCGTGGTCGGGCGGCCGCAGCATCCGATCGGCACCTCCTGCGCCACCAGCAATGTCAATGAGCGGCTGGCGAACGCGGTGGCCTGCTGCTTCGCGCAGATCGGCGAGCCCTATGGCATGGCGCGAAGGCGGCGGCAACGCCTCGGCGGCGCTGGGCGTCGTCTCGGGCACCGACACGCGGCGCAAGGAGCAGGTGCAGTATGTCACGCAACTCATGCTCGGCCTGTCGGGCGGACCGGGCACCTACGGCCATGACGGCTGGCTGACCTATGAATGCGCGGTCGGCAACGGCATCATGGTCAACGACTCCATCGAGGTGGATGAGGCCGCCTATCCGATCCTGATCGAGGAGCGCAGCATCGCGCCCGACAGCATGGGCTTCGGCCGCTGGAACGGCGCGCCGGCGGTGAAGGGTTCCTACCGTTCGCTCACCGGCGACATGACGGTCTATTTCTTCGGCGATGGCGGCACCTTCCCGGCCAAGGGCGTGCTCGGCGGCATGCCGGGCGCGGGCTGCGGCACCTGGAAGCGGTACCGCAACGGCAAGCTGGAGCGGCAGCCGGACTTCGACCATTGCAGCGCCAGCGAGAAGGAAGCGGTGCATTACCGCAGTCTGCGCCGGCGGCGGCTATGGCGATCCCCGAACGCGCGATCCCCGGCGGGTGCTGGCGGATGTGAACCGGAACTGGCTGAGCCCGGAAATGGCGCGGAAGATGTTCGGCGTCGCGGTGAAACTCGGTCCGAACGGCGTCGATCATCTGCTGGATGAAGACGGCACGCGCCGGCTGCGCTCGCGCGGCGGCAAAGCCGCGCCGCGAAACCAGCGGCAAAGAACGGAAACGGAAGGCGGTCCCGCAGTGCCGCAAGAAAAACAGGGAGAAAATCATGAAGCAGAAGCTGTCATTCACCACCATGCTGGCCGGCGCGGCGCTGCTCGCCGCAGGGCCGGCCGCAGCCGAGGATCCGATCATCATCGGCGCGGCGATCGCCCAGAGCGGCGTGGTCGCGCCCTATGACGAGGGCCCGGCCGAGGCGATGGAGGTTGCCATCGAGGAGATCAACGCCAAGGGCGGCCTCCTCGGCCGGCAGATCAAGATCATCTATTCCGACACCAAGTCGGACATCGCCTATGGCGCCACGGCGGCGCAGGACGTGATCGACAAGGGCGCTTCCGATGGTGGTCGTGACCTGCGACTATGACTTCGGCAGCGCCGCGGCGTCGGTCGCCGACGGGGCGAACCTGATCGCCTTCTCCACCTGCGCCGGCGATCCGAAGTTCGGCCCCAGCGGCATCGGTCCCAATGCCTTCACCATGGCCACCGGCGCGCCCGGCCAGGCGGTGGCGATGGCGGAATGGGCCTATAACGTGAAGGGCTGGCGCACCGGCTATGTGCTGATGGATACCACCATCGCCTTCGACGCCACCTGGGCCGATTTCTTCAAGCGGCGCTGGGCGGAACTGGCGGGCGCGGACGCGCTGCTGGGCGAAGACACCTTCGGCGGCGAGGATCCGCAGATCGCCAGCCAGATCACCCGCATCAAGGCGCTGCCGAAGCAGCCGGACTTCATCGTGCTCTGCTCCTTCCCGCCGGGCGGCGTCAGCGCCATGCGCCAGCTGCGCGCGGCCGAGCGTCAACCAGCCGCTGCTGGGCTCGGAATCCTGGGACGGCGACTTCTGGCTGGAAGGCGTGCCGAACCTGAGCGAGATCTATTTCGTCACCTACGGCTCGGTGTTCGGCAACGACATCCGGCCGGAGGTGCAGGCCTTCATGGACAAGTTCAAGGCCAAGTTCAACAAGATGCCCGTCACCTCGCACGCCATCACCGGCTACAGCGTGATCGAAGCCTGGAGCCGCGCCGTGGAACGGGCCGGGACCTTCGACACCGACAAGGTGCGCGATGCGCTGCAGACCTTCAAGGACGAGCCGCTGCTGGCCGGGCCCGACCACCTTCACCGCCGATCAGCATATCAACATGCAGCGCGACCTGCTGCTGATCGAAGTGAAGGGCGGCAAGACCGGCAATGTCATCCAGGTGGTGCGCGCGGAGAAGATGCCGCAATAGTCCGGCGGCATTGTCGAAGTGATGTCTGGGGTGGGCCGCGCATGACAAGCACGGCGGTAGCAAGGGAGATCGCGACGGCGTCGGCGCTGGAGACCGCCGACGTCGTCGTGAACTTTCAGGGCCTGCGCGCCATCGACCGCGTCAGCCTGCGGCTGGACAGCGGCGAGATGCTCGGCCTGATCGGCCCGAACGGCGCCGGCAAGACGACCCTGGTCAATGTGCTGACCGGGTTTCAGGAGGCGGACAGCGGCAGCGTGCATCTGGGCGGCGAGGATATCGGCCGCTGGATGCCCCATGAGCGCAGCCGCCGCGGGCTGGTGCGAACCTTCCAGAACGTGCTGCCCTTCGCCGGATTGACCGCGTTGGAGAATGTCGAGGCCGGCGCGATGGCCACCGGTCTCGGCCGTGCCGGGGCGCGGCGGCGGGCGATGGAGGTGCTGGACTGGCTCGGCCTCGCGGCGCGCGCTCACCGCAAGGTCGACACCCTGCCCTTCGGCGAGGAACGCCGTGTCGGCATCGCCCGCGCCGTCGCCATGGCGCCGCAATTCCTGCTGATGGACGAGCCGGCGGCGGGGCTGAACGACGCCGAATGCGAGGACCTGAAACTGGTGGTCGGCCGTATCCGGCGCGAGCTCGGTCTGCGGCATCCTGCTGATCGAGCACCGCATGTCGCTGATCTTCGCGCTCTGCGACCGCATCCAGGTGCTGCAGCAGGGGCGCACCATCGCCATCGGCCTGCCGGATGAGATCCGCAACGACGCCGCGGTGCGCCAGGCCTATCTCGGCGAAGAGCCGGTCTGAGCCATGCTGTCGGTCGGGAATCTCCATGTCAGCTATGGCAACATCGTCGCGCTGCGCGGCGTGTCGCTGCAGGTCGCCGAGGGCGAGATCGTCGCCGTCATCGGCCCGAACGGCGCCGGCAAGTCGACATTGCTGCTGACCGTCGCCGGCATCGTGCGGGCGAAGCAGGGCAGCATCGAATTTGCCGGCAGCAGCGTGACAAGTGCCGCGCCGGAGCGGCTGGTATCCGCCGGCCTGTCGCTGGTGCCGGAGGGCCGGCATATCTTCGGCTCGCTGACCGTGGCCGAGAACATCGCCCTGGGCGCCACCACGCGGTCCGACCGGGCGGCGATAGCTGCCGACACCGAGCGCGTACTGGATCTCTTTCCGGTGCTGCGGGAACGCTTGCGGCAGCGGGCCGGCAAGCTCTCCGGCGGCGAGCAGCAGATGCTGGCGATCGCCCGGGCGCTGCTCGCCAAGCCGCGGCTTCTCCTGCTGGACGAGCCGTCGCTCGGCCTGGCGCCGCTGGTGGTGAAGCAGGTCTATGACGCGATCGAGGAACTGCGCCGCGGTGGCGTCACCATCCTGATCGTCGAGCAGAGCGTCGGACGGGCGCTGAAGGTCGCCGACCGTACCTATGTGCTGAACTCCGGGGCCGTGACGATTTCCGGCCGGTCGGCGGAACTGCAGGGAACCGCGGCGTTCGATGCCGCCTATTTCGGCGCCATGAGCGGAGCGCGCGCGCCATGATCGTGCTGCAGAACGCCATCGACGCCATCAGCCTGGGCGCGGTCTATGCCCTGGCGGCGCTGGGCATCGGGCTGATCTTCAGCATCATGCGGCTGATCAACTTCGCCCATGGCGAGCTGATCATGGTCGGCGGTTTCATGCTCTATGGCCTGGCGGGGCAGCCCTACATCGTGATGGCGCTGGCGGCGATCCTCGTGGTGTCGATCCTGGCGCTGGGCATGGAGCGGCTCGCCTTCCGGCCGCTGCGCAACGCCAATCCGGCGACGCTGCTGATCTCCTCCTTCGCCGTGTCCTATCTGGTGCAGCATATCGTGCTGATGGCCTTCGGCGCGCGGCCGATGGGCGTCGATTTCATGGCGCAGCTGGGCGAGAGCGTCGATCTCGGCGGCCTGCGGGTGCCGCGGCTGCAGATCGCGACGATCGCCGTGACTCTGGCGCTGATGGGCGGGCTGGTGCTGTTCTTCCGCCACTCGCGCGTCGGCGTGCAGATGCGTGCCGCCGCGGAGGACTTCACCATGGCCCGGCTGGTGGGCGTGCGGGCGAACCTGGTGTTCGCGGTGGCCTTCGCCATTTCCGGCGTGCTGGCCAGTATCGTCTCGCTCTATCTCGTCACCCAGACCGGCAGCGTGTCCTACAAGATGGGCGTCAGCATGGTGCTGATCGCCTTCGTCGCCTCGGTCATCGGCGGCATGGGCTCGCTGACCGGCGCAGCGCTCGGCGGCTTCCTGGTCGGCATCGTCTCGGTATCGCTGCAGGCCTATCTGCCGGTGGAGATGCGGCCCTACCGCGACGCCTTCGTCTTCCTGCTGTTCATCGCCTTCCTGCTGTGGCGGCCCGAGGGGCTGCTGGTCCGCCGTGCGGACCGGGAGCGGGTCTAGCCATGGCGCTGGCGCGATTCTCCGGCGAGCCGAAGCCTTTGCAGACCGTGGGCCTGCTGCTGGCGCTGCTGGCCGTCACCGTGATCGTCAGCCTTTTCATGCCGCCGGCATTGCAGCGCACCGTGGTCGAGGCGCTGATCAAGCTGACCGTGGTCATCGGTCTCTACGTCTTCGTCGGCAATTCCGGCGTCTTCTCCTTCGGCCATGTCGCGTTCATGGCGCTCGGCGGCTATATCTCCGCGATTCTCACCATCGCGCCGGCAAAAAAGGCCGTGGCCGCTCGACCTGCCGCCATTCCTGGAAGCATTGCAGTTGCCCGGCGGGGTGGCCCTGGTGGTCGCCGTCGCGGTGGCCGGCCTGATCGCGCTGCTGGTCGCCCTGCCGCTGGTGCGGCTGCGCGGCATTGCGCTGCCGATGGCGACATTCGCGCTGCTGGTCATCACCCACGTGGTCGCCTCGAACTGGCAGGCGGTCACCGGCGGACGGCAGGCGCTGGTGGGGCTGCCGCGCTACACCGACCTCTGGGTGCGCGGCGGGCGCCGCCGCCGTCGCGCTGATCGTCGCGGCAGCCTTCGGCATGACGCGCCATGGCCTGGCGCTGCGCTGTTCGCGCGAGAACGAGGTGGCTGCGGCGGCTACCGGCATCGACATCGCGCGGGAACGGCTGATCGCCTTTGTGCTGAGCGCGGTCATTGTCGCCATCGGCGGCGTACTGTTCGGCCACTTCCTCGGCACGATGACGGCGAACACCTTCTACCTCGACCTGACCTTCGTCACCCTGACCATGCTGGTGATCGGCGGGATGCGCAGCCTGACGGGCGCCTGTGTCGGCGTGGCGCTGGTATCGACGGTGTCGCAGGTGTTCCGCTCGATCGAACGCGGGATCAGCTTCGGCGATCTGACGGTTTCGGCGCCGGCCGGGCTGCAGGAGATCGTGCTGGCGGCCATCCTCCTGGCCATCCTGATCCTGCGGCCCCATGGGCTGATCGGCGATTGGGAGCTGACACTGCCAGCGGCGGCAAAAGACAATAAGAAGGAGACCTGAAATGTTCGTCGGCTGCATCGATATCGGCGGCACCTTTACCGATCTGGTTCTCTACAGCCGGCAATCGGACCTGGAGATCTTCAAGTCGCCGACCACGCCGGGCGAATTCGAGCGCGGATTCATCGATGTGCTGGGCGTGGCGGCCGCGAGCCACGGCATGAAGCTGGGCGAATTCCTCGGCAAGATGGATATGCTGGTCCACGGCACCACGGTTTCCACCAATGCGCTGATCGAGGGCAAGGTTGCCGAGGCCGGCCTGATCTGCAATGCCGGCCATCCGGATATCCTCACGCTGCGCGAATCGCCGCGCAAGCGCGCCTTCAACACCAAGATCGACTTCCCGCCGCCGTTCATTCCGCGCAGCCGTACCTGCGAGGTCCGCGGCCGCATCGATGCCATGGGCAATGAGATCGACAAGCTGAACGAGAAGGACGTTGTCGCCGCGGCGCGGCACTTGAAGAAATGCGGCGTCAAGGCAGTGGCGGTGTGCCTGCTCTGGTCGATCGTCAACCCGGCCCATGAACGGCGCGTGCGCGAGATCCTGCAGAAAGAGCTGCCCGGGTTGCCGATCAGCTTAAGCCATGAGCTGAACCCGATCCCGCGCGAATACCGGCGCACCATCTCGACGGCGATCAACGCCTCGCTCTATCCGATCGTCAGCGCCTATACCCAGAAACTGGCCAAGGTCCTGCGGGACGCCGGCTTCAAGAACGAGCTGCTGATCGGCAACTGCGTCGGCGGCATGATGCCGCCGGACGAGATCATCCGGCGGCCGATCTACAGCGTGATGTCCGGGCCGACTCTGGCGCCGATCGCCGGCATGCATCTGACCAGCGCCGAAAATGTGATCGTCGTCGACATGGGCGGCACCACCTTCGACGTCTCGGCCCTGCGCAACCGGCAGCTCGTGGTCACGCCGGAGGCAACCTTCGGCATGGAGATGCTGGGCATTCCCAAGATCGATGTGCGCTCCGTCGGCGCCGGCGGCGGCAGCATTGCCTGGGTCGACGCGGGCGGCCTGCTGAAGGTCGGGTCCGCAGAGCGCCGGCGCGCGGCCGGGGCCCGCCTGCTACGGGCTCGGCGGCACGGAAGCGACGGTCACCGACGCCAATGTGGTGCTGGGCATCATCGATCCTGACTATTATCCTCGGCGGCAAGATCAAGCTGGATCGCGCGAAAGCAGAGGCGGCCGTCGGCAAGATCGCGGCAAAGCTGAAGTCTGAGCTCTCGAGGCGGCGGCCTATGCCATCTACACCACCAGCAACCACAACATGATCGCCGCCATCGAGGATATCACCATCAACGAGGGCATCGATCCGCGCGACAGCTATGTGGTCAGCGGCGGCGGCGCCACCGCCTGTCACATCGGCGAGATGGCGCGGCTTATGGGCATCAAGAGCTTCATGGTGCCGAAATTCGCCGCCGGCCTCAGCGCCTATGGCGGGTTGATCTCCGACGTGCGCTGGGAGGAGATCGGGGACGCAGCACACCACCGACCGGGATTTCCTGCTGGCGAAGGTGAACAAGCTCCTGGCCGATCTGACCAAGCGCGGCGCCGCGTTCCTGAAGCGGGCCGCGCATTCCCGCCGACAAGCAGCGATTCGAATATCGCCTTCCAGGGCCGCTATCTCTATCAGTCCTGGGACATCGAAGTGTCGTTCGACATGACCGGCGGCAAGCTCGGCAAGGATGACCTGCCGCGGCTGGTCGCCGCCTTCCACCAGATGCATGAGCGCATCTACACCATCAAGGACGAGGCCGACATCGTGGAGTTCACGACCTGGAAGGTGCGCGCCATCGGCGATACCGGCGGCAGGAGCCGGCGCGGCAAGGCACTGCCGCCGCAGCAGGGGCAGGCAAAACCGAAATCCCGCCGCGCCGTGTTCCTGGGCAGCAGCGGCCGGCAGGAGGTGCCGGTCTATGACGGAACGGTGCTTGGCACCGGCGCCGTGGTCGACGGTCCGGCTTTGATCGAACAGCCGACGACAACGCTGCTCCTGCTGGCAAAACAGCAGGCGCGCACCGACGACCACGGAAACTTTCTGGTGGAGCAGCGCTGAACGCCCGGCGGCGGGCCGCTATTTCTGGTTTTTCGCGTTCGGCGGCAGGGCCTGGATCGGCGGCGGCTCTTCGTCGCCTGTCGAGTAATCGAACAGGCCCTTGATGAAGCCCGGCGCGATGGCCGAGAGGGGATTCACTGAAATCTCGGGATTGTCGAGGTCGCCCTCCGCGCCATAGGTCACGGCAAACATGCCGTCGCCAATCAGAATGTCGCCGAGCACGGGAATATCGCTGAGCACGCTGTTCACTGCGTTCACGGGAATCACCGTGCCGGCGATATCCATGTGGTTCTTGTCGAAATCCACATGGCCGGCGCCGGTCAGCCCGATCGATGGGCCGGTGGCCTTGGCGAGATCGATATCGAGACGCCCCTCGGTCTTGGTGAATTGCATCTTGAATTTGTCAAACTGGAATCCGTCGCCACTCATCAGGTCGACGAAGCCGGTGATCGTCGCCATGGTCAGCAGCCGCGCCAGGACGGGCGCGTCGACCATGCGGAAGTCCTTGATCAGCACCCCGCCCTTCAGCGGCCGATGGGGTTCGTTGTCATGGGCTTCGGCATTGATCAGCAGACTGCCGCCCCGCACCGATTGGGAAATGCCGAGTGCCGCCAGGACCGCCCCGGCATCGGCCGAGTCCACATGCAGGATGTGGCGAGCGCCCTCGGATGGGCCATAATGCAGCGTCACCGCCCCGCCGGCCGGCACGATCGCCTTCAGGTCGATCAGGTCCCACCATTCCGCGTCATGACGCATCTGGACCGAGACGTCCGTCAGCTCCCGTTTTTCCTTCAAGAAGACCTTGTCCAGGCGGTCGGCCCGCAATGCGAAGGCCGGCGTCGGCTCGTCTTCCTTGTCTTTCTCTTTGTCGGTCCCAAGCAGCGATTCCGCATCGAATTCGCCGCCGCCGATGACGATATCGGGGTAGCCGGGAGTGAAATCGGCAGTCACGTCGCGCAGGCGTGAGCGCCCGATATTGACGCGGGAGAATTCAAGTCTGGCCGGCTCGCCCGTTTCGGCGGTGAATTTGGCGTTGCCGTCGATCACCAGATCTCCCGCCGCCAGCGCAATGTCACGGATCGCGGCAAGGTGCCCGTCCAGCAGGTCGACCTCGAAGCTGGCCGCACCCGGCGTGCCCGGCTCCTTGCGCCAATGCACCGTATCGACGGCCATGGAGCTCTCGGCGAGATCGAGCTTGGCGGCTATGGTCTCATGCTTCTTCGGCAGCACGGTGTAGACGATATCGGAACCGACGGGCCCGTCGATATACGGACTGTAGTCGAATCCCAGCGCGCGGCGCTGTTCGCTAGATGTCGTGCCCTTGGTGGTGATGCGGCGAATGAACTTGCCGCCGGTGAAATTCTCCTGCCACTCCAGGTCGATAGGAATGCCCGCGAAGTTGCCCTTGCCGGCAAGATTCATTTCATTCTGGTTCAGCTTGAGCTTGAGATTCCCGTCGGTGAAATCCTTGTCCAGCAGAGCCTTGCCGATAGCGGCGCCGGTGATGTCGCCGTTTGCGCTCAGCTCTACCTGATCGAAGGTGATGTCCTTCTCGGCCGGAAAGCGGAACCCGAGCTCGGCCACTACTTCGCCCTTGCTGGCCTTGGGATCGAGACCGAGCCTCGATATGTAGCCCAGCCGCGGATGATCCAGGAGCGTCAGCGTGTCCGGCAGTTTTCCCGTGACCTGGGCCCGCACATCGATCATCTGCACGGGCTTGTCGAAATCGTTGATCACCAGCTTGCCGCCGGTGATCGTCAGGCCCTGCAGCGTGCCGCCGCCGAAATCCACCGTGAACTCCTTCTCGGTGAATGTCGCAACACCGCTGGCCGCCTCGATCGGCGGCATCGGCGGAAGATAGTGAATGGTGAGATCCGTCGCCTTCATGCTGCCGAGGAAATTGCTGATCTCCGCCCGATTCCAATCGGCACCGGGCACGTCCAGCGCAATGTCGGCTTCGAGCGTCTCGACCAAGCCGGCCGTCATGTTCTCGGTGACCCATTCCCTGGCGTTCTTGCCGGCATTTTTCGGCCAATAGCGGTGCAGCGGCGCGACCGGAATGTTGCTGCCCTGGACATGGAGACTGAGCTTCATGTCGGGGCCGAAGCCGGATTGATCCTGCAGCATCAACCCTTCTTGCGCCGCGGTCAGCGTGCCCTTCGCCTTGAGCACCGGGCCATCGAGAACCAGCGTCGCCTCATCGAGAGTCAGGCGGTCGTCGTTCGAATTCAGCGTGCCGACGAAGCGGGCCTGGGAAATCTTCAGCGGCGCATCGAGTTCGCCGAGCAGCATCGCCGTGCCAGCGCCCCCGACCAGCTCCAGACGGCTGTCGCCGATCCGGCCATCGGCGGTAATCGAGGTGATGATCGACCCGTTGAAGGTCATGACGAAGCCGCGCAGCAGCGCGAGGCGGGGATCGATCAGGGCCAATGGTCCGGCCTGAACGTCGGAAAAGGTGCCGTTGAGAAGGATGCTGCCGGTCGCTTCGTCGAAGGTGATGCCGGCATTCAGACGCGCCGGCGTGCCGAGGCGTTCGATCGCCATCATCAGATTGCCCTGCAGGCCGGCATCGGTGCGCCGCACGCTGATGTCCGCATCGGGCACCGCCCAATTGATGCCGGTGCGCCGGTCGATGATGTTGAGCGCTCCATCGATAATGGCGATGCGATCGAGATAGGCGGTCGGCTGATCCTTGTCCGCCGCCTTGTCCAGGCGCTCGAAGAACTCCGGCAGGATCGGCGCCGTCGAGGTCTCGACCGAACTGGCGGTCTGCAGTTCATCCTGCAGGATGCGGAACTCGCCATCGAGCTCCCGCAGGATCGTCAAATGCGGCCGGAAGACTTCGATGGCGGTCGGCGCCACGGTGCCGTGCAGCAGCAGGGCGCGGACGCTCAGGGTGATGGAGATCTCGGGAACGACCGCGACGACCCGGTGGCTGGTGGGATCCACCACGCGCACATCGTCGGCGCGCAGGTCGAAGGTGCGCTCCCAGCCGGCCCAGGTAAGGCGCGTGCCGCCGATATGCACTTCATATTCGCCGTCGCCGGGCTGCAGCGCCGTTTCCAGATAGGGCGTCAGGGATTCAAGCCGCAGCGGCTCTTCCTGGTTGAGGCGCCAGGCCAGCAGCAGGACAAGGATGGCGAAGCCCGACACCGTCGCGGCCAGCACCTCCATGAAGATCTTTGTCGAACGGCGGATCAACCGGCTACCTTCTGCTTCGAATCGACGGTTTCAGACGCAAGGCGGTCCGGACGCCGGACCTGTAGAGCGAGTGCCATTATTCCCTAACCCTCTGATGCCGCCCCCGGTGCCCGAAAATCTGCCCCGGCCGGGCGATCCGGCGCGGGCGTCCCTCGGGCTCGAGCGCTGGCGCGACCGGGCCCGCGACGGCGCGAACGGCGAACTGGCCGCGTTCGCGTTGGCCTTGGCGGAAGACAGGGCCGGCCGGGCGCTTTTGGAATCGATTTTCGGCAACAGCCCGTTCCTGACCAACTGTCTGCTTTCAGATGGGGATGTCCTGCCGGCGGTTCTAGCCCAGGGGCCGGGACCTGTCTTGGAGGAATTGAGGCGGTTTGTAAACGCTTCTGCTGCAACGGAAAAAGACACCGGACGGCTGATGCAGGCGCTGCGCCAGGCGCGGCGGCGTGTCGCACTCACCGTGGCCCTGGCCGATATTATGGGAATTCTGCCGCTGGAGGGGGTGACCGGGGCGCTCAGCGAATTTGCCGACGCCGCGGTCAATGGCGCGGCGAGGCACCTGCTGCAGCGGGGCATCGATGCGGGCGACCTGGCGCCGGCGCATGGCGACAACCCGCTGGAGCGCTCCGGGCTGGTGGTTCTGGGCATGGGGAAACTAGGCGCGCGGGAGCTGAATTACTCCAGCGACATCGATCTGATCCTGCTCTACGACCCGGAAATAGCCCGCTACACCGGCAAGCGGACGATCCAGGATTTCTTTGTCCGCCTGGCGCGGGACCTGCTGCGCATCCTGCAGGAGAGGACCGATGCCGGCTATGTGTTCCGCACGGATCTCCGGCTGCGGCCCGATCCCGCCTCCACGCCCCTGGCCCTCTCGGTACTGGCCGCGGAAACCTACTACGAAGGCATGGGACAGAACTGGGAACGGGCGGCGATGATCAAGGCGCGGGCCATCGCCGGCGATATCCAGGCCGGCAAAACCTTCCTGAAGCGGCTGCGGCCATTCGTCTGGCGCAAGCATCTGGATTTCGCCGCCATCCAGGACATCCATTCCATCAAGCGGCAGATCCATGCGGTGAAAGGCCACCGGGACATCGCCGTGGCCGGACATAACATCAAGCTCGGCCGTGGCGGCATTCGCGAGATCGAATTCTTCGCCCAGACCCAGCAGTTGATCTGGGGCGGGCGCAATCCGGAACTGCGGCAATCCTCCACCTGCACGGCGATCGAGGCGCTGGTGGCCGCCGGACGGGTGAAGCCGGAGACGGCGGCGGAAATGATCGACGCCTATCGCTTCCTGCGGGTGATCGAGCACCGGCTGCAGATGATCGAGGACCGGCAGACACAGACGCTGCCCACCATACCGGCGGAACTCGAGGCCTTCGCGCTGTTTGCCGGCTTCGACTCGACCGCGGCCTTCAGCGACGACGCTGCTGCGCCATCTCGGCAATGTGGAGGATCACTACGCCGAATTGTTCGAGGAGGCGCCGTCCCTGGGCGGGCCGGGAAATCTGGTGTTCACGGGCACGGACAACGATCCGGAGACGGTGAAGACGCTGGGGCGGATGGGATTCTCCGACGGCGCTTCGGTATCGACGGTCATCCGCGGCTGGCATCATGGCCGCTACCGGGCCATGCGCAGCACCCGGGCGCGGGAACTTCTGACGGAGATCATGCCGCGGCTGCTGGATGTGCTGTGCAAGACCGTCAATCCGGATCTGGCCTTCGCCCGGTTCGACGAATTTCTCGGCCGGCTGCCGGCGGGCGTGCAGCTTTTCTCCATGCTCTATGTCAATCCCGGGCTGCTGGATCTTCTGGCGGAGATCATGGGCAGCGCCCCGCGGCTGGCGGAGCATCTCAGCCGAAACGCCGGCCTGCTGGATGCGGTGCTGGTGAAGGGCTTCTTCGATGCCATGCCGGACCGGGATCATCTGCGCGCCGATCTCCGCGTCCAGCTCGATCAGGCCAATGACTATCAGGACGTGCTGGAGATCGTGCGCCGCTGGACCAAGGACCGGCAGTTCCAGGTGGGCGTGCGCATTCTCCGGGGCATGATGGGCGCCGATGCCGCCGGCGGGCCGCTGGCCGATATCGCCGACTGCGCCATTGCCGAGCTGCAGCCCCATGTGGAGGCGGAATTCGCCCGGGTCCATGGCCGGCTGCCGGGCGACGGGCTGGTCACGGTGGGCCTGGGCAAGCTGGGCAGCCGGGAACTTTCCTTCACCTCCGACCTCGATCTGATCTTCATCTACGACGTGCCGGAAGGCAGCGATACCGACGAGGGCCTGCATGACCTGCTGTCGGATGGCCGCAAGCCGCTGGCGCCCATGCACTACTACGCCCGGCTGGCGCAGCGGATGATCAATGCCATTACCGCGCAGACCGGCGAGGGCCTGCTCTACGAAGTCGATATGCGGCTGCGGCCGTCGGGCAACCAGGGGCCGATCGCCTCAACCGCAGGCGGATTCCTGCGCTACCAGACCGAGAGCGCCTGGACCTGGGAGCATATGGCGCTGACCCGGGCCCGCGCCGTCGCGGGTTCGCCCGCTGCCATGGAGCGGGCCGAGAGCAGCATCCGCGCCGTCGTCTGCCAGCCCCGCGACCCGCGCAAGGTCGCCGAGGATGTGGCTGACATGCGCGCCCGCATTGCCCAGCAATTCCCCGGCGACCGGCTGTGGGACCTGAAATACTGTCCCGGCGGCCTGATCGACATCGAGTTCCTCGCCCAATACCTGCAGCTCCGCCATGGCGCCACGCATCCCGAACTCGCGGTGCCCGGCACGCTGGAGACGCTGGAGCGAGCGACGGCGGCCGGCGTCATCCCGCGGGCGATCGGCGCGGACCTTCAGGCCACATTGCGGCTCTGGCACAAGCTGGTGGGCTATCTCAGGCTGACGGTCGGCTCGACGACTCCCGTCGAGACCTGGCCCGACAGTGTGCGCCGCTCGCTCGTCGCCGCCGGCGGCGCCGTTGACTTCGGCGATCTCGAGCGAAATATCTCCGAGGTCGCGGCGCGCACCCGCCGGCATTTCATCGAAATCGTGGGAACGCCGTCCCTCCGGCAGACCACGGCAGGCAAATAGGAATGGGAAAGATCATGGCAAGCAAGGAACTGAAAGTCGGCGACAAGGCCCCGAACTTCAAGATGCCGACCGACGGCAATGGCTCCGTCTCGCTGGCGGATCTCAAGGGCAAGAATGTGGTGCTCTATTTCTATCCGAAGGACGATACCTCGGGTTGCACCAAGGAGGCCTGCGGCTTCCGCGACACCCTGCCGGACTTCAAGAAGGTGAAGGCGGCGGTCATCGGCGTGTCCCGCGACAGCGTCGCCAGCCACGACAAGTTCAAGAAGAAGTACGAGCTGCCCTTCGTCCTGGGCAGCGATACCGATGGCAAGACCTCTGAGGCCTATGGCACCTGGGTGGAGAAGAGCATGTATGGCCGCAAATACATGGGCATGGAACGCGCCACCTTCCTGATCGACGGCAACGGCGTGATCCAGGGCATCTGGCGCAAGGTCAAGGTGCCCGGCCATGTGGAGGAAGTGCTGAAGGCGGTGAAGGGGTTGTAGCCTCCACACCCGCAAAAGCATCGGGCCGGCATGTCGCCATGCCGGCCGCGGCAATCGCTGGCGCGGATGCGTTAAGGGGCGGATGGAACGCTTTAGCAATTCAAGTGTTCAGATTTCGCGGCCCCCCAACGATGTCGAGGCATCATGGAATCCATATTCACGCCTGAAATCCAGAACTATGTCAGCTTGGCTGCTGCGGTCCTTTTGCTGATCACCGCGATCCTGTGGTTTTTCCTGCCCTTTGCCGTATTCGGGATAAAGGACCGGATGGACCGCCAGGCGGCGCTGACCGCGGACCTTCTCGGAGAAGTCCAGGCTTTGCGGGGCCAGCTACGGCCGAGCGAAGTCCGGCGGACCGATACGCCGAACCTGCCTTAGGGCGCGGAAATCGCGGTCGCATGCGGCTGCTGGCGGCCGGTCACAATGCTGCAACTCAATTGGATACCGCGACCTGTGCGGTCAGGTAGATGAGCGCTTTGGTGCATTTCGTGCTGTCGGTGATTTTTCCCAACCGGCAATCCGATTCGATCGCCTGCGCATAGCGCAGTTCCGCTGCCTCGCGAGCTGCCGCCCAGCGCTGCTGGTCTAGATTCCAGAGATGGTAGAAATAGCCGGCAACCGGAATGGGAATCGCCAAGAATCCCAAGGCGAGCAGCGTGACGAGTGTCGTGATCTTCATTCCAACAGCGACGCGTCCCGCAACGGTCGCCCCCTTTCATTTTTGAAAATGCTGGATGCGCGAAGTTGTTCCATGCCCGCGGCCGGAAGTGGACAACAGCGCAGAGGCTCCTGGCGGGAACAAAATCACTAGTGAAGCATCGAGGGGCCGGCCAAGTTGTCCATTTAATCGGACACCTGGCGCGCCCCTCGACGGATCAGCCATACTTCGGGGTTTAGGGGTTAAGTTTGGCTGACCTTTACCGCGACGAAGAGTTCGTCGCCCCGGTGGTTGACCAGCAGGAGCACCGCCTCCTGCTTGGCCTCGACCGCCGCATCGACGATCTTCGCCACGTCGGCCGGCGTCGCCACCGGCTTCTGGCCCACCTGTACGATGATGTCGCCGGAGGTCAGGCCCTGCTCGGCCGCCGCCCCGTCGCTGTCGACATCGGTGATCATGACGCCCGTGACCTCGTCGGGGATGTCGAGCTGCTGGCGCAAGTCCGGCGTCAGCGACACCAGCTTCGCACCCAGCTCCTTCACCGCGCGGCCATCGGCGCCGTCTTCAATCGCGGGCTGATCGTCGGCGCTGGCAATGCGCTCGGCCTTCAGCTTGGCGATCTCGACGGTCAGCGTCTCGTCCTTCTTGTCGCGCCAGATCTTCATATCGACCTTGGTGCCGGCGCGGGTGTCGGCGACCAGACGGGTCAGATCGTGCAGCGCATCGACCTTCTGGCCGTTGAAGCCGACGATCACGTCGCCCTTGCGCAGGCCGGCCTTCGCTGCCGGGCTCTCGGGCTCGACTTTCATGACAAGAGCGCCGCTGGGGTCGGCAAGGCCGACGGCGGAGGCGATCTCCGGCGTGACCGGCTGGATGCCGACGCCGAGCCAGCCGCGGGAAACCGAGCCATGCTCGCGCAGCTGCGCGATCACCGGTTTCGCCATGTTGGCCGGGATGGCAAAGCCGATGCCGACGCTGCCGCCGTTCGGCGAGTAGATGGCGGTGTTGATGCCCACCACGTCGCCGGCGAGATTGAAGGTGGGGCCGCCGGAGTTGCCCTGGTTGATCGCGGCATCGATCTGCAGGAAGTCATCGAACGGACCGGAATGGATGTCGCGGCCGCGGGCCGACAGCACGCCCGTGGTCACCGTGCCGCCGAGGCCGAAGGGATTGCCCACGGACATCACCCAATCGCCGATGCGCAGCTTGTCGGAGTCGCCGAAACTGACCACCGGCAGCGGTTGCGGCGCGCTGATCTTCAGCAGCGCCAGATCGGTCTTCGCGTCGGTGCCGATCAGCTTGGCCGGATATTCCTTGCCGGTCGACAGCGTCACCTCGATATCGGTGGCCTGGTCGACGACGTGGTTGTTGGTCACGACATAGCCAGTGGAATCGATGATGAAGCCGGAGCCGAGCGCCCGCACATGCTCGGTGCCGCCCTGCCCCTGCTGCTCGCGGAAATGCTTGAAGAAGTCCTCGAACGGCGATCCCGGGGGAAACTGGAACGGCATGTCCGGACCTTCCGCCTGCCGCTCAACTTTGTGGGAGGACGAGATCGTCACGACCGATGGCGTCACCTTCTGCGCGAGATCGGCGAAAGTCGAGGGCGCCAGCTCGGCATGAGCAGCAGAAAAGCTGAACAGAAATCCGGCGCCCGCCACAGCAGCGACGAAGGCCGGCAGGATGCGGCCGGCTCGACGAGCCGGTGAAGCCGCGCCAGTTGGCACAGCGCCGCCGCGGTTCAGAGAGTTGGTCAAGGTAGGGTTCATTTTCATCTCCAGGTCATGATGTCAGGTGGTAAGGCCGGAGCGGCGGGCGGGGGTCGGGGGGTTGACCGCTCCGGCCTCCCCGAACGGCCCGGTTACGACTGCGGCTTCACGCCGATGTCGTTGAGCGCCTGTTCGAGCTTCTTGACGCCATCGGCGTCCTTGCCGGAGCTGCAGAGCTTCCCGGCATCGGTCCGCAGGGTCTTCGCCTCGCCGGCCTTGGCGGACGTGCCGTGCTTGACGATTTCCGTATCGAACTGCTTCTGCAGCGTCGTGCACTGCTGCGCGGGGGTCATCGTCGCCGCCATTGCGCCGGTCGACATCAGGGCAGCCGCCAAAGCGATGCCCAGCAGTTTGGTTGCGTTCATGGTCTCTCTCCTCGTTTCATCTCCTGTTACCTGGCGCCGAAGGGCAGCCGGTGCGGATCGGGAGGCGGGGGTTGTCTCGTCGGCCGTCCGCGCCATCTGATCTAAGCATGTGCTGTAACGGGGCAATTTCGCGCCACGGCTTTATTGTTACAGATGGCTTCAGCGGCGGCGCCTGTTACAGTCCGTTACAGGATTTCCGCGACGGCCCCGGTACCTGTTCTGCTATCGGTTACGCGGACGCCAGATGACGATGGAAACTTCGCCCCACCTGCTGATTGTCGATGATGACCGGGAGATCCGGGATCTGTTGTCCCGCTTCCTCGCCAAGCATGGCTACCGCGTCAGCACCGCCAAGGATGCGCGCGAAGCAAGGCGCATCCTGGCGGATGCCCGTATCGACCTGGGCATCCTCGACATCATGATGCCCGGCGAAGACGGGCTCAGCCTGTGCCGCGACTTGCGCGCCAATTCAACGCTGCCGCTGATCATGCTGACGGCGATGGGCGAGGAGACGGACCGCATCGTCGGGCTCGAAGTCGGCGCCGACGACTACCTGCCGAAGCCGTTCAACCCGCGGGAATTGCTGGCACGGATCAAAGCCGTGCTGCGGCGCGCCGGGCCCGCCGTCGCCGCGAAGGAAGAGAAAAACGAGAACCTGCAATTTGCCGGCTGGACGCTGGACACAGCGCAACGGCGGCTGACCGCGCCCGGCGGCGAGCCGGTCGAACTTTCAACGGGCGAGTACGACCTGCTGCTCGCCTTCCTGCGCCATCCGCAGCGGGTGCTGAACCGGGACCAACTCCTGGATCTCGCCCGCGGCCGCGCCGCGATACCATTCGACCGCAGCATCGATGTGCAGGTCATGCGCCTGCGGCGCAAGATCGAGGCCGATCCGAAGGCGCCGCAGATCATCGCCACCGTGCGCGGCGGCGGCTATCAATTCACCCCGGCCGTGCAGAAATCATGAGGCGATTGCTGCCCACCAGCATGGCCGGCTGGCTGATCCTGCTGATCGTCCTCGGACTCGGCGTGTCGCAGGCGGTGACAATCGCCATCCACTATGACAGCCGGCGCGAAGCGCAGCTGCTGCTGGAGAATGTGCGCATCGCCGAACGCATCGTCGCGGTGACCCGCGCAATCGGCCTGCTACGGCTCGAAGAACGCCCGGCGATCGCCGTCGGCGTCAGCAAATCAGGACTGATCGTCGCCTGGGAACCGGGGAATGCGGTCAACAAGAACAAGCCGAGGAACGACCGGGCACAATTGATCGCCGAAGTGATCGACGAGCGGCATGAAGGCCTGGAATTGCTGGGTATCGAAGCGGACTACTTCCCGGCGCCGTGGTCATTCGCGGGAACCGGGACCTTCGACACCTTGTTCGGTGAACGGGTCAATGACGTCCATGGCCGCATGCGCAATGTACTGGATCAGAATCCTGGCGAGGGCGTGTATGTCATCTCGCTGCAACTGGCGGATCGGACCTGGGTCAATATAGCCGCGCCCGACGTGGAAACGGTGCCGGCCTGGTCGACGGCCACGACTGCGCTTATTCTCGTCACGCTGATCATCGTGCTCGGCCTTTCCGTGCTCGGTATCCGGTTGCTGACGGCGCCGCTCAGTACCCTGACCCAGGCGGCGGAACGGCTGGGACGCAACGTCAATGCCCCGCCCCTGCCGGAGGCCGGCGCCACCGATGTCATCCAGGCGATCCGCGCTTTCAACGACATGCAGGAGCGGATTCGCCGCTTCGTCGAAGACCGCACGCGGATGATCGCCGCCATCTCCCACGACTTGCGCACGCCGATCACGCGGATGCGGCTGCGGGCCGAACTGATCGGCGAATCCGAACAGCAGCAGAAGATGCTGGCCGACCTGGCGGAAATGGAGACGATGATCGCCTCCACATTGAGCTTCGCCCGCGAGGACGCCAACCCGGAGCCGCGCCGGCGTATCGATCTCGTCGAATTGCTGCAGGCTGTTTGTGCTGACATCCCGCGGGCCAAGCTGAGCATGGAGCCGCCGCCGACGCCGGTCCTGGTCGACGCCCAGCCGGTGGCGTTGCGCCGCGGCTTCACCAATCTGATCGACAATGCGGTGCGTTACGGCGGCGAGGCGCGGATCGCCTTGGGCGGCGACGATCGCAACATCGTCGTCACCATCGACGACAAGGGGCCCGGCATCCCGGACGAGCAGCTCGATCGGGTCTTCAGGCCATTCTACCGGTTGGATTCTTCGCGCAGCCGAGACACCGGCGGCACCGGGCTTGGATTGGCGGTGGCCCGGACTGTATTCCACGCCCATGGCGGCGATGTCTTGTTGTCGAACCGGAACGGGACCGGATTGCGGGCGACCGTGACGCTTCCACGGATGGGAAGCTAATCGGGATCGCTGTCTTCGCGCTGCCGCCGTTTCCTGCGGGAGTGAAAAAAGAATATCAGCGGCTTCGCGACGACTGCCGCGAGAGCCAGGGGCATCGCTACCCAGACGCCGCCATGATAGACGCGCATCAGCGAGATACCGCCGAGGGCGGCGGCGGCGAACCCCAGCGGCGCCGCGACCGCGATACCGCGCCGGAAACGTTCACGCCGGATTTGCCGTTCCAGTTCTCGCTTTAGTTCGGGTCGCATCGCCATGGATCGCAGGTTGCAGCAGCGTTGCCCCTCGAAATGGGCAGCGCAACGGCAATGTACAAGGAGTACTAGGTCCGCTTGTTTCCCACCCGCGCCGCCAGGGACGCCGACAGGAACTCATCGAGGTCGCCGTCGAGTACGCCCTGAATATTGCTGGTTTCGACGCCGGTGCGCAGGTCCTTTACCATCTGATAGGGCTGCATCACATAGGAGCGGATCTGGTGCCCCCAGCCGATGTCGCTCTTGGTCGCCTCGGTGGCGGCCGAAGCGGCTTCACGCTTCTGCAGTTCCATCTCGTAGAGCCGGGCTTTCAGCATGGCCATGGCGATGGCGCGGTTACGATGCTGCGAGCGGTCCTGCTGCGACTTCACCACGATGCCCGTGGGCACGTGGGTAATGCGTATGGCACTTTCCACCTTGTTGACGTTCTGGCCGCCGGCGCCGCCGGCGCGCATGGTGTCGATGCTGAGATCGGACTCCTTGATCTCGATGTCGATGTTCTCATCCACCACCGGATAGACCCAGACCGAGGCGAAGCTGGTATGGCGCCGCGCCTGGCTGTCGAACGGCGAGATTCGCACCAGCCGGTGGACGCCGCTCTCCGTCTTCAGCCAGCCATAGGCATTCTCGCCGGTGACGCGGATGGTCTGCGATTTGATCCCCGCCGCTTCGCCGGCGCTCTCTTCGATCAGCTCGACCTTGTTGTCATGCTGCTCGGCCCAGCGCGTATACATGCGCGCCAGGATGCCCGCCCAATCCTGCGCTTCGGTGCCGCCGGCGCCGGCGTTGACTTCGACGTAGCAATCGCTGTGATCGGCCTCGCCCGACAGCAGGCTCTCCAGCTCGCGCTTGCCCGCGCGGGCCTGCAGGTTCCTAAGCGCGGCCTCGGCCTCGCCGATGACGGCTTGATCCCCTTCGGCCTCGCCCAGCTCGATCAGAGTCAGCGAGTCATCGAACTCGCGTTCCAGGCCCTGATAGGCCTTCATCGCATTTTCGAGATGGGTGCGTTCGCGCATCACTTTCTGCGCATCCGCCCGCTTGTTCCAGAGATCGGGATCCTCGGCGCGGGCGTTCAGTTCCGCCAGGCGCTTGACGGCGCTATCCCAGTCAAAGATGCCTCCGCAGGAGCGAGAGCGACGAGCGGATTTGATCGACGAGTGTTTGTGTTTCGGCACGCATGAACGGAGTTCCCCGCAGCGGAGATCAAATAGAAGAGACGATTAAGTAAATTCAACAGGGCGTCAGTACAAGCCGCCGGTCCCCGTGGGGGCAGTCGTCGTGGTGCCGCTGCCGGTTGTTCCACCCACGGCGCCGGTGCCGAACATGTCGCCAGAGCCGCCGATGACGACGCCCTGGCCGTTCGGCTCCGTACCCGGCTTGAAGGCCTCGAAGATCGTCCCGGTTCCGCTGGCCCGTTGGCCGGTCTTCAGATCGACGCGCACCAGGCGGATGCCGGCGGGCACGCGGAACGGTGTGGCCGGCTGATCGGCCAGGGCCTCCAGCATGAAATCGCGGAAGATCGGTGCCGCCAACCCGCCGCCGGTTTCCTTGTCGCCGAGATTGCGCGGATTGTCGAAGCCGATATAGACGCCGACGGTGAGATCGGGCGAGAAGCCGACGAACCAGGTATCCTTGCTGTCGTTGGTGGTGCCGGTCTTGCCGGCCAGCGGCTTGCCGACCTGCTTGACGATCGTCGCGGTTCCCCGCTGCACCACGCCCTCGAGAATGGAGACCATCTGATAGGCGGTGCCGGGATCGATCACCTGCGGCCGGGTGTCCGGGATGACCGGCGCTGTTTGGTCGGCCCAGGACTGATCGACGCAGTCGCAGACCCGATCGTCATGGCGGAACAGGGTGTGGCCGCGCCGGTCCTGGATGCGGTCGATGAAGGTGGCGGTGATCTTCTTGCCGCCATTGACGATCATCGAATAGGCGGTGGCCATGCGCAGCGGCGTGGTTTCGCCGGCGCCGAGAGCCATCGATAGAACAGGATCCATATGGTCGACGACGCCGAGCTTCGTGGCGTATTCCACCACCTTCTGCATGCCGATCGCCTGGGCGACGCGGACAGTCATCAGGTTGCGGGATTTCTCGATGCCGACGCGCATGGTGGTCGGACCCAGGAAATCGCCGCCATAATTTTCCGGCGACCAGTCCGGCAGGCCGGGCCCCTGGGGCAGCGTGATCGGCGCATCCAGGATGACCGTCGACGGCGTGAATCCGCTGTCCAGCGCCGCCAGATAGACGATCGGCTTGAAGGACGAACCGGGCTGGCGCAACGCCTGGGTGGCGCGGTTGAACTCGCTCTGGGTGTAGCTCCAGCCGCCGGTCAGCGCATGGACTCGGCCGGTATGGGGATCCATGGCCACGAGGGCGCCGCTGACCTCCGGGATCTGGCGGAGTGCATAGGTGCCCTCGGGATAGGCCTCGCCCTCGGCATTCGCCGGCATAAGGGCGACGATCACCACATCGCCCGGCTGCACGGCATCGGAGGCCTTGGCGATGGCCTTGCCAACGACCTTGCCGCCTTCGGCAAAGCGCGCCCATTTGAGCTCGGCGAGCGGTATCGTGCCTTCGGACTTGTCGGCAAGGCCGATCTTGGCTTCCTTGTCATCGGCGCTCAGGACAGCGGCGAGGCGCCAGTCGTAGAGATCGGCTGGCGGCGCAATGACGGCCAGTTTCATGGCCCAGTCCTCGCCAAGCTCGATCTTGGCCACCGGACCGCGATAGCCATGGCGAAGGTCATAGCGGACCAGGCCGGCGCGCAGGACGCGGTCGGCGATCTCCTGGAATTTCGGATTCAGGGTCGAACGGACATAGAGGCCGCCTTTGTAGAGGCCGTCTTCGCCGATCTCCGGATTCTTGATCAGTTCGCGGCGCACTTCCTCGGCGAAATAGTCGGCGCGCACCACCTCGGCTTCGCCGCGCTTGCGCGACACCAGGGCCTCTTCCTTGGCGCCGATGGCCTCATCCTTGGAGATGCGGCCGTCTTCCAGCATGCGCCCGATCACCCAGTCGCGCCGGCCTTTCGCTTCCGCAGGCTTGCGGAACATGTTGTAGTTTTCCGGCGCCTTCGGCAGGCCGGCGATATAAGCCGCCTCGCTGATCGTCAGCTCATCGAGCCGCTTGTTGAAATAGTCGAGCGACGCCGCGGCCACGCCATAGGAACCCTGGCCCAGATAGATCTGGTTCAGATAGAGCTCGAGGATGCGGTCCTTGCTGTAGGCCTGCTCGATGCGATAGGCGAGGATCGCCTCCTTGATCTTGCGCTCGTAGGAGACTTCGTTCGTCAGCAGGAAGTTCTTCGCCACCTGCTGGGTGATTGTCGAAGCGCCGACCGGACGGCGATCGCCGCCGCCGAGATGGTTCTTGGCATTGATGAGGATGGCGTTGACGATACCGGGCACGTCGATGCCCGGATGCTCGTAGAAGGTCTTGTCCTCGGCCGCCAGGAAGGCATCGATCACCCGCCGCGGGATAGCCCGGATGGGGACATAGACGCGCTTCTCGATGGAATACTCCGCCAGCAGCCGGCCGTCGCCGGCCAGGACCCGGGTCACGACGGGATACTCGTAGTTGGCCAGCTGTTGATAGTCAGGCAGGTCGGAACTGATCCGCAGCAGGATCAGGTAAATGACGAGCGTCCCGACGAGCAGGAGCAGGAACAGCGCGCTGGCGATACGACCGAGGAGACGCATTATCGGGGCCCAGGGATGCGGATTACAGAATCACGCGGAAATATGGCTTTAATACAGCAGGCCCGCCTCAAATGGAATTGCCGCCTGGGGCCTTTCCCGAGCCGGAAAGTCCGGTCTAGGACGGCTTCACGCCCTTCTGCCAGTCGACATATTGATCGATCGCCCGCAGGATCGCCTTGGCCATCCGGCCGCGGTATTTCTTGCTGACCAGCTCCTTCTCGTCCAATTCATTGGAGAGATAGCCCAATTCCACCAGGATCGAAGGCACATCCGGCGACTTCAGCACGGCAAAACCGGCGAACCGGTGCGAGCTGTAGACCATCCGCGTGGTGGTGGAGAGCTGCTTGGTCACATAGCTGGCAAAGCGGGCGGACAGGTTCTTGGTCTCGCGCTGCGCCAGGTCGATCAGGATGCTGGTCACCATCTGGCTCTGATGGCTGAGATCGACGCCGGTGATCAGGTCTTCCTTGTTTTCACGGGTCGCCAGGGCGGCCGCTTCGGTGTCGGAAGCGGTTTCCGACAGGGTGTAAACCGAGGCGCCGCGCTGATGCTTATTGTCGTTATGATCGGCGTGCAGCGAAATGAAGAGATCGGCGCCGGACTGACGGGCGATCTCGATCCGCTTGCGCAGCGGGATCAGGGTATCGTCCTCACGCACCAGCAGGACGTCGTACCTACCCGTTCCCTCGAGCAGCGCCTTCAACTCGCGGGCCATCTTGAGGGTGATGTCCTTTTCCTCGGTGCCGTTGATGCCGGTGGCGCCCGGATCCTTGCCGCCATGGCCGGCATCCAGTGCGATCAGGAACTTGGCGCCACCGGACTTTGGCTTGGTGGGCGGGATTACCATCGCGCCGTAGGCCGGCATCGCCGCCAGGGTGACGCCGGCGCCGGGTTCCACCGTGGCGGTCTGTTCCGTGTTACCGGCCGCGGCCGTGGCAGGCGCCTCCGGCTTGCTCGGCGGTATCAGGGACGCGATGTCATCTGAGCCCGCTGCCGTGTCGGCGTTAGACGCCGCGGCGGCTTCTGCCTCGCCGGCCTTGAGCGCGGCGGCGACCAGGTCCCGCATTGTTTGCAGGGTGGTCGCGGCGGAGGCGATTTGGACAGGCTCCGGCTTTGCTGCCGCCGTATCGGTCTTGGTCGAAACCGCTGCGGGTTCCGGGGCCGCTTCAGCGACCGCCGGTTGCGGCGCGGCCGAAGCTGCGGCGTCCTTCTGGACGATGTCCATGAATACGCGCGCCGGGCTCGATCCCGCGGCCGCCAGCGTATCGTATCTCTGCAGGCCGGCCCCCGGCGCCAGAGTCACGCGGATTTCCAGGGCCTTGCCGTGGGGCTCCAGGTCGATGGCCCGGACCAGCCCTTGGCCGGCCAATGCCGCCTGGAGTTTTGGCGCCAAAGCGGCGTCGGCAAGCTTGACGATCACCAGGCTGTCCGCCGATTTGTCGGTCACCGTGAACTGAGTTGGCGCCGAAAGATCCAGCACCAGGCGCGTGTGATCGGCATGGACGCCCAGCCGGACGGCCCGGACCTCCGATCCCTGCGCGGTCCCGGCGGCCATCAAGGCAATGGCCAATCCCAGAACTAGGCGTGAATCCAGTAACTTGGCGATCAACTTTAGCATGTCTGAACGATATACTTTTGCCAACCTATTGCTGTCTATAGAAAAATGCCTCCGACAGCGGAAAATTTACCAATTTCGTTAACCATTGGCCTTAACCACGGCGCATTCTAGCCGGGAATGGTTATTGAGAGGTATCTAACGAACGGTTTATGATGGCCTACCTGTGTTCGCCTGATTTCATTTCCGGTTCGTTCCCCGGCCGTTCAGGTCGGCCCGCCAAGGCGGGTGCCGGCCACGACAAATCCCCGGGGAAGGACCGAAACGCTCGATAACAGAGCGCGATATCCGGCTTGGCGGGAGTGGCGGTGCGAAGGAACGCAGGTTCCGGCTGCACCGCGAGTGACGTTTTCAGGCGTGCGCCGCAAGCGCCGCCTTCATCTGACGGGTGCGCATGATCGTCGCCTGTAACATTGACAAGATTGTCGCGCCGCCGCGGGGCTGGATAGCCACGCGCGCCGGACGCGGTTTGGAGTTTCACAATAATGACAAAGCGTCTTTTGATCGAAGCCACCCACCCGGAGGAGACACGGGTTGTGGTGGTCGACGGCAAGCGTCTCGAAGAGTTTGATTACGAAACAGCCAGCAAGCGACAGCTTAAGGGCAATATCTATCTCGCCAAGGTGACGCGCGTCGAGCCGTCGCTGCAGGCGGCCTTTGTGGACTATGGCGGCAACCGCCATGGCTTCCTGGCGTTCTCCGAAATCCATCCCGACTACTACCAGATCCCGGTCGCCGACCGCGAGGCGCTGCTTGCCGAGCAGGCGGCGATGGATGCCGACAACGACGAGTTCGAAGACGCCCGCCCGAGCCGCAGGCGCGATCGGGATCGCGATCGCAATTCCGGCGCGCCTGCCGAGATGATGCCGGCGACTGACGATGCTCAGGATGACGGCGTGCATGAGCACCAGGATGAGCCCGCAACGGAAGGGCCCGATATCGAAGCCAGCGCCGACGACGGCGAGGATGAAGGCGGCGACGAGGCGGCGGACGACTCCGCCGAAGACATTGCCGAGGCCATCACCGCTGAGCCGGACATGGCTTCCGAGGATGACGAACTGCAGGGCCAGGCCTTGCTTATTTCGTCGCCGCGCCTCGAAGGTCCGGTTATCGAAGATTTGCACGATGAACATCACGAAGTAGCGGAAATTATCGAAGGCGCCGGCGAAGCCCAGGACGAACCGGCGGCAGAGGCCGCTGCCGAGTCCGCAGCGCCCGGTGCCGGTGGTGATGGCGACGGCGACGGCGATGCAGCGGAGGTTTCGTCCGATAGCGGCAGCGTCCGCGAAGCCCCTCGCCCGCCCGTGGTGGTCGAGACCGTCGGCGGCGACGAGGCCGAGGAAATGCGGCCGCGCCGCACCCGGCATGTCCGGCGCTACAAGATCCAGGAAGTCATCAAGCGCCGGCAGATCCTGCTGGTGCAGGTGACGAAGGAGGAGCGGGGCAACAAGGGCGCCGCCCTCACCACCTATCTGTCGCTGGCCGGCCGCTATTGCGTGCTGATGCCGAATACCGCCCGCGGCGGCGGCATCTCGCGCAAGATCAACAGCGTCACCGACCGCAAGCGCCTGAAATCCATCCTCGGCGAGATGGAAATTCCCGACGGCATGGCTGTCATCGTGCGCACGGCGGGACAGGAGCGCAACAAAACCGAGCTGAAGCGCGACTACGAATATCTGCTGCGGCTCTGGGATGAAATCCGCGAACTTACGCTGCAATCCCGCGCGCCGGCCTTGATCTACGAAGAGGCCAACCTGGTGAAACGCGCCATCCGCGACATGTATGCGCGCGATGTCGAGGAGATCCTGGTCGAAGGCGACGAAAGCTATAAGAACGCCAAGAACTTCATGCGCATGCTCATGCCCTCCCATGCCAAGAGGGTGCAGCTGTTCGAGGATCCGGCGCAGCATCTGTTCCAGAAGTTCCAGGTCGAAGGCCAGATCGACGCCATCCACAATCCGGTCGTGCAGCTGCGCTCCGGCGGCTACATCGTCATCAACACGACGGAGGCGCTGGTCGCGATCGACGTCAACTCCGGCCGCTCGACGAGGGAACGCAACATCGAGGAAACGGCGCTGCGCACCAATCTGGAAGCAGCGGAGGAAGTGGCGCGGCAATTGCGCCTGCGCGATCTCGCCGGCCTGATCGTCATCGACTTCATCGACATGGAGGAGTTGCGCAACAACGCCGCCGGTCGAGCGCAAGCTCAAGGAAGCGCTGCGCAACGACCGGGCGCGCATCCAAGTGGGGCGCATCAGCCCGTTCGGCCTGCTGGAACTGTCACGCCAGCGCCTGCGGCCGAGCCTGTTCGAGGCCAGCATGGTGACCTGCCGCCATTGCCGCGGCACCGGTCATGTGCGGTCCACGGAATCCACGGCGCTGTACATGCTGCGCGCGATCGAGGACGAAGGCCTGAAGCAACGGAGCACCGGCGTAACGGTGACGGTGCCGACGGCAGTCGCGCTCTACATCCTCAACAACAAGCGGGCCGCGCTGGCGGAGATCGAAGTCCGCCATCATATGCGCGTCACCATCGCCGCCGACGAAAGTCTGGTGCCGCCCGAGCATCGGATGGAGCGCAGCAAGACGCCGATTCCCGTGCCGGAAGCCAAGGTCACGGTTTCCCTGCCGGAAATGCCGCTTGAGGACGAAGAAGTAGAAGACGAAGTGGCCGAGGAAAGCAGCGAACCTGCCGTTGCCGAGGAAGGAACGCCCGAGCCGATGGCTGCACGGGCACCGGCCGACGAACAGGGCGCCCGCCGCGGCCGCCGCCGCCGCCGCAGGGGCCGTGGCCGGGATGGCCAGCGGGATGGTCCCCGCGACGGTCAGCGCGGCCATGGGGATGACAGCCAGCGGCAGCAGCCACGGGACGAAAACCGACATGCCGCCGCGCCTGAAGAGGGCGCCGGCGATAGCGGCGAAAACGAAGAGGCGGATGATTTCGAGCCTCAGGGCGATGGCGACCAAGCGCCGTCTGAAGGCGGTGCGCCACGGGATGCCGGTCCGCCCGGCGAAAACGGCGAACGGCGGCGGCGGCGGCGTGGCCGCCGCGGCGGCCGGCGCCGGCGCCGGGGTGGCGAGCGTTTTGGCGACTCCGCCGAGGGCACCAACGGCCAGGAGCCGCGGCATGAAAGTGTCACGGGCCAGGAGCCCGCGGCCGGCGACCGGGATCCGGAACGGCATGGCGAAGCCGATAGTTCGAACTCGGTTCCGCAACAATCGATCGAACGCGTCGAGCCGGCGGAGCCGCGGATGCAATTCTCGCCGCCGCCCGAACTTCGCCGGACCGAGGAACTGCCGCCGAAGGCAATCGACACGCCGGCACCGCGCGCGCGAGACGCCGACATCGACGAAGACCGGCCGGAGATTTCCGGAGCGCCCTCATCGTCGGAACCGCCGCGCCGCGGCTGGTGGAAACGGCTGATCGAGTAGCCTATCGCCGCCAGGCCAACAGCCGGTCGGCCGCTGCCGCGATATCGGCGGTAGAGCCGGCGAAGGAAAACCGCAGGAAGCGATGTCCGCGCTCGGGGTCGAAATCGATCCCGGGCGTCGCCGCGACTCCCGTCTCCGCCAGCATGCGGCGGCAGAATTCCTGGCTGTCATTGGTCAGCCGCGACACGTCGGCATAGATGTAGAACGCGCCATCTGCCGGCGCGAGATTGTCGAAGCCGGCCTGCGGCAGCTTCTCCAGGAGCACCCGGCGGTTTTCCGCATAGCGCTGCACATTGCCGTCGAGTTCCGCTTTGCAGTCGAACACCGCCTGGGCGGCGAGTTGCGGCAGGGTCGGCGGCGAGATGAAAAGGTTCTGCGCCAACCGCTCCACCGGCCGCAACAGGATGTCCGGCAGGATCATCCAGCCGAGACGCCAGCCGGTCATGGAGAAGTACTTGGAAAAGCTGTTGACCACGATGGCCTCGTCGCCGAAGGCCAGAGCCGTCGTCGCCGCTTCGCCGTAGGTAATCCCGTGATAGATCTCATCGGAGATCAGTCGAATTCCATTGTCCCGGCAATAGGCGTACACGGCGCCGAGTTCCTTGCGCGACAGCATTGTGCCCGCCGGATTTGACGGGCTGGCGACGATCAATCCCTGAACCTGATGCTCGAGCGCAACCAGATGATCGACGGTGGGCTGGAAACGCGTATCCGCCGTCGTCGCTATGGACACGGGCACCAGACCCAGCGCCTGCAGGATATTCCGGTAGGCCGGATAGCCGGGTGCGGCCAGCGCGACGCGGTCGCCATGATCGAACGCGGCCAGGAACGACAACATGAAGGCGCCGGAGGAACCGGTCGTGACGACGATGCGGGCGGGATCGACCTCGACGCCGTACATCGCCAGGTAGTGGCCGGCGATGCGCTGCCGGAGGTCGCCGATACCCATGGCCTCGGTGTAGCCAAGCTGATGGCTGTCCAGCGCGCGCTTGGCCGCGGCAATGACGGCCGACGGCGCGGCCGTGCTCGGCTGTCCCACTTCGAGATGCAGAACAGCTTCCCCCGCGGCCGCCCGCTCATTGGCTTCCCGGAGCACTTCCATCGCATAGAACGGCGGCACATCGCTGCGCCGTGAAGTCTTTGCTTTCATTCAATCCCTGCCGTGCTCCGCCGCCACCGGCATGTCGGCCGATAGCCAGCCGGAATGCGCGGATTTCGGCTCTAATCTGGTCAAATCTTGCCACACCGCGGCCACCTTCGCGGCGGCATCATAGGCAACGGCGGCGGACAAAACCATTGACAGCGGAATGCGATGTGACCAGCTATGACTTGTCGAAAACTGAATAGGTTTCATCCATGAAGCGGCTCCTGCAAATCGCGCTGATCGGAGTCATTGCTTCGACGCCGGCGCTGGCACAAGAGCGGCCCGTCTTCATCCGCGATGCGGAAACGGAAGCGGTGATGGCGAAGTTCGCTGAGCCGATCTTCAGCGCCGCCGGCCTGGATCCGACTGCCGTGCACATCTATTTGCTGCAGGACAGCCGTATCAACGCCTTCGTGGCCGGCGGACAGAACCTGTTCCTGCATACGGGACTGCTGCGCGCCGCCGAGCACGCGGATCAAGTGATCGGGGTCATCGCCCATGAAACCGGTCACATCGCCGGCGGGCACCTTCCCAGGATGAAGGAGGCGCAGCGTATCGCCTCGATCGAACAGATACTGTTCTGCACGCTGGGTGTCCTTACCGCTGCAGGCGGCGCGGCCAGCGGCAGCAATACGGGCGGCGCGGTCGCACTCTGCGGTTCCAATGCGCCGATGGGATCGCTGATGAAGTTCAGCCGCACGCAGGAATCCGCGGCCGATCAGGCCGGCATGAAGTTCCTCGATGAAACCGGACAATCATCGCGCGGCATGCTGGAGTTCCTGGGAATTCTGGCGGAGCAGCAGAAAATCGTCCTGCAGCCGCCGCCCTATCTGCTGAGCCATCCTCTGACCGCCGATCGCATGGAGGCGGTGCGCGCCCATGTCGAGCAATCGCCGTTCAGCAACGAGCCGCCCAGGGCAGACTACGAAGCGATGTTTCAGCGGATCCGCGCCAAGCTCATCGGCTATGTCGACCCGCTGCCGCGCGTGCTCAAGCAATATCCCGACAGCGACAACAGCCTCGAGGCCCGCTATGCGCGCTCGGTCGCGTATTTCGGCGCCGGACAAATGCCGAAAGCGATTGCTCAGGTCGATAGCCTGCTGGCCGACTATCCGGGCGATCCCTATTTCAACGAATTGAAAGGCGACATTCTGTTCAAGAGCGGCAAGATCGAAGGCCGCCGTCCCGTTCTATCAGGCCGCCGTTGATGCCGAGCCGGATTCGCCGCTGCTCTTGATGTCGCTGGGCCGCGTCCAGAAGGACACCGAGGACCCGGCGATGATCAAGGCCGCGATCGATAACCTCAAAAGGGTCGTTGAGATCGAGCCGGCTAATCCCGGGGCCTGGAGAAATCTGGGGATCGCCTATGGCATGAACAAGCAGGATCCCGAGGCGTCCCTGGCCCTGGCGGAATCGGCGATCACCTCCGGCGACCGGGCGAGGGCGAGGGCCCTGGCGGAACGCGCCATGAAGGGCCTGCCCGCGGGGTCGCCCGGCTGGCTTCGGGCCCAGGATATTTCTAACGCGGTCGGCGGCGGCAGCTCCTAGCCCCCGCAAAAGCAGATGAATTCCGCGTGAGGCCGGCGGGGCTCATGAATTGATTGATTGTCCGGGAACAGCCAATCCGCGACAATATCGGTCGATTTCAACCCTAGGAGCACAATCGATGCGCAGCGGGCTTAGCCTTACCGGGGCGATTCTGGCCGGCATCCTGATCCTTGCGCCGGCCGGCAGTCCTGCGCAGGAGACCAGCGCGCCCGGCGCCGATCCGGCGCTCGAACAGGCGATCCACGACTACATCCTGGCCCATCCGGAAGTCATCGCCGAATCGCTGCAGAAATTTCAACAGCAGCAGGAAGACGCGCAGAAGCAGGCCCATGCGCAAGCCGTCAAGGACCTGAAGCCGCAGTTGGTGAGCAACTCCGCGTCGCCGGTTCTCGGCAATCCCGCCGGCGACGTCACCGTCGTGGAGTTCCTCGACTATCGGTGCCCCTACTGCAAGGCGATGCATCAATCGATCGCCGATATGATTGCGGCCGACGGCAATGTGCGCGTGGTCGTGAAGGAATTTCCCGATCCTCGGCGACGACTCGCTCTTTGCGGCGCGGGCGGCGCTGGCCGCCGGCAAACAAGGCAAGTATGCGGAGATGCACACCGCCCTCATGACCTTCAAGGGCAAGCTGAGTGCTCATGACGTGGAGAATATTGCCGTAGGACTTGCGCTGGATGTCGCCAAGCTGAAGGAAGACATGCAGGCGCCCGAGGTCGATCAGGAGCTGCAGCAGAACTACAATCTGGCCGAAAGCCTGGGCATCAACGGCACGCCGGCCTTCATCATCGGCGAGACGCTCATCCCCGGCGCCATCAAGCTCGAGGACCTGAAAGCCCATATCGCCAAGGCGCGCGCCGAGCCGTCCTAGGATTTGTATTGCGGCGCGTAGATCGCGCCTCCCTGGCAATGAGTGTGGCGGTTGCCGGAAGGCCCCCTTCCCCTTAGCCTTGCGGCAAGAAGACAGGGAGGCTGGGCCATGAATTTGAAGGGCAAAACCGCCATCGTTACCGGCAGTTCGCGGGGCATCGGCAAGGCGGTTGCCGAGCGCTTGGCCCGCGAGGGCGCTAAGGTCGTCGTAAATTGCGTCAGTACGGTCGACAAAGCCAAGGCGGTGGCGGATGGCATCCGCAAGGGCGGCGGCGAGGCGATCGTGGTTCAGGCCGACGTCATCCAAGCGCGCGGACGCCGAGCGGCTCGTAGCCGAGACAATCAAGGCCTTTGGCCATCTGGACATCCTCGTCAGCAATGCAGGCATCGTCATCGACAAGCTGTTCGTCGACAGCACCGACGAGGACTGGTCGCGCGCGATCGAGAATAATCTCCATGGCTTCTTCAACGTCACCCGCGCCGCCTTGCCGCCGATGATCGAGCGCAAATACGGGCGCGTCGTCATCACCGGTTCCTGCATCACCGAGGTCGCCGATTTCGGCGGCAATTGCTATTCGGTCTGCACCGCATCTAAGGGCGGCATCGTCGCCATGATGAAGCCGATTGCGGCCGAAGTCGCGCGGCACGGCATCACCGTGAATGCGGTTTCGCCCGGCTATATCGCCACGGAGATGCTGGGCGAGATCGATCCCGCAGGACTGGAAGCGACGCTGAAGATCGTGCCCATGCGGCGCTATGGCAAGCCGGAGGAGATCGCGTCCGCCATGGCGTTCCTGGCCTCCGACGATGCCGCCTACATCACCGGCCAGACCATCCGGGTCAATGGCGGCATGTCCATGGGCGGCTGAAGCGGGTCGATCGACCTCGTGCAATCATGAGCAACATCACCCACGGCCGTGCCGATGCCACGTTGAAAGCCGTCGTGCGGGCGCTTGGCGCCGTGCTGCTGGGGTTCGGGCTGCTCAGCATGGCCAGCGGTGCGCTGTTTGCCTTGATCGGCGTGCGGCTGGGCGCCGCCGGAATTTCCTCGACCGTGATCGGCCTGGTGATGTCGGCTTATTTCTTCGGCTTGCTGCTGGGCTCGCTGAGCGCCGACCGGATCATCACGCGGGTCGGGCATATCCGGGCCTTCGCCGTCTTTGCCGCGACAGCCGCGATTGCCGTGCTGCTGCTGGCGCTGTGGGACTCCCTGGTGCTGTGGATCGCCCTGCGCGCCGCGGCCGGCTATTGCATGGCCGGACTCTACATGACCATGGAGAGCTGGCTCAATCACCGCGCCGCGAACGAGATCCGCGGCCGCTGCTTCGCCGTTTACGCGGTGATCAGCGGCGCCGCCGTGGCGGCAGGACCGCTGCTGCTGAACCTCGGCGATCCCCATGAGTTCGAGCTCTTCTCGCTCACGGCCATCCTGTTCGTCGCGGCCCTGCTGCCGGTGGCGCTGACCCGCACCGGCAATCCGGAGATCGCGCGGCGCACGCGGCTCAGCCTGCCGCGGCTGTTCGCGATCTCGCCGCTGGGAGTCGCCGGCTGCATGACCGCCGGGCTGGTCAACAGCTCCTTCTACGGCATGGGCGCGGTGTATGGGCAGGCGGTGGGGCTGAAGCCCGGCGCCGTGTCGCTGTTCATGACGGTGACGCTGGTCGGCGGCCTGCTGGCGCAGTTTCCGGTCGGCGCCTTCTCAGACCGCATGGACCGCCGGCGGCTCATGCTTATTCTCACCCTGGCCGCCGCGGCGATTGCCGGCGTGATGGCGGTCAGCGGCGTCAGCGCGCTGCTGCCGCTCGCGGCGCTCGGTTTCCTGATGGATGCCGCCGCCCATCCGCTCTATGGCCTCAGCGTTGCGCAAACCAACGACTATGTGGAGCGCGACCAGTTCGTCCCAGCGGCTGGCGGGCTGCTGCTGGCCTATGGCATCGGCGCCAGCCTGGGGCCGATCGTATCGTCGCAGGTCATGGAGGCGATGGGTCCGCAAGGCCTGTTTGCCTTCATCATGGCGGCGCTGTTGTTGATTTCGGCCTTCACGGCCTACCGCATGACGCGCCGCACGGCGAAACCGCTGGCCGAACAGGGCGAGTTCATCAAGGTGACGCAGACGACGCCGGTCGCAGCGGAGCTGGATCCGCGGGCACCGGGAACGGGCGCGCCTCACGATGAGAACGCCGAAAACGAAGAATAAGAACGGCATACCGACATGACTGACTCGACCGAGATCTTCGCGCCCGGCTTCCGGGAACAGCCCTATTGGTGGGATGCGGCACCACGGCCGCAAATGCCGCAACGTCCGCTGCCGCCGCAGGTCGACGTGGCGATTGTCGGCTCCGGCCATACCGGCCTGTCAGCGGCGCTAACGCTTGCCCGCGCGGGCCGCAGCGTCGCCGTGTTCGACGCGCAGGACCCGGGCGAAGGCGCCAGCTCGCGCAATGCCGGTTATGTCGGCCGCTCCCTGAAGCACAGCTTCGGGAGCATCAGGGAGCATGAGGGGCTGGAGCGGGCGATCACCGTGTTCCGGGACATGCGCGCCGCCTTCGACTATGTGCTCGATCTCGTGCAGACCGAGCAGATCGATTGCAAGCTGCGCCAGCGCGGACGCTTCATCGCCGCGCAGGATCAGGCGCAGTACGATTCCATGGCACGGGAGTACGAACTGCGGGAGAAGCATCTCGGCGAGCCGTTCGAGATGGTCGCGCGCGATCGGCTGTCCAGTGAGACCGGTGCCCAGGGCTATATCGGCGGCGCGGTGATTCCCGATCACGGAACCTTTCATCCGGGATTGTATCATCAGGGTCTGCTCGATCGCGTCATCGCGCAGGGCGTCGAGATCCATGGACGCACGCCGGTCACCGGCCTGCAGCGCGATAGCGATGGGATCGTCGTCACGACGAGCCGAGGCGCGCTGCGCGCCCGCGATGTCATCGTCGCCACGAACGGCTATGTCGACAAGTCCCTGCCCTGGTTCCGGCGGCGCGTGGTGCCGTTCCATGGCTACATGGTGGCGACGGAGCCGCTGCCGCCGGAAATCGTCCGGCGCGTGTCGCCGCAGGGCCGGCCTTTCATCGAGTACACCAACAACATCTTCTTCATGCGCCCGTCGCCGGATGAAGAGCGCATCCTGTTCGGCGGATTCACCGGCGGGCCTGTATCGAACCTCAAGGCCAAAGTGGCACGGCTGCATAAGGCGCTCGGCCGGCTGGTGCCCGATCTCGCTTCAGTGCGTCTGTCCCACGCCTGGAGCGGGAAATGCGCCGCCAGCTTCGATCAGTATCCCCATATCGGCCGGCAGGATGGCGTCCACTATGCCATGGGCTATTGCTTCGCCGGCGTCCCCATGGGGACCTGGATGGGCCGGAAGGTGGCACTCAAGCTGCTGGGCGATAAACTGGGGGCCACCGCATTCGACGAAATACCGCTGCGGGCACCGATCTGGTATGGCGGCAATCCCTGGTTCGTGCCGCTCTACATGAAGTACCTGGACTGGCAGGATGGGCGGCTCTAGGACCGCCGGGGTGCCATTGCGCACGGCCGGGACAATGTTATAAGTCTGTGATTCACCGGCCGAATCGCCCGGAAGACCTGCCAGGGGAGCCTGTCTGACCGTGCCTAGCGCGCCTAAAATCCTTGTCATCAATGGGCCGAACCTCAACATGCTCGGCGTGCGCGAGCCCGCCGTCTATGGCCGCGCGACCCTGGGTGATGTGGAGAAGCTGTGCCGGCGCCATGCGCGGCCGCTGGGCCTGGCGCTGGATTTCCGGCAATCGAACATTGAAGGCGAACTGGTGACCTGGATCCAGGAGTCGCGCAAGGACCATGCCGGGATCATCATCAATGCCGGCGCCTACACCCATACCTCGATCGCCATCCTCGATGCGCTCCAGACGGCGGAGCTGCCGGCCATTGAAGTGCATCTTTCCAACATCTACCGGCGCGAGGAATTCCGCCACCATTCCTATGTCAGCCTGGCGGCCCGCGCGGTGATCTGCGGCCTGGGGCCGACAGGCTATCGCCTGGCGCTGGAAGCGATGGCCGAAATCCTGCAAACGACGAAGGACGCCTGATGCCGAAATTCGATGTCGATGAGAGCTTGGTGCTCAAGCTTGCCGCCCTGCTGGAGAAAACCGGGCTGACGGAGATCGAGTTCGAAGCCGGCGAGCAGCGCATCCGCGTGACCCGCGGCAGCACGATTGTTCAGGCCGCCGCGCCGGCGGCGGCGCCTGTGGCTCCGGTTGCCGCTGCACCCGCCGCCAGCGAGGGACCGCCGGCCGGCGCCGTCATGTCGCCGATGGTAGGTACGGCCTATGCGTCCGCATCGCCAGGCGCCGATCACTTCGTCAAGGTCGGCGACCGCGTGCAGAAGGGGCAGACGCTGCTGATCATCGAGGCGATGAAGGTGATGAATCCGATACCGGCGCCCCATGCCGGTACCGTGAAGGAGATCCTCTTCGACGACGGCCGTCCGGTCGAGTACGGCGACATCCTGATGGTCGTCGCCTGAGCCGCGGCACGACGAGCGCATAGACGGCCGCCGGCATGTTCGAAAAAGTCCTGATCGCCAACCGCGGAGAGATCGCGCTGCGCATCCATCGCGCCTGCCGCGAGATGGGCATCCGCACCGTCGCCGTGCACTCCACCGCCGACGCCGATGCGATGCATGTGCGCCTGGCCGACGAGAGCGTCTGCATCGGCCCGCCGCCGAGCCGCGAGAGCTATCTCAATATGCCGGCCATCCTCACCGCGGCCAGCATCGCCGGCGCCGATGCGATCCATCCGGGCATCGGCTTCCTGTCGGAGAACGCGAAGTTCGCCTCGATGGTCGAGGAGCACGGTTTCACCTTCATCGGCCCGACGCCCGAGCATATCTCCATGATGGGCGACAAGGTGGAGGCGAAGGTCGCCGCGATCAAGCTGGGCCTGCCGGTCGTGCCGGGTTCGCCCGGCGCCATCAGCAACGATGCGGAGGCGATGGATCTCGCCGACGGCATCGGCTATCCCGTGCTGGTCAAAGCGGCGGCCGGCGGCGGCGGCAAGGGCATGAAGGTCGCCAACTCGCGCGAGGAAATGGTGCAGGCGCTGAGCCTGGCACGAGCCGAGGCCAAGGCGAATTTCGGCAATGACGCCGTCTATCTCGAGAAATACCTGTCCCATCCGCGGCATATCGAGATGCAGATCCTGGGCGACAGCCACGGGAACGTGATCCATCTGGGCGAGCGGGATTGCTCGCATGCAGCGCCGCCATCAGAAGGTGCTGGAGGAGGCCCCCTCGCCGGCGCTCAATGCCGCGCAGCGGCGGGAGATCGGCGAAACCGCCGTCACGGCGATGAAGAAGCTGGGCTATCGCAGCGCCGGCACCATCGAGTTCCTGTTCCAGGACGGGAAGTTCTACTTCATCGAGATGAACACCCGCCTGCAGGTGGAGCATCCGGTGTCGGAGATGATCACCGGCATCGACCTCGTGCGCGAGCAGATCCGCGTCGCCGCCGGCGCGCCGCTGGGCATGACCCAGGAAGAGATCACCTTCAACGGCCATGCCATCGAATGCCGGATCAATGCCGAGGATCCCGTCACCTTCCGCCCCTCACCGGGCAAGATCACCGACTATCATGCGCCGGGCGGGCTGGGCGTGCGGGTCGATTCCGCGCTCTATACCGGCTACCGCGTGCCGTCCCACTATGACAGCCTGATCGCCAAGCTGATCGTCCACGGCACCAGCCGCAACGAATGCCTGATGCGGCTGCGGCGCGCGCTCGAGGAATTCGTCATCGGCGGCATCGACACCAGCATTCCCCTGCACCGCCGGCTGATCGCCGCCGGCGACTTCATCAACGGCGACTACGACATCCGCTGGCTGGAAAAGTTCGTGATCGTCGACTCCTAGAGGGTTCCAGTCCCACGGCTTCTTGCGGTATCATCGGCGCAACCGGTCAACGGAACCGCCGATCGCCATGGTCACGCTGACGCCTCATATGCTGCTCCGGGCCTACGCTCTCGGCGTCTTTCCCATGGCCGAGGGACGCCACGACCCCCATGTCTATTGGATCGACCCGGAGATGCGCGGCATCCTGCCGCTGGACCACATCCATATCTCCCGCAGCCTGCGCAAGACCATACGCCGCAATCCCTTCGAGATCCGCTGCGACAGCGACTTCGATGGCATCATCGAGGGCTGCGCGGCACCCGGGCCCGGCCGCGCCGATACCTGGATCAACCAGCAGATCCACCAGCTCAATCGCCAGCTTTTCGAGATGGGCTTTGCCCATACGGTCGAATGCTGGCAGGACGGGGAGATGGTCGGCGGCCTCTATGGCATCTCGATCGGCGGCGCGTTCTTCGGCGAGAGCATGTTCAGCCGCGCCACCGACGCCAGCAAGGTCGCGCTGGTGCATCTGGCCGTACGGCTCAAGCTCGGCGGCTATCAGCTATTGGATACGCAGTTCGTCACGCCGCATCTGCAGCAATTCGGAACCGTCGAGATTCCCCGCGCCGAGTACCGGCAGCGGCTGACCCGCGCCATCGGCAAGCCGGCGAAATTTCAGGGCGTCGTTTCGGGGGCGGAGGTCGAGGAATTCTTGCAGTCGACCACCCAGACGTCATAGACCGGGTGATCCAGCGCCGAGAGCGCCGGACTCGACGCGAACATCCAGCCGGAGAACTCCAGCTTCGGCTGCTCGTCGGGAAATTCTTCGACGATCTCGATGAAGACCGAGCTTTCCGGCGTTTCTTCCGGGGGGCGCTTGTCGCAGTGGCGCGGCGTGATCTTCAGGCTGCCGAATGTGATCGTGGTTCCGACCGGCACTTCGACACGGGACACGCGGGCGGAAATCTTGTCCAGGGTCTCCAGGATCACCGTATCGTAGGGATCGGCCGCCGCCGGCAAAGCCGGCATCGACAGGACGAAGGCGATCGCAACGGTGAGGCCGCGCCGGTTCATGTCTTGGCGGCGGGCTTGCGATAGGGATTTTCGAGCGAGTTCATCAGCCGCTGCAGGACTTCGCGCACCTGCGCCTCGTCGCAGCCGATCAGGATCGCATCTTCCAGCGCGTCCTGCGCGATCTGCTGCAGCTCAGCCAGATTCTCATTCAGCACCTTGATCTTGTCGACGCAGGAGACGGGCTGGCCGTCAGGCTGGCGCCACACAGGAAAGTCGCTCTTGGGCGGTTGCTGGCTCACGGCGTTGCGCGGAATCTGGCTGTCGAATTGTGGAACTGGAAACGGATCGCCTTTATATGGGGGTGGCTTCGCGCCCTAATCAAGGCTGCGCCGCGCCGTCTGTCTCCTGCTTACTTTTCTCGCCGGCGCTGCCGAAGACAAAGCGGCCGAGAAGATCGGCAATATTCACGGGGTCTTGCGTGACGGAAATTTCTCCGTCCGCCTCGATGACCTCATCGGCGCCGCCCGGTTCCAGGGACAGATAGTTGCCGCCCAGCAAGCCGTCGCTGAGGATGCGCGCGGCCGTGTCCGTCGGCAGCTTGATGTCATCGCGAATGCTGAGGCGCAGGACAGCCTGGAAGGTCTGGAGATCGAGACGCTGGTCGACGATGCTGCCGACCTTGATGCCGGAGAGCCGCACGTCGCTGCCGCTGACAAGGCCATCCACCCGGCCGAACTTCGCCGTGACCTCGTAACCGTCGACGCCGCCCGTGCTGCTGCTGCTATAGGCAAAGGCGAGAAAGAACACCGCCACCAGCAGGACGACGGCGCCCATGATCGTTTCGATGATGTTGCGGTTCATGGTCTGGAAAATCGATGGGGATTGCGGCGCAGAGAAGGCAAGGGATCGCTCAATTCGGCACCCAGGGTTCGTAGTCGCCCGTGCCCTTGGCGCGGTGACCGCCCTTGAGGGTGTGGCCCGGCGGCCGATAAGCCTGGGCGCTGCCGGTGAGATTGGGCAGATGGGGCTTCTGCCAGGGCTTCACCTGCGGCGCGACCACCGTCGGCGGCTCGACGACGGTGCGGTGCAGCCAGCCATGCCATTCCGGCGGAACCCGCGACGCCTCGACCTCGCCATTATAGATGACCCAGCGGCGTTCCCGCTGCTGGCCCTTGGTGCGGCGGTCCAGGTAGTAGCGGTTGCCGAACTGGTCCGAGCCTACGAGCTCGCCGAAGAAACGGGTGAAAAGCTTGGTTCCGAAGCTCATGCTGGCCTTAGCGTGGTGTCGGTGCGGCGCCCGGCGCCTGCCCTATGCCCTTACCGTCCCTGGATGATTCCCGGTCCGAGGCGGCGGGACTATGGCATCGGCCGCGTCGGCCTGTCTAGCCCTGGACAGGCCTGCCCCCGGCCCCTAAAGCTGGCCATCAAGCCCACAAAAAGGCCACCGGAGACAGCCCTGACCGCCCCCGCAACCCTGCCGGCGCCGAGCCACGCCCGAGCATTTTGGCTTGGCACCCTGGCGGCCGTCCTGACGCCCAACCTTCTTCGGCTCCATCACCACTTTGTCGAAGATCTCCTATGAATCCGGGACCACGGCGCAGACCCTGGTATTGGTGCGTTGTCTCGTGTTCGTGATTGTCATCGGCCTGTTGCTCAAATTTCTGGGCCGTCCGATGACGCTGTCGCGCGATGGGCTCCGCGGCTCGCTCTGGATAGCGGCGGCGACGGCCGTCATGTCGCTCGGCTACCTGGCGTCGGTCGCCTACATCCCGGTGACGCTCTCGGCGATCATCTTCTTTACATTTCCCCTGCTCGTCGCCCTGTTCGCGGCGATCACCGGCCGGGAAAGGCTGACACCGCTCAAGGTTGTCGCGCTCTGCGTCGCCTTTGCCGGTCTGGTCCTGGCGCTGGGGCCAAATCTCGACACGCTGGATATACGCGGCATCGCGTGTTCCGTGGCCGGCGGCACCGCCATGGCCCTCATCATCACGTTCTCCGGCCCGGTGCTGCAGCGCCATGACCCGATGACCATGAATTTCTACATCAACCTCTGGATGATGATCGCGGTCGCTATCGTGTTCATTTTCGTGGGCGGGCTTGCCTGGCCGACGACAGCGGGCGGCGTTGCCGCGGCAATGGGCGTCTGCGCCCTCTATGTTGTCGGCTTCACCACCTGGCTGCTGTCATTGCGACTGATCAGCCCGGTCCGCGTGGCCAGCTTGTTCAATCTGGAACCGCTGATCACCATAGCCATCGCTTATGTGGTGCTGCAGGAAAGACTGACGATGATCCAGTCCCTTGGCGTAGCCCTCGTGCTCGGCGCGATTTTGACGCTGACATTGTTCGGTCACCGGGCGCCGAAGCAGCCCGCATGAATCGGCTGGACCGGCCGGGTCGCACTGCTAGCATCCGCGCTCATTCAAAGGGGGATGCAGGATGAAGGGCCTTGAGAACAAACGGGTGATCATCACTGCGGCCGCCACGGGAATCGGCCGCGCGACGGCGGAGGCCTTTCTCGCCGCCGGCGCGAAGCTTCATATCTGCGATGTGGACAGCGACGGCCTTGCGGCGTTCAAAGCGGCATATCCCGCAATCGGCACGACCGTCGCCGATGTCGCCGCGGAGGATCACGTCGACCGGCTGTTCAAGGAAGCGATGGAAACGCTCGGCGGCATCGATGTGCTGGTGAACAATGCCGGCATCGCCGGGCCCACGGCCAATCTCGAGGACTGCTCGCCCGAAGATTGGCGGCGGACATTGGCGGTGAATCTGGACGGCGCTTATCTCTGCACCCGCCGGGCCATTCCCATCATGAAGAAGACGCAGTCCGGCAGCATCGTCAATCTGTCGTCGTCGGCCGGTATCTTCGGCTTCGCCCGCCGGACGCCCTACGCATCGGCCAAATGGGCGATCGTCGGCTTGACCAAGTCCCTGGCGCTGGAGCTGGGGCCGTTCGGCATCCGGGTCAATTGCATCTGCCCCGGACCGGTTGAGGGTGCACGCATCGAGCGGGTGATCGCCGCCGAAGCAAAAGCCAGCGGCCGCTCGCCCAACGAGGTCCGCAGCAGCATGGTGCAGTACAACGCGCTGAAGACCTTCATCAACCCCAAGGACATCGCCAACATGATCCTGTTCCTGTGCTCGAAGGCCGGGGCGCGGATCTCCGGCCAGGCGCTGCCGGTGGACGGCTATACCTACACCTTGGGACAGTGACGGGGACCGGCGCTCGGCCATGCCGCGCATTTCCATCTCCACGGGTATTACTCTCGACTACTCGGAGAGCGGCGATCCGCAAGGACCGGCGGTTGTCTTCGTGCATGGCTACCTGGATTCCCGGCGCATCTGGGACCCCGCCCTGCCCCATCTGCCGAAGAGCCACAGGCTCATCTTCGTCAGCCAGCGCGGCTTCGGCGACGCCGACAAGCCGCCATCTGGATTCACACAGACTGATTATGTGAAGGACCTGGAAGCCTTCATCGGCGCCATCGGCGTCCGCCAGGCGACGATCGTCGGCCATTCAATGGGCGGGCTCATCGCCCATTACTTCGCCGTTCGCAATCCGGAAAGAACCAGCAAGCTGGTGCTGGTGGGAACCGCGCCGACGGCCGCCAACAGCGCGATCGTCGGCGGCACTGTCATGGACGAGATTAATGCCCTGACCGACCCGATCGATCCGGCCTTTGTCCGGATGTCCCAGGGCGAACAGATCCGCTCCCCCGTGCCCGAGGCGGTCTTCGAGGCCATCGTCGCGGAGACACTCAAGGCACCGGCACGATCCTGGCAGGGCGCCATGGCCGGCATGCTGAGCGAGGATCACGCCGCGCGCCTGGCGGAGATCAAGTGCCCGGTCCTGATCCTGTATGGCGACGGCGACATGTATTTCACCAGGGACGATCAGCAGGAGTTGCAACGGCTGATGCCCCAGGCCCGGCTCAAGACCTATCCCGGCGTCGGTCATGGCCTGCAATGGGAGAAGCCGGTCGAGTTCGCCGCCGACCTGACGGCGTTTCTCGCCGGTGCGTAGCCGCGATCACAGAGATCGCGATACCGGCCGCGGAAAGGGCCGGGAACTTGCCGCCAAATCCGCCAGACACTTGATTTATCGCGACAACTGCCAACTCCTTGGTTAACAGTTCCTCAATCATTCGCCGATTAATATAGGTTGATAGTTCAAGGCTGCGGGGACGAGTCCGTCCGCGCTGTCGGCGGGTGATTTATGCGATCGACCAAGTCCCGGAAATCAGAAGTCATGGGTTGTGACAAAGGGCGCGGAATGCCGCGTCGCCCTTCCCGCGCGCCTGGATCCAGGGGCGCTCGGCAATCTGCACAAATCGCTGCTGGCCGCCGCGGATCAGAAGAAGCCGGTCGTGATCGATGCTGAACAGGTTTCGACTCTGTCGACCGTCTGCGCGCAAACGCTTCTCGCCGCTGCCAAGAGCTTCCAGAATCACAATCTGCCGTTCTGCATCAAACGGCCGTCCGATGTCTTCGTCTCTACCTTCGATGGGTTGGGGCTGTTCTCCTCCCTGATGAGTTGGGAGATCCGCCAGTGAGCCGCAGGCCAAACAGCATGACAAACTGCGCTGCGACCATTTCATGGACAGGCCACCGCCATGGATGAGATCGCCCAGCTTCGCCAAACCTATTTCCAGGAGTGCGATGAGGTCCTGAGCGAGTTCGAGGGCCATCTCATGGCGCTCGACGAAGGCCGGGGCAATGCCGAGACATTGCGCGCCGCTTTCCGCGCCATCCACTCCATCAAGGGCGGCGCCAGCGCCTTCGGCTACCGCCGCCTGGTCAATTTCGCCCATGCGCTCGAGACCCTGCTCGACAAGCTGCGCAACGGCAGCGCGACGCTGACGGCCGACACGATCAGTCTTCTTCTGCGGGCCGCCGATATCGTCGCCGACCTGGTTCGCGCCGCGCAGAGCGGCGGCGAACTGATCGAGAAACATGAAAGCGCCGTGCATGACGCCCTGGTGCTGCGCGCCGATGCCGGACCGGAAGCCAATGCGCCCCAGGCCGTTTCGACCGTTGCCAGCGTCAATCTGACGCCAGCACCGGCGGACAAGCATCACTTCCGGATCGCCTTCAATCCAAAGCCGGACCTGTTTCAGCGGGGAGTCGAGCCTCAGCTGCTGATTGCCGAGCTGCGCCAGAGCGGCAGCCTGACGGCGACTGCCGACGCCGGCGCCGTGCCGGCGTTGGAAGAGTTCGATCCCAAGAAGAACTACCTGACCTGGACGCTCGAGCTGGAAACAGCAGCGCCGGCCGAGGCGATTGCGGAAACGCTGAGTTTTGTCGCCGATGAGGAGGAGCTGTCCGTCACCAATCTCGATCAGGCTGTCAGCAATGGCGCCATGCAGATGCCGGCTGCCGCTGCCGATCAAAGCAGCGGCGGCGACGGGGCGGCCAAGCCGGCTGCTGAAGTTGCGCCGAAAGCCGCCGCCAACGGCGATGACGCGTCCGGTACGGCACCTGTCGTCAGTTCAATTCGCGTCGATTTGCACAAGCTGGATACGCTGGTCAATCTCGTCGGCGAACTCGTCATTAGCCAGGCGATGCTCAATGAACAGCTGAGCCTGGTACCCACCGACAAGTTCCCGGGCCTGATCCGCGGCGTCCAGGAGCTGTCGCAGCATGCGCGCAATCTCCAGGAGAGCGTGATGTCGATGCGCGCCCAGCCGGTGAAGCTGGTGTTTGCCCGGCTGCCGCGGCTGGTGCGCGAAGTCGCCGCCGAGACCGGCAAGCGCGTCCGGCTGGTCATGATCGGTGAAGATACCGAGATCGATAAGACAGTGATCGAGCATCTGCACGACCCCCTCACCCACATGATCCGCAACGCCATCGACCACGGCATCGAGACGCCGGAAGAGCGCATGGCCATGGGCAAGCCGCCCGAGGGCGTGATCCGCGTCTCCGCCAGCCATATCGGCGGCAAGATCGTGATCCAGCTCGCCGACGACGGCCGCGGCATCAACCGCCAGAAGGTCCTGGCGCGGGCGATCGAGAAGGATATCGTCCTGCGCGACCAGCAGCTCAACGACGAGCAGATCGACAACCTGATTTTCGCCCCCGGCCTGACCACGGCTGCGGCCGTTTCCAACATCAGCGGGCGCGGCGTCGGCATGGACATCGTGCGCCGGAACATCCAGCGCCTCGGCGGACGCATCACCATCCGCTCGACGCCGGGTATCGAGTCGATCTTCTATCTCTCCCTGCCGCTGACCCTGGCCGTGCTCGATGGCATGGTGGTGCGCGTCGGCGATGAGACCTATGTGGTGCCGCTGTCCAACATGGTGGAGACACTGCGGCCGCAACCGGGCCAAGTGCGCACGCTCGTCGGCGGCGGCGATGTGCTGTCGCTGCGCGGCGAATATGTGCCGATGGTCTATCTGCACCGCAAATTCGCCGTCGAGCAGGCGAACACGGATATCTCGAAAGCGCTGGTCATGCTGGTCGAAACCGATGCCAGCATGCGCATCGGCCTGGTGGTCGATGAGATCGTCGGCCAGCAGCAGGTCGTCATCAAGAGTCTGGAATCCAACTACGATGCGATCCACGGCATCGGCGGCGCCACCATCCTCGGCAATGGCCGGGTGGCGCTGATCGTCGACGTCAGCATGCTGCTGACCGGCGGCATTTCGCCCGATAGCCCGCTCGTATCGAATGCAGCCTAGAGCAAAGGAGCATTGAATATGGCCCAAGCGCAAACATCTTTCGATCCCATGCGCCTCACCGACGTCGGCGACGCCCAGGACAAGGCGCTGTCGCGCCAGGTCGTCTGCTTCCGCGTCGGTGCGGAAAGCTACGGCGTCGACATCCGGCTGGTGCGGGAAATCCGCGCCTGGTCGCCGACCACGAACCTGCCGAACACCCCCGACTATGTCCGGGGCGTGATCAATATCCGCGGCTCGATCGTGCCGATCCTCGACGTCCGCGCCCGCTTCGGCCAGGGGCAGACCGACGCCAGCAAGGCGCATGTCGTCATCGTTGTCGCCATCGGCGCCCGCTTGGTCGGTCTCCTGGTGGATGCGGTGTCCGATATCGTCGCCGTGAACGAGACGGAAGTGAAAGCCGTTCCCGATGTGAGCGGCGCCTCGGCGCATGAATGCCTGGAAGGCATCGTCACGATCAATGAGCAGATGGTTGCGCTGGTTGCCGCAGAGCGCATCGCCCTGCCGGTCGCGCTGAACTAAGTCAGCGCGTCCAGACGCCCCGCGGTTTCAACGGAAGCTGAGGGCAATGACGCAGGACGATGTCCCAATCATGGTCGAATCGGCTCCAAAGCAAATCGATAAGTCAGGACTCCGGGGCTTGGACCGGTCGCTTAGCCGCCTGACGGGCGGCTTTTCGATCCGGCTGTTGCTGCTGTCCGCGGTCGGGTTTCTCTCCATTCTTCTACTCACGGCGCTGGGACTGCAGGCAGCCGGCGCCTGGATGACTTACCGCACCGCCGCGCAGTACGCGGTTCTCAACGAAGCGACCGACATCTACATCACCGGCCTGCAGGATTTGGTCAAAGAGCGGCTGGCGACGAACAACGCTCTTCAGGGCGACGGGACAATTGCGGCCGAAGACGCTGCTGCAATTGCCACTTTCCGGCGCGATGCCGATGCGAAGCTGACCGAGGGACTGGACCGGATCGCCGCCGTGCAATCCACAGAAGCCCATGACGAGCAGTTCAAGGCCGTCAGGAACAACCTGCAGAAACTGGCGACAATCCGCGCGAATGCCGACGCCGCGCTGGCGCAGCCCTACACGAAGCGCGACCGCAAGCTGCTCAAGGACTATGTCGCCGACACGACGATGATTATCGACGGTGCGGTGAATGCCTGGCGCCGTATCTCCCGCGAATCTGCCGGAAGCGATGCGGCATTGCGGGATCTGGCGCAGATCAGGGATTTTGCCTGGAGCCTGCAGGATATCGCCGAGCGCGAGCGCTTGGCGATTGCCCAGGCGATTGCCACGCAAACGCCGATCCAAGAGCAGATGCAGAAAGAGAATGCCGCCAAGCGCGTGCAGATCAATCAGCTGTACCAGCTCTTGTGGCAGATGAAGGCGGGACAGATCGATCCGAAAATCGGCGCCGTGCTCGAAAAAGTCGAGAAGCAATATTTCCAGGACTACCGCTCCCTGGTTTTCAAGGTCGAGCGGGCGAGCACTGTCGCCCTGGCGTCCAACAAATCACAGTTCACCTTGCCCAAGCCGAACTACCCGATGGACGCGCAATCCTGGGCCGATCAAACGCGGCCTCAGGTGGCGACGTTTCTGGAACTTCTTTTGACGGCGGCGGAAGTCAGCGAACAACGGACGCTGACGGCTCACAATGACGCCCTCATGTGGCTGGCGTGGATTCTCGGCCTCATGGGCGCAGGCGTTGTCGTCGCCGTCGGATGCGCCTACTTCATCGTGCGCAGGGTAACTCGTCCCATCCAGCAGCTTTCGCACATCATGGAGCGCCTGACCAAGCGGGACCTGGACGTCCAGATCCCAGGCACCGAACGCCGCGACGAACTGGGCGCCATGGCCCGGGCCGTCGAGGTTTTCAAGCAGAATACCCTCGCCAAGGACCGGCTCGAGGCCGAAGTCGATGCCCGCGCCGCCGCGGCCAAAGCCGAGGCGGATCTGCGCAATACCGAGCTGCAATTCCAGGAAGAGCTCGCGGCACTGATCGATTCCGCCGCCGCCGGCGACCTTTCGCGCCGCATCGACCTGACGGGCAAGAGCGGCCTGATGCTGAAGCTCGGCGAGGGCATGAACCGCTGGGCCGAGACCATCAAGGTGGCGCTCGGCGAAGTGCTGCGGATGATGTCGGCGCTGGCCCGGGGCGACCTTTCAATCCGTGTCACCGGCGACTACGAGGCCGATCTTCTGCAGTTGCAGAAGGATACCAACGCCACCGCCGACAAGCTGTCGGCTATCGTCGGCCAGACGGTCGACGGCATCAGCGCCATCAAGTCCGCGACCGCGCAACTCGCCAGCGGCTCGGCCGATCTGTCCTCCCGCACGGAAGAGCAGGTCGCCAGCCTGGAAGAGATGGCGGCGGCGATCCGCCAGCTGTCGGTCACGATCAAGCAGAACGCAGAGAATGCCCAGCAGGCAAATCAGCTTGCCGCGACCGCCCGCGCCGCGGCCGAAGGCGGCGGCAATGTCGCCACCAATGCCATCGCCGCCATGGGGCAGATCGAAGCCTCCTCCGGTCGCATCACCGAAATCGTCGGCTTGATCGAGGAAATCGCCTTCCAGACCAATCTTCTGGCGTTGAACGCCGCCGTCGAGGCCGCCCGCGCCGGCGAAGCGGGCCGCGGCTTTGCCGTGGTCGCAGCGGAAGTCCGCGCCCTGGCCCAGCGTTCCTCCCAAGCGTCGAAGGAGATCAAGGGGCTGATCAGCGAAAGCTCGCAGCAGGTCCGCGCCGGCGTCGAGATGGTCAACAAGGCCGGCAGCAGCCTGTCGGAGATCGTCGGTTCCGTGCAGCGGGTTGCCGGCATCGTTGCGGAAATCGCCTCGGCAAGCCGCGAGCAATCCGCAGGCGTGCAGGAAGTGGACGATTCGGTCACGCAGATGGAATCGGTCACGCAGAAGAACGCCGCCCTGGTGGAGGAGTCGACATCATCCCTGACATCCGTCGACGCCCAGGTCGATAGCGTTGCCCGGGTCATCAGCTTCTTCGAAGCCGGTGCATCGGCGTTGCGGAAAGCCGCCCAGCCACAGGGCGCCAGGGCCCTGCAATCGCAACTCCCTCGCCGGCTCTCCACGGAGGTCGACACCGGAGAGGCTCCGCAAGCGGATCCCGCAGCCGTACCGGCCGCCGAGGCCCAGAGGCCGGCAACCGGAGCGTCCCGCCGGACCGCCGGCATGTCGAAGAAACAGGTGAACTGGGACGAGTTCTAGCTTCCAGGGCGTGCGGCACGCCCATCGGTGGCTTTGGAAAAAAATCCAAAACGACTTCTCTAAACGCGACATCCTCCGCCGCAACGGTTTGGCAACAATACCCGGCGTTCCCGCCTGATGGCACTAAACTGGGCGTTAACTATTCAGAAGGTAATCTAGCCTGTCGGCTGCCATTCGGGACGGGATGGCGGTCGGCAGCAATGGCGCCTCCGAAGTACCGCGACAAGGTCGATCGGCAGCGTTCGAGGACTTGGCATATCAACGGGGCGTCATGTCGGAAAGCGTAGTGCGGCAGCAAGCGGACAACCGCTGGCCAGGCGGCGAAGAGAACGCCGAGCCTGCAGCCGCGAACAGCACGACCCTGCCTAAGCCCGGCGCCGGGCGCCTGTCGCTGCTCATCGCCAAATCCCTGCAAGATGTGTCGATGGAGGACGATGATTTCCGTTTCATCGCCAAGATCGTCCATGACCGCGCCGGCATCGCCCTCACCACCAAAAAGCGGGCCATGGTCTATGCCCGGCTGTCGCGCCGGGTGCGGGAACTCGGCCTCACAAGTTTCGGCGAGTATCGCAAACGCCTGGAAGACGGCAGCAACGAAGAAGAGATGGGCTCGCTGGTCAATGCCCTGACCACGAACTACACGAAGTTCTTCCGGGAGGAGCATCACTTCGATCATATGACCGAAGAACTCATCCCCGCGCTGATGCGCCAGAGCCAGACTTCGGGCAAGCGCCGCCTGCGGGTCTGGTCCGCCGGCTGCTCTTCGGGCGAAGAAGCCTATTCAATCGCGATGACGCTGCGACACTCCTTTCCAGGCCTGGAAGGATGGGACGCCAAGGTCCTCGCCACCGATATCGACACGAACGTCCTGACACAGGCCGAGTCCGGTCTCTATACCAGCAAGCAGGTCGCCGATATCCCCGAGGATTTCCGCGGCAAATTTGTCCGTGCCGTCGATCAGTCGAACCAGAAATTCAGGGTCGCCGGCCATGTGCGCAGCCTGGTGGCCTTCAAGCCGCTGAACCTGATCGAGCCCTGGCCGATGAAGGGCAAGTTCGACGTCATCTTCTGCCGCAATGTGATCATCTATTTCGACAAGCGGACCCAGGACCAGCTCATCAAGCGGTTCACCGAGGCCCTGTCCGAGGACGGGATCCTGTATCTCGGCCACTCCGAGAGCCCGATTCCCTTCGAACACCGGCTGAAGCTGATCGGCCGCAGCATCTATCGGAAGCAATCCTGATGGCGCCGCGTTCGCAAAGCGCCATGTCCGACCACGGCGTCACCACGTTGCGCCGCCGCATCAGGGTCGTCGTCGTCGATGACTCCGCTCTGGCCCGGCAGCTCATCTCCCGGCTGCTGCGGTCCGATCCGGATATCGAGGTCGTCGGCATCGCCTCGGATCCCTACAGCGCCCGCAACATCATCAAATCGACCAACCCCGATGTGGTCACCCTGGATGTCGAGATGCCGAACATGGACGGCATTTCCTTCCTGGAGAAGATCATGCGCCTGCGGCCGATGCCGGTGGTCATGGTCTCTTCGCTGACGCTTCGCGGTGCGGAAATCACGCTCCAGGCCCTGGAATTGGGCGCCGTAGATTTCGTCACCAAGCCGGCGCTCGATGTGGAGCGCGGCCTCGACGGCAAGCGCGAGGAACTGGTCGCCAAGGTCAAGGCGGCGTCGCAGGCCCGCATCAAGCCCCTGGGACAGCCCTATGGCGCGGTCGCTCCGGCACCGCTGCCCGCGCGCTCGGGCCCGCTGCGCGGCACCGATTCCATCGTCGCCATCGGCTCGTCGACCGGCGGCGTCGATGCCCTGCGGCAAATCATCTGCGCGCTGCCCCCGGATTCGCCGGCAGTGCTGATTACCCAGCATATGCCCGCCGGCTTCACGGCCCGCTTTGCGGAGCGGCTCGATGGCCTGGCGCAGGTCCGCGTCCGGCAGGCAGAGGACGGTCAGCGGGTGCTGCCCGGCCACGTCTACATCGCCCCCGGCGACAAGCATCTGCGGCTGGTGCGGTCCGGGGCGCAGTATCACTGCCGCCTGGGCGACGATGCCCCCGTGGGCGGCCATAAGCCGTCCGTGGACGTGTTGTTCCATTCCGTTGCCACGGTCGCCGGCGGCAAGTCCGTGGGCGTTATCCTGACCGGCATGGGCCGCGACGGCGCCTCGGGCCTCAAGGCCATGCGCGAGGCCGGCGCCCGCACCTTGGGCCAGGACGAGCAAAGTTGCGTGGTCTATGGCATGCCAAAGGCGGCTTTCAACGACGGCGCCGTCGAGACCGAGTACTCCATCCAGCAGATGGCGGCCGCGATCCTGGACCGGGTCCAAAGTCTTGCCTGAACGTTAACAAAACCGCGGCAGATTCCATTCCTTGGCATTATCGTTTCGTAAACCAACATTCGCCTAATATCCGCGGATATTTTTGTCATTGGGTTTCCAGCAATGCCTGTTGTGCACAACCTCAACGTACTGGTGGTCGACGACCAGCCGAGCATGCGTGGCCTGACGAAGGTCTGTCTGAAGCGCTTGGGCATCGATCGCATCACCGACGCGGGCACGGGCCGCGAAGCGCTGGACGCCATGAACAAGCAGCGCTTCGACCTCGTCATCTCCGACTGGCTGATGCCGGACATGGATGGCGTGGAGTTCGTCAAGAAGGTCCGCGGCCATCCCATCCTCGGCCGGACGCCTTTTATCATGACATCGACTCGCGAGCTCGATGACGAAATCAGCATCGCGGTCGAGGCCGGCGTCGACAAATACCTGGTGAAGCCCTTCTCCGTCGAAGCCCTGAAGGAATGCCTCGAGGCGCTGCTGGGCGAACTCGAGACCACGCGCGCCCGCACCACCTCCGGCTCGGCCGCCTAAGCTCCGTATCGACTGGCATCTGAAACCCGCCGGTGGTGCCGGCGGGCGCGATCGGCTATGACGGCTGATACATGCCGCCGTTGCACGATCCTCTATGAATCCACTCATCGGGCTCGCCGCCCTCGCCTTCGCCTATCTGCTCAGCATGTTCTATCGCACCGCGATTGCCGTGATCGCGCGGATGGTGGCGGCTGATCTGAACCTGGACCAAGCGCAGCTCGGCGCCCTGTCGTCGGCCTGGTTCATCGCCTTTGCCGCCATGCAGATCCCCGTCGGCGTCCTGCTGGACCGCTATGGCCCGCGCCGCACGGTGAGCGGCCTGATGGGTATCGCTGTCGTCGGCGCCATTGTCTTCGCGACCGCAACGACCCACACGAGCGCCATCGCCGGCCAGGCGCTGATCGGCATCGGCTGTTCGCCGATCTTCATGGGCTCGCTACATGCGGTCAGTCATTGGTTTGCCCGCGAGCGGTTCGCTTCGCTGTCATCGCTGGTGCTTGCCTTCGCCACGGTCGGTGTGTTGCTGAGCGCACGACCATTCGGGCAATTGGCCGAGTGGATCGGCTGGCGATACGCGTATCTGCTCATCGCGGCCGCCACGCTGGTATCGATGCTTGCTGTCCTGTTTCTTTCCCGCGGTCCCGAAGGCGACGTCACCGATCATGCCGCCGCAAGCTCATGGCGCAGCGCGTTCGGCGGCGTCGGCGAAGTGCTGCGCATCCGCGCCCTCTGGCTGATCCTGCCCCTGAGCTTCGCCGGCTACGCCTCGCTGATCACCGTTCGCGGATTGTGGGGCGGCCCCTATCTGCAGGACGTCTTCGGTCTGTCGATCGGCGATGCGGGCAACTGGCTATTCGCCTTCACCCTAGCCATGACCGCCGGAACGCTCGTCTACGGCGGCTTGGAAAGGCGCTGGCAGCACCGCAAGCTGCTGCTCCAGCTTGGCAGCTGGGGCACGGCCGCAGGGTTGGCTGTGCTAGCGTTGTGGCCTGGACATTCGCTGCCGGTGACCGCAGCGGGATTTGCGCTCATTGCGTTCTTCGGCGCGACCTACGTCCTGCTGATGGCGCAGGGCAAACGCTTCCTGCCTGACCATCTGGTCGGCCGCGGTCTGGCCAGCTTGAATTTCGTCAGCTTCGCCGGCACCGGCATTATCCAGGCGGCCACCGGCGCCATTGCCCAGTCCACTCTGGACGCCGGTGCTGCGGTGGCAGTCTCCTACGGCGCCCTGTTCGGCCTCATGGCCGGACTGCTGGCGGTGGCGACCGCCATCCACGGCCTCAGCCGCGACGGCTAGCGGCAGGCGCGCAGACGCGCCCGCCGTGTCGCCGATCGCCTATCGCTTGCAGAGGACTTCTTCGAGAACACCCTCGTTGTTCACGTAGTAGGCGCTGTCCTTGTAGCCGTTTTCGGCGCAGAACGCGTTCGCTTCCTTCTGCACGCATTTCTTGCCGGTGCCGCCGCTCGGGCAGGCAGGTATCGGCGCATCGTTGCGCCGGGGTGTCGGGAAGAAGCCGGCGGTGCGGCCCTCCAACGGCTTGATGAGCGTCGGATCGATCTGCTGGATCGGCCGGATTGAGGAGATCTTCTTGTTCAACCCGAGTTTGCCCAGGTCGGGGACGTTGCTGTCGATCCGCTTGCAGTCCCTGAATTCCGTTTCGCCACAGACTTCCCAGATGTCGCCCTCGCGGATGCTCAGGCTCTCGGCCTGATTGTTCCAGCCGGCATCGGACAGGTTCGACTGCTCGCCCTCGAATGGCGCGGCACTGCCCTGATATTGGTCCTCCGAGTATAGGACTAGGCTCCCGTCGACGCGGGCCTGCGCCAACTGCAGCTCGCTATCTTCGGCAAGCGCGGAAATTGAAGGCCCGCAAAGGGCGGCCGCGACAGCACATACGGCGGCCATGTCCTTCCAATTGATCATATCAGCTCTCCTATCCCCCAATAAGCGTTCGTAAGAATGCAGAAACCTCGGTTAACAAATCATTGATGCGGCCCTGGCGACGCCGCGAGCGACACTGCTATCATTGCCCCAACGATAACAAAATGGAGGAACCGCCATGGCGCAACGAAAAGCGGTCATGACGCCGGCAAAGAAATCGGCGCTGCAGTGGATCCAGGCCAATGAGCCCTGGCTGTCCCAGGTTCACAAGGACATCTGGAACTTTCACGAACCCGCCTGGCGGGAGTACCGCTCCGCCGCGTACTACGTGGACCTTCTGCGCCAGCAAGGCTTCGAGGTCGAGGAAGGCACGGCCACCATGCCGACGGCATTCCTGGCCAGCTGGAGCAACGATCGCGGGCGCCGGCGCGGCCCAGTCATCGCTTCCTATGCCGAATACGACGCCGTTCCCGGCAACAGCCAGGACCCGGTCCCCTTCGAGAAGCCGCGCGACGGCGTGCACAAATATGCGGCCGGCCATACCGACCCCCATTCCGCGCTAGGCGTCGCGGCGCTGGCTGGCGTGCTCGCGGCCAAGGCAGCGATGGAACAGCATGGGATCGCCGGCACGATCAAGTTCTTCGGCGAGCCGGCGGAGAAGGTCTGCGGCTCGAAGCCCGTACATGCGGCCCATGGCTACTATGACGATCTGGACGCGGCAGTCAGCTTTCATCCTGCCTATTTCCGCACTTACTCCAACACCACCGTACTCGACACCCATTGCGGCTCCTATTGGAGCAAGATCTACACCTTCGAGTGCCCGCATCCCGAGCAATGGGCGGCAATGGGCGCGAGCTCAGATTCGGCCAATCCTCATACTTCGGCCCGCGCGCCCGGCGCGATCGATGCCGTGTGCCTGATGTACACGACGTCGAAGTATACGAAGGAAGCGATGCTGCCCCACACGGGCACCTGGTCCATCAACGAGGCGATCCTCGCCGCCGGACAGGCGACGGCTGACAACCTGGCGCCGAATTTCGCTCAGATCCAATTCTCCAGCCGCGCGCCGACCCTGGCGATGCAAGAGCGCATCTTCTCCATTCTCGACAACAACGCCGAGCATGTCGCGGCGATGACGAACTGCAAGCTGCGCAAGGGATGGGTGACGAAGACGCGGCCGGGATTGCCCAATCATGCGATGGCGCATCTCTGCTACGGCAACCTGGCGCTGGTCGGTCCGCCCGCCTGGGGCCCGGACGCGCGCAAGTTCGGCCGCGAGATCCAGAAGAATCTCGGCCTGAAGCCGATGACCGACCCGCTGCTGCGGGAGATGGCGGAACTGTCGCCGCCGGAAGAAGCCGAAGCGACATTGCGCCAGGAACTGCCGTCCTGGCAGAAGAACTATACGTCGGACGACTATACCGACTACACATGGCATTGTCCGACGGTGCGCCTGATGATCGGCCGCGCCACGCTTCGCTCGCCGAAGCCGGGATACCAATATCCGCTGTGGGTCTGGAATGCGCTCGGCGGATTCCCCGCGACCATCGATCCCACGGTCATCTGCGCCGCGCGCACCATCGGCACGACGATGCTCGATCTCTTCACCATGCCGAAGGCGCTGAAAGCAGCGCAGAAGGAATTTCGGGAGCGCACCGGCGGCGGCATCAATGGCAGGAAATGGGTCGGCCCGCTCCTGCCCCGGAATTTCAAGGCGCCGATAAACTACCGCTGGCCGGAATACGTTACGACCGTACGCGGTACCGAATGGTGGATCCCGGAGGGCGCTTAGGGATTTATCATGGAGACCGCCAAAACGTGATGCAGGTCACAGACCCCGGGCTGTAGGGTTCCTAGGCTTCCCTGCGACAGCGTCACAGTGGGCGACAGATGCGATGCGCCCGCAGTACGCGAATATCAGGTACCCCATCCAACAGCAAAATACGGAGGGCGGTCATGTACAGCTTGAAGCGCCTGACACTGTGTGCAGCGGCAGCTATCGGCATTGCAACGCTCAGCGTCCCGTCGACGGCCGAGGTCTACTACACCATCAACGGCCAGCCGGCGCCCTATGATTGGCAGGTGTACATGGCGTCCAACGGCCTGCAGCCCGGTAACTACTGGCTGACTGAAGACGGCTATTGGGGCGTGATGGGCAATTCCCAGCCGGTCGGGAACATCTACACCGGCACCTATTTCTCCGGCTCCGGCAGCGGCGAGCAGGGCTCCAATGGCTGGAGCCACACCAACAATGCCGCGGACTACTGGGTCGGCGGCGACGCCAACGGCTGCGTCTACACGCCGGACTGGTCCAACTGCTAGAGAGCCGACACGGCGCGGACGGGGCCTAGCCCTCGCGGCGCTGGCGGCGCCAGCGGTCGACGACTTCGAACAGGAACTCCTGCCCGTCGCCCACGTCTTCCTTCCAGGACTTGGAGAATTTCGCCGTGGCGCTGCGCGGCCGGCGGTCTTCCGGCAATTCGTCGAAGGCAAGGCGCATCGGCATGGAGATGCCTTCGCCGACGGCGATCGCTTCCGCGGTGCCCAGGGACGGCAGCGCATCCAGCAGGCCGAGTGCGCCGTCGGACAGGGCCGAGCGAACCCATTGTTGATCGCGCTCGTGGCTCAGGCGCATGGCGAAGATGGTGTTGCATTGCGACAGCATGCTGGAGGCCAGTTCCGCCGGCCGCTGCGTGGCGATGCAGAGGGAGATGCCGTATTTGCGCCCTTCCTTGGCGATGCGGGACAGAGCGCGCTTGGTCGGCTCGAAGCCGGCGCCGGCATTCTCCGGCGCGTAGAGATGCGCCTCTTCGCAAACCAGCAGGATGGGGATCTTGCCCTCGGACCACATGGCGAATTCGAAGGTCAGGCGGCAGAGCACGGAGACCACGACGTTGAGGATCTCCGACGAAACAGCCGAGAGATCCAGGATGGTGAGCGGCTTGCCCTCGACGGGCACGCGGTACAATTGCGAGAGGATCGACACCAGCGTGTCGCGGGTGGCAATGCCGCGGTCGAACATGAAGGAAAAGCGCACGTCGTTCTGCAGGGTCACGATCGCAGTCTTTAGCGCCACATAGGGGGCGATGCTCTCCGGCCTTTCCAGGCGGCCGAGAATTTCGTCGATATAGCCGATGATCTGATTCATCCGGTAGGGCGTCGGCGTATCCGAGGTGATGTAGCGCCCCTCGGCCGCACTGCCGAGGAACTGGCGCTTTGCCTGGGTGATCAGGTCGTTCAGCAGGGCTGCTTCCGCCGGCGCCAGTCTCGCGCCGGCATTCGCCAGCACTTCGCGCAGCTCGGCAAAGCTGAACATCCAGAACGGCAGACGCAGCGCCTGGATGTCGATGACGTTCGCCATGTTGTCGAACGCATGGTGGTATTCGTTGTGCGGGTCCAGCAGCAGGATATGGCCGTTGGGATTGCGTTCCAGCACCGTCTGCAGGATCAGCGTCACGGCGCAGGACTTGCCCGTGCCGGTGGCGCCGACGACGGCGAAATGCTTGCCCAACAGGTCATCCACATTGATCTGCGCCGGCAAAGTCGGCTCCTGGTGGATGCGGCCGATACGTCCCACATTCGCGCCGTCGCGGACATAGACGAACCGCAGATCCAGCGGACCGGCGGCATAAACAGGCGAGCCCAGCGCCGGCGACGTGGAAACGCCACGACGCAACGCCGACAGATTGCCCTGCCGGTCGAGCACGCTCTCACCCACCAATTCCATTTCCAGCAGGCGCGACTCATCGCCATCCGGGTCCGCAGCCGGCATCGGGATCGTCAGGCCGCTGATCATTGCGAACACCACGGAGCGCGCCGTGGGAATCTTCACCACCGAGCCCATCTGCAGGCTCGAGACCAGTTCGCCGGTAACGTCCTTCTCGTCCACTTCCAGGATCATCACGACCTGGGACCCGGTGATGGAGACGATGCGCCCGATCCGCTTCGCTTCCGCCAGATCGAGGACGGGCTGGCCGTTATCCAGCGATTGCTCCGACAGGCGGCGCTGCAGCGCCGCGAGCAAGGGGCTCGATGGCGACTCTTTCTTCTTCGCCTCCGGCGCGTTCTTGCCCTTGGCGGCGTTGTCTTTGTTCTTTGCCGATGGATCCGCGCTCATGCGTCCCTCATCGGCAGAACGCGGCTGGCCGGGAACAGGGCGCAGACTGCCGTGCCCACATCCAGATCGCTTTCGATGATCAGCGCGCCGCCATGCATCTCGACGAACATCTTGCTGAGCGGCAAGCCCAGGCCGGTGCCCTCATACTTCCGGTTCAAGCCGGTGTGGGCCTGGCCGAATGGAGTCATGATCTGCTCCATGTCCTCAGCCGCGATGCCGATACCGTTGTCGAAAACGGTGATCGCCAGGTTGCCGCTGTTCTCGACCAGGACCTGGACCGAAATCTCGCCGCCCGGGCGCGTGAATTTCACGGAGTTGGACAGCAGGTTGATCAGGATCTGCTTCACCCGCCGCGCCTCGCCCCAAAGCTTGGGCAATGACTCCGGCGGATCGTAGCTCAGCTTCAGATTGCCCTTCTTGGCCCGCTCTTCGATGATGGTGAGGCAGGACTCGACGACCTTGGTGACGTCGACCTCTTCCTCGTTCAGCTCGATATCGCCATGCTCGATCTTCGAGAGATCGAGAATGTCGTTGATCACCTCGAGAAGATGACCCGCCGAATTATTGATATCGCCGACATAACCCTTGTAGGTGACGTTCTCCAGCGGCCCCAACATCTCTTCCTTCATGATGTCGGTGAAGCCGATGATGGCGTTGAGCGGCGTGCGCAGCTCGTGGCTCATATTGGCGAGGAATTCCGATTTGGCGCGGTTCGCGGCTTCCGCCTTCTCGGCGGCGCGCTCGGCCTGCTCCTTGCCGCGGCGCAGGGATTCCTCGGCCGCGCTATGCTCGTTGATGCGGACAAAGTCGGACGCATAGCGCTGCAACAGCGAGTTGCGCAGCTTGGGCTGAAGCTTCGAGGTGAATGCAGCTAGATGCGACATCGCCGGCTATTCGAGCGCCCCTGTTAAGAAGTCTTAAGACAACGCACAGCTCGTCTGACCTACACCTATTCAGACGTCCTACAATTCTATGGGGAGGAGGTTTACGTTTAGTTGCCTCAAAGTTGGTTCTTTCTTAGCAGCATTTTTCGGTCTCGCCTGATGGCGCAGGAATAGGCAATAATTCCAATCGGTTATGAAAACGGCCGGCGGCATGGCGGCAGCCGCGGGAATAATTCTTTCACTTTTCGACTACCGTCAGCCGGAAAGATTCAGAAAATTCGCGGGGATTTCCGGCGGTCGCCGGAACAGCCTAACGGGAGCCTCAGGCCCCCTCCCGGCGCTGGCGCCGCCAGCGGTCGATGACCTCGTAGACGAACTCCTCGCCGTCGGCCATGTCCTCCTTCCAGGAGGCGGAGAACTGCGCCGAGGCGCTGCGGGGCCGCTGATCCTCGGGGAGCTGGTCGAACATCAGGCGCATGGGCATGGCGATGCCCTCGCCCACCGCGATCGCCTCGGCCGTCCCGAGGGACGGCAAGGCATCCAGCAGGCCGATCGCCCCATCCGACAGGGCCGCCCGCACCCATTGCTGGTCGCGCTCATGGCTGAGCCGCATGGCAAAGATGGTGTTGCACTGGGACAGCATGCTGGAAGCCAGTTCCGCCGGCCGCTGCGTGGCGATGCCCAGGGAGATGCCATACTTGCGGCCCTCCTTGGCGATGCGCGACAGCGCCCGCTTGGTCGGCTCGAAACCGGCCTCGGCATTCTCTGGCGCGTAGAGATGCGCCTCCTCGCAGACCAGCAGGATCGGCACCTTGCCCTCGCTCCACATCGCGAACTCGAAGGTGACACGGCAGAGCACGGACACCACCACGTTCAGGATATCCGACGGCACCGCCGAGAGGTCGAGGATGGTCAGCGGCTTGCCCTGCACCGGCACGCGGAACACCGTGGCGACGATCGAGGCCAGGGTGTCGCGGGTGGCGATGCCCTTGTCGAACATGAAGGCGAAGCGCACATCGTTCTGCAGCGTGGCGATGGCGGTCTTCAGCGCCTCGTAGGGCGCGATGCTCTCCGGCCGCTCCAGCCGGCCCAGGATGTCATCGATGTAAGTGACGATCTGGGTCATGCGATAGGGCGTCGGCGTGTCCGAAGTGATGTAACGGCCTTCCGAGGCCGATCCCAGGAACTGCTTCTTCGCCTGGGTGATCATGTCGTTCAGCAGTGCCGATTCCGCCGGCGCCAGGCGCGCGCCGGCATTGGCCAGCACTTCCCGCATCTCGGCGAAATTGAACACCCAGAAGGGCAGCCGCAGCGCCTGCAGGTCGATGACGTTGGCCATCTCGCCGAAACCGCGATGATATTCATTGTGGGGATCCAGCAGCAGGATATGGCCGTTGGGATTGCGCTTGAGCACCGCGCGCAGGATCAGGGTGACGGCGCAGGATTTGCCGGTCCCGGTGGCGCCGACGACGGCGAAATGCTTGCCCAGGAGATCGTCCACATTGATTTGCGCCGGCAGGTTGCGGTCCTGGTGGATGGCGCCGATCCGCGCCACCGACGCCTCGTCACGCACATAGACGAAGCGCAGATCGAGCGGACCGGCGGCATGCACATCGCTGCCCAGCGCCGGGTAAGTGGAAACGCCCCGGCGCATGGGCGACAGGTTGCCGTTCTCGTCCACCAGGCTTTCCCCTACCAACTCCAGTTCCAACAGCTTGCCTTCCGGCTGGCCGCTTTCCAGCGCCGGCATCGGAATGGTCAGGCCGCTGATCATGCCGAAGACCACGGACCGTGCCGTGGGGATCTTCACCACCGAGCCCATCTGCAGGCTGCGCGCCAGCACGCCTTGCGCGTCCACCTCGTCGATCTCCAGAAGGGTCACTGCCTGGGCGCCGGTCAGCGACACGACCCGGCCGATACGCTGCGAGGTCGCGGTATCGAAGGACACCTGGCGGTTGGTGACCGTCAGCCGCTCTTCGATCCGCTTGCGCAGCTCCTGCACCAGACCCTTGGTGTCGTCGCTGAGCAGTTCGGTGACTTTCGGAACGGTGCTCATGCCGCCACCGCCTTCCATCGCACCCGTGCCGAGGGCAGGAACAGGCAGGCCGCCGTGCCGGACCCAGGCGTGCTCTCCAGGAACAGGCGGCCGTCATGCATCTCGGCAAAGGCCTTGCAGAGCGGCAGGCCCAGGCCGGTGCCCTCATATTTCCGCTCAAGGCCGGTGTCGGCCTGGCCGAACGGCGCCATGACCTTTTCCATGTCGGCAGGCTTGATGCCGATTCCAGTGTCGACCACGGCCACCACCACGCCGCCGCCTTCGGAGGCGATGACATGGATGGCCACTCGGCCGTATGGCGGCGTGAATTTCACGGCGTTGGAGAGCAGATTGATCAGGATCTGACGGATGCGGCGGCCATCGGCCCGGAGCAGCGGCGGTGCGACGGCCGGCTTGTACTCCACGCTGATCTGAGCGCGCTTGGCCCGCTCTTCGATCAGCCGAGCGCAAGCGCGGATTGCCTCGTCCAGATCCACATCGGCTTCCTGCAGGTCCGCCTTGCCGAACTCGATCTTCGAGAGATCGAGCACGTCATTGATAACCTCCAGCAGGTGGCGCGCCGAGCGGTGAATGTCCTGGCTGTAGCCCTCATAGACCTGGTTTTGCAGCGGGCCCATCACGCCGTCCTTCATCATCTCGGAGAAGCCGATGATGGCGTTCAGCGGCGTGCGCAGCTCGTGGCTCATGTTAGCGAGGAATTCGGATTTCGAACGGTTGGCCGCCTCGGCCTTGGAGCGCGCTTCCCGCTCCGCCTGCGCCGCCCGCTCCGCCTCTTCCTTGCCGCGCTTCAGGGAGTCTTCCGCGGCGCTGTGCTCATTCAGGCGGATATAGTCCATGGCATAGCGGTGCAGCAGCGACGACCGCGTGCGCGGCGCAAGCTTGGCACTGTAGGCGATGAGCGTTGGCATGGTGACTGCCGAACATCCGTTGTGATCGTTAATTTTCGCTAACTTAGATTGAGGAAGCGTTAAGCAAGCGCAGGAAAATGGGATGAAAAGAGCTATCGCCCCAAAGATTCGCCTGGCCGGACCTGCGGAAAAGCCGCGGAAAACGCGGCCTCGCACCTCACGTGGTTAACCGCCCTTGGCCAATGACCGGAACGGGCCTGCCGGAGCGACCCAAATAGGTCAGCAGGCCGCAACAATTCGGTTGCCCGCCCGTCATGCCACTGTCACCGGAAAGCCGCGGAATTGTTAGAGTTGCTGCGGCGCAATACACAATAGGTGGGGCAAGGCGCGCCGGTGACCACAAAATCTGTTGCAATCGCCGCCGCCACTGATCCAATATGTTGCGGTTGGCGCCCGGTGCGACCCACCATAAGTAGCGTCAATTTAAAGGTTTGCCGGCACTTCTTAACACGCAGGGTTGGGATTGCCGGCATTTTTGTCACCAAATTGGGGATTGGGGAGTGCTTGGCATGCGCATTGAGCGGCGATTCACGGAAGCCGGAAAGTCGCCTTACGACGGTATCGAGTTTCGTACGACGACGAGTGAGATCAAGAATCCGGACGGTTCGATCGTCTTTCAGGCGCGGAATATCGAGGTCCCGGCCGAGTGGTCGCAGGTCGCTTGCGATGTGCTGGCGCAGAAGTATTTCCGCAAAGCCGGCGTGCCGGTGCGCCTGAAATCCGTCCGCGAAGCCGATCTGCCGGATTGGCTCTGCCGCCATGTCCCCGACGAAGACGCGCTGGGCAAGCTGGACAAGGACCAGCGCACCTCGGGCGAAACCAAGGCCACCCAGGTGTTCGATCGCATGGCCGGCACCTGGACCTATTGGGGCTGGCGCGGCGGCTATTTCGACGCGGAGACCGACGCCCGCGCCTATTACGACGAAATGTGCTTCATGCTGGCGAAGCAGATGGCGGCGCCGAACTCGCCGCAATGGTTCAACACCGGCCTGCACTGGGCCTATGGCATCGATGGCCCGTCCCAGGGCCACTACTATGTCGACTTCCTCACGGGCAAGCTGGTGGCCTCGGCCTCGGCCTATGAGCATCCCCAGCCCCATGCCTGCTTCATCCAGTCGGTGTCGGACGATCTGGTGAATGACGGCGGCATCATGGATCTCTGGGTGCGCGAGGCGCGCCTGTTCAAATACGGCTCCGGCACCGGTTCCAATTTCTCCCGGCTGCGCGGCGAGGGCGAACGGCTCTCCGGCGGCGGCAAATCATCGGGCCTGATGAGCTTCCTCAAGATCGGCGATCGCGCGGCGGGCGCCATCAAATCGGGCGGCACCACGCGCCGCGCCGCGAAGATGGTCACCGTCGACCTCGATCACCCCGATATCGAGAACTACATCGATTGGAAGGTGGTGGAAGAGCAGAAGGTGGCGTCTCTCGTCGCGGGCTCGAAGCTCTGCGACAAGTTCCTCAATGCCGTCATGCAGGCCTGCCATAAGCCGGAGCCCGCAACCCTCGCCGACGAAAGCTGCTTCGATCCCAAGGTCAATCGCGCGCTTAAGAAGGCGATCATCGCCTCGCGCGAAGCCATGGTCTCCGAGAACTATATCCAGCGCATCATCCAGTACGCGCGCCAGGGCTATACCTCGATCGATTTCCGCACCTATGACACGGACTGGGATTCCGACGCCTATCTCACGGTGTCCGGACAGAATTCCAACAATTCGGTCCGCATCACCAACGAGTTCATCGAGGCCGTGCAGGCCGACGGCCCATGGAAGCTGATGCGCCGCACCGACAAGAAGGTGCACAAGACCATCAGCGCCCGCGACCTCTGGGAAAAGATCGCCACGGCCGCCTGGCAATGCGCCGATCCGGGCGTGCAGTACGACACCACCATCAATGAATGGCACACCTGCCCGCAGAGCGGCCGCATCAACGCGTCCAACCCCTGCTCCGAATACATGTTCCTGGACGACACCGCCTGCAATCTGGCGTCGCTGAACCTGATGCAGTTCCGCAAGCCGGACGGCAATTTCGACATCGCCGCCTTCGAGCATGCGACGCGGCTCTGGACCATCACGCTGGAGATCTCCGTGCTGATGGCGCAGTTCCCGTCGAAGGAAATCGCCAAGCTGTCCTATGACTACCGCACCCTGGGCCTGGGTTACGCCAATCTGGGCGGCCTGCTGATGGCCATGGGCCATGGCTATGACAGCGAGGATGGCCGCGCGCTCTGCGCTGCCATCACGGCCGTCATGACCGGCGTGTCCTACGCCACCTCGGCCGACATGGCGCGGGAGCTCGGGCCGTTCCCCGGCTATGAGCGGAACCGCAAGGAAATGCTGCGGGTGGTGCGCAATCACCGCCGCGCCGCCCATGGCGAGACCGAAGGCTATGAAGGGCTGTCGGTGCTGCCGGTGCCGCTCCAGCTTGAGAATTGCCCGGACGTCGATCTGGTGCGCGCCGCGCGCCAGGCCTGGGACGAAGCGCTGTTGCGCGGCCAGTCCCACGGCTACCGCAACGCCCAGGCGACCGTGATCGCGCCGACAGGCACGATCGGCCTGGTGATGGATTGCGATACCACGGGCATCGAGCCCGACTTCGCCCTGGTGAAGTTCAAGAAGCTGGCCGGCGGCGGCTACTTCAAGATCATCAACCGCACGGTCCCGGCGGCGCTGAAGAATCTCGGCTACAACGAAGGCCAGATCGAAGACATCATCCGCTACGCCGTCGGCCACGGCACCCTGGCCGAAGGCCCGGGCATCAACCACAGCGCGCTCAAGGCCATCGGCTTTAACGAAAGCACGCTGCAGGCGCTGGAGTCGGCGCTGGCCGGCGCATTCGACATCCGCTTTGCCTTCAACAAATGGACGCTGGGCGACGAGTTCTGCACCAAGGTGCTGGGCTTCACCGGCGAGCAGCTGACCGACGTCAGCTTCGACATGCTGACCGCCCTGGGCTTCAACCGGCAGCAGATCGACGAGGCGAACACCTATTGCTGCGGCGCCATGACCCTGGAGGGGGCGCCGCATCTGAAGGATGAGCATTTGTCGATCTTCGATTGCGCCAATCCCTGCGGCCGCATCGGCAAGCGCTTCCTGTCCGTGAACAGCCATATCCGCATGATGGCCGCGGCGCAGTCATTCATTTCCGGCGCTATCTCCAAGACCATCAACATGCCGAACTCGGCCACGGTCGAGGAATGCAAGGACGCCTACATGCTGTCCTGGCGCCTGGGCATCAAGGCCAACGCGCTCTACCGCGACGGCTCCAAGCTGTCGCAGCCGCTGGCGGCTCAAGTGCTGACCGACGACCCCGACGAGCTCGAGGAGATCCTCGAGGCGCCGGCCGCGGCCAAGGCGCCGATGGTGGCCGAGCGCATCATCGAGCGGGTGATCGAGCGGGTCATCAACATGCGCGCCGAGCGCGAGCGCCTGCCCAACCGGCGCAAGAGCTACACGCAGAAGGCCATCGTCGGCGGCCACAAGGTCTATCTGCACACCGGCGAATACGAAGACGGCACGCTCGGCGAGATCTTCATCGACATGCACAAGGAGGGCGCCGCCTTCCGCAGCCTGATGAACAATTTCGCCATCGCCATCTCCATCGGCCTGCAATATGGCGTGCCGCTGGAGGAATTCGTCGAGGCCTTCACCTTCACGCGCTTTGAGCCGAACGGCGTGGTGGAAGGCAACGACGCCATCAAGATGGCGACGTCGATCCTGGACTACGTGTTCCGCGAGCTGGCGATCTCCTATCTCGGCCGCTCCGACCTCGCCCACGTCCAGAACACGGACGTGATGCCCGACAGCATGGGCAAGGGCGAGCAGGAAGCCAGCCTCGACCCCGGCGAAGCGCCGGCGATCACGGCTGTACGGCGCTATGCCTCGACCGGCTATGTGCGCAATCTCGTGGTTTTCCATGGCGGTCTGCGCAATGGCAGCGCTGCGGCGGACGCCGACGAAGTCAGCGCCAAACGGGAGTCCGTGGCACTGGCAACCGGCACTGATGGTTCCTACGGCAGCAACGGCGCCATGGCGACTTCGACGGTCGAGTCCGGCCGCTACGGCGCCACGGTTTCCGTGCAAGCTTCCGTCGCCAGTGCGGTCGACTCGCGGCTGGAGAAGATCCGCGAAGCGAAGCTCAAGGGTTACGAAGGCGACGCCTGCGGCGAGTGCGGCAACTTCACGCTGGTGCGCAACGGCACCTGCATGAAGTGCACGACCTGCGGCTCGACCAGCGGCTGTTCCTAGACTTGATGCCGATACCCAGCGAGGTAAGACAGGTGCGTTCCGGGCGATAGACCGTTGCGCGTTTCCCTTCGGCGGGCAACGCGCCGGTTGCCGGTGCGGCGAGGTGGGGGGCTCGCCGCGCGGGCGTGAGGTTCCTTGCGAAGCGTTTCTCCCTGAAGCAACTGTAGTAACGAACTCCGCCGGGCGCGTGGCCACACCCCACGCGCCCGATTTGTCTTCGGGTACCGGCAGCGATAACAATATCTCTTGCCGAATTTCACCATCGGATCCGGGGAGGATGACGCCATGAACATCGCTGCCTTCACCGCATCGCTCGACAGCACTCAACCGCCGCAGGCGCTCCGGCTGCCGCTGCAGGCGATGTGGTGGGATGCGAAGGGCAATTGGGACAAGGCCCATGAATGCGCCCAGGCCGACGAAAAGGATCCGCCGAACCAGTGGGTGCATGCCTATCTGCATCGCAAGGAAGGCGACCAGTCCAACGCGGAATACTGGTACAACCGCTGCGGCCGCAAGCCCAGCAAGGCCCGCCTGGAAGACGAGTGGCGCGAGATCGTCGGTGAGCTTCTCGGCGCCTGAATGTCAGCCGGACTGACCGGGCCGGCTGAACGCTGGCGGCATCACGTAGGACACCCATGCGCAAGATCCTAAACCCCTCGGGCATCGCCCGGCCCGCGAGCGCCTATCATCACGCCCTGCTGATCGAGCGGCCGGAGCGCGAGCTCTATATGTCCGGCCAGCTGGGCGAGCGGCCCGACGGCTCGATCTCGGAAGATTTCACCGAACAGGCGCGCCAGGTCTGGATTAACATCAAGGCGATCCTGGCCGAAGGCGATATGGCTGTCGCCGACATCGTGAAGATCACTTCCTACATCGTCGGCCGCGAGAACATCCGGCCCTATGTCGCTGTGCATCGCGACGAGGTCGGCGGGCATCTGCCGCCCTGGACGCTGGTGCTCGTCGCCGGCCTCGGCAGCCCGTCCTATCTGGTGGAAGTCGAAGCCGTCGCCGCGCACTAGCGCCACGCTATCCCGCATAAAGAAAAATCCCGGATGGCGCTGTGTCGCTACCGCGCCATCCGGGCAAGTCGCGCGAAGGGAGGACCTTTCTCGCGCGTAGCCGAACTCAAGGAAGCGCTGCCGCTAGCGGGCGCGCGTTCCCCGAGAAACTGTGGTCGGCCCGGGCGGCAGCGCTGCGTCTTCGCCGCCGCCCGGTCCGTAGGAGCCAACGGTACTGCAACCCCGCGCGCTGCGATGACGACCCACTTGCTCGATGATGTGTCTCACCATTCGTTGACGTCTCCCTGTTCAAACTTGCCGTCGTCGGGTCTTGCCATCGTCGCGCCGGGTCCGCCGCCGGTCCGGCAGGATCGGCCACCGCTTGCCGCTCCCGTAAATACATATTCAAGTTCCGTGCCAAAAATGCTGCGCCGCATCCTAACAATAATTAGCCGTTATTTTTCATATGGATAATCGATGAACACCATGCTGCGCTGCACCATTCGCTGGGAATGGTGCGCCTAAATCACCGGCAAACCCGGGAGGC
>CAWFKD010000010.1:0-40967 GCA_963816235.1 uncultured Alphaproteobacteria bacterium | reverse complement strand
CTGCTGGGTAATCGTGTTCCCGTATCGCTCAAGGTATTCCTGCTGGCGGTGGCGATCTTCGACGATCTCGGCGCCATCGTCATCATCGCGCTGTTCTACAGTTCGGAGCTCTCGCTGATTTCACTGGTGCTGTCGGCCATCGTCCTGGCGGCGATGTTCGCCATCAATCGCGCCGGCATCACCCGCATCGCGCCCTATGCGCTGCTGGGCATCGTGCTTTGGGTCTGCGTGCTGAAATCCGGCGTGCATGCGACGCTGTCCGGCGTCGCCATCGCTCTTGCAATTCCCATCCGCGCGCGCGACGGCAGCTCGCCGCTGCGCGATCTCGAGCATATGCTGCATCCCTGGGTCGCGTTCCTGGTCACGCCGCTGTTTGGATTCGCCAATGCCGGGGTGTCGCTGACCGGCATTCGCTTCGCCTCGCTGTTCGAGAATATCGCCTTCGGCATCGCCGCCGGCCTGTTCATCGGCAAGCAGATCGGCGTTCTCCTGTCGGTGTTCATCTGCGTCAAGCTGCGGCTGGCGCGCCTGCCCGAGGGCACCGGCTGGCTGGCGATCTATGGCGCGTCGCTGCTGGCGGGCATCGGCTTCACCATGAGCCTGTTCATCGGCACGCTCGCCTGGGACCATACGTACTATTCCGCGCCGCTGCGCATCGGCGTGCTCGGCGGCTCCCTGTTGTCGGGCATCGCCGGCTATATCGTCCTGCGCTTCGCCACCCGGAAACCCGCGCCGATCCTTAACGGCTGAGCATTTTGTCGCACCTGCCGTTTGCTTGACCTGGATCAAGCGGCTCGAGGCGCACCAACCCTACATTTAAGCTACGGGGTCGGGGCATTGGGTCTTGCCGCCGGCGCAAGCTGATGGAGGGAAATCGTGAGCGACAGACAGGAACTCTCTGAGACGGCTCAGGGACGGCGCGCGTTTTTGAGAACCACAGGATTAATTTCCGCAACGGCACTGGCCGGCACGGTGCTGGCCGGGCAGACGGCGGCGATGACGACCGCGGGGCCGGCGGCAAGATCGGCCTCCCCGGCGATCCGGACGGCGGCGGTGGATATCAGCGCCCTGCCGCGCGTGCAGCAGAAGATGGTGGCGCCGCCGCATATGCCCGAACATGAACAAGTCGCGACGACCGGTCCGAAGATCGTCGAAGTCCTGCTGACCATCGAAGAGAAGAAGATGGTGATCGACGACGAGGGCACGGAAGTCTGGGCGCTGACCTACAACGGCTCGGTTCCCGGTCCGATGATCGTGGTCCATGAAGGCGACTATGTCGAATTGACGCTGCGCAACCTCAAGACCAACGCCATGGAGCACAATATCGACTTTCACGCGGCGACCGGTGCCTTGGGTGGCGGAGCGCTGACCAAGGTCCAGCCCGGCGAAGAGGTCGTGCTGCGCTGGAAGGCGATCAAGCCGGGCGTCTTCGTCTATCACTGCGCGCCTGGTGATGTGATGATCCCTTATCACGTCGTCCACGGCATGAACGGCGCCGTCATGGTGTTGCCGCGCGACGGCCTGAAGGACGCCGCCGGCAAGCCGATGACCTATGACCGCGCCTACTTCATCGGCGAGCAGGACTACTACATCCCGCGCGACGAGAACGGCGACTTCATCAAGTACGAAGCGGCGGGCGAAAACTTCAACGACGCCCTGGACGTGATGCGCAAGCTGACGCCCACGCACGTGGTGTTCAATGGTGCCAAAGGTGCTCTGACCGGCGACAATGCCCTGAAGGCGAAGGTCGGCGAGACCGTGCTGTTCATCCACGCCCAGGCCAACCGCGACACGCGGCCCCATCTGATCGGCGGCCATGGCGACCTGGTGTGGGAGGGCGGCTCGTTCAACGACAAGCCGGACACCAATCTGGAAACCTGGTTCATCCGCGGCGGTTCGGCGGGCGCCATGGTCTACAAGTTCATGCAGCCGGGCCTCTATGCCTATGTGAACCACAACCTGATCGAGGCCGTGATGCTGGGCGCCACCGCCCATGTGGTCGTCGAGGGCGAATGGAACGACGATCTCATGATGCAGGTGTCCAAGCCGGGCCCGATCAGCAGCTGAACCATGGCCGGGTCCATTGCGCATTCTGGCGCGCGGCGCCGTGGCCGGCTTGCTCAGCCTCGGCGTCCTCGCCGGATGCGACCCGATCAAGTCGGTCCTCGAGAGCGGTCGCCCGCTATCGATCGAGCAGTCCAAACGGTGACCGTTGCGGTCGAAGACGGTCACCGGCTGCAGGTCGGCGAAATCCGAAGTCACCTGGCAGGACTGGAAGCGCTGCCACGAGGCCGCGCGGCTGCAGCTTTCTGCCGCGGCCCGCGCGCCGCAATCGACGGCGGCAAGACGTTTCCGGTGGTCGGCGTCAATCGCCTCGACGTCGACGAATTCGTCGCCTGGGTGAACAGCCGGGGCACGCGCAGTATCGATTGCCACCGCGGCGGAGTGGTCTCTCTTCGCCGCCGAATTGCCGAAACCGAAGACCGAGAAGCTGTTCGACGATCCCCGCCTTGCCTGGGCCGCCGACTACGCGCAAGTCCGAGCCTGTGCCGGCGCGCGTCGAGCCGAGCGGCGAGCTTCGGCGCGCTGCCCAACGGCATCAGGGATCTCGGCGGCAATGTCTGGGAGTGGACTGCCACCTGTGCCGCCGGCGATGCTGACGACGACCGTTGCCCGGCCTATTTCGCCATGGGGCTGCATCAGGCGACGATCTCCGTCTTCATCAGGGATCCGGCGACCGGCGGCTGCGCGTCCGGCATACCGCCGGCCAATGTGGGCTTCCGCCTGGTTTCGGATATCGAGGATCTCGAGTCCTAAGCGCCGCTAGAGAACGCCGCCTTCTTCCGTGCGCTTGGCGACGAAAGCATCGAGCGACTCGGCGATCGCCGGATCCAGCGGCGGTTCCTGATACTCCGCCAGCAGCCGCTTCCACACGCCATTCGCCCGCTGCGCCGTGTCCAGCGCGCCGGCTTCGCGCCAGGTTTCGAAATTGCGCCAGTCCGACAGCATCGGCTGATAGAAGGCATTCTCATAGCGCGCCAGGGTATGGGCCTCGCCGAAGAAATGCCCGCCCGGCGGGACCGCGCCGATGGCGTCCAGCGCCAGCGAGTCCTCGTCGACCACCAGCGGCTGCAGGAACTCCGACATCATCTGCAGGATCTCCGCATCGACGATCAGCTTTTCGAACGAGGCGACGAGGCCGCCCTCCATCCAGCCGGCGCCATGCTTCAGCAGATTGGCGCCGCCCATCACCGCGCCCCAGACCGACATTTCCGACTCATAGGCGGCTTGCGCATCCACGGCATTCGCCGCGCAGGCGTTCGACGAGCGGTAGGGCAGCTTGTAGCGCCGCGCCAGCTGGCCGCCGGCCATCGCCGCCCGCGTATATTCCGGCGTGCCAAAAGCCGGCGCGCCGGATTTCATGTCGACGTTGGAGGTGTAGCCGCCATAGATCACCGGCGCGCCCGGACTCACGAGCTGCGTGAAGGCGATGACACCCAGCGCCTCGGCATTCTGCAAGGCCAGCGCGCCGGCCAGGGTCGCGGGCGCCATCGCGCCCGACAGCGTGAAGGGCGTGACGATGACCGCCTGCCCCGCCTCTGCCATGGCCGTCAGCCCGTCCAGCATCGGCCCATCGACGCGGCGCGGCGAGTTCGTGTTCACGACAGTCAGCAGGCCGGGCTTCTGCCGCAGCTCGTCGCGGGTGATGCCGCGCGCCAGGCAGTTCATCTCGATGCCGTCCTCGACCCGCGTGGCGCCGATCGCCGAGGGCGACCAGACGCGGTCGGTCAGCTTGATGACAGCGCTGTAGGCATCCAGATGCCGTGTCGGCGGCGGCAGGTCGGTCGGTTCCACCGGATAGCCCGCGGCGAGATGGATGATATTCAGGCTCTGCATCAGCCGCAGGAAATTGCAGTAGTCGGCGAAGGTGCCGGGGCGGCGCCCGCCATCGAGATCGGAACAGTTCGGCGCGCTGGAGACGGCGCAGAGCGCCAGATGATCGCCGCCGATGGTGACATTGTGCTCGGGATTGCGGGCATGCAGCGTGAAGCTGGACGGCGCCGTCGCCAGGCAGCGCTCGATCAGGCCGCGGTCGAAGCGCACGCGGCCGGTGGCTCGGTCCACATCGGCGCCGGCCTTGGCGAGGATGTCGAGCGCGCGCGGGCTGAGGAACTCCAGCCCCTGGGTCTCGAGCACGCGCATGGACGTATCGTGGATGCGCTCGAGCCCCTCGGCGTCGATCACCTCGACCGGGCTGTAGCGGTTGCGCAGGGCGCGCCAGGGCGGCTGCTTGAATCCGCCCGACGTCCGGCGGCCGCGCCGCCTTGCGCCCTGGGCGGCGGCCTCGGCCGCATGCGGAGATTGCAATTCAGCCATGCATCTTCTTTCGTTTCCTTGCGGCAGCATCTCTTTCCGCGCACGCCAGCGCAACCGGAACCGCCGCCCCCTATGGACTTAGCCTGGGCGAACCGGCGGCGCCGTGCTATTCACCATGCGCCGCGCTCATCATGGTTTCAGCTCCCCTCAGATCCGCCAGAACGACCAAAGGCTCACCGGGCCTGAATTGGTCTCTCACCACGCCGGGCGCCGTGGTGTTTGCCGTCATGTTCACGCTGGAATCCCTGGCGCGGGCCACGCTGGCGACCATCACACCGCTGCAGGCCTACGAACTGCTGGGCGACAAGGGCACGGTCAATCTTCTGTACACAGGTGTCTACGCCACCACGCTCTGCGTCAGCTTCGCCATTCCCGACCTGATCCGCCGTTTCCGCCGCCGCTGGGTCTATTCCCTGGGCGTGGTCATGACTCATCGCCGCGGCGATGCTGCTGTCGGCCGGCACGCTCGCCGGGCAGGTGGGCGGCATGCTGTCGGTCGCCCTGGCCGGCTCGATGACCAGCGTCACCCTGCAGCTCTACATGATGGATCACATCCAGCGCCGGGATTTCGTCCTGGCCGAACCGCTGCGGCTGGTGTTCAGCGCCGCTGCCTGGGGCGCCGGGCCGTTCCTGGGGGTCTGGCTCAATCAGCGCTTCGGCCATGGCACCGGCCAGGCCCTGAGCGCGATCGCCGCGACATTGCTGCTGGGCTATTTCTGGTATCTTCGCATGACCGAGAACCCCGCCGTGGCTGCCGCGACCCGGCCGCCGCCGCGGCCCCTGGCCAGCATCCGGCGGTTCCTGGCGCAGCCGCGGCTGCGGCTCGGCTGGTTCATCGCCTTCGGCCGGTCCTCCTGGTGGTCGATGTTCTTCGTCATGCCGCCGCTCTATCTGACCGATGCGCTGGGCACCGAGCGCGGCCATTTCTGGGGCGGCGTTCTGGTGTCGGCCGGCAACATCCTGCTGCTGATCACGCCGTTCATCGGCAGGATCGCCGCGCGGCACGGCATCCGGCGGCCGATCATCGCCGCCTACGCCGGGCTCAGCGCCTTCACCATCCTGGCGTCCCTCGATGCTGCACTGGCCCCTGGCGGTCGGGCTGTGCCTGCTGGGCGGCGCCTTCTGCTGCGTCATCCTGGACGCCCTGGGAAATATTCCTTTCATCCGCGCCGTCCGGCCGCTGGAGCGGCCGCAGATGGCCACGGTGTTCCGCAGCTATGCCGATCTGTCCAGCCTGATGCCCGCCGCCGTGTTCTCCCTGCTGCTGCTGATCTTCGACAATATCGGCGCCGTGTTCATCGCCAGCGGCCTGTTCGCCCTGGGCGTCGGCTGGATCGCCCGCCACCTGCCGCGGACCATGTAAGCACGGGGATTTCTCCGCTCCCCTGCAATTGCCGCGAATGCAGAGAGAATTCTCTGCAAGTCTAACGAAATATTTCGTCACAAGGACTTGTAGGATTCCGGCTGAATCTTTTCCGCCGCGATTAAGCGTTTCTTAGCGTAGTTGATGAAAACTCATTAACGATTTCTCAGCCACGTGGGAGCCTGCATCCTTGAGCAAGACGATCGGCGCTTCGATCAACGCCGCGGCGTTCTCGTCGCCCACGCGCGTGCGCCGCACGCTGCTGGGATTCGGCTTGCTGCTCGCTGCCCTGATCGGCTGCCTGATCTCCTACGGACTCTGGTACGGCCGCGATGGCGCGCTGCTCGCCGCGGGCAAGCAGACCAACAGCCTGGCGCGCATGCTGGAGCAGCATTCCAGCCAGTCCATCGCCGTCGTCGACCGCACGCTGCAGGCCGCCAACCGCCTGCGCGACTTCGACCAGCGCTTTGCGCAAAGCTTCGATCCCTCGGTGACCGCCGCGCTGCAGGCTTTGATGGAAGACGCCAGCCAGCTCCGCGCCATCAGCCTGGTGTCGGCCGATGGCCGGATCCTGCAGGATTCCCGCGGCGTCGAAGCGGCCGGGATGCCGCCGATTCTGTTGCCGGACTCGCAGGCCGGCGGCGGCAGCGTGCTGTTCGGCCTGCCGGCGCGCGATCCCGCCGACGGCAAATGGGTCTTCACCGTCAGCCGCGTCCTGCGCAGCGCCGATGGCCTGGTGACCGGCGCCGCCGTGGCGCAGGTCGATGCCGATTACTTCGCGTCGCTGTACCGCAACGCCAATCTCGGCGCCAACGGCTTCGTCGCCCTGCTGCGCAGCGACGGCGCCACGCTGGCGCGGGCGCCGGCCAGCAGTTCGGAAGCCTATAGCACCGCCGATGTCGAGGCCTGGCTGCCGGTGATCCAGAGCGGGCGCGAAGGCGAAGGCCTGATCCTCCTGCCGACCGACGGTATCGAGCGCGTGGTCAGCCACCGCGCCATCGGCCGCTGGCCGCTGGTCATCGCCGTCGGCGTCGGCAGCGGCGACGCATTGTCTTCCTGGTGGGATGACGTTCAGCGCGACTCCATGATGGCCCTGTCGCTGATCGCCATCATCCTGGCGGTGCTCTGGTACATCGCCCATCAGATCGCCGGCCGCGAGGCCGACCGCCTCGCCCTGTCCGCCAGCGACGCGAAATTCCGCACCCTGCTCGCCAACATGCCCGGCGCCTGCTACCGCTGCAGCACCGGCAGCGGCCATGCGATGGAATTCATCAGCGACGCGATCGCCGAGATCTCCGGCTATGCCGCCAGCGATTTCATCCACAACCAGGTCCGCAGCTTCGTCAGCATCATCCATCCCGACGATTTCTCGGTCGCCGACATGGCGCTGCAGCGGGCGCTGACCGCCGGCCAGCCCTTCACCCGGGAATACCGCATCATGCACCGCGACGGCAGCGTCCGCTGGGTGCATGAGAAGGGCCAGCCGATCTTCGACGAGGAGAACCAGACCGCCTTCATCGACGGCACGGTGTTCGACGTCACCGCGCGCCACCGCACCGAGCAGGAGCTGCGCCAGGCGAAGGAGGCGGCCGAGGCCGCCAACATCGCCAAGTCCGACTTCCTGGCGATGATGAGCCACGAGATCCGCACGCCCATGAACGGCGTGCTCGGCATGACCGGCTTGCTGCTGGACACCAATCTCGACGACGAGCAGCGGCGCTACGGCAAGACCGTGCAGCAATGCGCCGAGGCGCTGCTGACGCTGATCAACGACATCCTCGACTATTCCAAGTTCGAGGCCGGCAAGCTCACGCTGGAGAACATCGACTACAACCTGGCCGACCTGATCGAAGGCGTCGGCCAGCTCCATGGACCGAAGGCCCACGCCAAGGGCATCGATCTCGCCGTCTTCATCGAGCCGGACGTGCCGGAATGGGTCTGCGGCGATCCCGGCCGCCTGCGCCAGGTGCTGCTCAACCTCGTGGGCAACGCCATCAAGTTCACGGAGATCGGCGGCGTGGCGGTGGAGGCCAGCGTCATCGGCCGCCGCGACGACGGCTCCCTGACCCTGCGCTTCGAGATCACCGATTCCGGCATCGGCATCGCGCCCGATGCGGTGCCGCGCCTGTTCCGCAAATTCACCCAGGCCGATTCCTCGACCACGCGGAAGTTCGGCGGCTCCGGTCTCGGCCTCGCCATCTCCAAGCAGCTGATCAACGCCATGGGCGGCGATATCGGCGTCGACAGCACGCCGGGCAAGGGCAGCCGCTTCTGGTTCACCGTCAAGCTGTCGCCAGGGCCAGGAGCATGCGATGCGACAGGGCGCGACGATCGCGGCGCTGAAAGGTTTCCGCGCCCTTGTCGTCGACGACAACGAGGTCAACCGCCTGATCTTCCGCAAGCAGCTGGGCGTCTGGGGCATGACCGTGCAGTCCGTCGCCAACGGCCAGGAAGCGTTCGCCGCCTTGGACGAGGCGCTGGCGCGGGGGGCGCCGTTCCACATCGCGCTGATCGACCAGATGATGCCGGAAATGGACGGCGTCGAGCTGGGCCGCCGCCTGCGGGATGAGAAGCGCTTTTCCGCCACCAAGCTGATCCTCGCCACCTCGCTGGGCGTGCGCGGCCTGTTGGCGCGCGCCGAAACCTCGGGCTTCGCCATCGCCGTCAGCAAGCCGGTGGCGCAGAGCCGGCTCTATGAATGCGTGACCCAGCTCTGCGGTGTCGATGCGCCGGCGCTGCCGGTCGCCGACCGGCCGGCCGAGGCCGATCCCAACGCCGTCGTGCCCACCCTGTCGCGCACGCTCCGGGTGCTGGTGGTCGACGACAACCAGGTCAACCAGATGCTGGCGACGCTCCTGCTGGGCAAGGCCGGGCACCGCGTCGATGTGGTCGGCAACGGCTACGAGGCGCTGGAAGCCGTCAGCAGCCGCCCCTACGACGCCATCCTCATGGACATCCAGATGCCGGAGATGGACGGCATCGAAGCGACCCGGCGCATCCGCGGCATGTCCGGCCCGGTGGCCCGCCTGCCGATCATCGCCATGACCGCCAACGCCATGAAGGGCGACCGCGAGCGCCTGCTTTCCGTCGGCATGAACGACTATGTCGCCAAACCGATCGAGAAGGCGCAGCTGTTCCACGCCCTGGCCCGCGCGACCGGCGATTCCACCGCGCTGGACGCCGCGCCGCCGCTGCCGGCCGCGGCACCTCCCGACACACCGCCCGCCGTCTCGGCCAAGGCCGACCAGGCGATGCTGCAGATGCTTGATTCTCTCGAAAGCCTAACCGGAACGGATGCCTGATATGAGCAATACCGCACCCCGCCCCGCCGCCCTCGCCGCGCTGCGAGAATTCGAACAGCTGCGCAATCCCGAGGACTCCCTCAACGGACCGTCGATGGCCGAGACCCTGGCCCGTGCCGAGGAAGCGACCACGCTGCTGAAGCAGAACTACACCGTCTGGGCCCGCGAAGACGTGGAGAAGGGCCAGCGCCATCTGGACGACGCGACCGGCGATCCGGCCCGGGCGCGCGTGCATCTCGACGGGCTCTATGCCGTCATGCACAACGTCAAGGGCCAGGGTTCCAGCTTCGGCTACCCGCTGGTGACCCGCATCTCCCAGTCGCTGTGCAAGCTGCTGGGCGCCAAGCATGACGCGGGCGAGCCGATGCTGCGCGTTTCCCAGGCGCATCTGGACGCGCTGAAGCTGGTGCTGGAGCAGAAGATCGAAGGCTCCGGCGGCGAGACCGGCGAGAAGCTGGCCGGCAAGCTGGAAGCCCTGACGCAGGAACTGCTGGGCTAAGCGCCGCTGCGCTACTTCGTCCCGAACAATCTGTCGCCCGCATCGCCCAGACCCGGGACGATGTAGGCATGATCGTTGAGGTGATCGTCCAGCGACGCCGCATAGACCGGCACCGTCGGATGCGCCTTGAAGAACACCCGCAAGCCCTCCGGCGCCGTCACCAATGCCAGCAAACGGATCAGATCGTCGGCCGATGCCGCGCTTGTTCAGCACGTCGACGGCGGCGGCGGCGGAATGGCCGGTGGCCAGCATGGGATCGCAGAGGATGAACAGCCGGCCTTCCGGCTCCGGCAGCTTGACGAAATATTCCACCGGCCGCTTGGTCTTGGGATCGCGGTACATGCCGATATGGCCCATGCGCGCCGAGGGAATCAGTTCCTGCAGGCCGTCGGCCATGCCGAGGCCGGCGCGCAGGATGGAGACGATCGCCACCTTCTTGCCGGCGATCACGGGCGCGTCCATGAAGGTGAGCGGGGTTTCGATCCGCTCATGGGTGACCGGCAGGATGCGCGTCACCTCATAGCCCATCAGTAGCGCGATCTCCCGCAGCAGCTGGCGAAACTGAATCGTCGGCGTGCGCTTGTCGCGCATCAGGCTGAGCTTGTGCTGGATCAGCGGATGGTCGAGCACATGCAGGTTGGGGAATTCGCGGCGGTCGGCGGTCATGTTGATTCGTCCTTCGGGAATGCCAACGCGATGATCAGGGAGCCGGCGCACATCGCCGCCATGGCCAGGAAGCCGAACCCGCCCACGGTCTGGAACAGCCAGCCGGAGACCAGCATCGACAGGCCGATCAGCGGACCCGCAGCCATCACTCCATAAAGGCCCTGGGCGGAGGCGGCAAGGCCGGGCGCCACATGGCGGCCGAGATAGCTCATGGCCGCCAGATGGGTGGCGGCGAAGGTCAGGGAATGGAGCAGGCCGATGGCGATCAGCGCCGGCCAGCCGACGAAAAACGCCGCCAGCGACCAGCGCAGGATGCCCGCCGCGGCGCCGATGGCCAGCAGGCCGGCGAAACCGGTGCGGCGCAGGACGGCGCCGCCCATGGCGAACATGATGATTTCGGCGATCACCGTGATGGTCCAGATCAGGCCGATATCGGACTCGCTGTAGCCCGCCCGCAGCCAGTACAGGGTGCTGAAGCTGTAGAGCATGGCGTGGCTGGATTGCACCAGGCTGGCCGCGGCGAGGAACAGCATCAGCCGGCGGTCGGCGATCAGCGCCAGCCAGCCGCCGGCCACCCGATGGGGCGGCGGCCCGGCCGGGCGCGGCAGGGCGATGGCGGCCAGCAGCGCCACGACCAGCGCGCCCAGCATGAGATAGAGCACGTAGTCCGCCGAGCGCCCTTCCAGGATGCTGCCGGCCGCCAGGCTGGCGCCCATGAAGGAGATCGAACCCCAGAGCCGCAGCCGGCCATATTGCAGGCCGCGGGCATTGCAGAACTGCAGCGTCATGCCGTCGGTCAGCGGCACCATGTTGGTGATGGACATGGTGGCGAACACCGCCACCGCCAAGATGGCCCAGAAGCTGTCGGTCTGCAGATAGACCGTGTGGAAGCCGAGGCTGGCGACGATGGCCGCGATCAGGATCAGCCGCGCATTGCCCAGGCGGTCGGCGGCCTGGGAGAACAGCGGATTGCCCACCAGCTTCACCCACGGCCCCACCGCCAGCAGCAAGCCGATCTGCAAATCGGAGAGATGTCGCAACTCCAGCCAGGTGGGCCAGAAGGGCAAGCCGATGCCCGGCGCCAGGAACACCGCGATATAGCAGGCGGTCAGCCGGAACTGCAGACCACGGGAATCGTGGGCGATCGCAGTCATTGCCGTGCCCTAGTGCAAATTCCACCCAAGCTGACGCGCGCGATCTTCCCCCCTTGAGGGGGAAGATGGGTCATCGAGCGTCAGCGAGATGAGCCAGAAGGGGGGTATCTCAACGCAGCGCGCCATCGGCGAAAGCTGAAGTGGCGTTGGCTGCCGTCGCCGGCACCGAGCCGGCCCCCCACCCGGATCATCTCGCGTTGCTCGATGATCCGACCGCCCCCTCAAGGGGGGCGGTTTGGACCTTTGGCGATTCAAATCAATCCGACGCTCATTACGACGCGGCGCGGCCGATGCGCTGGCGCACTGCCGGCGGCAGCGTGGCCGGCTTGTCGCCGATGGTGACCGCCGCCCGCAGCGCCGCGGCCGCCGCGTCCGCATCGGTGTCGCTGGCGGCATGGACCAGGCAGAGCGGCCGGCGCCGGACCCACCTCTTCGCCGATGGCCGCGATGTCGGTGAGCCCGACCCGGGGATCGATCTTGTCTTCCACCCGCCGCCGGCCGCCGCCCAGGGCCAGCACGGCGAGGCCGATGGCCCGCACATCCATGGCCGCCACATGGCCGGACTTGGCCGGCGCCACCGGCCGCACCACCGGCGCCCGCGGCAGATGCTTGTCCGGTTTCTCCAGGAGATCCGCAGGCCCGCCCAGCGCCGCCACCATGCGCTGGAACCGCTCGGCCGCCGCCCCGCTGTCCCGCGCCTTCCCCAGCGCCGTCCCGGCCGCCGCCTCATCCTTGGCCAGCTTGCCCAGCAGCAGCATGTCGCCGGCCAGCGCGATGGTGACCGAATCCAGCCGCCAATCGCGCCGCCGCCCGGCCAGCCAGTCGATGCATTCCCGCACCTCCAGCGCATTCCCCGCGGTGCGGCCCAGCACCTGGTTCATGTCGGTCAGAAGCGCGATGGTGGGCAGCCCACCGCCGGTGGCGACATCGGCGATGCTGGCCGCCAGCTCCGCCGCCTTCTCATACTCCACCATGAAAGCGCCGCTGCCGAACTTCACATCCATCACCAGTCCCTCGAGGCCCGCCGCCAGCTTCTTCGAGAGGATCGAGGCGGTGATCAGGGGAATCAATTCCACGGTCGCGGTGACGTCGCGGATGGCGTAGAGCCGCCGGTCGGCCGGCGCCAGGTCAGCCGTCTGGCCGATGATGGCGCAGCCGGCCTCCGCCACCACGCGCTTGAAGCGGTCGATGTCGGGTGTCGAGACATAGCCGGGGATGGCGTCCAGCTTGTCGAGGGTGCCGCCGGTATGGCCCAGGCCGCGGCCGCTGATCATCGGCACGGCGCCGCCGCAGGCCGCCACCAGGGGCGCCAGCATCAGGCTCACCTTGTCGCCGACCCCGCCGGTGGAATGCTTGTCCAGCCGCGGCCCCGGCAGCTTGACGCCGCGCCAGTCGATCACCTGGCCGGAATTCGCCATGGCGCGGGTCAGCGCCACCCGCTCGGCCATGGTCATGCCCTTGAAGAACACCGCCATGGCGAAGGCGGCCACCTGGCCTTCCGTGATCGAACCGTCGGTGAGGCCTTTGACGAAGAAGCCGATCTCCGCCTCGCTCAGCGCGGCGCCGTCGCGCTTCCGGCGGATCACCTCCTGGGGCAGGAACGCGGCGGCCATGGCTAGTAGCCGGAACGCGCGCCCTGCGCCGGCGCCTGGCCGAGCGCCGCCAGGATATCGTCCAGCAGCCCGCTCGCGCCGAGGCGGAAGGTTCGGCCATCCACATAGCCCGGCCCCATGATCAGTTCGGCTAGGTCCAGATAGACCTTGGCCTGCGGCAGTCTGCGGATGCCGCCCGCGGCCTTGAAGCCCACGGGGATATCGTCGGTGCGGAGATAGCGGCATTTGTAGATCGGACGGGCCCCATCGATGCCGGGATACTCGCCGGGTTCGCGGTCCGGCTGGGCGGCAAAGTCCCGCGGCGACTCCTGCGCGCCATAGCGCACGGTCTGCATCATCGCCGCCGCCGCATCCGGCGTGGCGCCGACGGCGATCTTGCCGGTGGAGGTCTTGATGAAATCCGCGCCTTCGTTGATCGCCATCTCCGACAGCTCCACATCGGCGGCGAAGAGCTGCTGCGGATCGGCGCCGCCGCCGCGGTAGCGGCCGGTCTCCAGGATCACCTTCATCGGCCGGCCGTTGCAGGCCTTGCGCGCCTTCCACATCACCGTGCGCCGGTTGGCGAAGCGCTGCTTGGGCACGTAGTCCAGCGGCGGGATCACCATGTCGATCTCGTCGGCGCCGTCGGCGACCGCGCCGGCGATCTCGCGCTCGATATCGTCGGGCAGGCCGGTCCCCGCCGGAAAATTCGCCACCGTCGCCACGCGCACGCCGCTGCCGGCCAGCAATTCCTTCGCCTGCTTCACGAAGCGCGGATAGATGCAGACCGCCGCCACATTGCCGAACGGCGTCACCGCGCGCTTGCACAGCGCCGCGATCTTCTCCGGCGTGTCGTCCTCGTCCAGGCTGGTGAGGTCGAGCAGCGGGATCAGCCGCCGCGCCAGCGCCGCGTTGTCTTCAGCCGCCATGGGCAAGGGCCTCGCAATAGCCGGCGATGAGGGTCTGCAATTTCGTCGCCGCACCCGCCGCTTCCCGCAGCGTCTGCTCATGGCTCAGCGGTTCGCCCATGCCCGCCGCCAGGTTGGTGATGACCGACACCGCGGCGACGCGCAGCCCGCAATGGCGGGCGACGATCGCTTCCGGCACGGTCGACATGCCGACCGCGTCAGCGCCGAGCCGGGCGAAGGCGCGGATCTCCGCCGGCGTCTCGAAGCTGGGGCCGAGGATCGCCGCATAGACGCCTTCGCCGAGCACGATGCCGGCACGGCCGGCGACGCGGCCGAGGATGCGGCGCAATTCCGGATCGTAGGCATCCTCCATCGGCGGAAAGCGCGGCCCGAATTCCTCGTCGTTCGCGCCGGCCAGCGGATTCGCCGGCTGCATGTTGAGGTGATCGGAGATCATCATCAGGCTGCCGGCACCCATGCCCGCCCGCAGGCTGCCGGCGGCGTTGGTCAGCAGCAGCAACTCGCAGCCGAGGCGCTTGAGGGTGCGCACCAGCATCTTGATCGGCTCGGCGCCCTTGCCCTCATAGAGATGGACGCGTCCTTGCAGGCAGGCGACCGGCAGGCCGCCCAGCGTGCCGAGGATCATCTTGCCCGCATGGCCTTCGACGCCGGGCTGGGGAAAGCCGGGAATGTCCGCATAGGAAATTATTGTCGCCGACTTGATCGAGTCCGCGATCGGCCCCAGCCCCGAACCGAGCACGAGGCCGAACCGCGGCGCAAATCCGGGAGCCCGGGCGCGGATGGCGGCGACGGCGGTATCGGGGTGGCTCGGCAAGGGCGGCTTCTGAAATTTCATGTGATCGCCATGAAGCGGCGGAAAGAGAAATTCACCACGAAGTCACAGAGAACACAAAGCCGAAGGCGCAGAACCTGTTTCTTTGTGCCCTTTGTGACTTTGTGGCGAAACCCCTTACATCAGCGAAAATGCTTCGGCCCGAAAGACAAAGGCAATAATTCGCCCAGCGTGATCGTGCGCCGCAATCCGTCCGGCCCGCAGAGATGCACCGGCGTGCCGTCGCCGGCGAACTCGCGCAGCCGCTGGCGGCAGCCGCCGCAGGGCGACACCGGCTCCGGGCTCTCGGCGACGACCAGCACCTCGACGATCTCCTTCTCCCCCGCCGCCACCATGACGCCGATGGCCGAAGCCTCGGCGCATTGGCTCTGGGGATAGGCGGCGTTCTCCACATTGCAGGCGGCATAGAGCTTGCCGCTCTTGCCCTTGAGGCAAGCGCCGACCTGGAAGCCGGAGTACGGCACATGGGCATTCTTCCGCGCCGCCAGCGCCGCCTGCAGCATGGCGTCGATGCTCATCTATCTATCCTTCACAAAGGGGATGCCGCTGGCCTTCGGCGCGATCGCGCGGCCGACGAAGCCGGCGAGCAGCAGCACGGTCAGGATATAGGGCAGCGCCTGGATGAATTGCACGGGGATCTCGCCGATGCCGGGGATCGACGCACCCTGCAACCGGATCTGCACCGCATCCGCAAACGCGAACAGCAGGCAGGCATAGAGCGCCGTCAGCGGCCGCCATTTGCCGAACACCAGCGCCGCCAGCGCCAGATAGCCGCGGCCCGCCGTCATGTCGCGCACGAATTGCGCGTTCTGCGCGATCGAGAGATAGGCCCCGGCGATGCCGCAGAGCGCGCCGCAGATCAGCATGGCGCGGTAGCGCATCCACACGACGGAGACGCCGGCGGTATCGAGCGCGTGGGGATTCTCGCCGGCCGCCCGCAGGCGCAGGCCGAACCGCGTGCGGTAGATGACCCAGGCGGTGAGCGGCACGATGACGACGGTGGCGTAGACCAGGATGTTGTGGCCGCTGACGATCTCCGCATAGATCGGGCCGAGCACCGGCACGCCGCGCAACGCCTCCGCGCCCGGCAGCGTGATCGGCGTGAAACGCCCGCCATCGGTGAGCAGCGGCGTCTGGCCGCCCTTGCCGAACCAGGCATTGCCCAGCACCGGCGCCAGCCCGGCCACCAGGATGTTGAGCGCCATGCCCGACACCACCTGGTTGCCGTTATAGGTGATGCTGGCGAGGCCATGGAGCAGCGCCAACGCGATGGCGACGAAGATGCCCGCCAGCAGGCCGAGCCAGGGCGAGAAGGTCAGCGCGGCCACGGTGGCGGCGGCGAAGGCGGCGCCGAGCATCTTGCCCTCGAGGCCGATATCCACCACGCCCGAGCGTTCGGCGAACAGCCCGGCCAGCGCCGCCAGCACCAGCGGCACGGCGACGCGCACGGTCGAGTCCAGCAGCGGCAGCGCGCTGAGAAAGTACTCGTTCATGCGGGCGCCTCCACCGGCTGCCGCCGGAACAGCGCGACGATATGGGGCTTGAACATGTTCTCCAGCGCGCCGCAGAACAGGATCACCAGCCCCTGGATCACCACCACCATCTCGCGGGTGATCTGCGGAATGTCGAAGGTCAGTTCCGAGCCGCCCTGATAGAGCGCGCCGAACAGCAGCGAGGCCAGCACCACCCCGAGCGGATGGTTGCGGCCCATCAGCGCCACGGCGATGCCGACGAAGCCCACGCCGCCGGTGAAGCCCTGCAAGAGATAGTGATGCACGCCCAGGATGTCGTTGAAGCCGACGAAGCCCGCCAGCGCGCCGGAGACCAGCATGGCCATGATGATGGCGCGGGACGGCGAGATGCCGGCATAGCAGGCGGCGCGCTCGCTATGGCCGACGGTGCGGATCTCATAGCCCCAGCGGGTATGCCAGATGAAGATCCAGACGAAGCCGCAGCAGAACAGCGCCAGCAGCGACGACAGATTGAACGGCGAACGGGCGATCGAGATGCCGAACCAGCCGGCGATCTCCTGCGCCGAGGGCAGCCAGACTTCCGGCGCGAAATCGCGGCTGCGCGGCGCCTGCTGGCCCGGCTGGATCAGCACATCCACCAGCAGATAGATCATCAGCGCCGAGGCGATGAAGTTGAACATGATCGTGGTGATGACGATGTGGCTGCCGCGCTTGGCCTGCAGATAGGCCGGGATATAGGCCCAGGCGGCGCCGAACAGCGCCGCGGCGATCATGGCCATCGGCACCACCAGCCAGGGCGTCCAATCGTCGAATGTCAGGCACACCAGCGCCACGCCGAGGCCGCCGATATAGGCCTGCCCCTCGCCGCCGATGTTGAACAGCCCGGCATGGAAGGCGACCGCGACCGCCAGGCCGGCGAAGATGAAATTGGTGGCGTAGTACAGCGTCGCCCCCACCGAGCCGGGATAGACCACGGCCCCCTGCACCAGCGCCTTCAACGCATCCCAGGGATTCGCCCCCACGGCGATCACCACCAGGCCGGTGAGCAGCAGGGCCACGATCAGATTGACCAGCGGCACCAGCAGGTAATCCACCCAGCGCGGGATTTCGTTGGGGCCAGCGGCCATCGCTCACCCCTGCCCGGCGATGCCGGCCATCAGCAGGCCGAGTTTCTGTTCGGTCGCCTCGTCGCGCGGCATCTCGCCGACGATCATGCCGTCGAACATCACGAGAATACGGTCGGCGAGGCCGAGGATCTCATCCAGCTCCACCGACACCAGCAGGATCGCCTTGCCGGCATCGCGCATCGCCACCAGGCGGCGGTGGATGAATTCGATGGCGCCGATATCGACGCCGCGCGTCGGCTGGCCGACCAGCAGCAGCGCGGGATCGCGGTCCATCTCCCGCGCCAGCACGATCTTCTGCTGGTTGCCGCCGGAGAAGGCGGCGGTGCGCAGCAGCGGATTGGGCGGCCGCACGTCGAAGGCCTCCATCTCCTTCTGGCAGCGGTTGCGCACCTTCGCCTGGTCCAGAAGGATCGGTCCGTTATAGGCGGGATCGTCGTGGTAGCCGAGGATGGAGGATTCCGCGGCGCTGAACGGTCCTACCAGCCCTTCGCGCCGCCGGTCCTCGGGCACATGGGCCAGCCGCGCCGCGCGGGCCGCCCGCGCGAGCTCCTGCCCTGAGGCGCAGGCGATTGGCTTGCCGTTCAGCGTGATCGAGCCGCTATAGGGCCGCATGCCCGCCAGCGCCTCCAGCAATTCCGTCTGGCCGTTGCCGGTGACGCCGGCGACGCCGACGATCTCGCCGGCGCGCACCTGGAACGAGACCTGCTTCACCCGCGCCACGCCCGACGGATCGATGACGCCGAGATTGTCTACATCCAGCACCACGGCGCCGGGATGGGCCGGCGCCTTGTCGACCCGCAGCAGCACCTTGCGGCCCACCATCATCTCGGCAAGCTGCTCCCTGCTGGTGCCGGCGGTATCCACCGTGTCCACCACGGCGCCCTGGCGCATGACGGTGACGCGGTCGGTGATGGCCATGATCTCCCGCAATTTGTGGGTGATCAGGATCACCGTCTTGCCCTGCTCGCGGAAACGCTTGAGCATGACGAAGAGCTGGTCGGCCTCCTGCGGCGTCAGCACGCCCGTGGGCTCGTCGAGGATGAGTATCTCGGCGCCGCGATAGAGCGCCTTGATGATCTCCACGCGCTGCTGCAACCCCACCGGCAGATCGTGGATCAGCGCGTCGGGATCCACCTCGAGGCCGTAGGTGTCGCCCAGCTCCTTCAGCGCGGCGCGGGCCTTGCCCAGGCCATCCTTCAGCAGCGCGCCGCCTTCGACGCCCAGCACCACGTTCTCCAGCACGGAGAAATCGTCCACCAGCATGAAATGCTGATGCACCATGCCGATGCCCGCCGCGATGGCGTCATGGGAATTTCGGATCGTGCGGGGCTCGCCGCCGATACGGATCTCGCCGGCGTCGGCCTGGTAGTAGCCATAGAGGATGCTCATCAGCGTCGATTTGCCGGCGCCGTTTTCGCCGACGATGCCGTGGATCGAGCCACGCGCCACGCTGACGCTGACATCGCGATTGGCGCGTACCGGGCCGAAGCGCTTTTCGATGCCGATGAGTTCGACGGCGGGCGCGGCTGCAACACCCGTAGGGGCGGGTTTGAGACCCGCCCCTACGGCGCCTGTATCAGACGATGGTGTCGACGACATACCCCGCTACGGGCAGGCGTTGTCGGCCGTGTAGTCATGCACCTGGATCTTGCCGCTGACGATGTCGGCCTTGGCGGCTTCTACCTTGGCCTTCATGTCGTCGGTGATCAGGGCCTGGTTGTTCTCGTCCAGCGCCCAGCCCACGCCGTCCTCGGCCAGGCCGAGCACCTGCAGGCCCGGCTTCCAGGAACCGTCCTGCGCTGTCTTGAAGGAGTTGTAGACCGCGAGGTCGACGCGCTTCAGCATGGAGGTGAGCATGGTGCCGGGATGGATGTAGTTCTGGTTGCTGTCGACGCCGATCGCCAGCTTGCCCGCATCCTTCGCCGCCTGATAGACGCCGAGGCCGGTGCCGCCCGCCGCCGCATAAACCACGTCGGCGCCGCGGTCGAACTGGCTGCGCGCCAGCTCGCCGCCCTTGGTCGGATCGTTCCAGGCGTCGCCGGTGGTGCCGGTCATGTTCTCGAACACCTCGGCGCTGCCGTTGGCGTATTTCGCGCCCTGGACATAACCGCAGGCGAACTTGCGGATCAGCGGGATGTCCATGCCGCCGACGAAGCCGACCTTGCCGGTCTTCGACGCCATGGAGGCCAGCACGCCCACCAGGAAGGAGCCTTCATGCTCCTTGAAGATGATCGACTGCACGTTCGGCAGATCGACCACGTCGTCGATCAGCGTGAACTTCACGTTGGGGAATTCCGCCGCCACGGTCTTGATCGCCGGCGCCTGGGCAAAACCGGTGGCGACGATGACGGTCGCGCCGCGCTCGGCCAGCTTGCGCAGCGACTGTTCGCGCTGGGATTCGTTGGTGACCTCGAACTCGGCGTACTCGACGCCGGTTTCCTTCTTGAACTGCTCGGCGCCGTTATAGGCCGCCTCATTGAACGATTTGTCGAACTTGCCGCCGGTGTCGAAGATCACCGCCGGCTTGAAATCTTCCGCCGCCGCAGGCGCCATCAAAGCGAAGACCGCGGCTGCAGCCATCATCAGGCGTTTCATGGGGTGTCTACTCCCTGCAATGTTGCTGTTTATGATGGAGTTTATGGTCGGGCGAGGATAGCCAAGCCCCGCAACAGGGGCCAGCCCCCATTCGCTTGTTAAAATCGTTATAAATCAGATATCCGGCGCCGGCTCTCGCAGCCGCGAAGAGGGACTTCAGGCGAGGGCGCGGAACGGCACCAGCTTGCGGATTTCCCCGGAGCTGACGAGTTCTGCAACCGCGGCGATATCCGGGGCCATTTCCCGGTCCTGGTCCCAGAACGCCGCCCGGCCGCGGATGGCGCCATGGATTTTCTGCAGCAGCGGGCTGGTTTTCAGCGGGCGGCGCAGATCGATGCCCTGGGCGGCGGCCAGCAGCTCAATGGCGGCGACAGCCCCGCTGTTGGCGGCCATCTCTCCCAGCCGCCGCGCCGCGTAAGTCGCCATGCTCACATGGTCCTCCTGGTTGGCGGAGGTGGGCAGGCTGTCGACGCTGGCGGGATGGGCCAGGCTCTTGTTCTCCGACGCCAGCGCCGCCGCCGTCACATGGGCCAGCATGAAGCCGGAATTCAGGCCGGGCTCCGGCACCAGGAAGGCCGGCAGCGCGCTGAACTTGGCATCGGTCAGCATGGCCACGCGGCGCTCCGACAGGGCGCCGATCTCGGCCAGGGCGATGGCGATGACATCGGCCGCCATGGCCACCGGCTCGGCATGGAAATTGCCGCCGGAGATCACATCGCCTTCCTTGGCGAAAACGAGCGGATTGTCGGACACGGCGTTCGCCTCGCGGGTCAGCACGCCCGCCGCGTGGCGCAGCATATCCAGCGCCGCGCCCATCACCTGCGGCTGGCAGCGCAGGGAATAGGGATCCTGCACCCGGTCGCAATCGATGTGGGAGCGGCGGATCTCGCTGTCGGCCATCAGCTCCAGCAGCGCCGCCGCCACCTCGATCTGGCCAAGCTGGCCGCGGATCTTGTGGATGCGGGGATCGAAGGGCGCGTCGCTGCCGGCGGCGGCATCCACCGACAGGGCGCCCGCCGCCAGGGCCGCCGCGAACACATTCTCCGCCGCGAACAGGCCCACGAGGCCGAGCGCGGTAGAAGTCTGGGTGCCGTTGAGCAACGCCAGCCCTTCCTTGGCCGCGAGATCGATCGGCACCAGCCCGGCCGTCTTCAGACCTTCCACCGCCGGCATGACGCGGCCGCCGACGCGCATCTGGCCGATGCCCATCAGCGCGCCGGTCATATGGGCCAGGGGCGCCAGATCGCCGGAGGCGCCGACCGAGCCCTTGGACGGCACGCAGGGATAGGCGCCGGCATTGATCAGCGTCACCATGGATTCCAGCACCGGCCGCCTGATGCCGGAATATCCCAGCGCAAGGCTGTTCACCTTCAGGATCATCATCAGCCGGACCGTGCGGTCGTCGAGCAGCGGCCCGACGCCGGCGGCGTGGGACAGCACCAGCCGGCGCTGCAGTTCCGTCACCTGGTCGTCGGCGATGCGGGTGTGGGCCAGGCTGCCGAAGCCGGTGTTGATGCCATAGACGGTGCGGTGCTCGCGGATGACCGCCGAGACGGTTTCCGCCGAGGCCGCCACCGCCGGCCAGCAGGCGGGATCGAGCGCCACGGGCCGCCCGGACTCATGCAGACGTGCGCAGCTCCGCCAGGGTCAGCGTGCCGGGTTTGATGGTGAAGGAGGTGGGCGCCATGGGAAAAACGGTCTCCGTTGCGGAGCCTGTAGATAGCAGGGCGCAGCCCGCCGCTCAAAGCCCGGCCCTCACGTTGCGACTGGCTGCCGGAAATAGCTGTCGATAACCGTCAGGGCGCGAAAGCCGTTGCGCTCGAGGATCGGACGGCTGTCATCGCTGGCCTCGACGGCGAGAAAGCACGGCACCCCGCGACCGCGCCAGCGCCGCCCGTACTCCCACCAGCGCGCGATAGATGCCGCGGGAGCGGTAGGCCTTGAGCGTCGAGCCGCCCCACAGCGTGGCAAAGGCACGGCCGCCATGGAACCGGATCCAGCCGGTGGAAACCGGAGTCGTCCCGGCATACGCGATGTAGATGGCGAGCGCCTGGGCATCCTGGGCCAGTTCCGCCGCCAGCGCGCCGGCGAGCCAGGCATTGTCGTCGTCCCAGACCTGGGTCTCCACCGCCACCAGGTCGGCCAGCGCTGCCGGATCGGCGACGCGGCGGATGTCGATGCCGGCGGGCGATGCCGGCGCATCGTCCGTGCCTACCGGCCGCACCATCAGGGTCTCGCGGCCGCCTTGTTCGAATCCCTTGGCCAGCAATCGGCCGCCCAGATCGGCAGGCCGGTCATGGCCATGCACTTTCCACTCGAGCGCATGTTTAAATTCGGCAAAGCGGGCAACGACCGCGTCGATGCAGCCATCCGCCGTGCGCTCATCCAGCGCGGTGTATTCGATGGTGTTCTGGTGCGGTTCCGGCGACGGCCCGACGGTGAAGGATGCGCCCGCCAGCCGCTCCTGCCGGTAGCCCGGGCCGGGCGGTGGCGGATTGGCGCGCATCTCCCGGTCGAACAGGGCGAGGATCTCGGCATCGGTCTGCGGCGGCATCGCCGGAGCATAGCCACCGCCAGCCGCAGCGACCAATCCGCCGCGGACCAAGGCCGCTGTATCAGAGCACGATCAGGTCGGACACCGCCGGTATCAGGTTGCCCTGGCTGAGCAGGCCGTTGAGATCGGTGGTGACGCCCTGGAGGACGCAGAGGTCGAAGAACGCCTCCGGCCCGCCGGTGCCGTCGAGATCGATACGGAGGACCGTGTTGCCGCCGACTATCGAGGTCTGGATGTAGTTGCCGGGATTGGCCAGCACATCCGCGGCGACGGTCGGGATCCTCGAAGAAATCCCGGAGATCGACCACGTCGCCGCCGCTGCCGATCTCGAAGTCAGCGATGACATCGACGGCGTCCCCGGGCGTGACGGTGGCGATGCCTCGAGTGCGAAACTGTCGGCGCCCGCACCGCCGACCAGGGTCTCGGCTGCCCTCGCCGAAGCACAGGCCATCCCGGCCGTCGCCGCCGAGCAGCAGGTCGTCGCCTTCGCCGCCCAGCAGGCCGTCATCGCCGCCCAGACCCGATAGCGTATTGTTGCCGTCATTGCCGAACATGATGTTGCGCGCGGCATTGCCGGTGCCCTGCAGATTGTCGGCGCCCAGCAAGCGCAGCGACTCCAGGCCGTTGCCGAGCGTGTAGTCGATGGAGGCCTGCACTTGATCGCTCGTTGAATCGATGGCGCCGGTCTCCACGATCTTGTCGCCGACATTGTCGACGATATAGGTGTCAAACCCATTGCCGCCAATCATCAGATCGGCGCCGGTGCCGCCATCCAGCGTGTCGACTCCGTCGCCGCCCGACAGCGTGTCGTTGCCGCCGAGCCCTTCCAGCTTGTTGATGTCGGAGTTGCCGGTGATCTTGTTGCCGAGATCGTTTCCGGCGCCGTTGTAATTCAAGAAGCCCAGCAGCGTCAGGTTCTCCACCTGATCGTCGAGCGTGAAGCTGCCGACGCTGAACACCGTTTCGATGCCGCCGCCGGCATATTCGAGGATCGTGTCATTATTGCCATTGACGTAATATTTGTCGTTGCCGGCGCCGCCGGCCATCGTGTCGCTGCCGCTGCCGCCGTCGATGATATTCGCGCCGGCATTGCCGCCCAGGTAGTTGTTCTGCTCGTCGCCGTTCAGCTTCAGCGCCGCGGCGCCGGTAAGCACGGCATGCTCGATATTGACGAACCGCGCATCGTCGCGCAGGTCGATGGAGATCGAGGCCCGCACCATGTCGTTGTCGTCGCCGATGCCGGTTTCGATGATTACGTCCAGCAGGCTGTCGACGACATAGGTGTCGTCGCCGGCAAAGCCGCGCATCGTGTCGGCGCCGGTGCCGCCATCCAGCCATTCCGCGCCGCTATTGCCGGCGATGCTGTCATTGCCGGCCGCGCCGAAGGCAATGCCGGAAAAGGCGGCGCTGAGGCCATCCTTGCCGGCGGTGCCGATTTCGATATCGGCGGTGCCGCCCACGGGACCGAGATCGGCGATGCCCCTAGCGGGTCAGGCCGAACTGTCGATGACCACGCCGGTCAACGTCACGGCCTCGTGGAATACCTCGCCGGCGCCCTTGCCGTCGACATCGATCTCGATCAGCGTCGAGCCGTTCGTCGCGGTCACCCGAAGGTAGTCCGCGAGCGTGCTGCCGCCGGGAATCGCATCGGGCAGCAACTCGTTCAGATCGACGATATCGCCGCCGAGGTGCGATACCTCGAGGTCGCCGATCGTGTCGGAACTGACCAACGTCTTGTCGATGACGAAGCGGTCCTTGCCGGCGCCGCCGATCAACAGGTCGTGGTCGAAGTATCCGTTGAGCGTATCGTTGCCGACGCCGCCGAGCAGGGTGTCGTTGTCGTTGTCGCCGCTGAGCTGTCATGCCGGCCAGGCCCGACAGCAGATTCTCGCCGTTGCTGCCGACGATCGCGTTCGCCGCCGCATTGCCGGTCCCGCTTCAGCAGAGCGCCGGTGCCAAAGAGTTGCAGATTCTCCAGTGTCGCCGCGAGCACGTAGTCGATGGTGCTGACGACCGCGTCCAAGCCGCCACTGTCGGCAATCTTGTCGCCGGCGTCGTCGACAATGTAGGGATCGTCGCCCGCCCCGCCGGACATGCTGTCGGCGCCGACCGCCATCCATCTTGTCCTTGCCGTCGCCGCCGAGCAGCGTGTCGGCACCGTCGCCGCCGTCGAGGATGTCGTCGCCCTTTCCGCCGGTCAGCAGGTCCTTGCCGCCGTTGCCGGTTAGCGTGTTGGTGCAATCGTTGCCCATGATCTTGTTGGCCAGATCGTTGCCGGTGCCTCGGCGCCGAACCGCCCGCCGCCGACGTCAGGTTCTCGACATAGCTCGTCAGCGTATGCTTGCCGCGAGACGAGGACAACCTCGTCGGTGCCGCCTTCGGCCTACTCCTGAACGATTTCGTCGGTAAATCCATCGATGATGTACTTGTCGTTGCCGGCGCCGCCGACCAGCGTGTCCAGCGCATCGTCGGCCGCCGCGCCCTTCAGGATGTTCGCGCCGTCATTGCCGATCAGCAGATTGGCATTGACATCGCCGGTCCTGTTCAGATTGCGGCCTTGCCGGTGCAGGGTCGCGTGCTCGATGCCGGCATACTTCGAAAGATCGATCGACATAGACGCCAGAATGCGGTCGCCCGAGGTGCCGCCAGCGTCGAAGATGACATCGAGCGCGCTGTCGACGCCGAAGGTGTCGTCGCCGCCCCGCCGTCCATCTTGTCGGCGCCGGCGCCGCCGATCAGCGTGTCGTTGCCGCCGCCGCCGCTGAGGGAATCGTTGCCGGCCTTGCCGTCGGTCTAGTTCGATGTCGCGGCGCCGGCGAGACTGTCGCCCGCCGCCGTGCCGAACGTCGGCGCCGTGCGACGCCGGAGCGCCGCCCGGCAGGGAAATGACGCCATTGGCGATCAGACCGTCGAGATCGGTGCTGACGCCCAGAGTGTCGCCGCCGTCAGCGTGTAGGCGATGCCGCCCGTGGCACCGTTGACATCGATATTGATCTGCGTGCTGCCGCCGACCACGACCGTCTGGATAAAGTCCGCCGGATTCGAAACGCCAGGGACGTAGCCGGACAGTTTGGCGCTGAAATCCAGCAGTCGCCGCCGGGATTGCCGTTGAAATCGGCGATCGTGTCGCGGTTGGCGTCGGCAAATTGGAAGTTGAAGCTATCCTTGCCCGCGCCGCCGACCAGCGTATCCAGGTTCTCGGCGAGGTTGAGCAGATCGCTGCCGGCCCCGCCCATGAGCAGATCGTCGTCAAAAAACCCGTCCATGGTATCGTTGCCAACGCCGCCCTGGAGCAGGTCGTTGCCGAAAGAGCCCCACATCTGATCGTTGCCGGCGGCGCCGTCGATTGTGTCGTTGTTGCTGTTGCCGTCGATGAAGTTGTCGAGGCCATTGCCGGTGCCCGCGATGTCGCCTGTCCCCGCCAGGGTCAAGACCCTCGATGTTCGCGCCCAGGACATAGCTGATCGCGCTTTGCACCTCGTCGAATGCCGGAATCCTTGATGCCGGTCTCGTTGACCTTGTCGCCGGCGCTATCGACGACATAGAGGTCATTGCCGTCGCCGCCAGCCATGCTGTCATTGCCCGCGCCGCCGCTGAGGACGTTCCCGCTCGACCCGCCGATCAGCGTATCGTTGCCATCCTGGCCGAAGAGATTGCTGCTGCCCGAGTTCGCCGTGATCTTGTTGTTGAGCTCGTTGCCGTTGCCGGTCACGGCGGTGCCGCCCGTGAACTTGATGTCTTCGACCGCCATGCCGGTGAGGTCGACGGCGCTGGCGCTGACGATCAGGTCGCTGCCGCCGCCGGCGTATTCGATGACTTTGTCGTCGCTATCCGCATTGTAGACATCGTTGCCCGCGCCGCCGATCAGCGTGTCCATGCCCGCCGCCGCCGCTCAGGGTGTTGGCGCCGAAATTGCCGATCAGCATATTGGCGCCGCCGTTGCCCGATATCGCCAGCGCCGCGATGCCCGTCAGCGTCCCATGCTCGACGCCCACCAGCTTCGCGCTGGTGAGATCGATGGCGAAGGCGCCGCGTACCCGGTCATTGGCGTCGCCGCCGGTGTCGTTGACGCTGTCCAGGGCGTCGATGATGTAGGTGTCATTGCCCGTGCCGCCGGCCATGGTGTCCGCGCCCGCGCCGCCTTCCAGCGTATCCACGCCCGCGCCGCCATCCAGCTTGTTGGCGCCGCTGTTGCCGGTCAGGCGATTGCCGCCGCCGTTGCCCGTGGCGTCGATGGCCGCCTTGCCCTGAAGCGTCACATGCTCGATGCCGGCAAAGGGGCCGGTCGCCAGATTCACTGACACCGATGCCAGCACCGTGTCGCCCAGGTCGGTGCCGCTGTCATTGGCGCTGTCCCGGCTGCTGTCCACGACATAGAAATCGACACCGGCGGCGCCGTTCATGGTGTCGTCGCCGAGGCCGCCGTCGAGCGTGTCGACGCCGTCGCCGCCGGCCAGGGAGTCGTTGTCCTTGCCGCCCAGCAGCGTGTCTTGCCAGGTTCCGCCATCCAGCGTGTCAGCGCCGTCGCCGCCGAGCAGGGAGTTGTTGCGATCGCCGCCGAGGAGCTTATCGTCGCCGAGACCGCCATCCATCGTGTCGCGGTCGCGCCGCCATCCAGCGTGTCGGCGCCGATGCCCGCCGATCAGCGAGTTGGCTGTTCGATCCGCCGATCAGCGAGTCGTTGCCGCCGCCGCCATCGATCGTGTCCCGACTGCCGACGCCATTGAGCGTGTCGTCGCCCAGCAATCCGAACATGAGGTCGGCTTCGGCGCCGCCGATCTTGTTGTCGTTGCCGTTGGTGCCCGTATACTTGGCCATCGCTGAACCCCCGCGGTTGCGCTGTCATGCAATGGGGCGCGGCCATCGTCTGGCGCGCCCCGGAATCGCTCGTATACTCTCTGCCGATTATGATCGAACTCCACAACTTCTCCAAGAAATGCTGTGGTTAAGTGTGACGAGAATCACAACCGGGCCGCGTGAATGATGCCTGCACGCCGCGATAAACGATCAATGGCAAGCTTAATGAAGATGGCCGTTTGGTTAAGGCGGCCGCTGCAGTGTCACGGATTGGAAATACTTCCTGTCTTAAAGGGCCGCCGGTGATTCAATCGGGCAATCGAAGCCATGGCCGCCGGCCTGCTGGCGTCGATCGGCTTCGCCACGATTCCGGCCGCGGCGGAAGCGGGCGAGACTCTGGACCGGGTGCTGGCGGCCAAGACACTGGTGCTCGCCGTGGACGAGGAGTACCCGCCCTTCGCTTCGCGCAACTATGCCGGCGAACTGAAGGGTTTCGACATCGATGTGGCGCGGGAGCTGGCGGCGCGCCTGGGCGTGACGCTGAAGGTCGTCACGCCCGGCTGGAACGAGATCATGGCCGGCGATTGGCAAGGCCGCTGGGACATCGCCATGGGCGGCCTCGAGGCGTCAGCCGCGCAGGCAGCCGGATTGGACGCCGCCGCGGTCTATGCCGATGCTCCGGCGGTGATCCTGGTGCACCGCGGCGGCGCTGCAATCGCCGGGTCCGGCGACCTCCGGGGCAAGCGCGTGGGCGTGGAGGCCGGCAGCCGCTATGAGGCCTATCTGGAGCGCGAGATCCCCGCGGCGGAAATCGTGCCCTTCGAGATCGAGCCGATGGCCATCGACGATCTGGCCAAGGGCAATGGCGCCGCACTCGATGCCGTCCTGCTCGGCCTGCTGGCGGCGCAGGATGCCATCGGCATCGGCAAGGCGGTGGAGATCGCCGGGCCGCCGCTCTTTTCCCAGCCCTTCGTCATCGCTGCAGAGCAGGGCGATCCCGACTTTGAAGCCGGCATCGCTGCCGCCGTGGAATCCCTGCGCGCCGACGGCACGCTGACCCGGCTGTCGATGGATCGCCTGGGCGTAGATGCGTCACCACCGGGGCCCTAGGCTCGCCGAAAGCAGCACATGTCGTACCCTGACAAGCCATGTCGCCCGACCGCCAGAGTCAGTCGCGGCGGCACGGGCTTTCCCGGGGCCCTTGACTAGCGTGCCGTAAATGTAAGATTCCGCAGGATTAATGCCCGCGCATCCCGCCGCAGAAAGCCCATTTCAGGATCCCCCATGGCCGAAGATACTGGCGAACTCGATCTCAATACGCTCAACGACGACGAGCTCGTGCAGCAGATGCACGACGACCTCTATGACGGCCTGAAGGAAGAGATCGAGGTGGCCGTTCACATCTTGCTGAACCGCGGCTGGTCGCCCTACCGCACGCTGACCGAGGCCCTGGTGGAGGGCATGCGCATCGTCGGCATCGATTTCCGCGACGGCATCCTGTTCGTTCCCGAGGTGCTGCTGGCCGCCAATGCCATGAAGGCGGGCATGTTCATCCTGCGGCCGCTGCTGGCGGAGACCGGCGCGCCCAAGATCGGCAAGATGATCATCGGCACGGTCAAGGGCGACATCCACGATATCGGCAAGAACCTGGTGGCCATGATGATGGAAGGCGCCGGCTTCGAGGTGGTGAACCTGGGCATCAACAACCCGGTCGAGAACTACCTGAAGGCGATCGACGAGCACGCCCCGGATATCCTCGGCATGTCGGCCCTGCTCACCACCACCATGCCCTATATGAAGGTCGTCATCGAGGCGCTGGTGGAGAAGGGCATCCGCAACGACTATGTGGTGCTGGTCGGCGGCGCGCCGCTGAACGAGCAGTTCGCCAACGCCATCGGCGCCGACGCCTATTGCCGCGACGCGGCGGTGGCCGTCGAGACCGCCAGGACTTTCATGGCCAAGCGCCAGAGCAGCGCGCTCGCGAAGAAGTAGCGCGCGGCTGCCTACGCCGAGCGACCGGCCGGCGGTTCAGGACCCGTCCACGGCACATAGTGTAGCCGGCCGCAGCGAGGATTGACCGCTAAGCACGGCGTTGAAACTATCGTCGGGAAACCTGGAGAGGTCCCGAGTGCCGCGCGACCCCCGCCACGACCCGCTGTTCGAGCCGATCGCCATCGGGCCGAAGCTGCTGAAGAACCGGCTGATCCAGGTGCCGCAATGCACCGGCGCCGGCTGGCGGGCGCCCGGCGCCAATGCCGCCCACCGCGAGGTCAAGGCGGAGGGCGGCTGGGCCGCGATCTGCACGGAGGCCTGCTCGGTCCATCCCGAATCCGATCAGACCACGAGCACGGTGGCCACCCTGTGGGACGATGCCGACGTCATCAACCACCGCGCCATGATCGACGCCGTGCACCGGTGGGGCGCGCTCGCCGGCGTCGAACTGTTCTACGCCGGCGGCCTCGGCGACAATCTGGGCACGCGCTATGCGTCGACGGCGATGCATCAGTTCCAGTCGCCCTGGATGCCCCATTCCTACACCTATGAAGCCGAGGCCGCGGATCTGCGCCGCGTCGTGCAAATGCACGGAGAAGCCGCGGCAGCGCGCCGTCGATGCCGGATTCGACATCGTCTATCTCCATGGCACCCACGGCACCTTGCCGGTGCAGGCGCTGTCGCGCCATTTCAACCGCCGCACCGACGGCTATGGCGGCTCGTTCGAGAACCGCGCCCGCCTCTGGCTCGAGATCCTCGAGGCGATGCGGCAGGCGGTGAAGGGCGCCGCCGCCATCGCCAATCGCTTCTCGATCGATCAGCTCTCCGGTCCCCAGGGCATCGAGGCGGCCGACGAGGGCCTCGCCTTCGTCGAACTTGTCACGCGCCACGGCCTCGTCGATCTCTGGGACGTGAACATCAGCAGCCTGCAGGAATGGGGCGAGGATGCCGGTCCGTCGCGCTTCTACAAGACCAATCACCAGGCGCCCTGGACGCGCGAGGTGAAGAAGGTCGCCAAGGTGCCGGTGGTGAATGTCGGCCGCTTCACCGATCCCGGACGAGATGGTGCGCGTGCTTCGCTCCGGCCAGTGCGACATCATCGGCTGCGCCCGCCCCTCGATCGCCGATCCCTTCCTGCCGCGCAAGATCGAGGAAGGCCGGCTCGACGACATCAGCGAATGCATCGGCTGCAACCAGTGCATCTCCCGCTTCGAGCGCAATGTGCGCGATCGTCTGCACGCAGAATCCGACGGCGCTGGAGGAATACCGGCGCGGCTGGCATCCGGAGCGGGTCGAGCCGAGCGTCGACGCCGCGCCATGTCGCCGTCGTCGGCGCCGGGCCCGCCGGCCTCGAATGCGCGCTCATGCTCGGCCGCCGCGGCCATGAGGTGGAGCTGCTGGAGGCGACGCCGCATCTGGGCGGGCATCTGCGCGACGTCGTGCGCCTGCCCGGCCTCGCCGAATGGGGCCGCGTCATCAGCTGGCGCGAGACCGCAGCTCAGCAAGCTCGCCAACGTCGACGGTCCGCCGCGGCGTCGGCATGGTGACGGCTGACGACCTGCTCGACTACGGCGTCGACCGCGTGGTGCTGGCGACCGGCGCCGCATTGGGCGGCGACGGCAGCGGCGCCCTCGGCCCCGATCCCATTCCGGGCATCGACGCGGCCGCTGCCGCAATTCGCCACGCCCGAGCAGGTCCTCGCCGGCAAGGAGATCGGCGAGCGCGTGCTGGTGCTCGACGGCGATGGCTATTTCATGGGCGTGAGCCTGGCCGAGCTGCTGGCCGACCGCGGCAAGCGCGTGACGCTGGTGACGCCCTTCGCCAGCGTCGCGCCCTACACCGATTGGACGCTCGAAGGCCCGAATCTCCGGCGCATGATGCGCGAGAAGGGGATCGGCGAGCGCCTCAGCCAATGGGTCGAGCGCGTCGAGACCGGCAACGCGCTCCGCGTCACGCTCTACGATCTCTATCGCGACGGCTCGCGCCGAACCGAGCTGCCCGTCGCCGGCAGTCTGCCGCGCCGCGCCGGCACTGCCGTGGAAGAATTCGTCTGCGACAGCGTCATCCTCTGCACCGCGCGCCTGTCGAATACCGGGCTCTATCGCGGGCTCAAGTCCCGTCAGGACGAATGGGCGGATCGACGGGCTCGGCGGCGTCTTCCGGGCCGGCGACTGCCTGGCGCCGCGCTATCTCGCCGACGCCGTCTTCGACGGCCACCGCCTGGCGCGCGAGTTCGACGATCCCGACCCCGAACGCCCGCGCGCCATCATCCGCGAGCGGCCGCTCTGGGGCGCCAGGAACTTCCCGGAGCTGGGCGACCGGGTGCTCTGACCGGCGCTCCTTTACCCCGCCCTTGCCGTCACGCCGCCATCGACGGCGTGGATCGAGCCGGTGACGAAGCTGGCGAGATCGGACGCGAGATAGAGAATCGAGTTGGCGATTTCCGATGCCTGGGCCACGCGCTTGACCGGCCGGTTCTGAGTCAGGATGGCGTAGCCGGCGGCAACATCGCCATGGCCCAGGGCGCGGCCCAGATCCTGCAGCATCTCCGTATCGACCGCACCCGGACAAACGCAGTTGACGCGGATGTCGGGCGCCAGCTCGATGGCGAGATCCCTGCTCATGTTCACCACCCCGCCCTTGGAGGCGCAATAGAGCGTCAGGCCGGTGCCCCGGCCGCCGAGGCCCAGTATCGACGCCACATTGACGATGTTCCCCTTGGCCGCCCGGAGCGCCGGCACCGCATGCTTGCTGCAGAAGAAGACCGCGCGGAGATTCACATTGAGCATCTCGTTCCAGTCAGCCTCGGTCGTCTCCTCGATCTTGAGGCCGGCGCCGCCGATCCCCGCATTGTTGACCAGCACGTCCAGCCCCTGGAGCCTGGCGATCGCGCCCTCGACGACGCGCTGGCAATCGGCGACGAGGCCGAGATTTCCCGGTGCGGCAACGGCCCTGTCTCCGGCGCCGAGCTCGGCCAGGGTCTTTGCGACGGAGGCTTCGCTGCTGCCGTTCACGGCAACGCGGGCGCCGGCGCGCAGGAACCCTTCGACCGCGGCGCGCCCAATGCCGCGGGTGCCCCCAGTGACGAGGATTTTCTTGCCCTTGAAGTCCATGGATCGCCCCCTGCCCTTGATCATCCCCATCCATACGACGGAAGTGGTGAAGTCATACTGGGGGTCGGCCAGATCGCGGGCAAGGGAGGTCGCGGCCTGACGCGCCGGCGTCACGGTCATTCGTCCTGCGCAGCCTTCAGGAGGCTGTCGCGGAGGGCGACGACCGACCGCTGCACCCTGGGGAATTCCTCGGCGTTCAGGCCGGTGGCCTTCATCAGGTTCACGTTGTGCCTTTTTTCGCGCAGGCGGCGGCCGGCGTCGGTCAGGCTGACCACCACCTGGCGCTCGTCCGCGGCGTCGCGCCGGCGGCGTACATATCCCATGGCCTCGAGCTTCTTGAGGAGCGGCGTCAGTGTGTTGGATTCCAGGAACATCTTTTCGCCCAGGCTGCTGACGGTCTGGCGGAGCCCGGCATGGACCTAAGTCCCAACACCTTGAAACTGCGCATATTAGGCGGTTTCGAGCTGCAATCGGGTCGGGGACCGGACGGCACGACGTCCGGCCGCAAGGTCCGCGCGCTTCTAACCTGCCTGGCGCTGTCGCCGGGGATCTCCTGGCCGCGGGAAAGGCTCATGGCCCTACTCTGGAGCAATCGCGCCGAGGAGCAGGCCCGGGCCAGTCTGCGCCAAGCCCTGACAGAGCTGCGCCAGGTGCTGGGGGAACCGTCTCCGCTGCGTACCGAGCAGGACAAGGTCAGCCTCGATTCCGCGGCGATCACGGTGGATGCGGTCGAGTTTCCGCGGCTCGTCAAGTCCGGCAAGCTGGATCGAGGCCGCCGCGCTCTACCGCGGTCCTCTGCTCGACGGCCATGGCGTGCGCGACGGAGCGCGTTTGAAGACTGGCTGTCCGCCGAGCGCGCGCGGCTGCATGATCTCGCCGTCCAAACACTTCACCGCCTCGCGGCATCCCTGTCCGGTACGGCTGCGATCGAGACGGCACAGCGATTGCTGCAGCTCGAGCCGGCCCACGAGGCAACGCACCGCCTGCTGATGAAGCTCTACGCGGCGGCCGGCCAGCGGGCGCAGGCGCTGCGCCAGTACCAGCTCTGCCGCGACGCGCTCCGCGGCAGGCGCGCCGGCGGCGTACATATCCCATGGCCTCGAGATTCTTGATGAGGGGCGTGAGCGTGTTGGATTCCAGGAACATCTTTTCGCCCAGGCTGCTGACGGTCTGGTTGTCCTCTTCTGACAGTGCCACGATGGCGATGTATTGCGGGTAGGTCAGGCCGAGCTGCTCCAGGATCGGACCCGCAAGCCTACAGTGAGAATCTGCCTACAGCGGTCATCAACGACACGGTTCTGCTGAACGCCCAATGAAGTCCCATCAGCCGGTCGACCGGCCGCACCGTACTGCGGATGGCGATGATCGCCACGGGATGCAGCGCCGGGCCCTGCGCGGATTCTGCCGCTCTGCGCTCGCGCTCCCTATCGATGCGCCGGGCCTCGGTCCGCGCGTCTCTGGACTTCATGGGCTCCTCGTCCTCACACGGAAAGGTTGTTCGCCGGTCCCTATATTGATCGTATACGATTAAATCGGCAGCTTGGCAGACGATGTCGGAGCCCGCTACTATCACTCGCATACGATTTAAGCGGATTCGATAAATAGTTCACTTTTCGGAAGGAAAGCAGCCATGCCTCCATCGCCGGGAACCCTGGCCGCGGGACGGCTCATGCCCTGCTCTGGAGCGACCGCGCCGAGGAGCAGGCCCGGGCCAGCCTGCGCCAGGCACTCACCGAGCTGCGGCATGCCCTTGGCGAACCCTCGCCGCTGCGGACCGAGCAGGACACCGTAAGCCTCGATTCCTCGGGGATCCTCATTGACGCCGTCGAGTTTGCGCGGCTGGCAAAGGCCGGGAAACTGGATGAGGCCGCCGCGCTCTATCGCGGGCCGCTGCTGGACGGGCATGGCGTGCGCGACGGCGCCTATGAAGACTGGCTCTTGGTCGAGCGCATGCGTCTGCACAACCTTGCGATTGATGTGCTTCACCGTTTGACCGCCTCCCTGTCAGGCAATGCCGCGATCGAGACGGCGCAGCGGTTGCTGCAGCTCGACCCGGCGCGGGAGGAGACCCACCGCCTGCTGATGCAGCTTTACGCCGCCGCAGGCCAGCGCGCGCAGGCGCTCCGTCAGTATCAGCTTTGCCGCGACGCGCTGGACCGTGAACTCCAGGCGAAGCCAACCGCAGAGACCGAACGCCTCTACCGCCAGATCCAGGAGGAGACCACCCCTCCATCGGCGACAAACTCGACCGACGCGATGCCGCTCGGGCCGTCCCAGTCGGACGGCAAGCCGTCGATCGCCATCCTCCCCTTCGAAAACCTGAGCGGCGATCCGGAGCAGCGGTACTTCAGCCGCGGCATTACCGAGGACATCATCACCGAGTTGGGCCGCTTTCACGATATCCTGGTGACGGCGAAAACCTCATCATTTGCCTTGGAAGGCGCAAATATCGGTTTGCGGGACATCGCGCAGCGCCTGGGCGTGAACTATGTGGTCGAGGGCAGCGTGCGGAGGGTCGGCAACCGCGTGCGCGTCGGTGCACAGCTCATCGATGCGGAAACCATGGAGCATGCCTGGGCGGAGCACTATGACCGCGACCTCGCCGACGTCTTCGAGCTGCAGGACGAAGTGGCGCACAAGATTGCGACCACGATTGCCGGCCGTGTGAAGCTGGCGCGCACCGATCGCGCCCATCGCAAGCCCACGGAGAGCATGTCCGCCTATGACAACTATCTGCGGGCGCTGGAGTTGTGGGGCCTCTATGAGAGCTTCGCGCCGGCCGAACCGTTTCTTCTCAAGGCTGTCGAGATCGATCCGCGCTTCGCCTTGGCTCACGCGCGACTAGGCGTGGTGAACATGAGCCAGTATTTCTTCGACGGGGACAAGAGCCGCTTGGTCAAAGCGGAGAACTACGGCCGGCAGGCGGTCGCGCTCGACGATTCCGAGGGCTTGTCCCACACCGCCATCGCCCTTTCGCTGATCTATCCAAAGGCGGTTTGACGAAGCCGCAGCGCATCTGGAACGGGCGATCGGACTCAGTTCCAACGATACGGTCATCCTGACAATCCGCGCCCTCTGGTTCCTTTATAGGGGCCAAAGCGTGGAAGCTTTATCGGTGATCGAGGCTGTCTACCGCCGCGACCCATTGGCGCATGACTGGTATCTGGGATGTACGGGGCATGGCGCAGACCGTTGCGGGCCTCTACGCCGACGCGCTTGTGTCTTATAGGCACATGAAGGAAATCCCGCCCTGGAGCTACGCGTACATGGCGATCTGTCACGTCGGCCTGGATCAACTGCCGGAGGCCCGCGCGGCCGCCGCACAGTTTGTCGCCCATGACACCCGCGCCACCGTTGCGCATCTCCTCAACGAGGATCCGCACACCGATCCTGCGTTCATCGCCCGCCTCCGCGCCGCTCTGCTGGCTGCCGGCGTACCGGAGGGCCAGAGCGACACATAGGGGCACCATTTCGCCGCCTCGCGGAACCGCTGCCCTTGCTAGTAGGCTTCCGACATATCGCCGGCATTGCTCCTCCGGCGGCAGCTTGCCGATGTAATCAAGCTCCCAGCGCTTGTAGCGGCTATAGGCCTCGTACAGCGGCGGCGGAAACCAGCCGCGCACGGTCGCGTCGGCGTCCAGCGCATCCAGCGCCTCGCCGAGGGATTGCGGCAGCCTGCGCAAGTCCGCGCGCGCGGCGCTCCTCGGCGCTCATGGTCTCGGGGTCGGTCTCGGTCACGGGCGGAGTCGGCAGCTTGCGCCGGATGCCGTCCAGCCCCGCCTGCACCAGCAGCGCCAGCGCCAGATAGGGATTGGCGGTGGCGTCGGCGGCGCGATATTCGAAGTTGTATTGCGCCGCCGGATCGGCGCCCGGCGTCTCGAATATCGGCGCGATGCGCACCGCCGCCTCGCGGTCGCGATAGCCCAGATTGTTGTAGGCAGCGCTCCAGCGGTGGGGCGTCAGCCGCAAGTAGGACACCACGCTCGGCGCCGTCACCGCGCAGAGTGCCGGCATATGGGCGATGATTCCCGCGACGAACTGGCCGGCAACAGCGCTCAGCCCGTAGGGCGCCCCGGCATCGTAGGTGACGGGACGGCCGGCCTTGTCCCACAGGCTGAGATGAATATGCACGCCGCTGCCGACGCCGCCGGTGCTGACCATCGGCGCAAAGGTCGCCTTGTGTCCCAGGCGCTGTGCGGTGGCGCGGGCGATCTCGCGGACGACAAGCGCGCAGTCGGCGGCGCGCACCGGGTCGCCCGGACGGTAGGTCACTTCATATTGCTGGACGCCAAACTCAGGCATGTAGGAATCCACATCCACGCCGGCCATGCGGAGCGCGTGGAGGAACGCGGCGCCGAACTCGCCATGGCGCCGCACCGAGCCCAGGCTGTAGGCGCCGGCGCTATTGGCCTCGGCGCCGCTATAGACGAATTCCTGCTCCAGCGCCCCCAGCAGGCGCAGCCCCGTTTCCTGCTCCAGCGCGACCAGCGCGCGCTTCAGGAAATTGCGGGGGCAGCAATCCCAGGGGGTGCAGTCGGTATTGACGACATCGCAGAGATAGAAATGCTCCGGCGGCGAGCCGTCGCCGAATTCCACCCGCACCTTGGTGGCCGGATCCGGCATCAGCAGCAGATCGCCGAACGGCCCAAAGGGGCTGTTGCCGATCGGGCCGAAGGCGGAAATGGCGATATTGGTGGGCGTCCAGCCAATACCCTTGATCAGGCGCGCCTCAAGGTCCTTTGCAGGAAAACCCTTGCCCCGGACCTGGGCCGCGATGTCGCTGTAGCAGAACATGATCAACTCGTCGCGAAGCAAGGGCACCTCTCCTGGCCGGCGGGCGCCGGGTTATGGCGCCCCTATCGGTAGCGCGGCGAGCCCGCCTTAGGCAATATGGCCGCTTCGAAGTCTGGACGCGCATCATCTTTTCCTTGCGGCAAAGCTGGACCCAACGAACCGGAAATGATCGCACATCGGGGCATGCTGGCGCAGCCCAGCCAAGTCCGGTGTTGAGAGTCTAGCTGACGTTTAGTGCAGTTGTTTCCGCTGTATATCGGCAAGCTGACACTCGCGGAATCGCGTCAGCGGGCCGCGCTTGACCCAAGGTGTTGTCCCACTAAAACTCTTGCATCCGAGCCCGCAATCCTCTGTAGCATCATGCCGCAAGCCGGAAGCGTTCATGCAGAACGCAGGCGCTGGCGATGTACATCAACGTCGTATCGTTGGCGACCCGTCCGCCATCATCCATGTCGTCGATCCGGTCCAGAATGCCGATGACCTTCTTCTGATCGAAAAACGGAATCGATGCGAGGTGCGGCCCGCGCAGCGTGTCCTGCACGAATGCATTGAGCCTGCCTTGCGGATTGAGGCTCGCTGGCGGCGCCAGGAACGGGTGCTTTTGCCGCCGATACACTGTGTCGGTGATCACGTCCCGCACCGATTCCCGGAGCACATACTTCTCGGTCATGCCGCGAATCTTCTGATTGACAGGCTGCGAGCGAATGACCTCTACCACTTTATGATCGAGAAACGGCACGCGGCCCTCGATCGAATGGCCCATCTCCATGCGATCCCCAAGCATCGTGAGGATGTAGATGGGCAGACAGGTCTTGGACCAGAGATACAGCGATTGATGGACTGGCTCTCGCCCGGCAAGTTGGCGCGGCACGTCGAGTTCACTCAATAGGGAACGATAACCCTGGCGGTTGCCAATTGCTTCAAGGAAGTCGTCCGCCAACACCTCGCGCAGTTTTCGCGCGCGCGACGAGAACGCTTCCATCCATGACGGCACAAAGCCCAGCATGCGCTTGAGGTCATCAAGCGGGCCGGCCAAGCCGTCGGGGAGCAACAACCCGCGGGAGACGGCATTGAGGCGCTCCTGCTCCGCGAGCAATTTCTGTATTGTTTCGGGATCCTGGCCGGCGCGGTTGTAGAGCAGCATGTCACGCCGGAAGTGGACGTAACCACCGAGAATTTCGTCCGAACCCTCACCAGTGATGACCACCTTGTAGCCCGCATCGCGGACCGCACGGCTCAGCAGATATTTCGCCACGCCATGGGCGTTGATGCAGAGCGTTTCGCATTGGTGGATCGCATCGGCGAAGTTGTCGGCGAGGTCGTCCTGGCGGATCGGAATCGGGTTGAACTCGGCCCCGGCAAGCGCGGCCATCTCCCTTGCCTGCACCTCTTCGTCATATTCCGCCCGGTCGAAGGTCAAGGTGAAAGCGCGGATCGGCTCCGGATGGTGGCGGGCCGCGAGACCCAGCACCGCGCAGGAATCGAGCCCGCCGCTCAGATAGCATCCGACCGGCACGTCGGCGCGCAGGCGAATCCGCACGGCTTCCTCGAGCGCCTCGCGAAACTCTGCCTTGTAGTCTGCATCGGATCGGCGCCTGGCGCTGCTGTCGACCGCCGGATAGTCGAAATCCCAGTACCGGATAACCTGGATGTGCTGATCGGTCGCAATCAGATAGTGACCCGGCGGAACGAGGCGGACGCCGTCAAACAGCGTACGCTCCTGGTGTCCCCCTTGCTCGACATTCTGCCAGAAGCTTTCGGCATCCCAACGCGCGGGAACGCCGGCGGCGAACAAGGCTTTCACCTCGGAAGCAAAATAAAGCGTGCCGCCATGGACGGCATAGAACAACGGCTTGATGCCAAAACGGTCGCGCGCGGCAAACATCGTCCGGTTGGCCTCATCCCAGATGACAAAGGCAAACTCGCCGCGCAGGCGGTGCAAGCTTTGAGGGCCGAGATCCTCATAAAGATGCAGGGCGATCTCGCTGTCGGATTTCGTCCTCAGACGATGGCCGGAACTCTCCAGTTCCTTCTGGATCGCTTCATATCCGTAGAACTCACCATTACAGACAATCGTTGTGCGCCCGTCTTCACTGGCAATCGGCTGATCTCCCGTTGTGAGGTCGATGATGCTGAGACGAGCATGGCCGAGACCGACACTGCGATCTGGACTCAGCCAATGACGCTGGCCGTCCGGCCCCCGGTGCCCCAGGCTTGCCGTTGCCCGACGGACCGCATCAAGATCAACTTGTCCACGACGTGCATAGAGCGCGACGATGCCGCACATATTGTCCCCCAGTTGAAGCAGGTTGAAATTGCTTGGGATGCCATGCTGGAAGCGGAAAGCCTCCAATAAATGCTGCTCCACTTGTGCACCACGCGGACGACTGCGCCGTGTGGAATGAATTCAGAGAGTCGTGGGATGGTAGAGCCGCCGGAAAAAACCAACAAGTGGGATCCTTGTCCCTGACGGCTTGGGGCTAGAAGGAATGCCAATGAGGCGGAGTACTGATCCGCAGCTCAAGAAATTCAACCAAAACAGGACAATCATGGACCTCGGGACTAGCCTGCTGCTACTTTTGGTCGACCGGCAGACCCGAATCAAAAACAACCTTTGGGGAGCAAATCATGGGGCGAAGATATGCAAACATCTTGGAGACGGTCGGCAACACGCCTGTCGTCAGGATCAACAAACTCGCGCCGGCGCATGTCGAGCTTTTCGTAAAGATTGAGGCCTTCAACCCCCTGGGCTCGGTCAAGGATCGCTTGGCTCTCGGCGTGATCGAGGATGCCGAAAAGTCCGGTCAGCTTAAGCCCGGACAAACTGTTATCGAGGCGACAAGTGGCAACACCGGGATCGGGTTGGCCATGGTCTGCGCCCAGAAGGGCTATCCCTTGGTCGTGACGATGGCCGACAGCTTCAGTGTCGAGCGGAGAAAACTGATGCGCTTCCTGGGCGCGAAGGTCGTCTTGACGCCGGCGGCGGAGCGAGGGACCGGGATGGTGGCCAAAGCAGTTGAACTCGCCAAAACCCATGGCTGGTTCCTGACGCGCCAGTTTGAGAACGAGGCCAATCCCGATATGCATTCGCGGACGACGGCGCGGGAGATTCTTGATGATTTCGAAGGCGCCCGGCTCGACTACTGGGTTACGGGATACGGAACCGGCGGCACACTCAAGGGAGTTGCGCGTGTGCTGGCGAAGGTGCGGCCGGAGACGAAAATTATCGTATGCGAGCCGGAAGACGCGCAACTTCTGGGGAGCGGAACCGCCCAGGAGCGCAATCCCGACGGGTCGGCATCCAGGGGCCATCCTTCTTTCAAGCCGCACCCGATGCAAGGCTGGACACCCGATTTTATTCCGAAGCTCACCGGCGATGCCGTCGACATGAAGGTCATTCATCGCGTCCTGCCGATTGCGAACGCGGAAGCGCTGCGGTGGAGTGGGGAATTGGCACGGAAGGAAGGCATATTCGTCGGCATCACCGCCGGCGCGACGCTTGCCGGCGCCCTTCGCATTTGCGGCGAAGCGGCCCCGGGGACAACAATCCTCGCGATGTTGCCAGACACCGGCGAGCGGTACCTCAGCACGCCACTCTTTGCGGATATCCCCGCCGACATGACCGAGGACGAGCAGAAGATTTCCCGCTCGACGCCCAACTACCAGATAAAGCCCGCCGCCTAGACGCGCTCGCCGAGTCCGATCCGAGGGATAACGGCAACCTCGAGCATCCAGGCAACGGGTGTGGAGAATCCCGCGAGAAACATGCGCCGGCTCGACGCCGCCCCTTGCCAGGGACGATCGTTTCA